>NZ_JBJDPY010000006.1:80613-494407 GCF_044903205.1 Streptomyces sp. NPDC029674
GCGTGTGGGCGCTGTTTCTGCCGGGCGCCGGCTACTAAATCACCCCGTCCCGCGCCCCCCACTACGGTCGGCGGGGGGGGCGGGGGGGGGGGGGGGGGGGGGGGCCCCCCCCCCCCCCCACGCCGAGGGCACGGAGCCGAAGGTACGGGGGGAACCCCCGGCTCGTGCGTCGGCCGATGACCAGTCGGCTCACTTCTTACTGCGTCGCCCCCTCGAAAAACGTCACACCTCGCGCTGCGGCGCTCCGGTCGGGTTGCCCCGGAGCGGGTCCGCCACCTGCGGCAAGCCCTGTGGGGCGAGGGTTACGGGAGGGTGGGGAGGGCGCTGCGGGAGGGGTTCGGGGAGCCGTGGGGGGCTGAGGGGGTGGATATGGGCGGGACCGGGGCGGGACCGGTGTCACCGCCGGAGCCGCCGTCCTCGTCACCGCCCGAGCCGTTCTCCCCGTCGCCGTTCTCTCCGCCGCCCTGGCCGCCGCCGCCCTGGCCGCCGCCGGCGCCGCCGTCACCGTCTCCCTGGTGGCCGCCGCCCGAGCCGCCGAGGACCCGGCCGCAGAACGCCTCCACGCGCGCGGGACCCTTGGCCGCCGCCTCCAGACGGCGCCGCTTCTCACCCTGGAGCTCGCCGCTGCGGTAGGCGCGGCAGGCGGTCACCACCGTGCGGTACCACTTCTTCGCCTCGTCGCCGTCGCCGCGAGGCGTCCTGTCGGGACCGTCACCGCTCGGCTGCTGGGGCGTGCCGGTGTGCGCGCCGCCCGCCTCGGCCTCCGGCGGCGAACTGCTCACCGGCTCCCGCGACGTCGGCCCGTCGTCGGGTGCCTCGCTCTCGTCCGGCACCATGTCGTCGTCCTCGGACGGCTCGCCCGCGTCGTCCGACGGAGCGGCCGACGGCTCCTCCGGCGTGGCGGCGGGCGACGCGGACACGGCGGGGCCGGGGTCGCTGTGCGTACCGAACGGCGAGGGCAGTACGCCCGTCCCCGCGGCCACGGCGACACCGCCCGCCATGCAGGCCGCGAGGGCCGCGGCGATCCCGAAGCGGACGGGGCGGCCCCAGCGGCTGGGGCCCGGACGGTTCCCGGCGCGTCCCAGACGTACGCTCTCGCCCGCGGCGGCCTCGTGGGCGGCCGTCGCGTACGGGGCGGTCCTGGAACCGCCGCCCTGCGCGGTCGCGGCGCGGGCGGCGTGCGCGGCCCGGAAGGCGGCCAACGCGGCGGCTTCGCCCGGAAGTTGACCCGAGACTTCGCCCTGGAGGTCACTGCCGACGATGCCGACCCCGGCACCGCTGCCGCTGCCACTACCGGCCTCCGCCACCGGTCCCGCCTCACCGGCGCGGTCCTGCGCGGCGAGCGCGGCGAGCGCCTGGGCCAGCCGGTCGGCCTCGGCGCGGGTGTGAGGGTCGAGGCCTTCGACGGGCTCGCCGCGCAGCAAACGCTCCGCCGCGTCGCGGTCCAGCCACTGGTGCTGCTCGTCGGCCATCACATGTCCTTCTGCGTCCGCGTACGCGATTGCGTCACACCGGCGGACGTCACCGCGCAGCCGCGCGGCTCTCTCTGGGGCGGTACGGCGTCGAGGGCGTCCTTGGGGTCGGCGCCCTCCGAACCGAGCAGCTCGGCGAGCCGCTTCAGGCCGCGGTGGGCCGCCGTACGGACGGCTCCGGGGCGCTTACCGAGGGTCTGCGCCGCGCTCTTCGCGTCAAGCCCGACGACGACGCGGAGCACGACGGCCTCCGCCTGGTCCTGCGGGAGCCGGGCTATCAGGGCGAGCGCCTCACCGGTGGCGAGGGACTCCATCGCCTCGTCCGCGGTGTCCGCGTCGCCCGGCTTCCCGGTCAGCTCCGACTCGTCGCCGCCGACCGCGGGGCGGCGGCCCCGCATGCGTATGTGATCGAGGGCGCGGTTGCGCGCGATGCGCGCCGCCCAGCCCCGGAACCGGTCCGCGTCACCGCTGAACCGGTCGAGGTCGCGCGCTATCTGCAGCCAGGCCTCGGAGGCGACGTCCTCCGCGTCCGGGTCGGCGACCAGCGTGCGTACGTATCCCAGCAGCCGTGGGTGCACGGCGCGGTACACAGTCCGGAAAGCGGTCTCGTCCCCGTCCTGCGCCGCAAGCACCGCGGCGGTCAGCTCCGCGTCGTCCCCCAGCACTCTCTCAATCCTGCCACTCGGAGATCTGCGCCCGGCCCCGGCGCGAAGCAGCACGCTACGGGCTCGGACGGGCCTACGTCCATGTTTGTACAACGTGCAACTACCAGGTGACAGAACGCGGTGTGACACAAACCGCACGCCCGGCGCTGAAGGAAGTACGGACCGCACGCGGTTCGTACCGTGTGCCGGCCGGGGCCTCTCCTGTGGGGGGTGGCGGCCCCGGCCGGTTTCGCGGTTTGCCGCTCTTGCTGTCAGCTGCCGTAAAGGGTGGGCAGATCGACCAGGAGAAGGTCGTCCCGCCGGCCGGCCAGTTCGATCAGGTCCGGGTAGAAGCCGTGCAGGGAGTACAGAGCCAGAGTGGTGGCAGCGGTGTCGTACCCCTGATCCGCCAGCAGGGCACGGATACGTTCCAGGCGCTCCAGGTCACCGGTCCCCCGGCGAGCCGCGGTCGCCTTGGCCTCGCCCAGCAGCGCGATCCTCGCGCGGGGGGCCTGCGGGCGCTCACCGGCAGCCAGGGCGATGACATCGACCTCGTGCTTCGTGCGGGCGGCCTGGTCGGCGACCTCGGTGGTACCGACCGGGCCAGGCAGTCCACCGGGCAACAGAGTGTGGGCGTAACGACGGGTGAAGTCGCGGGCCAAGTCCTCGAAGTGCGGTCCGAGAATCTTGGAGTTGAAGGTGGGAGCGGCCTGCTGCCACACCTGCTCGGCGAAACCCTGCTCCACGGCGGCGGCCTGCGGGAGGGTGATGAGCTGGTTGAAGCGGATGACGGGGTCGGCGAGGGTGATGACCGGGTGCCGGGTGCGGAGCATGTCCTGTTCTCGCCGGATGTAACCGGTGGATTCCAGCACTCCGAGAGGGTGGGCGACGGCGTTGCGCGGGCGCTCCAGGGCGGCACCGATTTTGCTGGGGGTAGTGGCGCCCCGGGCGATCGCGGTGAGGATGTCGTAGTACAGCGTGTGCTGGGTGATGCGCGGGTCCTCGCGCAGCAGGTATTCGGTCTCGGTACGTGAGTACACCGCCCGGCCCGGGTCGAGCAGCGTCCGGGTGAGCCAGGTGTCGAAGCCGTCGTCCGGATGCGGCCGGGCGGCCACCGGCCGGTAACCGGGAGCTCCGCCCAGGACCGCGTGCACCTTCAGCGCGGTCAGCGGGTCCGCGATCTGCCAGAAGGCCCGGCTGTTCCGGTAGTCGAAGGCGCCCAGCCGCAGATCGACGACGGCACGTCCCCGCAGTGGCTTGGTCCCCGAGAGCAGCTCGTGCATGACGCTCATCGCGGAGCCGCACAGGATCAGACGCGGGCCCGGCCCGTCGCCGGGCCGGGAACCCCGCTGGCGTTCGTCGTAGAGCTGTTGCAGCAGCCCCGGGATTTCGGGCGAGTGTTGGAGCAAGTACGGCAACTCGTCGATCACCAGGAGGGGGTGCGACGAACGGGCAGTCACGTCAAGGGCATTGGACAGGACGTCACGCCAGTCGGTCAGACGCAGACTCCCTGGCCGTAGGCCGGCGTGGGACGCGACCGCGTCACTGAAGCGCTGGATCGCGGGCAGCCGCCCCTCTTCCCGGACCGCTGTGACATACAGGCCGCCGACCTGCTCGGACAGGGCCTGCAGAAGGTACGACTTCCCATGGCGCCTCCGCCCCGACACGATGCCGAGCCGCATCGCCGGGTCCGGGTCGGTGAGGAACTCCGCCAGCAGATCCCACTCCCGGTCCCGGTCGACCACGTCGTCCGGCTTGGTCGGCAGGCTGTTCTTCACTTGCCCTCCTGCGAGCGGCGGCGTACTGGACTTCGACGGATCTCGTCTAAGTGTACTTCGACGAGACCCGTCGCACTGGAGTCGCCGGTTCTGCTAGCCGCCCCGGCCCGCCCCAGGCCCTCTCTTGACCTTGGCCCTGGCCTCGGCTGCGGGCTTCTCGCCGCCAGGCTTGGGCGCACCCTTCTGCCCGCCTGTCTTCCCGCGTGCTGTGTTCTTGCCCCCGGGGTCGGGGTGGGCGGGCTTTCTGGGCTTGTTGGGCTTGGCAGGCTTCGCGGGCTTCTCAGCCTTCGCATGTCCCTTGCCCTTGGACTCGCCCTTGCCGTTGCCGTTGGGCTTGCCCTTGGCGTTTCCCTCGGCCCTCGGGACTTCCGCGGAGCGGCCCTCGGTCGGTCCCGTCACCTCACCGCCCGGGACCGGCCCCGGAGCCGGACCGCCCCGGGAACCGGGCGACGGCGGCGCCGACGACGGAGCCGGGCCGGGGCGTTCGCGGGGGGCCGGGGCGTCCTGCACCGTGCCCGCCCCTGCCAGTGCCACTCCGCCGAGGAGCCCGCCCGCAAGGACCACGCCGCCCGCCGCCCGGAGTGAGACGCGGCCGCGGCGGGTCTCGCGGGGGCGCCAGTCGTCGCGGCGGCGGGTCCGAGCCCGGTGGTGCGCGCCGCCGTCGCGGGCCGCGCGGAAGGCCGCGACCGCCGCCCGTTGCGCGTCCGCGTCGACGTCGGCGTACGCGTCGGACCGCACGGCCGCGGCGAGCCACTCGTAAAGGGGGGACGGGGAGGGGTCGGGCGTGTCGCCGGGGGCGGGGACGTCGTCTGCGTTCATCTCGACTCCCCCAGCGCGCCGGGACCGTCATCCGTCACACCGTCGTCGAGCCCGAGCCGCTCACCGAGCTTTCTGAGTCCCCGGTACGCGGCCGTCCGTACCGCTCCCGGGCGTTTGCCGAGGACGCGGGCCGCCGTCGGGCCGTCCAGGCCGACGACCACCCGCAGCAGCACCGCCTCCGCCTGGTCGCGCGGGAGCGTGGCGACCAGGGCGAGCACCCGCTCGGTCGAGATCGCCTCCAGGGCGGACGCCGGTGTGCTGTGCGGGCCGGGCAGTTCGAGCATGTCCTGTTCTAGCGCGGTCGGGCGCGGCCGGGCCCGCTGGCGGCGCAGGTGGTCGAAGGCCCGGTGCCGGGCGATCGTCGCGGTCCAGCCGCGGAAGCCCGCCCCGTCCCCGCGGAACCGCCCGAGGTCCCTGGCGATCTCCAGCCACGCCTCGGCCGCGACGTCCTCGGCCGTCTCGCCGTCCGTGCCGACGAGGCCGCGCAGATATCCGACGAGCCCCGGCTGGACGAGGCGGTACGCGACCGCGAACGCGGCCTCGTCGCCCTCCTGGGCCGCAGCGACGGCCCTCCCCAGCTCCTCGTCGTGCGCCTGTGCTCGACGGGGTCCCCCACCCTGGCCCAACCCGCTCCCATCCGGCCGACTCGGGCACAGTTCACCGTGGCTGTGCCCCCACGGTCACCAGCGTCGCCGGGCGCGGAAGTGTCACAGCGCGTCGGCGGCCGGTCACCTGCCGGGGGGCCTCACACGGCTTCACACGGCCTCACACGGCCTCACACCTCGAAAAGGCCTCCGCCTCCGGGGCGGATCTCCGAGATGTCGATCGTCTGTGCCGCCGCGGGGGCCACCGCCGTGACCGGCTCGTCGTACGCGGACAGCCGCATCGACAGCTTCTGGCCGCTCTTCTCCGTCTCCACGCCGAGGACGTACGGCCGGCCTTCCGCGGCCACGTACACGGACGTCTCACTGCCGTCCTTGTGCTCAATCAGCGGGGTGACCGCCCGGCCGTAACGCCGGGTCTCCGGAAGCGCCTTGACGACGGTGTCCACGCCTGTTGTGCCGGGCATCTCGCGGGTGATCTTGTCGAGGTCGCAGCTGTTCACCGGCGACGGGGAGCCGCCGGTGACGCCCGTCGGAATCTTCAGGTACTTGCCGCGCGCCAGCGCCGTCCGCTCCTGGGTCCGCGCCGCGACCTCCGGCCCTCGGCTCGCCGCGAGTTCGCGGATCGCCCGCAGCGACTCGTCACTGAACCGTACGTAGGTCGCGCCGCCCCCGATCATGATGAGGTCGCCGCGCTGCGTCGGGCCCGCGTCGAACGTGCCCGTGCAGTTGTTGTCGCGGTCCATGTGCAGCGACACCTTCTGACGGCCCTTCGGGGTGGGCATGTCGACGCCTATGCGTACCGAGTCCGCGCCGCGCAGCAGCCCCAGGGCCTCGACGGTGAGCTCCTTGCCGCGCGCCTCGTCGGCGGGCACGACCTTCTCCAACGTGCCGCCTGAGTACGCCACTTCGCGCTCCGTTCCGCAGGACGTGAGGCCGCCCGCGGCCGCGCTCACCGCGACGCAGAGAGCGGCTCCGCGCAGCCACCTGCCGCCCGCCCCCGCCCGGTCTCCCGCACGGTCCGCCGCCCGGCCTGCCGCCGGAACTCCCGCATGATCCGCCACACGTGCCCCCACCCGCTGCCCCACCCCTTGCCCCACCCGTATCTCCACTTCACAACTGTCACATCCCCCAGCGCAGCCGCCCGCCCCGGTGTCACACCCACCGCGTGCGGGATATGTCACGCGACAAATCGCCCACCCCGCTACAACCCTTTGCCCTCTCGGCCAGTCGTACGGACTCGCTTGGTTCACCTGAAATTCCTTGAGGAGTGGGGTAATTGATCCCGCGCAAACCGCGTGAAAAGGCGCGTACCACGCATGCGTACCGGCCCCTGAGCCACAAGCGCAGGGCGTGGCTGACGATCGGCGCCGTCGTGCTCGGTGGCGCCGGTGCGGTGACGTACGCGACGGCCGGCCCGAGCAACGGGGAGGGGCCCGGCGCCGACCCGCGCGCCGAACGGCCCGCGAGCGTGCACGATCTCCCGCTCGAGGCCGGCGGCGCTACGAAGCGTGGGCTGCCTCGCACGTCGACCGAGCAGTTCTCGCTCCTCGGCGTCTCCTGGAGCGGTGGCACCGAGGAGTTGGAGGGCACGGCGCAGGTACGTACGCGCGGCATCGGTTCCGGCGCGTGGAGCGGCTGGCGGTCCCTGCGTCTGGAGCCGCGCTCTTCCGAGAAGGAGTCCGAGAAGGAGTCGAAGGGTGCCTCCGACCCGCTCTGGGTCGGTCCGTCGGACGGCGTGGAGGTCCGTGTCGTAGCGGCGGACGGTACGGCCGGTGCCGGGCTGCCCAAGGGACTTGAAGTCAACCTCGTGGACCCGGGCGTGACGTCCGGTGAGGCGCGGAACCCGTCGCTCGACGGCGGCCCCGGCACGTCCAACGCGTCGTCCGGCGCCACGGCGCGAGGCACCGCGATGGCCCCCGCGGCCTTCGCGGCCGACGGCGACACGCCCGCCCCCACCGGCACTCGCACCAAGCCGGCACCCCCGCCCTCCACCGTCACCCAGCCACCCGTCATCGGCCGGGCCGCCTGGGGCGCCGACGAGTCCGCCGTCGAGGAGCCGCCGGAGTACATCCAGAAGGTCAAGGCGGTCTTCGTCCACGCCGCGGGCGGCACGAACGACTACAGCTGCGCCCGGTCCGCGTCGCTGATCCGCGGTCTGATGACGTACCAGGTGGAGACCGAGGGCCGGAACGACCTCGGCCACAACTTCCTCGTGGACAAGTGCGGCCAGATCTTCGAGGGCCGCCGCGGCGGCGTCGACGTGCCCGTCCTCGGTGCGCACACCCGCGGCTTCGACGGTGAGTCGGCGGGCATCGCCGTCCTCGGCGACTTCGCGGGCGACCCGGCGACGGGCAGGCCGGCGGGCAAGCCGACCCGCGCCGCCCTGCGGTCGGTGGCGCGCGTGGCGGCCTGGAAGCTCGGCCAGTACGGGGGCGACCCGGCCGGCAAGGTCACGCTGACCGCGTCCGACGACACCGGCGCGTGGAAGAAGGGCGACCGGGCGTCGCTCGACACGGTCTCCGGCCACCGCGACGACTGCGCGACCGCGACCGCCTGCCCCGGCGAGAACCTGGACGCCGCGCTCGTCGAGGTACGCCGGTACGCGGCCGGCGCGGGCCGCAGCGCCGCCGTCCCGACGGGCGACTACAACCGCGACGGCATCACGGACCTGATCGCCGGCACCCCCAAGGCGTCGTCGGGCCGCGGCCGCGTGACGGTCGTGCCCGGCGGCCTGGACGGCCCGGTGGGCGCCTCGAAGATCTCGCTGACGCAGACCAGTCCGGGCGTTCCCGGCAACTCCGAGACGGGCGACGACTGGGGCGCGGCCACGGCGTGGGGCGACCTGAACGGCGACGGTCACGCGGACCTCGTCATCGGCGCCCCCGGCGAGGACGACACGTCGGGCAACAAGGACCGCGGCGCGGTCACGATGCTGTACGGGCCGGAGTTCACGTCCGGCACGGACATGCAGCTGTCGGCCGACTTCCACTACCCGGGCGCCCGGTTCGGCGCGGCGGTCGCGTCCGGCGACTTCAACGCCGACGGCAAGGCGGACGTCTTCGCGGCGGCCACCGGCACCGGCGGCTCGTGGGCCGCGCGGCTCGACGCCGACCACGCCTCGGGCGGCAGCCTCACCCCGGGCGACACCGCCATCGCCTACCCCGACGCCGCGTCCGGTGACTTCAACCGGGACGGTTACGCGGACGTGGCGCTGACCTACCGGGACCAGGCGGGCAAGGGCAAGGTCGCCTGGTTCAGGGGCGGCCGTTCGGGACTGAGCCGGGTCGGCGTCATCTCCGTGCCGGGCGGCCGCTCGGTCGCGGTGGCCGACGTCAACGGCAACGGCTACGACGACCTGGTCATCGGCCAGCCGTACACCTCGGAGTCGGGCGCCCACGCGGGCGGCCAGGTCACGGTGGTCCCCGGCACGTCGACGGGGTTCACGACGACCGGCATGAAGACGGTCCACCAGGCGACGTCCGGCGTCGTCGGCGCGGCCGAGGCGGGCGACGCGATGGGCTGGTCGGTCGCGGCGGGCGACTACAACGCCGACGGTTACGCGGACGTCCTGACCGGTGCCCCGGGCGAGGACATCACCCGTTCCGGCACCAACCGCAAGGACGCGGGCACCTCGCTCCTCCTGAAGGGCTCCTCGTCCGGCCTCACCGGCACGGGCGCGAAGGCCTTCTCGCAGGACGAGCCCGGCGTGCCGGGGTCCACGGAGTCGGGCGACCGGCTCGGCACCTCGGTGACGCTGGCCGACCTGTCCGGCTCCGGCCGGGCCGACCTGGCCATCGGCGCCGAGGGCGAGGACGCCGGCGACGGCACGATCCTCCAGCTGGACAGCACCGGTTCGGACGTCCCCGGTTCGAGCGGCGTCTATTACGGACGTACGTTGCTGGGGACCCCGGCGGGCGCCAAGCTGGGCCAGGCGCTGACGCCGTAGCGGTCCCGCACACGGCACGTGGCGCCGCTCCCCCCCTTCCCTCCGGGGGACGGCCGGGGAGCGGCGCCTCACGTCTCGCTGGGCACCCTGCACCCCGCGGGCTGGGGCTTGTCCTCGGGCCAGCCGATGCCGACGAACTCCAGCCTCTCGGTACGGGGGTTCAGCTGCACCACGGCCACCGGCTTGTCGTAGGCGTTCCCCGCGTTGGTCAGACAGATCCAGCCGCTGGTCCCGCGGACGCGGTTGACCGCTTCGATGCGCTGCCACATGTCGGAGACCCGCTTCAGCGGCGGCACCGTGGACTCGGTCTGGGCGTTGGCCAGCAGCACGGCCTTGGCGATGACGCTGACGCCGTCGTGCACCAGCATGGTGCGGGAGTCCTCCAGGTGGACGTCGCCGATGTCTCCGGCGCGCCCGCTGCGGATCAGTGTGCGCAGCGCGTTCAACTCCGCCCGTGGTTCGGTGAAGTAGGGCTTCCGGTCGGCCCCGCTCTTGCCCTTCAGCTGTCCGTCCCAGGCCGCGGGGTGTCCCGGAGCCGCGTACTGCACCGTGATGACGGGGTCCTTCCCGCCGCCGCGCAGCCTCTCCCAGTCGTCGTCCTTCATGTAGCGGTTGAGCGTGGCCGCTCCCGATCCGCTGACGATCGTGTACTTCTTCCCTTCGCAGTGGGCGTCCGCCAGCTTCAGGGCGAAGAGGCGCAGATGGACGGGGCGGCCCGCGAAGTAGACATAGCGGGCGGTGGACTGGCAGATGTTCTGGGCGATGAGCGTGAAGTCGTTGCCCGTGTCCCCCGGGTCCGTGATGGAGGGGGACTCGAACGGCTGCTCCTTGGGTCCTGGCGGCCCGTCCTCGTCGCGGCTGAACGCCTTGGCGAGCGAGTCGTTGTAGATGTCGTGCGGCCGCTCGTCCCTGACCAGCACGGTCTCCGCGTCCTTGAGCCGCCCGTGGAAGCTGGCCAGCGCGTCCGCCTGCTGGCGGTTGGTCGGGATGATGCGGGCGAGGCCCGGATAGGGGTCCTTGCCGGTGCTGTTCTCCGGGTTGGCGAGTTCGTCGGCGCTGACGCGGCTGGCGAGGACCGGGATGTGCAGCTCCCTGGTCAGGCGCGCGATGGCTTTCTCCGTGGCGTCCAGGCTCAGGTTGAAGCCGGTGACGGCACGCAGGTTGTGGTGCTTGTCGGCGGACATCTCCGCCAGCTGGTCGACGACGCGTTCCTGTTGGGCGTAGGCGTCTCCGGGGTTGGCGAGGACGAGGCGCAGCAGCGGGGTGTTCTCGTCGCGGTTCGCCCGGTACTGGGCCAGGTACGCCCCCTGGATCTCGCTGCGCAGCTGCACCCGCTCCGCCGCCAGGTCCGGCTGGAGCGGCAGCATGAGCGCGACGGTGACGTGCGGCTTGTCGCCGACGAACTTCTCGTTCTCCTCGGCGATGGCCCGCGCGACCTCGTCGATCTCCGGCGTCCCGAAGGCGTACCCGGTGCCGTTGACGCCGATGCACTCGCCGCCGTGCTTCTCCACGCCGGGCGCGCAGCTGTCGGGTTCGCCGATCGGCGGCACCAGCCAGTACAGGAGCACCGCGACGGCCCCGGCGCCGGCCAGCGTGAGACTCCTGCGCGTCCAGTTGGCCAGGAACGTGTTGTACAGCCAGTTTCCGAACTGTCTCACCGCTGCCCTCCCTTTCCGTCAGCCCGTCAGCCCGTCAGCCGAACCCGATGTGCTCCGTGCACACGCACCGCTGCAGCGGCTGTTTGTCCTCGGCCCGGTCCCCCCAGTCGCGGGCCATGCGGATGAGGAACGCGGCGCCGTCCGCCGCCCTGGCCACGTCGGCGCCCTCCGGCCCCTGGACGCGTACCGCCTCGTCGGCGATCTGCGCCAGCTCCTCGCTGAGCTCGCGCAGCGGCCCGCGCAGGACGCCGGGCACGGTCTCCTCCAGCGGCCGGGTCCGGTCCTCGGTGAGCCACACCGCGTGCAGCAGCCGGTCGACCCGGCGCCGCAGGGAGTCGCCGCGCACCTGCCTCTCGCCGAGGGCGCGGGCGTACCGGTCGTCGTCGGCGCCGATCAGCGCGGCGTCCGCGATGGCGAGCAGCTCCTCGCACCACTCGTCGGCGGGGCGGGTGCGGAAGGTGTCGGCCAGGTAGCGGGTGACGAGGTCGGCGCCGTCGGAGGCGAGGAGGTGGTGCATCCGGTGTGCGGCGGCGGTGCCGAACAGCGCGTCCGGGTGGCGGTCGCCGAGGTCGCGGTAGTGGCCCTGGAGGAGCGCGTGGTCGGCGTGCCAGGCGGCGCCGTCGGCGCGCAGCCGGTGCAGCCTGCGCGTCAGCAGGCGGCGCAGACCGAGGTCGCCGATGAAGTGCCGGGGGCAGCGGGGCCAGCCGGTGTCCTCCAGGAGTTCGGCGATGCGGTAGGCGTTGAGCTGTTCGGTCCGCCCCTCCTGCACCGCCCGCATCAGGGTCTGGGCGCACTCCACGTCGTGGGCGACGGACAGGTGGGTGAGCAGGTCGAGCCAGTGGCCGCGGTGTTCCGGCGGCAGTTCCTCGGGGTGCTGGCGTACGACGAGTTCGTCGATGAGTACGTCGGCCACCGGCCGGTCGGCGACGGGGCGGCCCTGCTCGTCCTCCGCGGCGGGCACCCGGGCGTCCAGGAGCGCCCAGTCGGTGCACTCCTCGGGCGTCGGGAAGACCGCCGCCGCGGTCGCCTCGCCGAGCCGGGTCACGAACAGCGGGCGGCCCCCGCTCAGCCGGTGCACACCGCTGTGGATACGGAGCCGGACAGCGTTGTCGGGCCGCTCGTGACCGCCGCGCAACCGGCTGAGCTCGTCCTTCTGCCGGTCGCGGGTGAGCACGGGCATGCGTACGAGGAGGACGCCGCGCCACAGCGGCGCGTGGTCGGGGACTCCGCCGGGCGGGCGGCTCCACTCGGGCAGCACGCCCGTGAAGGGCTGCCAGTCCACCATGCCGTCACGGCTGCTGCCGGCCCGGTGGAGGAAGCGGCCGCCGTCCTCGCGGCGGGCCGTCGCGAAGATCACCAGGCGGTCGTGGTGCCCGCGCTCCCGGTCCTCCAGGGCCGGTTTCACCAGCCGTCTGCCCAGCGAGCCGTCCGCGTGGTCGAGGAGCAGGGCGGGCCGCCCCACCCGCGACATGCGTCCGCGCACCCCCTGGTAGGCGGCGTCGATGTCCTGCCGCAGTGCCCGGAACAGGAAGCCCTCGGCGATCCGGCGCGCCTCGCCGCCCTGCTGGAAGTCCTCGCCGAGCGCCCGGAGGCCGGCCTGCGGGTGGCCGCCTGCGCCGGGGTACTCGCCGTAGCAGGCCGCGAGGACGGCTCTGCCGCCGGTCGAGACGCGCGCGAACAGCCCGTCGAGGACCGCGTTGAGGAAGGGCTGGGTCAGCGGCCCAGTGACCAGCCCGCCCAGATACGTCAGGTAGTTGGCGGCCGCCCCGTGCAGGACGCCGCGCCAGAAGGACCCGGGCGGCAGGATCCCTTCCAGCCGGCCCACCTCGTCGACCAGGGGCGCCGTGTGGGCGAGCCGGTCGCTCGCCGCGACGGCGGCGAGCCCGGCGTAGAGCCGGGGCACGGCGATCCCGCCGCCGTCGCCGCTCCAGTCGCCGTACTGGAGGGCGATCTTGCGCAGCACCTCGGTCACTTCGGAGCGGCTGCCGGGCCGCGCCTCGGCCTGTTCCCGGCAGTCGGTCAGGGCGCAGTCGACGTACGCGACGGGGACGCGCGGCCCGAACTGTTCGCGTATGCACCGCAGCAGGCGGCCTTTGCCCATGCCGGGCCCGCCGACGAGAAGAACGACGGGCAGGTCGGGTCCGTAGAGCAGGTCCCGTTTGCGCCCGGCCGCGGTCCTGCCGAGCAGCCGGGCGATCAGGCCGCCGTCGTCCAGCAGCTCGTCGAATCCGAGTTCGTCAGGCACGGGCCTCTCCGTGGCCGTGACGGCCGGGTCGCCGGATGATGGCTCGTCAGGCTAACCAAGGGGCCAGGATTTCGGGACAGGTTCACAAATGCCTCTCACATCAGGCCGGTTCCCTTCCATCACGCGGACACGACGACGACGCACCCCGGTGCCGCTAGCCGGCACTCGGCCCGTGCGGGCGGCCGCCCGTACCGCGCCGGGCCGCTTGCCGAGCACCTGCGCGGCGGCGGGCCCGTCCAGGCCCACGACCACCCGGAGCAGCACCGCCTCGCCCTGGTCGGGCGGCAGGGCGGCGACCAGGGCGAGGACGCGCTCCGTCGAGAGGGTCTCCAGCGCTTGGCCCGCCGTGTCGTCCACGGCCGGGATGTCGAGGACGTCCTGCTCGGTCAGCGTGCCGCGCGGCCTGCTCCGCTGCCGCCGCAGATGGTCGATGGCACGGTGCCGCGCGACGGCCGCGGCCCAGCGGCGGAAGTCGGCACCGCCGCCCTGGAACCGCTCCAGGTCCCGCACGATCTGCAGCCAGGCCTCGGAGGCCACGTCAGCTCTTGATCACAATCCGTCGGACAGCGATGTACCCCACCCTGCGCCACGGTTCCCCATAACAAAAGAAGGCTTAAAAATTCACCGGCGTCGATATCACGCCGCGTGGCGCACCCGCCCCGGCAAGGTGAGGTAAAAGCTTTGCAGCGACGGTTCGGAACCGCCTGTTCCGCCTCGCTCCAGGCAATTGACGACCTTGCCGAGAGGATTCCACACCCGGCCGTCCGGCATCCGGACACCGACCCGTTGCCCGAAGAATTCCCGCTGCTCTCCGTCGAAGTCGATCCAGACGGCGCCCGCGCGGCGCACGAGGACTTCCCCGACGTACGCCCCGAGGCCGAAAAGCGCCCCTGCGATCTCGGCCCGCTCCCGGCCTCCCTTGCGCAGGCCTTCGATGAGGAAGTCGACGACGCGGAGGCTGCCGACGGAGAAGTCGAGCGGTATCCGGTTCCGCGCGGTCGCCTGCGCGACGAATTCCCGCGCCCGATCCCTCATCCCTCTCGCACCGATCGTCTGCCCATGTCTACCGTCACCGTCCATGGCTCCCACCCCTTCGTCCCGGCATCCGAGAGCGCGATACGCGCCCCCTCATATCAAGCGGAAGTCGCGTCTCTGCCGTCACGGCTTCCAGCCGTGCCCCTTCTCACACGGACATGCCCCATGTCTCGTACAACCATCACCCCACTCCGAGCGTCGCACTCTCCGGCGAAAGGTCCGGTTTATTCTTCCGCTGGTAAACAGCGCACGGAGTGTTGTATAACCGGCCGGATTCTGCGAGGGACCGGAATAGGGACGGAAACAATGCGGGACGAAAACGCGGGCGCCGTCAAAGAGACCGACGGCTTAGGGGAAGAGGTCATTCCGGAGGACCCGGACGACCCGACGGTGGTCGGTGAGGTCTCCGACCGGCGCGTGGTGGCCGTGGGCGCCGTGCTTCTCGGCATCTGCGCCGGCTTCGTCGTCTACGGCTTTCTGGGCGGCGACGACGAACCGGAGCGATCCGCCGCCCCCACCGCCCCGGTGACGTACCGCGTCACCGGCACGGGCACCGCCGACGTCTCGTACCTCTCGGGGAACACCGGAGGGAGCGCCACCGTCGAGACGGGCGTCGAGCTGCCCTGGCGGAAGACGGTGCGCGTTCCGCTCGGCAAGGACCCTGCCGTCAGCATTCGGCTCGGCGAGCGGGGCGGAGAGGCGAGCTGCACGCTCTCCGTACGCGGTGAACACCAGCGGCGCGCCACGGCATTCGGCGCCCACGGGCGCGCCACCTGCAGCGTCGAGCTGTCGGCGGAACGGGACTGATCACAGTTCTCGGTGGTGTCCCCGCGCCCGCCGGGACACCACCGCCCGCAGCACCCGCCGGCCCTCCGTGGAGACGTTCATCGCCTGCCGCAGACCGCCCGCGGGGCCCGCTCCCTTGTTGGAGAGGAGCTCCAGGATCGTCACCTGGCGGCGGAGTTCGGCGGCGACCAGCGGGGACATGCCGTCCGTGCGGCCCTCGCGGCGCGCCGCCACCGAGCGGGTGCCGACGGGCCCGGTGTCCAGCAGGCGGTGGACCTGGAGCGCGGCGACGGAGCAGCCGTCGGCCCACTCACGGACCTCGGCGCCCGAGCGCGCCACCGGGACCGCGTCGAACATGCGGCGGGCGAGCGCGGCGGCCTCACCGGCGGCGCCCGGCACCTGCCCGGCCAGGTCTCCCGCCGCGTCGAGCGCCGAGCGCGCCTCGGCCAGCGGCCCGTCCCAGTCGCCGCCGTCGGCGAGCCCGGCCCAGAGCGGCCGCAGCAGGTCGTCCTCGCCGCCGAGCACCGGCACGCACCGGTCGAGGCAGGCGAGCCCGCTCGCCGCCAGGCCCCTCTCGTCGGCCTGCGCGATCAGCTCCACCAGGCTCATGCCGTACGTCTCCCCCGTCACGGATCCCCCGTCACGGACCCTGTACTGCCCCTTACTGCGTGCACCGCCCCGGGAACGTCACTGGGGCACGACGCCAAGGCGGTCGAGGAGGCGGAAGAAGAGCTGTTCCGCGGAGGGTTCGGCCTTCGCGTTCAGTACGTCGAACAGTGGCCCCGCCGGCACGGTCCGGCCCGATTCCGCGGCCCAGGCGACCGCCCGCTGCGCGGCGTCGCGCGGTTCCAGGAAGTAGTCGTCGACGGTGAGGTCGGTGTCGCCGAGGTAGTCGGCCATCGCGCGCCGCGCCAGGCACGTGGTCCACGCGCCGCTCTCGGGCGCCGCCGCCTCGACGATCACGCAGGCGCTGTCGAGCACGTATCCGAAGAGGGCGGGCGCGCCCGTCTCCCGGGCGAACGTGTTCATGTTCCCGACGTCGCGCGTGCCGTCGCCGCCCGGCACCTCCCACACCTGCCAGCCGTCGGGCCGCCGGTCGAGCAGGGTCAGTTCGTCCCGCAGGCCCGCCCCCCTTGATAACACAGAGAGCTCCGCGAGCGGCCGCTCGCTCCTGCCGACGACGTAGTAACCCCAGTAGCCCATGCCACGTCCCCCACCCGCCGTGTTCCGCACACTCCTACCGCAATGATGCGGCTAGCCGACCGTATCGGCGAGCTTCACGAAGTCGCTCCAGGACAGTTGGGGCTTCCCCGGGTCCCAGAGCTTCTGGACGGTGGCCCGCAGCGGCATGCGGATGCCCTGCGCGACCTGCTCCTGGCTCTGCGCTCCCGCGAGGTCGCCCCACACCGCGAACGTGCCGCCGAGGATCTGGCCGTCGTACTTCTCGCTCACCGGCCGCGTGCCGCGCACCACCAGCGGGGTCCAGTCCTCGTAGATCCGCTGTCCGGTCGGGTAGCGGAAGTCGTTGGGCTGCCCGAGGACGTAGTAGAGGAACTCGTCGTTGTAGTTGGTGAGCTTGCGGCCCGCCGCCAGGTACTCGTCGGGCTCGCGCGCGCCGATCTCCTTGCCCGTCCAGTAGGCGACCTCCAGATCGCCGGCGGCCTCGGCGGTCCCGCCCCGGAAGAAGCCGTCGTTCCAGGCCTTCAACTTCTTGTCGAACTTGCGCACGGTGTCGGCCCGGTCGTTCAGCCAGCCCGTCGCCAGGTCCTGCACGCGCGCGCCCGGGCCGTACCGCTCGCGGGCGGCGGCGGCCAGCCGCGGGTAGGACGCCTCGGGGTTCTTGACCGTGAGGGCCTGGTATTCGTCGGCGCCGAGGTGCCAGTACGCGCCGGGGAACAGCTCGGCGTACTCCTCGAGCAGCTCGTCGACGATCTTCGCCGCCGCCGGGTCGGAGATGTCGACGGCGCCGCGCGTGGCGGCGCCACGGGCGTTCCGGAGCTGCAGGGAGGGGTGCTCGCGGATGACCGTGCCGAGGTGTCCCGGCGAGTCGATCTCGGGCACGACGGTGATGTGCCGGCTCTTCGCCAGCCGCACGATGCGGCGGACCTGGTCCTTGGTGAGGTGGTCGGAGGAGACGATCTCGGGGTGCGAATCCGACTCGATGCGGAACGCCTGGTCGTCGGAGAAGTGCAGGCCGAGCTGGTTGTACTTGAGATCGCCGAGCTCGCGTATGCGGTCCTCGATCCACTCCGCGTCGAAGTGCTTGCGGGCGATGTCGAGCATGAAGCCGCGCTGCGGCTTGGCAGGGCGGTCCCGCACCACGCCCTCGGGAGCGGTCCTGCCGCCGCTGACCTCCTGCTTCAGGGTGCGGGTCCCGTAGAAGACACCGGCCTCGGCCGGCGCGGCTATCCGCACCTGCTGCCCCTTCACGGTCAGCGTGTACGACTCGGCGCCGCCGCCCTCCTTCGCTTCCGGCTTCTTCTCATCCGGCTTCTTCTCGTCCGTGAGCGCCAGTTCCACGTCGCCGCTGCGAGGCTTCGCGTCTCCCCCGTACGTCAGCTTCAGCTCGCCGGCGAGCAGCCGCGCCTCGTCCTCGAGGCCGTCGTCACGGACGACGACGCGTCCCTTTCCCTCGGCGGGACGCCAGCCGGGGCCGCGGGCCGCGGTGTGTTCGCGTACGGCGGGGATGGTGGCCGGGGCCTTGGAGAGCTCATAGCTCTTGGAGGGACTGGGCGCGACCGAGGGGGCGGACTTCCCGCCCGGTGGCGGCCCGTCCGCGGTCCCTTCGCCGTCGCCGCCGGGCCAGACCGCCACGGTCAGCGCGACGGCCCCGGCGACCGCGGCACCGCCCGCCGCGGCTATCGGCCCGCGCCTCACCGGCCACCTCGCGGTGCCGTTCGCCCACCTCGCGGTGGCGTGCGCACATCCCGCGGTGCCGTTCGCTGTCGCGGTGCCGTTCCCGGTGCCGCACCTGAAATCAGAGTCAGAACCAGAGCCATAGATCCACGCTACGACGCGTTCTCACACCCGGCTCGTCCACACTGTGAAGCGAAACTCTCCTATTCGGGTGAAATTCGCTCATCCTTCGGACACCTCTCCGCACACCTCGATAGCGTTACGTCACCCCCACACCCGCACCGCCCTCCCTTGCCGCCCCCTGCCCAGGAGCGCACGCTGTCCCCGCACCAGCTGACCCTGCTGAACTCCGCCACGCCGGCCGCGGCCACCGCCGCGCTCCTCACCTGTTGCGGCAGCCGGCGCTGGGCCCGCCGGGTCGCCGCCCACCGTCCGTACCCCGACCTGGAGGCCCTGCTCGCCGCGTCCGACGAGGCGGCGTACGACATGTCGCCCGCCGACCTCACCGAGGCCCTCGCCCGCGAACCCCTCGATCCCGGGATCCCGCACCGGGCCGCGGGTCACGCCACCAGGACCGCCGCCCACACCGCCCTGCGCGCCGCCCACGCCGCGTACGAGAGCCGCTTCGGGCACACCTTCGTGATCTGCCTCGACGACGTCGCCCCTGACGAGGCCCTCGACCACCTGCTCTCCGGCATCCGGTCACGCCTCGGCAACGATCCGGAGGACGAGCGCGCCATCGCCGCCGAGGAGATGCGCCGGCTCGCCCGCGGCCGCCTGGCCCGCCTCACCCCGGAAACGGCCGTCCCACCGGCCTCTCGGGCGATTCGTGCGCAAACGCACCCCGATAGCCCGTACGTGCCTGTTTGATTGCCTGTTTGACCACACCCGCGGACCCGGGGCGGGGCTACCGACAACTCGTCGATACGATGACGAGTGGCCGGTGGACCGTACCCGGCCGGGCTCGTCCGACCAGAGAAGCCGGCCGGCCCCTACCCCCGCTCCCGGAGGAACTTCCGTGCCGGCTGGAACGCTGTACCGCGGCCGGGAAGGAATGTGGTCATGGGTGGCTCATCGAGTCACCGGCGTCCTCATCTTCTTCTTCCTGTTCGTGCATGTGCTCGACACCGCTCTCGTCCGCGTCTCCCCGGAGGCGTACGACGATGTCGTCAGCACCTACAAGACGCCGATCGTCGCACTCCTCGAGTACGGCCTGGTCGCCGCAATCCTCTTCCACGCGCTCAACGGCCTGCGCGTCATCGCCGTCGACTTCTGGTCGAAGGGTCCCCGCTACCAGAAGCAGATGCTCTGGACCGTCGTCGGCATCTGGGTCGTCCTGATGGTCGGGGCGCTGTACCCCGTCCTCGGCCACGCCGTCCGCGAAGTCTTCGGGAGCTGACGCCAGACATGTCTGCTGACACCACGCTCGACAAGTCCGCGACCTCCGGAGTGGGTCCCGTCGAGGGCGCCTCGCTCTACGACGTGGACAACCCGGCCCCGGTCATCGAGGCGCCGCGCAAGCGCACCGCCAAGACCCCCCGCTCGACCCGCGGCAACTTCGAGATGGCCGCATGGCTCTTCATGCGCCTGTCCGGCGTCGTCCTGGTCGTCCTCGTCATCGGCCACCTGCTGATCCAGCTGGTGCTCGACGGCGGTGTCTCGAAGATCGGCTTCGCGTTCGTCGCCGGCCGCTGGGCCTCGCCGTTCTGGCAGGTCTGGGACCTGCTGATGCTCTGGCTCGGCATGCTGCACGGCGCCAACGGCCTGCGCACGGTCATCAACGACTACGCGGAGCGCCCGAACACGCGTCTGTGGCTCAAGGGCCTGCTGTACACCGCCACGGTGTTCACCATCCTTCTGGGCACGCTGGTGATCTTCACCTTCGACCCGAACATCCGCTAAAGCCGAGGCGACTTCCGTGAAGATTCACAAGTACGACACCGTCATCGTCGGCGCGGGCGGCGCCGGCATGCGCGCCGCCATCGAGGCGACGAAGCGCAGCCGCACCGCCGTGCTCACGAAGCTGTACCCCACGCGTTCCCACACGGGCGCCGCGCAGGGCGGCATGGCCGCCGCGCTCGCCAACGTGGAGGAGGACAACTGGGAGTGGCACACCTTCGACACGATCAAGGGCGGCGACTACCTGGTCGACCAGGACGCCGCCGAGATCCTCGCGAAGGAGGCCATCGACGCGGTCCTCGACCTGGAGAAGATGGGCCTGCCGTTCAACCGCACCCCGGACGGCACCATCGACCAGCGCCGCTTCGGCGGTCACACCCGTAACCACGGCGAGGCCGCCGTGCGCCGCTCCTGCTACGCCGCGGACCGCACCGGCCACATGATCCTCCAGACGCTCTACCAGAACTGCGTCAAGGAGGGCGTGGAGTTCTTCAACGAGTTCTACGTCCTCGACCAGCTCATCGTCGAGGTCGACGGAGTCAAGAAGAGCGCGGGCGTCGTCGCGTACGAGCTGGCCACCGGCGAGATCCACGTCTTCCAGGCGAAGTCCGTGATCTACGCGTCCGGCGGCACCGGCAAGTTCTTCAAGGTGACGTCGAACGCGCACACGCTCACCGGTGACGGCCAGGCGGCCTGCTACCGGCGCGGTCTGCCGCTGGAGGACATGGAGTTCTTCCAGTTCCACCCGACCGGCATCTGGCGCATGGGCATCCTGCTGACGGAGGGCGCCCGCGGTGAGGGCGGCATCCTCCGCAACAAGGACGGCGAGCGCTTCATGGAGAAGTACGCGCCGGTCATGAAGGACCTCGCGTCCCGTGACGTCGTGTCCCGCTCCATCTACACGGAGATCCGTGAGGGCCGCGGCTGCGGTCCCGAGGGCGACCACGTCTACCTCGACCTCACGCACCTCCCGCCGGAGCAGCTGGACGCGAAGCTCCCGGACATCACGGAGTTCGCGCGCACCTACCTCGGCATCGAGCCCTACACGGACCCGATCCCGATCCAGCCGACCGCGCACTACGCCATGGGCGGCATCCCGACGAACGTCGAGGGTGAGGTCCTGGCGGACAACACGACGGTCGTCCCGGGCCTGTACGCCGCGGGCGAGGTCGCCTGCGTCTCCGTGCACGGCGCCAACCGCCTCGGCACCAACTCGCTCCTCGACATCAACGTCTTCGGCAAGCGCGCGGGCATCGCCGCCGCCGAGTACGCCGCGAAGAACGACTTCGTCGCCCTCCCGGAGAACCCGGAGGAGCTCGTCGTCTCCCAGGTCGAGCGGCTGCGCGACGCCACGGGCACCGAGCGGGTCTCCGAACTCCGCAAGGAGCTGCAGGAGACCATGGACGCCAACGTCATGGTGTTCCGCACCGAGCAGACGATCAAGACGGCGGTGGAGAAGATCGCGGAGCTCCGCGAGCGCTACCTCAACGTCTCGATCCAGGACAAGGGCAAGCGGTTCAACACCGACCTCCTGGAGGCCATCGAGCTGGGCAACCTGCTCGACCTCGCCGAGGTCATGGCGCAGTCCGCGCTCGCCCGCAAGGAGTCCCGCGGCGGTCACTACCGCGAGGACTTCCCGAACCGCGACGACGTCAACTTCATGCGCCACACCATGGCGTACCGCGAGGTCGGCGACGACGGCACGGAGACGATCCGTCTCGACTACAAGCCGGTCGTCCAGACCCGCTACCAGCCGATGGAGCGTAAGTACTGATGGCTACCCCGACCCTCGAGAAGGAAGACGCCAAGCCCGAGGCGGGCTTCGCCGACTCCCCGTACATCACGGTCACCTTCCGCATCCGCCGGTTCAACCCGGAGGTCTCCGCGGACGCCGTCTGGGAAGACTTCCAGATGGAGATCGACCCCAAGGAGCGCGTCCTCGACGGCCTCCACAAGATCAAGTGGGAGCAGGACGGCACGCTGACGTTCCGCCGCTCCTGCGCGCACGGCATCTGCGGCTCGGACGCCATGCGGATCAACGGCAAGAACCGTCTCGCCTGCAAGACCCTGATCAAGGACATCAACCCGGGCAAGCCGATCACGGTCGAGCCCATCAAGGGTCTGACGGTCCTGAAGGACCTGGTCGTCGACATGGACCCGTTCTTCCAGGCGTACCGCGACGTCATGCCGTTCCTGGTCACCACGGGCAACGAGCCGACGCGCGAGCGTCTGCAGTCGGCCGAGGACCGCGAGCGCTTCGACGACACGACGAAGTGCATCCTGTGCGCCGCCTGCACGTCGTCGTGCCCGGTGTTCTGGAACGACGGCCAGTACTTCGGTCCGGCCGCGATCGTGAACGCCCACCGCTTCATCTTCGACTCGCGTGACGAGGCGGGCGAGCAGCGGCTCGAGATCCTCAACGACAAGGACGGCGTGTGGCGCTGCCGCACGACGTTCAACTGCACGGACGCGTGCCCGCGTGGCATCGAGGTCACGAAGGCGATTCAGGAGGTCAAGCGCGCGCTGATCACGCGTCGCTACTGATCACGCGTCGCTACTGATCTCACGCCGTTACCGGCCTCACGCCGTTACTGGTCCAGGCGGGCCCCGCTCCTTTCTGGGAGCGGGGCCCGCCTGCGTCGAGGCTCGCGATGGTGAACGGAGCGAACGGGCCCCGGCGAAGTCGATGGCGTAGATCACATAGCGCACGGCGTGCCGCCCTCCTTTGTCCCCACAAATCCCGCAACTCCCTGCCCGGACAAGCCGAAACGGGCTTGGCACTCCCACCCGCCCCCCGGATACCGTGAGTTCGCACATTCGCGTAGCACAACGGGGGACACGACATGAGGGCCATCGGCCGACGCCCCGGCATGGGCCGGTTCGAGGTGGTCGCCGTGCAACCGCCGCCCGGGAGCGCCGCGAACGGCATCGGCGCCGTCGGCAGGATCTCCGTGGGGGAATTCTCCGAGCACTTCCCCATGGATCTCTCCTACTGGGACGTGGACGACTACCGGGCCAGTTGGGCGCGTGCGCTGCGCGTCGTGGACGGCCGGGACGAGGCCACCTCGTGTCTCGTCTCGTCCATCTCCGACCCGGCGACCGCCAACTTCGTGTTCTGCTGGCCGGTCTACCGGAGCGGGCCGGACGTCCGCATCCAGAATTCCGTCGTCTTCCTCGACGAGTTGACCGAGCCATTTCGGCCGGACGAGCCGTGGCGGTCCGTGGGGCCGCGCAGCACGGTCGACGAGGACGGCAACCAGGTCTCCGAATGGCAGACGGACATCAGTGCCGTCAGGAGATTCCTCACCGCGGTCACCTGACGGCGCTGTCACGCCGCGACACAGACACCCCCCACACGCCCCGAAACCGTCGCATCGCTTTTCCCCCCCCACCCATGAGGAGTCCGAGTGAACCGCCCCACCCGTCTCGTGACGGCCGCGCTGACCGCGTCCGCAGCCCTGCTGTTGACCGCGTGTGGTTCGGGGGGAGGTGACGGAGGTGGCGGCGGGTCCTCCGACAAGATCGAAGGGGCCGACGGCGGGCAGAAGCCCAAGGCGTCGGCGAGCGCACGGCCGGACGGCGCGAAGCGGCCCGAGGTGAAGCTGCCGGGCTCGTTCAAGGCCGACTTCGTGGGGTGGCACAACAGCGACCCGAAGAAGCAGGCGATCCTGGACGACGGCAGGGAACGCCTGAAGGCGGAGTACGCGGCCGTCATCGCCGCCGACCCGCAGGCGAAGCCCGTGAGCTTCTACACCTCGCAGCAGGCGCTGAAGTCCTCCCGTACGTACATCAAGGGATACGTGGACAACAACCACACCCTGGTCGGCGCCGCGAGGGTGTTCAACCCGCAGGTCAGCCTCTCGGACGCGGGTGGCGTGCTCTTCTACTGCGTCGACGAGAGCAAGGGCTACACCGAGGACCGCGAGACGAAGAAGCGGACGGGCACTCCCGACGACGTGAACCCCGTCCTCCAGTACCGCACCACGCTGAAGAAGACACCCGAAGGGGTCTGGAGCACCGTTTCCCTGGAGACGGAGCGTGGGGGGTGCGACAAGTGACGAGGCGTCCTAAGCGGTACGTGCCGCTGCTGGCCACGGTGGCCCTCACGCTCGGCGCCTGCCCGGCGACGGCGCACGCGTTCGGCGAGGACGCGGACCACCCGCCCGCCGGACGACCCACCGGCCCGTCCGGCGGCGCTTCCGGCAACTCGCTCACGGCGGGCGTCGGCACCAGCGTCACGGTGAAGCAGGTCAGCGGCGGCAAGGGCGGTTCGTCGGCCAAGCCCGTCGTGGCGGTGGACCCGAACTGGAAGCCGCCGTCCTGCTGGTACGAGCCGGTCGCGTCGCCCGAGGAGCTGAAGGACAGCGTCGAGAAGCTCAAGAAGGGCGGCGACCTGGTTCATGTGACGCCCTCGCTCAGCTGGGGCGAGGAACTCATGGTGAACCACTACGAGAAGGGCAAGGAGCAGTCCGACGGCGCCAAGGGCTACAAGGACTTCAACATCGGTAAGAAGGGCAAGTTCTGGCGCGGTGTCATGAACCCCGACGTCGAGGACACCTTCGAAGCCCGGCAGTGCGAGACGAACCTCTTCTGGCAGGACGCCGGCACGATCCCCGACATCAAGAACGCGCCCACCCCGGAGATCCTGGCCGGCTACGCCTACAACAAGATCAAGGTCCCCGACACCGAGGTCGAACTGAAGCCCGAGGGCAAGTTGACCGTGAACCTGCCGACCTGGGTGTGGCTGGACAAGGGAGAGTTCGAGCCGGTGAAGGTCCGCGCCGAGCTGCCGGGCACGGGCCTGTGGGCCGAGACCACCGCCAAGCCGGTCAGCCTGCACCTGGACCCCGGCACGTCGGACGCCGAGACCTTCCCCGCCGACGGTGAGTGCGCGGTCAACGACGACGGCAGCATCGGCACTCCCTACACGAAGGGTTCGTCGAAGGAGGACCCGCCGTGCGGCATCAGGTACCTGCGGCCCACCAACGGGGAGTCGTTCCGGATGAAGGCCTCCATCACCTGGGCGATCACCTGGGAGGGCAACGGCGGCGCGGGCGGCGATCTGCCCGACGGCACGTTCGACGGGGCGCAGGACGTCGAGGTCCAGGAGGTCCAGTCGATCAACCGCTGATGCCCTGGGCCGGGGCCCCCGGACGCCTTGGAGCTGAGGCCCTACGCCCGTACGGCCGAAGTATCGCGCGCTCCGCGGTGCGGTGCATGCGCGCCTGCGCCGGTGCGGCGGGCCCCGGCCTACCCTGACGGAATGTCAGACAACCAGTCGGTCGGCCTGTCCGCTGACCAGTCCGCAGAGCTTCTCGGCTTCGACAACGTCCTGCTTCCCGTCGGCGACCTGGGCGAGGCCGTCGGCTTCTACGAGCGGGCCGGGTTCCCCGTCGCCTTCCGGCTCGACGAGATCGGCCTCGCCATCCTGAAGGTGGGGAAGGAGACGCCGGGCGTGCTGCTGCGCGTGGAGGACGGCATCGTCCCGCGCACGCCGTCGTGGCCCTCCCCCCGCCTCTGGCTGGAGGTCGGGGACGCCCGCGCGAAGGGGCGGGCGCTGGCGGCCGCGGGGGTGCCGCTGCTCGCCGAGCCCTTCTCCGTGGCCACCGGCTGGACCGTGGAGATCGCCGACCCGTGGGGGAACGTCGTGGGGTTCGCGGACTACCTCAAGCGGCCGGAACTCGCCCGGAGCTTCTGAGCGGGCGGGAGGGATTGCCCTCTCTCTCCCCCCCCCGGGCGGGGCCGCCGCGGTCAGAGCTGGCTCAGGATCGTCGGGTCCGTGATCTTGTCGTCCCTGGCCAGCATCATCGCCTTGCTGAGGATGACCGCCAGCGTCCGGTCGCCCTCGAAGGGCAGGTATCCGGTGCCGCTCACGGATGCTCCCGCCCCCGACGCCGAGGGGACTATGCAGACGTATTGCTCCGAAGGCGTCCGCAGGACGTTCCCCGACCCCAGGTGGATCTTGTACGTGTGCCGCTCGCCCCGCACGTGCAGGAAGCGGCCCTCCACGGAGCACCGGTCGCCGATCGCGAGCCGCGGCACCAGGCGGGCGATCAGGTCCCGGCGGGTCTCCGCGCTCGGCCCGAGCTCCCCGAAGCCGTACGACGTCCAGTACTCGCGGAAGCGTCCCGCCGGGCCGCCGTCCTGCCACGTGGGGTCGTTGCCCACGCTGGCCACGCCGACGAACAGGTCGACATCGCGGAGCACTTCGCTCACGACGAGCTCCGGTATCTCCTCCAGGGGCAGCGGGTCGACCGGTTCCCGGCCGTCGGCGAGCCACATGCGGTACTCGCCGCCGCCCGCGTGCGCGGAGTTCTCCGGGGCGTCGATGGGGTAGAAGCGGATCTGGTCGGTGCGGACCCGCAGATAGCTGCCCGCGTCGGTGAGGTCCTCGGTCCAGGCGTCACCACCGATGCCCTCGATCCAGTACTCGGCGCGCAGCCCCCAGCGCGGCAACTCCCTCACGGCGGGCGGGTACTCGTCGTCGACACACAGGCGCAGCTTGTTCCGCCACCCCCGCACCGCCGCCAGCGAGTTGAACTGGTGCTGGCGCAGGACGTGCGCGGCGAAGCGGTTCGAGTACGTGCCCGTGGCCCGCTCGGCGTCGGTGAGGAGGTACACCTCGCGGTGGGCCTGCTTGAAGGGCTGCGTGATGCCGTGCCGCTCCAGCCAGCCGCGCCAGGCCACGATCTCGGCGGCCTCGTGGCCCACGGGATGCCAGAGCCCGACCGTCGTACCGTCCTTCACCGGCTCGTCGGTGAGAGTGCGCAGCTCCCCGTCGGCGTAACCGCAGGGTGTCCCGTCGACGGTCCACAGGAGGCGGCGGGCGAGCGTGCCGACCAGCGGGTGGTCGAGCAGCCGCTCGCGCCACGCGTCGTACGTCCACTCGCGGCGGGCCAGGAACTGCCGGTCGAGCCGCTCCGCCTGCGCCGAGAGCATCTTGTCGATGTCCTTGACGGCGGTCTTCAGCTCTTTCAGGTCGTCGGCGTGGTCGCGCTTCACGGGGGCGGGCGGCGACTTGACCTGCTTCCCCGCGCCGTTGCGCCACCGGAGCGCGGCCTTCGTCCCGGTGATCGTCAGCTCGGCCTCGCAGTCGCCGAGCCGCCGCACGCAGTGCCCGACCTCCGTCAGGCCGTACGCCGGAACGGCCAGCTCCTCGACCTCGTCGCGGCTCAGTCCGAGCGCCTCGGCGCGCGACTCCAGGCCGGCGTTGACGATTTTGAGCGTGGTCTTGTACGTCACCCGGGAGGCGAGGCGGGACAGTTCGGCGAGGGACGCCTCGCCCTCGGCGCGGGCGAGCGCGACGACGCCGGCGTTGGCGACCTTGGGGTTGCGCGGGCCCAGTCCCTGGATCTTGCGCAGGGACGTCTCGACGAGGGAGCCGAGGGTGCGGGCCGACTCCGGGTGGGGCGGGAGCAGCGCGAGGGTCCAGGCGAGGCCGCGGATCGCGTCGGCGTTGAACGGGTCGTACTCGTCGTTCGGCGCGATGCCGTAGCCGTAGGTCAGGAGCGGCTGTGCGCGGGGGCTGCCGACCAGGCCGAGCCATGCCACCAGGGTGTTCCGGACCTCATCGGCGTCCAGCGGTGCGAGGAGAGCGCGGGCCGTCTGCTCCCACTTGGGGGTGGGCTTGCCGGTTTTCGCCGTGAGCGCGTGCCGCACGAGCGCGTGCCAGGTACCGCCGGGGCCATCGGCCGCCCCGAGACCGGCGAGGTCCGCCAGGACCCGGTCGGACCAGACCTCGCCCGGGTTGAGCAGCGGCTCCGTCAGCGCGGTGACGACCTTCTTCAGCCGGGGGTCGTCCTGCCAGTACTGGACGAGGAGGGTGCGCCGCAGGGCGGCGACGGCGAGCGGGGGCGGGGTGCGACCGGCCGCCGCCTCCGCCTCGACGAGCGCGAGGGCCTCGCGCGTCGACCGCACGCAGTGCTCCGAACCGAGCTCCTCCAGGCGCCGGGCCCGCTCCTCCGCGAGCGGGTCGCCCGGCAGGTCCTTGCCGATGATCCCGAGCAGCGTGAGGGCGTTGATCCGCGTCGGTGACTCCAAGTGGTACGGATTGCTCAGCTCTATGAGGGAGTCCGCGATCCGGCGGCGCTCTTCCGGGGGCAGTGCGTGGACGACCCCGAGGACCTTCTCGCCGTCGTGGCTCCACTGGTTGCCGTTGGTGATCGCCGTCTTGAGGAGTTCCTCGGCGAGGCCCGGCATGTCGCCGTCGGCGGCGAGACGCTCCACGTTCCGCACCCGCTCCGGGTAGTGCCTGGTCATCAGCCACCCGCCAGCGGGACAAGCTTGAGGAAGGTGACCTCCGTGCCGGGCGCCAGGTCGACGTCCGCGTCCAGGTCCTCCACCTGCCGGTCACCGACCAGGACCAGGAAGCCGTTGCGCCCGAACGCCTCGACGGCCTGCCGGTACTGGCGCTCGGGATCTATGTGGCGCGGGGTGCGCAGCGCGTATCCGTTCGGCGTCCGCTCCGCGTCCGTGGGCCGCACGAGCCCGCGGAACACCCCGGACGTGCTCGCGTTGTACTCCGCGACCTCCTGGAACACCCGGCGCCTGATCACCTCGCGCAGCGCGAGCCGCTCCTCCGCCACGTCGAGTCCCCCGCCGGTACGGCGCTCCCCCGCTGTCGTCTCATCGACGAACGTCACCATTCCCATGCCCTCGACAGTAGGGCCGACCACTGACAACGGCCGTCCGCGCCAGGCTTCCGCCCCTCGCACCGGCGCGCTCAGCCCCGTACCAGCGCCCACACCGTCTTGCCGTACCTGCCGCGCCGCCACACGCCCCACGCCTCCGCGATCGCGTCGAGGAGCCGCATGCCGCGGCCGCTCTCGTCCTCCCAGGCGTCGGCGGTGCGCAGTTCGGGCTCCGACGGGCTCTCGTCGGACACCTCGATGAAGCAGGAGCCGTCGGCGAGCACCGTCACCGCGACCTCGAACTCCCGCTCTTCCACGGGCCCGTGGAGGATCGCGTTAGTCGCCAGCTCCGACACGAGCAGCACGGTGTCGTCGTGCGCCCCGTGATCCGCCGGCTGCCCCCAGGCCGACAGGTGGTCGTGCACGCGCGTACGGGCGAGCGGCACTGACGCGGGGTGCGGCGGCAGTCTGAAGGCGTCACGTCTCAACAAGTCCCCATTCCTCCCCCATTCCTCCCCCCGTTCACCCTCCGACGCCTCAATGCTGCGCAGAGGAGCCGCACGGTGTCACTGCGGCACCTCGGGGCTCACCCACATCTGGCGAGTTCTGCCGCATCTGGCCAGTTCTGCCCAAATGCCTTGCCGGAGCGGGGCTTTGGACGGCGCGCGCCGCTCAGGCCTGGCGCGACGCCAGCTCCACGACCGTGATGTCCGACGGCGCCCCGACCCGTACCGGCGGCCCCCAGGCGCCCGCGCCGCGCGTGACGTAGAGCTGCGTGTCGCCGTACCGCTCCAGGCCCGCGAGCGTCGGGTTGGCCAGGTCCGCGACGAAATTGCCCGGCCACAGCTGGCCGCCGTGCGTATGGCCGGAGAGCTGCAGGTCCACGCCGTGCTCGACGGCATCGTGGATGACGACCGGCTGGTGCGCGAGGAGCACGGAGGCCCGCGAGCGGTCCCGGTCGCCGAGCGCCTTGGCGAAGTCGGGGCCCTTGCCCTCGTCCTCGCCCGCCACGTCGTCGACACCCGCGAGATCGAAGCCGGGGAGTTCGGTACGGGCGTTCCGCAGCGGGCGCAGGCCCAGTTCGCGGACGTGGTCGACCCACTGCTCGGCGCCGGAGAAGTACTCGTGGTTGCCCGTGACGAAGTACGCACCGTGGCGCGCCCGCAGCCCCGCGAGCGGCGCGGCGGCCGGACCCAGGTCCTCGACGCTGCCGTCCACCAGGTCTCCCACCACGGCGATCAGATCCGGCTGGGTGGCGTTGACAGTGTCGACCACCCGCTGCGAGAAGCCGCGTCCAAGGATGGGCCCGAGGTGGATGTCGCTGACCACGGCGATCCGGAATCCGTGCGCCGCGCGCGGCAGTTTGGCCAGCGGCACGGTGACGCGCTTCACCTTGGGGCCGCGGAGCACGCCGTACGTTCCGTAGCCGACGGTTCCGGCCGCGACGGCCGCCGCGGTGCCGCCGACGACACGGGAGACGAAGAGGCGGCGGGAGGGGGCGGGGGCGGCGCGCACGGGTTCGGGCGCGTGTTCGGGTGCGCGTTCGGGCTCGGGCCCGGACGGCGCGTCGGGTCCGGTGTCCGCCGTGGCTGCGGACACGTGTTCCGGCTTCGGCTCCGGGACGCTTCCACGGTCCGCGTCACGCTCCGCGTCATGCTTCGTGTCGCGTTCCGCCCACCGCCGCAGCAGGGGGCGCACCAACTCCCCCACGAGCAGCGCGAGCAGCAGGTAGAGCGAGAGGGCCAGCCACATGAAGCCGGGCCAGGCGAGCACCCGCTGCAGCAGGAACGGCGCTCCGGAGCGCTCGGCCACGAGCGCGCCGAACATCAGCAGCGGCCCGGCGACGAAGACCACCGTGCCGGTCCGCCGGGCGAGCCCGGGACCGGCCGTGGTGTCCCGCACCAGACGGCGCCACGCGTACCAGTGGAGGGCGGCGAAGGCCGCGAGGACGGCGAGGCCCACAAGGACCGTGAGGACGACCACAGCTATGACGTTCTGCGCAGAGCACGGACTCCACGGAACCCGATGACCCCTACCGCCGTCCCCAAGACAAAGGAGACAACGGCAAGCGTCAGGTGCACCCAGAAGTACCCGGTCGGGTTGTCCGCGTCGTCGAAGGCGAGCCCGCTGCCGTCCTTCCACAGGTTCTTGACGAAAGTGATCCAGATGAACCAGCTCCACACCCCGAAGGCGAGCAGGAACCAGGAGACAGGGCGGCTGAGCTTCATGCGTTCAGTATCGCCAGGTCCCGTCCCGCGCCGCCGCCGGGGTGGGGACGACGGGATACAGCGCACCTCGGGAGCGACGCACACAGTCCCGCCCTGTACGTTCTCGTCCGTGCCTGCCGTAAAAAAGACCGCCATGTTGGTCGCTTCCGCCGCATTGCTGACCATGTCGACCGCAGCGCCCGCGCTCGCGGACGGGAAGCCGGGAGGCGACGAGGAGCACCCGAAGCCGCCCTCCAGGATGTCCACCGTGGGCGGTGCGCGGCTCGGTGAGCCGGGCACTCAGGTGAAGCTCAAGGCGGGCGCCCCGGTGCTGCCCAAGGACCTGACGGGGCGTTCCTGGATCGTCTCGGACGCCGAGTCCGGCGAGGTCCTGGCCTCGCACAACGCGCACTGGCGGCTGCCGCCGGCGAGCACCCTCAAGATGCTCTTCGCGGACACGGTCCTGCCGAAGTTCCCCAAGTCGCAGAAGCACAAGGTGGCGCTCTCCGACCTGGAGGGCGTCGGCGCGGGCAGCAGCATGGTGGGCATCAAGGAGAACGAGACGTACTCCGTCCACGACCTGTGGCTCGGTGTCTTCCTGAAGTCGGGCAACGACGCGGTGCACGTCCTGTCCGCGATGAACGACGGTGTCCCGCAGACCGTCAAGGACATGCAGAAGCACGCCGAGGAACTGCAGGCCCTCGACACGCACGTGGTCTCCCCGGACGGCTACGACGCCAAGGGGCAGGTCTCCTCCGCGTACGACCTGTCGCTGTTCGCCCGCTCCGGGCTGCAGAAGAAGGACTTCCGCGAGTACTGCGCGACGGCGACGGCCCAGTTCCCCGGTGAGACCAAGAAGGTCAAGAAGGGCAAGGACAAGGGCAAGACGAAGCGGGGGTCCTTCGAGATCCAGAACACCAACAAGCTGCTCACCGGCGCCCCCGGAGTCGAGCCCTACAAGGGCATCGCGGGCGTCAAGAACGGCTACACGTCGAACGCGGGCAACACCTTCACCGGTGTCGCCGAGCGCGACGGCAAGGTGCTCCTCGTCACCGTCATGAACCCCTCCTCCGGAGAGGCCCACGCGGTCTACAACGAGACGGCACGGCTCTTCGACTGGGGCTTCAAGGCCGCGGGCAAGGTCGACCCGGTGGGTGAGCTCGTCGCCCCGAAGGGCGCGGCCACGGGCGGCGCCGGCAAGGGTGCCCCGGGCAGCGGCGGCGAGGGCGCCGTCGAGAAGGCGGCGCACGCCTCCGACAACGGGACGAGCGGCATGGGCATCGCGCTCGGGATCGCGGGTGGCGTGCTCGCGCTGCTCGCCGCGGGTGCCTTCGTGCTCAGGCGCCGGATGCCGCTGCCGGGCCAGGCGGGCCGGCGGTCGCGTCAGGACTGACGGCGGGATCCGGCCGGGGAGGCAGCTTCTTCGGAGGCTGCCTTTTCGCCGCCCTCGCTGTCTTCGCCCGTTGTACGTGACGCTTTCCGCGTCGCCGTCCAGGCGGCGCAGAACAGCAGCAGCTTCGCCGTGAAGTTGATCCACAGGAGCAACGCGACGGGCACTCCGAAGGCGCCGTACATGTTCTTCGCGGCGACGCCCTTCATATAGCCGCCGAGCAACAGCTTGAGCAGTTCGAACCCGGCCGCGCCGATCAGCCCGGCGGTGATGAGCTGCCGCCGGTGCGGCTGCACGCCGGGCAGCAGTGTCAGGACGTAGAGCAGCAGCAGGAAGTCCGCGAGGACGGCGATGGCGAACGCGACGACCTGGAGCAGCACGGTGCCCCAGCCCTGCTCGTCGATGCCGAGGAGGTCGGCGGCCCAGCCGACGGCGGTCGAGGCGAGGCCGGACGCGGCGAACGACGCGAGACCCACGCCGCCGAGCCCGATGAGCACTCCGGCGTCCTTGGCCTTGCGCAGGACGGGGTTCTCCTCCTCGTCCTCGAGCTCCCAGACGGCCCGCAGGCACTCCCTTATCGAGCCGACCCAGCCGATGCCGGTGAAGAGCAGCAGGGCGCCCGCGACGAGGCCCACGGTGCCCGCGTTGGCGACCAGCGCGTCCAGGTTCAGCTGGTCGGAGATGCCGGGGACCTGTTCGGAGATCTTGTCTTCCAGGGTGTTCTGCTGCTTCTTCGACAGGGTGGCCGCGGCGATCGCGGCCGCGACGGTGAGCAGTGGGAAGAGCGCCAGGAAGCTGATGAACGTCATGGCGGCGGCGAGGCGTGTCCAGTGCACGTGGTCGAGCCGGTCGTAGGCCTGCCACGCGTGCGTGCGCATGCCTTTCTCCACGAGGGGCCCGATGCCGGGCAGTTTCTTCAGCCAGTCCATGTCGCCTCCGTGCCTGCGGTTCTGCCTGTTGTCCTGCCCGGTGAGCGGAAGACCAAAGTCCGGGTACCCCAGAACCGCAGGACAGTGGCGAGTGCCATACCGATTCCGGCGCCCGAGACGGTGTCCGCCCGCTGTGAGGTGAGGCCGAGACCGTAGTGGGACACGGCGATGCACAGCAGTTGGACGAGGGCGCCCGCGATGTTGACGGCGAAGAACACCACGTACTGGCGCAGCCGGGAGACCTCCGCGGTCCTGCTCCGGTAGGTGCCGAGCGCGTTGCCTGCGTACGCGACCGAGCAGCCCGCCACGAAGGAGAGCGCTTTGGCGGTCAGCGGGTCCAGGCCCACGGGTCCGCGCAGCCAGATGAAGAGGCCGAGGTCGGCGGCGTACGCGCAGATCCCGACGGCGGCGAAGCCGAGCAGCTCGGGCCCGAGCGACCGCAGCCGTCCGCGCAGGGAACGCACCTTAGCGCGTAGGGAATTCAAACTCACCAGTCCGCGACCGCGAGTCCGTACATCGCGAGCCACACCAGGCCGATCACGGCGAGCGCCCGGTCCCGCAGGACGACGTCCTCCGGCTCGCCCGCCGTGCCCCGGTCGGCGAAGACGGCGTAGCGCAGGATGGCGAGGATGAAGGCCGCCATGGAGAGCTGGCGCCAGGGCAGCAGGCTCACATCTGCGGCGCCGCCCTCCTCCATGGCCCACAGGCAGTACGCGAGAACGGCGACGCCCGCGGCCAGTTGCCACACGAAGCGCAGGTATCCGGTGGTGTATTCGGTGAGCAACGCGCGCGTGGCGCCCAGTTTCTCCGCGCTCCCGGACATCTGTACGGCTTCGGAGTAGCGCTTGGCGGAGACCATGAAGAGCGCGCCGAAGCCCGTGGTGATCAGGAACCAGCGCGAGAGCGGGATCTCGAGCGCGAGGCCGCCGATCATGGCGCGCATCAGGAAGCCGGTCGTGACGATCGTGAGGTCGACGACGAGGACGTGCTTGAGGCTGATGCAGTAGGCGAGTTGCATGCCGACGTACGCGGCCAGGAGCGCCGCTGTGAGCGGTGTGCACAGGACAGCGGCCGCCGTGGGCGCGAGGACGGCCAGGAGCCCTCCGACGGCGTAGGCGACGGGCACGGGGACCTGTCCGGCGGCGACCGGTCTGCGGCACTTGGTGGGGTGTGCGCGGTCGGCGTCCGCGTCGCGCGCGTCGTTGATCAGGTAGACGGCGGAGGCGGCCGCCGTGAACAGCGCGAAGACGATCGCGACTTGGGTGAGTGCGTGCCGCGAGAAGAGTTCGCCGGCGGCCGCGGGGGCCGCGACGACCAGGATGTTCTTCACCCACTGGCGGGGGCGCGCGGTCTTCAGCAGGCCGAGCGGCAGACCGGCGGCGCTCGGGCGCTGGGCCGGGCGGGGCCGCTCCAGGACGGTGGAGATACGTTCAGGCATGGCTGCCTCCGTTCATCCAGGCGGCGCCCACGCGCGCGGTGAGCGCGCCGAGCGCCGCGCCCGCGGCCACGTCGGAGGGGTAGTGGACGCCGACGACCATCCGGGAGACGCACATCGCGGCGGCCAGCGGCGGTACGAGGCGGGCGCCGGCGGGGCGCAGGGCGCCGTACGCGACGGTGGCCGCGGCGGCCGAGGTGGCGTGCGAGCTGGGGAAGGAGTGCCGGCCCACGGTGCGTACGAGGGGTTCGACTCCGTTGTGGCTGCCCGGGCGCGGGCGCCGGACGATCCGCTTGACGCCCATGCTGGCCAGGTGTGCGGCGGCGGTGAGGGCCGTGCCGCGCAGCCACGCCCCGCGGCGCTCGCGGTCGACTGCGGCGCCCGCGAGGCCGGCTGCGATCCAGAGCGCGCCGTGCTCGCCGGTCCGCGACAGGGCGCGCGCGGCGGCCGCCACGCGCGGGTTGGCGCCGCAGTCGCGCAGGGCCGCCAGCAACCGGTGGTCCATGTCGTGCATGTCGCCTCTATTTCGAAGACGTTCGAGAGCCGGGCATCTCAACTCTTCTAAACAACATGCTCATAATTCCGTCAATCCAGGATGACACTCCATCAATCACCCATTTCGGTGAGGACCGGGACTGTTGGAGCGAAGCATCCACATACGGGCGATACGGTCACGTCCATGCCTGCCGACTCACCCGCCGACTCCCCTGCCCGCGCCTCGGCTCCCACGGCGGCCGCCGTGTCCGTCTCCGGCTGGGGCCGCACCGCACCGACCACCGCCCGGCTGGTGAGACCCCGCACACAGGAGGAGGCCGCGGCCGCGGTGCGTGACTGCGGAGAGCGCGGCGGCATCGCCCGCGGCCTGGGCCGTGCCTACGGAGACGCCGCGCAGAACGCGGGCGGCGCCGTCTTCGACATGACGGGCCTCGACCGGGTGCGCGTCATCGACACCACAGGGACGACGAGCACGGGCGCTCCGGCGGCCACGGTGGTCTGCGACGCGGGCGTCTCACTGCACCACCTCATGGAAGTCCTGCTCCCCCTCGGCTGGTTCGTGCCGGTGACCCCGGGGACCCGTTACGTGACCGTGGGCGGGGCGATCGGCGCCGACATCCACGGCAAGAACCACCACGTCTCGGGCTCCTTCTCCCGCCACGTCCTGTCGATGGACCTGCTGACCGCCGACGGCACGGTCCGCACGGTCGAACCCGGCAGCGCCCTGTTCGACGCGACGGCCGGCGGCATGGGCCTCACCGGAGTGATCCTCTCGGCGACCGTGCAACTCCTGCCGGTCGAGACCTCCTTGATGACGGTCGACACGGAACGCGCCACGGACCTCGACGACTTGATGGCCCGCCTCACCGCCACCGACCACCGCTACCGGTACTCGGTCGCCTGGATCGACCTCCTCGCGCGCGGCGCCGCCATGGGCCGCTCGGTCCTCACCCGCGGCGACCACGCCCCCCTGGACGCGCTTCCGGAGCGGGCACGCGCGCGTAGGGCCCCTCTCGCGTTCCGCCCGGGCCGGCTGCCCGCCGCCCCCTCCTTCCTGCCGGAGGGGCTGCTCGGCAAGGCCTCGGTGGGCCTCTTCAACGAGCTCTGGTACCGCAAGGCGCCCCGCTCCCGCACCGACGAGCTCCAGAAGATCTCCACCTTCTTCCACCCCCTGGACGGCGTCCCGCACTGGAACCGCATCTACGGCCGCAGCGGCTTCGTGCAGTACCAATTCGTCGTCGGATACGGCAAGGAGGAGGCCCTGCGCCGCATCGTGCGGCGCATCTCGGAGCGCGGCTGCCCGTCCTTCCTCGCCGTACTGAAGCGCTTCGGAGAGGGCGATCCGGGCTGGCTCTCCTTCCCGATGCCCGGCTGGACCCTCGCCCTGGACATCCCGGCGAACCTCCCCGGACTCGGTGCCTTCCTCGACGAGCTCGACGAGGAGGTGGCCGCCGCCGACGGACGCGTCTACCTCGCCAAGGACTCACGCCTGCGGCCCGAGATGCTCGCCGCGATGTACCCCAGGCTCGACGACTTCCGCGCCCTGCGGGCCGATCTCGACCCGCGTGGAGTGTTCCGCTCGGACCTCTCCCGCCGCCTCGCCCTCTAGGAGACCGGTACTCATGAAAGACGCCTTCGGCACCCCTCAGTCCCTGCTCGTCCTCGGCGGCACCTCCGAGATCGGCCTCGCCACCGCACGGCGCCTCGTCGCCCGCCGCACCCGCACGGTCTGGCTGGCCGGGCGCCCGTCACCGGACCTGGAGCGGGCCGCGGCCGGCCTGCGCGACATGGGCGCGGAGGTGAAGACCGTCGCCTTCGACGCCCTCGACCCGGAGTCCCACGAAGCGGCCCTCGGCAAGATCTTCACCGAGGGCGACATCGACATGGTGCTGCTCGCCTTCGGCATCCTCGGCGACCAGGCGCGCGACGAGGACGAGCCCGTCGCGGCGGTCCGCGTCGCCCAGACCAACTACACGGGCGCCGTCTCCGCCGGCCTGGTCTGCGCACGGGCGCTGCAGACGCAGGGACACGGCTCCCTGGTGGTGCTCTCCTCGGTGGCGGGCGAGCGCGCCCGCCGCTCGAACTTCATCTACGGCTCCAGCAAGGCCGGACTCGACGCCTTCGCCCAGGGCCTGGGCGACGCGCTGCACGGCACCGGAGTGCACGTGATGGTCGTCCGCCCGGGCTTCGTCCGCTCGAAGATGACCGCCGGTCTGGAGGAGGCCCCCATGGCGACCACTCCGGACGCGGTGGCGGAAGCGATCGAGCACGGCCTGCGGCGGCGCTCCGAGACGGTGTGGGTACCGGGAGCGCTGCGCCTGGTCATGTCGGCCCTGCGGCACGTGCCGCGGCCCGTGTTCCGGCGACTGCCCCTCTAGGAGGTCTTCGGCGGTTCGTACGTGGCGACGGTGGGCAAGGTCTGCGGGTTGCCCCACTGGGTCACGTAGATCTTGCCCACGCCGACGAACTTCCTCGTGCCCGGCACCGGCACGATCGGGTCGAGCCAGAGCTGCTGTCTCGCGCCGGACTTGATCTCGCCCTTGGCGGGCAGGTGCGGCCAGGACAGCTTGGTGCAGCGCCCCTCCGGAGTGCGGTACCGGCGTACTCCGAAGAGGAGCCCTCCGTCCTCGTCGTGCGCGACGACACTCCTGGAGAGGCACGGGTCCTGGTCGGCGCCCTTCTGCTCGTGCCAGCGGGAGCCGTCCCAGCGCAGCGTGATGTGCTCGATGGAAGGTTCCCCCTCGGCCTCTCCGTGGTTGAAGTCGTGCGAGCCGTAGGCCCACGCTTCTTTTGGAGAGGCCGCCACCACGCCGTCGAGGGAGGCGCCCGGCTCGGGCGGAACGGGCTCGGGGAAGCGGTACTCCGGCGTCCGCGTGCTCGTCCAGGATTCGCCGTTCCAGTGCATCGCCGCGGGCTGGCTGAGTTCGCCGCCCTCGCCGCCCACTCCGGGACCGCTCGTGCGGAAGCCGACCGCCCACAGGTCGTCCCCCGACGTGCCGTCGAGCGCGTTCGCGACGGCGGGCAGCGCGTGACTGGTCCATCGGCTGCCGTCCCAGTGCTGCGCCTGTTTCTCGCCGAGCAGCACCCACACGTCGTCGGGAGCGAACACCTTGGTCTCGCTGAGCATTCCGCTCCCCGGCGGCCGTGGCACGCGCTGCCAGCGGGTGCCGTTCCAACGGGCCACGCCCACCGTGAAGTCGTCGCCCGAGCCGAAGAGCCACACGTTGTCCGGGCCCGAGGAGTCGAGCCGCGGGTGGAGGATGTTCCCGTCGAGCTCGGCCGGTGGCTTCTGCCGCCGCCATTCGCTGCCTTCGTAGTGCAGCAGGTACTGGCCGTCGGGGTCGCTCATGTTGCCGTTGAGCGACTCCCAGCCCGCGGCCCAGATGTCGTCCTCGGAGGCCGCGGTGACGGTGGTCAGTTCGCCCCTGGTGGTCTTGTCGACGTGGGCGAGCTTCCAGGCGTCGCTCTTGGCGCCGCCGGCCCGGGCGGGTCCCCTGTCGTCGCCGGCGCAACCCGCTGCGGCGAGAGCCAGCACGGCCAGGATCGCGGCGGTCCTCTTCATGGCTTCTCCTGCCGCTTCAGGGCGACGACGACGGCTTTGGACGGGGCGAAGCCGCTCTGCAGGACGTCGACCGTGCCGAAGCCCAGCACCTTGTCCGAGCCCGGCACCGTGATGATCCGCTTCAGCCAGAGCTGCTGCTGCGACTCGGGGCGCACGCCGCCGCCTTCGGGCAGCCTCGGTTTCTTGATCTTGGTGCAGGTGCCGTCGGTGGTCAGGTGCCAGTTGCCGTTCATGAAGAAGCCGCGGTCACCGTCCCGGGCCACCGGACTCCGGTACGCGCACGCTCCGGGGAAGGGCTTCGCATCCGTCCAGCGGGAGCCGTCCCAGCTCAGCCCGACGTGCTCCGACTCGGGATCGCGGGCCACTTCGCTGTCGTAGCCCTTGTAGGAGTGCCCTCCATAGGCGCGGGCGTACGTACGGGAGGCGACGTCGATCCCGGTGAGCTCGGCGTACGGCTCGGGCGGCACCGGGTCGGGGAAGCGGTACGTGGGCGTCTTGGTGAGCGACCACTCCTTACCGTCGAAGCGCATCGCGGCGGGCTGCCTGACCTCACCGCCCGGCCCACCGACACCGGGCCCCGTCGTCCGCGCGCCGACCGCCCACACGTCGTCCTTCGCCGAACCCGCGAGGGCGGCGACCTTCTCGGCGGGCATCGGCGTCACCGTCCAGCGACCGCCGTCCCAGTGCGTGACCTTGCCGTCGCCCCGGAGCACCCACACGTCGTCCGCGCTGATGACCTCGACGTCCTTGAGCGGCCCGGCGGGTGCGTCCTTCACCGGGCCCCAGCGGGTGCCGTCCCAGAGCGCGTACCGCGGGGTCCTCGTGTCCGACGCGGTGCCCTCCACGGTGTGCAGCCGGATGCCCGCCGACCCCAGGTACTCGAGCCGGGAGAGGTGGGGGTCGCCGTCGGCCGGCATCGGCTCCCGCGTCCACTTCTCGCCGTCGAAGTGCAGCAGATGGCCCTTCGTGAACCGCCCGTCGGTGTGCGCGCCGTCGCTCCCGAGCGCCCATATGTCGTCCGGAGCCATGGCCGCCCCGTCGATCAGCTCGCCGTCCTCGTCGTCGATGCGCTCGTACGCCCAGGAGAGCCCGGCGGCACGGGACTTGGACGGTGACGCGTCGGCGGTCCCGTCGGCCTTCTGTGCCCCGCAGCCGGCCGCCAGCAAGGCGAGGACGGCGACGGCTGCCGCTGCGTTGCGCATGATCCCCCAGCACGGTCGGCCGGGGCACCCCCGGTCAGCGAGCGGGCAGCGTACCCCGGGCCGCCGGGGCCTGCGCCTGAGGGGGCACTACAGGGCCGCCGAAAACGAAGTCGCGCAGCTTGCGCCAGACACCGTCGGAGCCCTGCTCGTACAGGGCGAAGCCGGTGCACGGCCACTCGGCCTCGTACTCCGAGAGCTCCTCGTACGCGCGGTCCATGGCCTCTTCGGAGATGCCGTGCGCCACCGTGACATGCGGGTGGTACGGGAACTGCAGTTCGCGCGCCATCGGCCCCGAGGCGTCCCGGACCCGCTCCTGCAGCCAGGAGCACGCCGAGGCGCCCGCCACCACCTGTACGTAGACCACCGGCGACAGTGGACGGAAGGTGCCCGTTCCCGAAAGGCGCATCGGGAACGGGCGGCCCGCCGCCGCGACCGAGAGCAGATGCGCCTCAACCGCGGGCAGCGCCGACGCGTCCACCTCGGTGGGCGGCAACAGGGTCACGTGCGTGGGGATGCCGTGCGCCGCGGGGTCCCCGAAGCCCGCACGCCGCTCCTGGAGCAGGCTGCCGTGTGGCTCCGGGACCGCGATCGAGACGCCGATCGTTACGGTCCCCACGTCGTACTCCTGTCGTCGTGTCCATGGGCAGGGGAACGCCGCCCGGAGGGCAGCGCCGTGCAAGCTGTTGTGCTCGGTCCGGTGACTCAGTGCTTGGCGGGCAGGAAGCCCACCTTGTCGTACGCCTGCGCGAGGGTCTCGGCGGCGACGGCTCGAGCCTTCTCGGCACCCTTGGCCAGGATCGAGTCGAGCGTCTCCGGGTCGTCCAGGTACTGCTGGGTGCGGTCCCGGAAGGGGGTCACGAACTCGACCATGACCTCGGCGAGGTCGGTCTTCAGCGCACCGTAGCCCTTGCCGGCGTACTTCTGCTCCAGTTCGGCGATACCGGTGCCGGTGAGCGTGGAGTAGATGCTGAGGAGGTTGCTGACGCCCGGCTTCTCCGCCACGTCGTAGCGGATCACCGTGTCGGTGTCGGTGACGGCGCTCTTGACCTTCTTGGCGGTGGCCTTGGGCTCGTCCAGGAGGTTGATCAGGCCCTTCGGCGTGGACGCCGACTTGCTCATCTTGATCGACGGGTCCTGGAGGTCGTAGATCTTCGCCGTCTCCTTGAGGATGTACGCCGACGGCACGGTGAACGTCTCCCCGAAGCGGCCGTTGAAACGCTCGGCCAGGTCACGGGTGAGCTCGATGTGCTGACGCTGGTCCTCGCCGACCGGCACCTCGTTGGCCTGGTACAGCAGGATGTCGGCGACCTGCAGGACCGGGTACGTGAAGAGGCCGACGGACGCGCGGTCGGCGCCCTGCTTGGCGGACTTGTCCTTGAACTGCGTCATGCGCGAGGCCTCGCCGAAGCCGGTGAGGCAGTTCATCACCCAGGCGAGCTGGGCGTGCTCGGGGACGTGGCTCTGGACGAAGAGCGTGCAGCGCTCCGGGTCGAGGCCCGCGGCGAGGAGCTGGGCGGCGGCGAGCCGGGTGTTGGCGCGCAGCTCGGCGGGGTCCTGCGGGATCGTGATCGCGTGCAGGTCCACCACCATGTAGAAGGCGTCGTGGGACTCCTGCAGCGCCACCCACTGGCGGACCGCGCCGAGGTAATTGCCGAGGTGGAACGAGCCGGCGGTGGGCTGGATTCCGGAGAGCACACGAGGTCGTTCAGAGGCCATGGTGCCCATTCTCTCAGGTGACTCTCATAGCTCGGAAACAGGTCTGTGACGGGTGGGAACCGATCGGCCACGGCCGGTGTATCAAAGGTGTGAGGGCACAGGGGGAGGTCCTGGAGGGGGGCCGCGTCGTCGACGAGGGTGCGGTGATCGCGCGTGTGCGCGCCGGAGAAGCGGAGGCGTACGCGGAATTGGTGCGCGCTTTCACCGGCATCGCGCTCAGGGCGGCGGCGGCACTCGGCGCGGGACCGGACGCGGAAGACGTGGTGCAGCAGGCCTTCTTCAAGGCCTACTGCTCACTCGGGCGGTTCCGGGACGGCTCGGCGTTCAAGCCGTGGCTGCTCGCGATCGTCGCCAATGAGACGAGGAACACAGTGCGTTCGGCGGTCCGGCAGCGGTCGGTCGTCGGCCGGGAAGCCGCGCTCGTCGAAGCGGAGCCGCTGATACCGGAATCGGCGGACCCGGCGGTGGCGGCCCTGGAGGACGAGCGAAGGGCGGCCCTGCTCGCCGCCCTCGACCAGCTCGGTGAAGATCACCGCCTGGTCGTCACGTACCGCTATCTGCTGGAGATGGACGAGGCGGAGACGGCCCAGGCGCTCGGCTGGCCACGGGGCACGGTGAAGTCCCGGCTGAACCGCGCACTGCGCAAGCTGGGACGGCTCCTTCCCGGGGAAGGAGGTGAGGAAGGTGAGTGAGCGGCATCGCGAGGGCGAGGACGAGGCCGGGGACAAGGCGCGGAAGGCGGCGCGGCTCCGCGAGGAGCTGCGGGCACTCGGCCGGTCGATGGACGCGGGTGACGGGGGTGCCGTCGGCGGGGAGTCGATGGCCGAGCGCGTCATCGCGCAGATACTGGCGGAGAAGGCCGCGGTGCCGGTGGCCGAGCCGCCCGGTCCCGCCGAGCGGCTGCGCGGGCTGCGGCGTGGTCTGCGGGTGCGGTGGCGGACGGTGACGGCCGCGCTGTGCGGACTGCTCACGGTCCTCGTGCTCACGCCTCCGGTGCGGGCGGCGGTCTTCGAGTGGTTCGACTTCGGCGGAGTCGAGGTGCGGTACGACCCGTCGGCGACGCCCTCCGCCGGACCGGGCGTGCCCGGGTGCGGTGATCCGGTGACGGCGGCGGAGGCCCGGCGCCTGGCCGGGTTCTCCCCCGCGGTGCCGAAGTCGCTCGGCGCCCCGGACGCGGTGTCGGTGACGCGTGAGCCGGACGCCCGGGTCCTGGTCAGCCTCTGCTGGCGCAGGGACGGCCGGACGATCCGCCTCGACGAGTTCGCGGCCCGGCTCGACCCAGGCTTCGCCAAGACGGTGCCTGCGCCGCCGGACTGGGTCGAGGTCGGCGGGGAGACGGGCCTGTGGTTCGCCCGGCCGCACCGGCTCACGTTCTGGCTGGTGGAGGGCGACGGCGACCGCTGGCGGCGGTCGGAGCGGACGGCGGGGCCGACGCTGCTGTGGACGCGGGGGCAGGAGCTGACGCTGCGGCTGGAAGGCGTGGCGTCGAAGGAGCGGGCGCTGGAGATCGCCGAATCCGTTCCGACCGACCGCCCCGGATCGGGAACGTGAACGGCTCGGGCGGTGTACCAGAAGTGAACCGACGCGGAGCGACCGCGCCGGCGAGCGGCTGGGGGACAGGACATGCGGAGGACAGAGGGACTGTGCGGGGCAGCGGCCGGACTGGGTGTAGCGGCGGCGCTGGTGGTGCTGGGTGCGCCTCCGGCGGTGGCGGGCGGGCCGACGAGCGTGCTGCTGGTGTCACCGGAGAGCACGGAGAGCGCGGCGCTGTACCACAGCGACGGGGAGTACGCCGATTTGGAGCGCTGGCTGGCGCCCCGGTCCTCACGGGAGAAGCCGGACGAGGAGCCTCCAGGGCCCGGGGTGGGTATCGGGAGCCGTCAGATCAATGTCACGTGGATGGCCCATGACGTGTCGCCGTGGCGGGTCGACCAGGTCTATGCGCCGCTGCCCGGCGAGAAGGAAGGCGCCAAGAAAGACCCGGTCGTCTGGGTGCACAGGTCGACGGGGGCCGAGTCGCTGAACGGCGACTGGCACCGGGCGAAGGAGCCCGAGCGCCTGGTGTCCCTGTTCAAGGAGCTCGGCCTGCTGGGCAAGGCGTCCGACCGGGGCAGCCCAGGGATCGCACCGGGCCGGGAGACGTTCCCGGAGCCATCGGCCTCGGGGAAGAGCGGCGACGAGCAGCAGGCCGCCGCGGGCGGCGGTCCGGGCAGCGGAAGCAGCGGCACGGACTGGTGGTGGTCGATACCGGGCGCCGGGGCCGGCGCGGTCGCCGCGCTGTTGCTCCGGCGTCCGGTGACCGAGCGCTGGGCGGCAGTGGCGGCGTGGCGCAGGCGACCGCACGAGCCGGGGCCCCGACAGGAGCTGCAGGACCTGTGAACTCGATGGGATCCGAGGCGTCCGCCGGGCCGCCGGGCCGCCGCCCCACCGTGCGGGTGGCGGGGGCGGCGGCCGGCGGCCGGGGCGGGAGCAGCCAAGGGCAGGAGGCAGCTCAGGCGGTCAGCAGGTCAGGCGGTCGGCAGGCCGGGAGCCGGGTGGGCGGCCATCAGGTCGGCGACCTCGGACCTGATCTTCGTCAGGGCGTCCTCGTCCCCGGTGCGCGCGGCGGCGACACCGCGGTCGATCCATTCGGCGACGGTCGCCATGTGTTCCGTGCCGAGTCCGCGGGAGGTGAGGGAGGGGGTGCCGATGCGGACGCCCGAGGGGTCGAACGGCTTCCGGGGGTCGTACGGCACGGTGTTGTAGTTCACGACGATCCCGGCGCGGTCGAGGGCCTTCGCGGCGATCTTGCCCGGGACGTCCTTGGGGGTGAGGTCCATCAGGATCAGGTGGTTGTCCGTGCCGCCCGAGACCAGGTCGAAGCCGCGGGCGAGGAGGGCGTCGGCGAGCGCCTTGGCGTTGTCGACGACCGCGTGGGCGTAGTCGCGGAAGGAGGGCCGGGACGCCTCGTGGAGGGCGACCGCGATCGCCGCGGTGGTCTGGTTGTGCGGGCCACCCTGGAGGCCGGGGAAGACCGCCTTGTCGATGGCCTTGGCGTGCTCCTCGCGGGACATCAGCATCGCGCCGCGCGGGCCGCGCAGGGTCTTGTGGGTGGTCGTGGAGATCACGTCGGCGTGCGGCACCGGTGAAGGGTGGGCGCCGCCCGCGATCAGACCGGCGATGTGTGCGATGTCGGCCACCAGGACGGCGCCGGCCTCGCGGGCGATCACGGCGAAGGCGGCGAAGTCGATGGTGCGAGGGAGGGCGGTGCCACCGCAGAAGATCAGCTTGGGGCGCTCCTTGAGCGCGAGGTCGCGGACCTCGTCGAGGTCGATGCGGCCGTTCGTCTCGGGGTCGGTGGTCCGGCGCACGCCGTACTGCACACCGCGGAACCACTTGCCGGTGGCGGAGACACCCCAGCCGTGGGTGAGGTGGCCGCCCATCGGCAGGGCCATGCCCATCACGGTGTCGCCGGGCTCGGCGAAGGCGAGGTAGACGGCGAGGTTGGCGGGAGAGCCGGAGTAGGGCTGGACGTTGGCGTGCTCGGCGCCGAAGACGGCCTTGGCGCGGTCGATGGCCAGGCGTTCGACGGGGTCGATGTTCTGCTGGCCCTCGTAGTAGCGGCGGCCGGGGTAGCCCTCGCTGTACTTGTTCTGCAGGACGGTGCCGGAGGCTTCGAGGACCGCGGCGGAGACGTAGTTCTCGCTGGGGATCAGCCGCAGGGTGTCGGCCTGGAGCTGCTCTTCGGCGCCGATGAGGGCGGCGAGTTCGGGGTCCTCGGCGGCGAGGGCGGGGTGGTGCTGAGAGGAAGAGGCGGGGCGAGCGGAATGGGAAGGGGAAGTCATGGCGTCCTCCGGGGCGAGCGGTCAGTGTCCGGTCGTGGTCCCGGGGTGCCCAGGCGGGCGGCACCTCGAAGGTTCTGCCTGGCACGGCTTCATCGGGGTCGGTTCCCCGTGCGCCAGTCACCGTGCTGTCAGGGCCAGCGTAGCTGGCACGCCGATCCGGCAGGTTTCCTCGTCCGCGATGCGAGCGACGATAGAAACTGGGCACCACACCCGTCCCACGCCGCAAGACGAACGGAGACCCCGTGTCGAGTACGCCATCTCCCCTTACGTCGTCGTCTGCATCGCCCTCATCTTCTCCCTCATCGTCACCCGCACCGTCGTCAGCGTCTTCCACCTCGCCGTCGGCCGCCGGTGCCGGCACCGGATCGGTCGGCGAGCGGTACATCGCCTCGGCCGAGGCGCACAGCGCGCACAACTACCATCCGCTGCCCATCGTGGTCGCCTCCGCCGAGGGTGCGTGGATGACCGATGTCGAGGGGCGCCGCTATCTCGACATGCTCGCCGGGTACTCCGCGCTCAACTTCGGGCACGGCAACCGCCGCCTGATCGACGCCGCGAAGGCCCAGCTGGACCGGGTGACACTGACGTCGCGGGCGTTCCACCACGACCGGTTCGCCGAGTTCTGTACGCGCCTGGCCGAGCTCTGCGGCAAGGACATGGTGCTGCCCATGAACACGGGCGCGGAGGCCGTGGAGACGGCCGTGAAGACCGCGCGGAAGTGGGGGTACCAGGTCAAGGGGGTGCCGGATGGGCGGGCGAAGATCGTTGTCGCGGCCGGCAACTTCCACGGCCGGACGACGACCGTCATCAGCTTCTCCACGGACGACGAGGCACGGGCGGACTTCGGGCCGTACACGCCGGGTTTCGACATCGTGCCGTACGGCGATCTGGAGGCGCTGCGGGCCGCCGTCACCGACGACACGGTGGCCGTGCTGATCGAGCCGATCCAGGGCGAGGCCGGGGTGCTCGTGCCGCCGGCCGGATATCTGCCCGGGGTGCGGGAGCTGACCCGGGAGCGTGGGGTCCTCTTCATCGCGGACGAGATCCAGTCGGGGCTCGGCAGGACGGGACGTACGTTCGCGTGTGAGCACGAGGACGTGGTGCCGGACGTGTATCTGCTGGGGAAGGCGCTCGGGGGTGGTGTCGTGCCGGTGTCGGCCGTGGTGGCGGACGCGGAGGTGCTCGGGGTGTTCAAGCCGGGTGAGCACGGTTCGACGTTCGGCGGCAATCCGCTCGCCTGCGCGGTGGGGCTCGAGGTGGTCGACATGCTGTCGACGGGCGAGTTCCAGCAGCGGGCCACGGAGCTGGGCGAGCATCTGCACGCGGAGCTGGGGCTGTTGACCGGCGCGGGAAAGGTGACGGAGGTGCGGGGACGCGGTTTGTGGGCGGGCGTCGACATCGCTCCGTCGTACGGCACGGGACGGGAGATCTCCGAGAAGTTGATGGAGAGGGGGGTGCTGGTCAAGGACACGCACGGGTCGACGATCCGCATCGCTCCGCCGCTCGTGATCAGCAAGGAGGATCTGGACTGGGGGTTGGATCAGTTGCGGGCCGTGTTGAGCTAGCGGCGAGGGCGGGCGTCTGCGGCGTCTGCGTCTGACCGCCTCCGGCTCCGTTCGCTGCTTTGGTCTACTCCCGCCTGGTCTGGTCCCGCCGGGTCTGCCCTGTCCTGACTGCTCCTGGTCTCGCGCTTCCGCTGGTCGGTCATCGGGTGCGGGGGGGGCGGACGGGGGTTAGCCCTACCTGGAGTGGGCGGTTGGCAGGATCGTCGCGGGTGAGCGCATCCGGAAGTGTTGAGTCCGGCGGGTGCCGCGGGTGTCGCGGGTGCCGCCGGTTCCCCGACGTTTCCGTAGGAGTTGGCTCGTGCGTGAGCAGGCATGGCAGAGGTTCCGTTCTTCCGGTCGGCAGCAAGGTGGGCGGCGCGGGGGTGGGTCGGCCGTGGCCGCGGCCGTGGTCGCCGTGGCGGTGGGGGCGGTGACGGTGGGCGCCGTGACCGTGGGCGCCCTGGCCCCGGCTGAGGCGTCCGCAGCGTCCGCAGCGTCGGTGGGGCCGGCGAGGTCGGCGGTGTCCGGCGCGTCCAAGTCGGACGCCGTCCAGCGGGGCTTGGACGCGTTGGTGCGTGACGATGGCGTGCCCGGGGCGTTGGCGAGTGTCAAGGGGCGGGAGGGGGGCGCCCGTACCTACACGGCGGGGGTCGGGGATCTGGAGACCGGGGCGAAGGTGCCGCGGGACGGTCAGGTGCGGGTGGGCAGCAATACCAAGACGTTCACGGCGGTGGTCGTGCTGCAGCTGGTCGCTGAGGGGAAGATCCGCCTCGACGACTCGGTCGACACGTATCTGCCGGGTGTGGTGCGCGGGGAGGGGATCGACGGCAGCCGGATCACCGTCCGGCATCTGCTGCAGCAGACGAGCGGGTTGCCCAACTACACGAAGCACGATCTTCAGCCCCGTTACTACGAGCCTCGTGAGCTGCTCGACATCGCGCTCCAGTACAAGGGCGAGTTCGAGCCCGGGAAGGGATGGGCGTACAGCAACACGAACTACGTGCTGGCCGGGCTGATCGTCGAGAAGGTCACCGGGCACGCCATGGCGCGGGAGATCGACCAGCGCGTCATCAAGCGGATCGGGCTGCGGCACACCTACTTCCCCGCCCCGCACGACGCGACCATCCGCGAACCCCACCCCAAGGGATATCTGCAGGAGTCGGCGGGGGCGCCGCTGCGGGACATCACGGAGCTGGATCCCTCCTGGACCTGGGCGGCAGGGCAGATGATCTCCACCAACTCCGACCTCAACCGGTTCTTCACCGAGCTTCTGCGCGGGCGTCTGCTCCCGAAGGCACAGCTCGACCAGATGCGTACCACTGTTCGTGCCGACTACTTCGGGCCCGGTGCCCGTTACGGCCTGGGGCTCGTGAGCAAGCCGCTGTCGTGCGGCGGCGTCTACTGGGGCCACGGCGGCAGCTACCCGGGTTACGAGACCCGGGGCGGGGTCACCGAGAAGGGCCGCGCCGCGAACGTCGCGGTGACCGTGCAGCCGAACGACAAGACGGTCATGACGCGGGTGGACGGTGTCGTGGACGAGGCGTTGTGCCGTTGAGCCGTTGAGCCGTTGCGGTAGCGGTAGCGGTAGCGGCAGCCGTAGGCCGGGCGTCAGGTTGAGGCTCCCTGGTCGTAGGCCGTTCTGAACGCGGGGGCGCCGAGGGCCGTGCGGCTGCGGTGGGTGGCGCGGGTGACGTCCGTGCGTTCCGCGGGAGGCAGGGGCGCTCCTTCTGCCTCGCGGATGCGGGCGGCCGTGCCGAGGAGGCCTGCGGCGTGGGTGTGATCGCCGGCCAGGGAGCGGGCGCCCGCGAGGCCTTCCAGGGCCAGGGCCACCGCGCGCTCGTCGCCCGTCGCGCGGGCCACGGCCAGGCCTTCGCGGTGGAGGGTCTCCGCGCGCGCCGCGTTGCCGCGTTGTTCGGCGACGTAACCGAGTTGGGCCAGGATCAGGGCCGTGCCGGAGTCGACGCCGAAGCGGCGGTTGAAGTCCAGCCACGGCAGGAGGAGTTTCTCGGCCGCGTCCAGGTCGCCGCGATGGCGGGCGCCGAGGGCGAGGCCGGTCTCGGCGAACTGCTGGGCGGGGCGGTGGGACTGCTGGGCGGCGAGGGCGGCGGCACGTTCGTGGAAGGCGGTGGCGGCGGGGTCGTCGCCGGTCAGGAGGGCGATGCGGCCGAGCCGGGAGAGGCGGAAGGAGAGGTCGGTCCAGAGTTCGAGTTCCTCGGCGCCGCGCATTCCGTCGCGCTGGAAGCGGGCCGCTTCCTCGTAGTCGGCGGCGATCTCGGCGAGCACACCGAGCTGTTCGGACGCCTGCAACCGGCCCCACCGGTCGCCCAGTTCGCGGAACAGTTCGGCGCTGCGCGTGGCGTCGCGGCGCAGGGCCGGGAGGTCGCCGCGGTAGAGGGCGCGGGTGGCCCGGGTGGACAGTGCGGCGGCCTCGCCCCACCGGTCGCCCTCGGCCCGGAACTCCGTGAGCAGCGCGTCGACCCGCGCGGTCTCGCGCGGCGTGTGGTCGAACCCGCAGCGCGCGAAGGCGAGCAGCCAGCGGGAACGGGCGTCGGCGGCGGTGGTGTCCGCGCGCTCACAGGCGTTGTGGTGCGCGCAGCCTGGTTCGCCCGTCAGCAGGGCGAAGGCGGCGTGGGCGGAGGCGGCGGCGGTTCGGGCCGAGAGCAGGGGGTCGGCGCCGTCGAGTCGAGGTTCGGCGGGGAGGTGGAGGTGCAGGGCCCGGTCCAGGGAGCGCATGGCTTCGCGGAGGCGGCCTCGGAGGAACCAGTACCAGGTCAGGCCGTTGACGAGGCGTAGCGCCGTCGGGGCGTCGGCGTCCGTGGCCGTCCAGTCCAGCGCGGCACGGAGGTTCGCGGTCTCGTGGTCGAGCCGGCGCAGCCAGCCGCGCTGTTCGGGGCCGTGCAGGGCGGCGGCCGCACGTTCGGCGAAGGCGGCGAAGTGCCGGGCGTGCCGGCGGCGGACCGCGGTGGTCTCGGCGGCGGCGTCGAGGCGTTCGAGGCTGTATGCGGTGACGGATTCGAGCATGCGGTAGCGCATCTCGGGGGCGTCGGTCGTCGACGGGACGAGGAGGGAGCGGTCCACGAGGCGGGTCACCAGGTCGAGGACATCGTCGTCGTCATCGTCGTCGTGCTGGGATGTGGCCTGGAGGGCGGAGTTTGGGGCGGGGTGTGGGGCGGTCTGTGGGGTGGTCTGTGACAGTACGGATTCTGCGCTTGGCAGGGTGAAGCCGTTGCTGAATACGGCAAGTTGGCGGAGCGTGCGCTGCTCCGGTGCCGTCAGGAGGTCCCAGCTCCAGTCGATCATCGCCCGCAGGGTGCGCTGGCGGGCCGGGGCGTCGCGGCGTACCTGGTTCAGGAGGCGGAAGCGGTCGTGCAGGCGGTCGGCGAGGGCGTGCACGCCCAGGGTCCGTACGCGGGTGGCGGCGAGTTCGACGGCCAGCGGGATGCCGTCCAGGCGGCGGCAGATGAGGGCGACGGCCTCGCGGTTCCCGTCGTCCAGGGCGAAGCCGGGGGCGGTGGCCGCGGCGCGGGTGGCGAACAGCCGCAGCGCGTCCTCCTCGCCGAGCGGGGCGACGGCCTCCACGGTCTCGCCGGTCAGGGCCAGGGGTTCCTGGCTGGTGGTGAGGATGTGCAGGTGGGGAGCGTGGCGGAGGAGGTGGGCGGTCAGGTCGGCGACGGGGCCGAGGATGTGTTCGCAGTTGTCGAGGACGAGGAGGAGGCGCCGGCCGGCGAGGGCTCGGGCGAGGCGTGCGACTGCGGCACGGGCGTCCACACTTGTGCTCGCGTCCGCACCCGCTCCCGTGGGCGCGCTCGTGTCCGTGGCCCGCGCCTCGTCCGGCTCTCCCGGTGCGTCGTCGCGGATGCCCAGGGCCGCTGCGACCGTGGGCGCCACCTCGCCTCGTACGCCCGCGAGTTCGGCCAGCCAGATGCCGTCGGGGAAGTCGGCCGTCAGGCCTGACGCCGATTCGAGGGCGAGGCGGGTCTTTCCCACTCCGCCGGGGCCCGTGAGGGTCACCAGGCGTTCGGCGGTGATCAGGCCGCGTATGCGCGCGATCGAGCTGTCGCGGCCTATGAGACCGGTGATCTGCGCGGGGAGATTGGTGAGCCGCTTCTCCTGACCTGCACTCGGCGGTTCTTCCCGGTACGCCTCCTGTCGCAGCATCGCCTCGTGCAGCTCCGTCAGTTCGGGGCCCGGGTCGATGCCCAACTCCTCGGCGAGGTGCAGGCGCAGGTCGCGGTAGGAGTCCAGGGCCTCGGCGACGCGGCCGGCGCGGTACAGGGCCCGGAGGTGGCTGGCCCGCAGGCGTTCGCGCAGGGGCTCGCGTGCGACCAGGGGGGCCAGGTCGTCCGCAAGTACGGCGTGCTCGCCGTGCGCGAGTCGCAGTTCGGCCAGCGTCTCCTGCGCGGTCAGACGCTGCTCCTCCAGGCGGGCGACGGCCGCGCGCGCGAAGTCGGCGTCGCGGAAATCGGCGTAGGCGGGGCCGCGCCACAGCGCCAGCGCGTCGGTCAGGAGCGACGCCTTCGTCCGGGAGTCCGGGCCCACCGCTTCGCCGGTTGCGTCAGCCGTCTCGTACGCGCGTGAGATCAGCGTCTCGAACCGCGTGGCGTCCACGTGCTCGGGCGGTACGCGCAGCTCGTATCCGGCGGGTCCGTACGCCACGAGGCCCCGGCTCCCGGGCTCGGCCGCCTCCAGTGCGCGGCGCAGTTGGGAGACCTTCGTCTGGAGCGAGTTGGCCGGTGAGGACGGAGGGCGGTCGCCCCACAGGTCGTCTATCAACGTGTCCACCGGCACCGGGTGTCCGACCCGTACGAGGAGGGCGGCGAGCAGCGCGCGCACCTTCGGCTCCGGGGCGGGCGCGGCCACCCCGTCCTGCGTGCGCACCGTCAGCGGACCAAGCACCTCGAATCGCATGCGGCCACGTTAATCGGCGCGCGTCGCCGCGCCCGCCGAGCCGCTGACGGAACACCGTGCGTGGACCGTCAGCGTTCCGTGCGCGCCTCCGGGCACGGTGGTTCCCGTGATCGCGACACCGCGATCACCAGTCACCGGCAACCAAACCCGCACGCTCACCTCACCCTCACCACAGGAGTCACCATGACCCTCTCCCGCGAAATTCGTCTCGTCGCCCGACCCGTCGGCGAACCGGCACCGGAACACTTCGAGCTGGCCGCCGTCGAGGTGCCCGAAAGCCCCGGCGAGGGGCAGATCGTCGTCCGTAACACCTGGATGTCGGTCGACCCGTACATGCGGGGCCGCATGGACGACGTGCCGTCGTACATCCCGCCGTTCGGGCTGGGCGCCCCGCTGGAGGGTTCGGCGGTCGGCGAGGTCGTCGCGTCGAACGCCCCGGAGGTGCCGGTCGGCGCGACGGTCACGCACTTCCTGGGGTGGCGGGAGTACTCCGTACTCGACGCCGCCGCCGCGACCGTCGTCGACACCGCGCTCGCCCCTGCCGCCGCCTACCTCGGCCCGCTCGGCGCCACGGGACTCACCGCGTACGCCGCACTGACCCGCACCGCCCCGGTGCGCGAGGGCGACGTCGTCTTCGTGTCCGCCGCGGCCGGGGCGGTCGGCAGTGTCGCGGGGCAGATCGCCCGTGAGCTCGGCGCGTCCCGGGTGATCGGCTCGGCGGGCGGCCCGGCGAAGACGAAGAAGCTCCTCGACACCTTCGGGTACGACGCCGCCGTGGACTACCGGCAGGGCGGCCTGCCCGGGCAGCTCACCCAGGCCGCGCCCGACGGCATCGACGTCTACCTCGACTCGGTCGGCGGCGACCATCTGCAGGCCGCCATCGGGGCGATCCGGCCGGGCGGCCGCATAGCGCTGGTCGGCGCCATCAGCACGTACAACGCGACCGACCCGGCGCCCGGCCCGAACAACCTCTTCGAGGCCGCCAAGAAGGAGGCGACCCTGCGGGGCATGCTCGTCACCAGCCACCTCGACCTGTTCCCGGAGTGGATCGGGCGGGCGGCGCCGCTGCTCGCCGACGGCAGCCTGCGCACCGAGCAGACCGTCGTCGACGGCATCGAGCGGGCGCCGGAGGCGTTCCTCGGGGTGCTGCGCGGGGCGAACACCGGCAAGATGCTGGTCCGGCTCGGCGGCGGCGCCGATTCCTGACCGGGGCCGGACCACACGCGGGACCACACCGCCCTCACAGGATCACGTGCGGAATGAACCTCGCGTACTCGTCCGTGATCAGTCCCGCGGACTCCCTGATGCCGAGGCCCGCCGCCTCGTCCTCGACGACCCACGCGCCGAGGACGACGCGGTTGCCGTCGAAGTCCGGCAGCGGTGCCAACTCCTGGTAGCAGCACGGCTCGTCGCGCACGGCGGCCGTGCCCGGCTCGTGGACCGTGACGCCGGCGCCCTCGCGGCCCAGCAGCGGTTTGGCGACATAGCCACGCGACCGGGCCAGTTCGCGCGGGCCGTCCAGATACGCGGGCAGCAGGTTCGGGTGGTCCGGATACAGCTCCCACAACACCGCGAGCAGCGCCTTGTTGGAGAGCAGCATCTTCCAGGCGGGCTCGATCCACAGGGTCGAGCCCGTGCCGCCACCGTTGTCGAGGGTCTCCAGGACGTGCGGGGCGAAGCGGTCCGTGGTCAGCCACTCCCACGGGTAGAGCTTGAAGCAGCTGCGCATGAACCGGAGCTTCTTGTCGACGAAGCGGCGCGAGAGACGGTCCCAGCCGATGTCCTCCATGGAGATGGACTCGGCGGTGAGCCCGGCCTGTTCGGCGGTCTCGCGCAGGTACGCGACCGTCATCAGGTCCTCGCCGAGCTCGTCGGCGGCGGAGTGCGCGAAGTACAGCGGGCTGCCGGGCGGCAGGAGCGCGGCCTGCTTCTTCCAGGCGTCGACGAGGCGTTCGTGGAGGGAGTTCCACTGGTCGGCGCCGGGGAAGCGCTCCTCCATCCAGAACCACTGCGGGCTCGCGGCCTCGACCAGGGAAGTGGGGGTGTCGGCGTTGTACTCCAGCAGCTTGGCCGGGCCGGTGCCGTCGTAACGGAGGTCGAAACGGCCGTAGAGGGACGGGAGTTCGGCGCGGCGGTGCCAGGCCTCCGTCACGGCGGCCGCCACCCGCGGGTCCGTGATGCCCAGGTCGGCGAGCCGGTCGTGCTCGACGATGTGCGCGGCGGCCGCCAGGCACATCGCGTGCAGTTCCTCGACGACCTCCTCCAGGGCCTCCACCTCGGGGAGCGAGAAGACGTAGTACGCGCTCTCGTCCCAGTAGGGGCGCAGGGTGTCGTCGGGGTAGCGCGTGAGGGGGTAGATGAGCCCCTGGTCCTCGACGGTCTGCTGCCAGCCGGGGCGGGGCTCGATGGTGCGGCGCTCCATGGGGTTCAGCCGCCGCCGCTGCCGCTGCCCGAGCAGCCGAAGCCGTCGCGGTCGACGGCCTCGCTGCGGCTGAAGGTGCCGTAGTCGGCGTAGCGTCCGTCGACGTCGGCGTCGTAGTACCAGGCGGGGTCGGTACGGCCGGAGGAGCTGCCGGTGCCGGTGCCTGTGCCGGTGCCCGTGCCGTAGGAACCCTTGCGGGACTTGCCAGAGGAACCGGCCGAACCGGACGAACCGGAGCTGCCCGACTTGCAGTTGCTGTCGCTCACGATGCGGTAGCCGTTGACGTAGTCGTAGCTGTCGCGGTCCACGCAGCGGCGGTCCGGGTCCGATCCGCAGGAGGTGAGGGCCGCGGCGAGAACGCCCATGCCGCCGAGCGCGACCGTGCTGGAGCGCAGCCGTCGCGATTGCTTCTGTGCCATGTGGTGCCGTCCCCCGTTGTCCTGCTTCTTGCCCTGTTCTTGCCCTGCTTCGTACGTGCTTCGTACGTATCAGCGATCAGCGTAGGGATGCCCCGGCACTCCGTGCCAGCCGGCTCCACCGAATGTCCCTTGGGTCTCCTTTGACTCACCTTCCTCTACAGTCACTTCGTGTCTCTTGGGATGTTTTGCGCACTCGGCTCAGCGGTCTGCTTCGGCACGGCCTCGGTTCTCCAGGCGGTCGCCACCCGCGCCACCGCGCCGGGCACCGGCTCCGGTGTCGACCCGGCGCTGCTGCTGCGCGCGCTGCGCCAGTGGCGCTACGTCGCGGGGCTCGCCCTCGACGGACTCGGCTTCCTGTTGCAGGTCGTGGCGTTGCGCTCGGTTCCGATCTACGCCGTGGGAGCGGCGCTCGCCGCCAGTCTCGCCGTCACGGCGGTGGTCGCGTCCCGGCTGCTGCGGGTGCGGCTCAGCGGCGTCGAGTGGGGCGCCGTGGGCGTCGTCTGCGCGGGGCTCGCGATGCTGGGCCTCGCGTCCGGCGCCGAGGGCGACCGCACCGGCTCGACGACCCTGCGGTACGTGATGCTCGGCATCGCCGTCGCCGTGCTGGTCCTCGGCGCGGTCGCCGGCCGGCTGCCCGGCCGGGCCCGGGCGCTGGCGCTCGGGCTGGGGGCGGGGTGCGGTTTCGGGGTGGTCGAGGTGACCGTACGCCTCATCGACGGCGTGGCGCCGGAGGCGTTGCTGGCCAATCCCGCGACGTACGCCCTGCTGGTAGGGGGTGGTGCGGCGTTCCTGCTGCTCACCTCGGCGCTGCAGCGCGGCTCGGTGACGACGGCCACGGCGGGCATGGTGATCGGCGAGACGATCGGTCCCGCCCTGGTGGGCGTGGTCTGGCTCGGCGACCGCACCCGGGACGGCCTGGGCTGGCTGGCCGTCCTCGGCTTCGCGGTGGCGGTCGCGGGGGCGCTGGCACTGGCCCGGTTCGGCGAGGCCCCGGCCGAGGCGGTGGCGCCGCCCCGGGCCCCGCTCCTCGAAGACCACCGGGACTGAACCGGTTCGCCTCCCTCAGGGCAGCGCGAAGGAGATCCGCCCGCCTTTACCGCCACCCTCAGGGCAACACCCTGCACAACGCCTCCACCGCCCCCGCCCACGCATGATCCGCAGGCGTCCCGTACCCCACCACCAGCGCGTCCCGCCCCCGATCTCCCATCAGGGGGTGCCGGAAGCGCGCCAGGCCGTGTACCGCCAGGCGCTCCCAGTTCGCCGCCTGGACGATGGAGCGCTCGGTGCCGGGCGGGAGTTCGAGTACCGCGTGCAGGCCCGCCGCGATGCCGGTCGCGCGGACGGTGGGCGCGTGGGTGGTGAGCGCCGCCACGAGCTGGTCGCGGCGGCGCCGGTAGCGGAGCCGGGCGGCGCGCACATGGCGGTCGTACGCCCCCGACGTGATGAACTCCGCGAGCGTCAGCTGGTCCAGGGCGCCGCAGGACGCGCCCACCGCGTCCTTCTCGCCGAGGACCTCCTCGTACAGGCCGGACGGCAGCACCATCCAGCCGAGCCGCAGGCCGGGAGCGAGGGACTTGCTGGCCGTGCCGAGGTACACGACGTGTTCGGGGTCGAGGCCCTGGAGCGCGCCGACGGGCTGCCGGTCGTAGCGGAACTCTCCGTCGTAGTCGTCCTCCAGGATCACGCCGCCCGCGCGCCGCGCCCAGCCGACGGCCGCCGCGCGCCGGTCGGGATGGAGCGGCACGCCCATCGGGAACTGGTGCGCGGGGGTGAGCAGCACCGCCTTCGGCGAGGCGGGGCCCAGCGCCGAGACATCCGTGCCGAGTTCGTCGAAGGCGAGCGGCACCGTGCGCAGGCCCGCGCGGTGCAGCAGGTTCCAGTGGATGTCCAGGCCGTACGACTCCACGGTCACCTCCCGCAGCCCGCGCGCCCGCAGCACCCGGCCGAGGACCGCGAGCGCGTGCACGAACCCCGCGGTGACGACGACGCGGTCGGGGTCCGCGTGCACGCCGCGGGCCCGCGCGAGGTAGCCGGCGAGGGCGCTGCGCAGTTCGACGCGGCCGCGCGGGTCCGCGTACCCGAACGCGTCGTTGGGCGCCGCGGCCATCGCGCGACGGGCCGCCTTGAGCCACTCCGCGCGCGGGAAGGACGCGAGGTCCGGCGAGCCGGGGGTGAGGTCGTAGGTGGGCGCCCCGCCCTTCCTGCGGGACGGCGCCGGCCGCACCGGCGGCGCGATCACGCGTTCGGCGACCCGCGTCCCGGAGCCCTGCCGTGCGGTGAGCCAGCCCTCGGCGACCAGATCGGCGTACGCGTCGGCGACCGTGTTCCGTGCGATGCCGAGGTCGACGGCGAGCGAGCGGGACGACGGCAGGCGGGTGCCGGGCGCCAGGCGGCCGCCGCGCACGGCCTCGCGGAGGGCGTCGGTGAGTCCCCTGCGGACGCCGTGGCGCGTGGCTTCCGCGCCCGTCTCCAGGTGCAGGTCCACGCCCAAAGTGGCCCACGTTTCTCCCATGGAAATGGACCATACCCGTGGGCTACTCCGACCGTACGGTCGACAGCATGACGACGAACGCGAGCACAAGCACAAGCGCCAAGGAATACGTCCACGAGCACACCCCCCGCCTCGCCTGGGCCCAGCACGCCCCCGAGGTCTTCAAGGCCATGATCAAGCTCGACGCCGCCGCCCGTAAGGGCGTCGATCCGGTGATCTACGAGCTGGTCAAGATCCGCGCCTCGCAGCTCAACCGCTGTGCGCTCTGCCTCGACATGCACACCAAGGACGCCCTCGCGGCGGGTGAGAGCGTCGAGCGGATCATCCAGCTCAGCGCGTGGGAGGAGTCGCGGCACTTCTACACGGCCAAGGAGGTCGCCGCGATCGAGCTGACCGAGGCGATCACTGTTCTCACCGACGGCTTCGTGCCGGACGACGTGTACGAGAGGGCCGCCGCGCACTTCGAGGAGGCGGAGCTCACCCAGCTCATCGCCGTGATCACCGTCATCAACGCGTGGAACCGCTTCGGCGTCAGCACCCGCCAGGTGCCGGGCCACTACAAGGCGGAAGGCGCCAAGTGACCGCGCGCACGACGCATTTGGACCCGGGCGTCGCGGGCGCCATGAGCGCGCTGAGCGCCGCCGCCAAGAAGGGGCTCGGCGACCCCGTGCTCGCCGAGCTGGTGATGATGCGGGCCTCGCAGCTCAACGCGTGCGCGTTCTGCCTCGACATGCACGTGGGGATCGCCCTCGACAACGGCGAGACGACGAAGCGCGTCGCGCTCCTCGACGCGTGGGAGGAGGCGGGTGACCTCTTCACCGAGCGCGAGCGCGCCGCCCTCGCGCTGACCGAGGCCGTCACCGTTCTCACCGACTCCTCCGTCCCCGACGAGACGTACGATGAAGCCGCCGGCCACTTCGACGAGCGTCAACTCGCCCATCTCATAAGCCTGATCACTGTCATCAACAGCTGGAACCGGCTGATGGTCAGCCGCCGTATCGCACCCGGAGGCCCCGCGTGGTAAACCCTGTCGACACTCTGCGCGCCCTGCACCACGACCGGGCGCCGGAGGACCCGCTGATCCTGCCCGGACCGTGGGACGCCGCGAGCGCCCGGGTGTTCGAGGAGGCGGGATACGAGGCGCTCGCCACGCCCAGCGCCGGGATCGCGCTCTCCCTCGGGTACGAGGACGGGCAGGTGCCGCCGGAGGAGATGTTCGCGGCGATCGGGCGGATCGTGCGGTCCGTCTCCGTGCCCGTGACCGCGGATGTCGAGGGCGGCTACGGCCTCGCCCCGAAGGAGCTGGTGGACCGGCTCCTGGAGACGGGAGCGGTCGGCTGCAACCTGGAGGACTCCTTCGCCGCCGAGGACGGGACGCACGCCCTCAGGGACCCCGCCGAGCAGGCCGCCTTCCTCGCGGCGGTGCGTGAGGCCGCGGGCGACCGGCTCTTCATCAACGCCCGCGTGGACACGTTCGTGAGGGGTGTCCCCGAACCGGTGGCGGCAGCGGTCGAGCGGGGCCGCCTGTACGTGGCCGCCGGAGCCGACTGCGTGTACCCGATCCTGGCGCCGGCCGAGTCGATCCCCGCGCTGCGGGAGGGAATCGAGGGTCCGCTCAACGCGGTGGCCGTGCCGGGTGGCCCCTCCCTGCGGGAGCTCGGCGCGCTGGGCGCCACGCGCATCACGTTCGGGCCGGGGCTGCTGCACCGCGCCATGTCGTCCCTGCGGGACATCGCCGAACAGCTGAGGTAGGCGCGGAGGTGCCGGGTGCCTCCTCAAAAGGCACCCGGCACCACACGCAGGCACGCACCGCGAAAGGGCTACTTCGGCAGCCAGCCCTTCCACTTCGACTCGTTCTTGTCGATCCACGCCTTCGCCGCGTCGTCCGGCGACATCTTCTTGTCGGCGATCATCAGGGAGACCTCGTTCTGGTCCTCCTCCGACCACTTGAAGTTCTTCAGGAACTCCGCGGCGTCGCCGCCGTTCTTCGCGAAGTCCGCGTTGAAGTACTTCTGCAGCGGCGTGTGCGGATAGGCGCACTTGATCTTCGCCGGGTCGGCATCGCAGCCCTCCTTGTACTCGGGCAGCTTCACCTCCGTCATCGGCACCTTCTCGAACAGCCACTGCGGCTTGTACCAGTAGGTGAGGAACGGCTTCTTCTGCTTGGCGAACTGTTCGATCTGGGTGATCTGCGCCGCCTCGGAACCCGCGAAGACGACCTGGTAGTCCAGGTCCAGGTTCTCCACGAGGGCCTTGTCGTTCGTCACGTACGACGGGGAGCCGTCCATGAGCTGGCCCTTGCTGCCGCTCTCGGACGTGCGGAACTGGTCGGCGTACTTGTTGAGGTTCTTCCAGTCGGTGACGTCCGGGTGCTTCTTGGCGAAGTACGTCGGGACGTACCAGCCGATGTGGCCCGTCACGCCGACGTCGCCGCCGGGGACGATCGTCTTCTTGTCCTTGACGTACCGCTGCTCCTGGTCCGGGTGGCCCCAGTCCTCCATGATCGCGTCGACGCGGCCCTGGCTGAGGGCGTCCCAGGCGGGCACCTCGTCGATCTGGACCTTGTCGACGCGGTAGCCGAGCTCGTTCTTGAGCAGGTACTCGGCGACGGCGACGTCCGCCTGCGCGCCGACCCAGGACTGGACCGAGAGGGTCACCGTCTTGGCTCCGGCGGCGTTCGCGTACGGCGACGCCTGCTTGCTCATGTCGGCGGCACCGCAGCCCGAGAGCGCGAGCAGCGCACCGGCGGCGGTGACGGCGCTCATGACACGCGTACGTACGCGCATGTCTCGCATGTTACGAACACGCATGTCAGGCTCCCTTCTTCGCGCGGCGGGGCCGGCGTTCCGTGGGCTGCGTGACCCGGTCGAGCATCAGGCCGAGGCAGACGATCGCGGCACCGGCCACCAGGCCCGTCGCCAGGTCGCCCTGCGCGATGCCGAACACCACGTCGTAGCCGAGCGCGCCACCGCCGACCAGACCGCCGATGACGACGACGGCGAGGACGAGGACGACGCCCTGGTTGAGGGCGAGCATGAGGGCCGGGCGGGCCAGCGGCAGCTGGACCTTGCGCAGCAGCTGCCAGCTCGTGGCGCCGAGCGAGCGCGAGGACTCCATCGCGGCGGCGTCGACCTGGCTGATGCCCTGGGTGGTGATGCGGACGACGGCGGGCAGCGCGTAGACGACGGCGGCGGCGACGGCGGGAGCGCGGCCGATGCCGAAGAGGGCGACGACCGGGATGAGGTAGACGAACTGCGGCATCGTCTGGAACACGTCGAGCACAGGGCGGAGCAGGCGTTCGAACCGCTTGCTGCGGGACGCCGCGATGCCGATCGCGAAGCCGAGGACCAGCGTCACGGCGACACCGGCGAGGACCTGTGCGAGCGTGTCGAGGGACTTGTCCCACACGCCGAGGACGCCGATCGCGGCCATCGCGGCGACGGCGGTGAGCGCCGTCTGCCAGGTGCCGATCAGCCAGGCGAGCGCGGCGACGACGAGCAGCACCGACCACCAGGGCAGACCCTGGAGGCCGTCCCTGACGGGGTTGAGGATCCAGGTGGTGAAGTGCGACGCCCAGTCGGCGGTGCCGCCGACGACGGGCACGCCGGTGTAGATGTGGTCGACCATCCACTCCTTGGCGGTGTTGACCGACGGGGCGATGTTGACGACCCAGTCGGTCGGCCAGTCCACCCGGTCCGCGAAGCGGGCGGCGAGCGCGGCGACGACCGTCAGGGCGCCCGCGACGGACCAGCCGCGCCAGCCGCGCAGCGGGGACGTGGACTCGGCGTGCGCGCCGGTGCGCTCCCCTGCCGCCCCTGTCACGCGGTCGAGGACCACGGCGAGCAGCACGATCGGGATGCCGGCGGCGAGCGCCTGGCCGACGTCGACGGTGGAGAGCGCCTGGTAGACGCGGTCGCCGAGGCCGCCCGCGCCGATCACCGAGGCGATGACGGCCATGGAGAGCGCCATCATGATCGTCTGGTTGAGGCCGAGCAGGAGTTCCTTGAGGGCGAGCGGCAGGCGCGCGGAGAACAGCCGCTGCCGGCCGGTCGCGCCGAGCGAGGTCACCGCCTCCATCACGCCGCCGTCGGCGCCGCGCAGGCCGAGCGCGGTGAGGCGGGCCATGGGCGGGGCGGCGTAGACGACGGTCGCGATGATGGCCGCGGGGACGCCCATGCCGAAGACGAGGGCGAACGGCAGCAGGTAGGCGTAGGCGGGCAGCACCTGCATGGTGTCGAGGACGGGCCGCAGGATGCGGAAGATCCGGTCGTTCAGGCCGCCCGCGAGGCCGAGCAGCAGGCCGATGACGACCGAGGCGAGGACCGCCACGACCATCAGGGCGAGGGTCTGCATGGTCGGCACCCACATGCCGAGCAGCCCGCACACGGCGAACGCGGACGACGCCAGGACGGCCAGCTTCACGCCCGCCACGCGCCAGGCGACGAGCCCGGCGCCGATGGTCACGCCGGCCCATCCCGCGGCGAGCAGCACGAGGTAGACGCCGCGCACGGAGAGCACGATGGCGTTGGAGACGTGCCCCAGGAAGTAGGTGAACAGCGGGTGGCTGTCGCGGTTGTCGATGATCCAGTCGGTCGTCTTCCCGAGCGGCTCGGTCAGGTCGACGGTGAGCGCGTCAGGCCAGGCGCCGGAGGCCCACTTGGCATTGACGATCGGCACGAGGACGGCCGCGGTGACGGCGAGCAGCAGGAGCTTGCCGACGGCACGGTGGCGCAGGAGCGCGCCGATCCCGGTGTCGCGGACGGGGCCCGAGGCGGTGGCGGTGGCCATCAGGCGATCGCCTCGCCCCGGCCGGGGACGGGGGACGGTGTCGCGGTGCCCGCGACCACGGCGAGCAGCCCGGCGTGGTCCACCACGCCGAGGCAGCGCTTGCCGTCCATGACGCGCACCGGGGAACCGGTGCGGGCGACGGCTTCGATGGCCTCGGTGACCTTGGCGTCGGGGGCGAGCGCCGCGCCGCCGGTCTCCTCGTCGCCCTCGGCGGGGCGCATGGCGCTGCGCACGCTCAGCACGTCGGCGCGGACCACGTCGCGCACGAAGTCGCGTACGTAGTCGTCGGCCGGGGAGCCGACGATCTCCTCGGGCGTGCCGAGCTGCACGACGCGGCCGTCGCGCATCAGGGCGATGCGGTCGCCCAGCTTCAGGGCCTCGCTGAGGTCGTGGGTGATGAAGACCATCGTGCGGCCCTCTTCGCGGTGCAGGCGGACGACTTCTTCCTGCATGTCGCGGCGGATCAGCGGGTCGAGAGCGCTGAACGGCTCGTCGAAGAGGAGGACTTCGGGGTCCACGGCGAGGGCGCGGGCCAGGCCCACGCGCTGCTGCTGGCCGCCGGAGAGCTGGCCGGGCTTGCGCTGTTCGAGCCCTTCGAGGCCGACCTTCTTGACGACTTCGAGGGCCTTGGCGCGGCGTTCGGCCTTGCCGACGCCCTGGATCTCCAGGCCGTACGCGACGTTGTCGAGGACCGTGCGGTGCGGAAGCAGGCCGAAGTGCTGGAAGACCATGGCGGCGCGGTGGCGGCGCAGTTCGCGCAGGCGGGCCTTGTCCATGGCGAGGACGTCCTCGCCGTCGATGGCGAGGGCGCCGGAGGTGGGCTCGATGAGCCGGGTCAGGCAGCGTACGAGGGTGGACTTGCCGGAGCCCGACAGGCCCATGACGACGAAGACCTCACCCTTCTTGACCTCGAAGGACACATCGCGCACGGCGGCCGTGCAGCCGGTCCGCTCGCGCAGTTCGGCGGGGCTCAGGCCGTGCAGCTCCGTGTCGCCGGGTATGCGCTCGGCGCGGGGGCCGAAGACCTTCCAGAGGTTCTTGACGGCGAAGACGGGCCCGTCACCGGGCGTCGCGTCCGTGCCGGCCGTCTCGGCCGTCTTGTCCGTGGTCGTCGCGCTGGCCTCGCTCATCGGCCGTCACCACCCAGCATCTCGGCACATTTCTCCCCGACCATGAGCACTCCGATCATCGGGTTCACGGCGGGCATCGTCGGGAAGACGGATGCGTCCGCGATACGGATTCCTGCCAGGCCCCGGATCTTCAACTCCGGGTCGACCACGGCGAGTTCATCAGTGGAAGCACCCATTCGGCAGGTGCCTGCCGGGTGGTAGACGGTGTGTGCGGCCTTGCGGACGAGTTCACCGATCTCGGCGTCGTCGGTGACGTCGGGTCCGGGGAAGACCTCGCGCTTGAGCCACTTCTTGAACGGTTCGGCCTGCGCGACCTTGCGGGCCAGCTTGATGCCGTCGACGAGGGTCTGCCCGTCGTAGTCACCCTCGTCCTCGAAGTACTTGAAGTCGAGGGCGGGCTTGACCTCCGGGTCCGCCGACGTCAGGTAGAGACGGCCGCGGGCACGGGACTTGGGGATGTTCGGGGTCATCGACACACCGTGCTCGGGGCGTTCGTAGCCGAGGCGCTCCGGGTTGTCGGTGAACGGGATCTGGTAGAAGTGGAACATCAGGTCCGGGCCCTTGTGGTCCGGGTCCCGCTTCACGAACAGACCGGCGTCCGAATCCATCGCGGAGTTGCCGGGGATCGGCCCGTTGGTCTCCCAGACGATGACCGACTCGGGGTGGTCGATGAGGTTCTCGCCGACGCCCGGCAGGTCGTGGACGACCGGGATGCCGAGGGCTTCGAGGTCCTTCTTCGGGCCGATGCCGGAGTGCATGAGCAGCCGCGGCGTGTCGATGGCGCCGGCGCAGACCAGCACCTCGCGGCGGGCGGTGAGCAGCGACTCCTGGCCGTCCTTCATCCGCACGTGGACGCCGCGGGCGGTCTTGCCGGCCAGCTCCAGCTTGGTGGCCCAGGTCTCCAGGAAGAGGTGGAGGTTCGGGCGGTCACCGGCCTCCATGTGCGGGTGCAGGTAGGCGACCGACGCGGAGGAGCGCTTGTTGTTCTCCGGGTGGTACGAGAGGTCGAAGAAGCCGACGCCCTCGTCGAACGGCTTGTCGTTGAAGCCGACGATCTCCGGGACGCCGAGCGCGGTCTTCGTCGCCTCGACCCAGTCGGTGGCGATCTGGTTCTGGTCCTTCTTGGCGACGCGCACGATGTTGTTGCGCAGCTTGCCGAAGTAGGGGTCCATGGCCTTGGCGTTCCAGCCGGCCGCGCCCGCCTCCTCCCACTCGTCCCAGTCGGACGGCAGCGGCTTGAAGGAGATCAGGGTGTTGTGCGACGAGCAGCCGCCGAGCACCTTGGCGCGGCTGTGCAGGATGTGCGAGTTGCCGCGCGGCTGCTCGGTGGTCGTGTACTCGTAGTCCAGCTCGCCGCCGAGCAGACCGAGCCACTTGCGCAGCGTGAGGACGTCCTCCCGGTCGATGTCGCTGGGGCCGCCCTCGATGACGGCGACGGTGACGTCCGGGTCCTCGGTGAGGCGGGAGGCGATCACCGATCCCGCGGTGCCGCCACCGACGATGACGTAGTCGAACTCGGTCTGGTCAGACATGCGTACGTGCTCCTCTTCCTGCGAGGTCGTGCCAAGGTGCTAACGCGTATTGAGCGGGGGGCGCTTGAACGTGTTGCGCGCGGGGCGGACCTCCCGCCCCGCGCGTACCTCTGCGTGCCGGGTGTCAGCCGGCGAACCAGCGGACCGGCTGCGGTGCCAGGTTCTGGTAGATGTGCTTGGACTCGCGGTACTCGGCGAGGCCCGCGGGCCCGAGCTCGCGCCCGACACCGCTCTTGCCGAAGCCGCCCCACTCCGCCTGCGGAAGGTAGGGGTGGAAGTCGTTGATCCAGATGGTGCCGTGGCGCATCCGGCGCGCCATGCGGGCGGCGCGGCCCTGGTCGCTGGTCCACACGGCGCCCGCGAGACCGTACTCGGTGTCGTTGGCGAGCGCGACGGCCTCGTCCTCGGTACGGAACGTCTCGACGGTCAGGACGGGTCCGAAGACCTCTTCCCGGACGACCTTCATCCCGCGGTGGCACTGGTCGAGCACGGTCGGCTCGTAGAAGTAGCCCTCGGTGGGCCGCACTTCGCTCGGCTCGGGCCGCTTGCCGCCGGACCGCAGCACCGCGCCCTCCTCCAGCGCGGAGGCCACGTACATCTCGGTCTTCTCGCGCTGCTGCTGCGAGACGAGCGGACCGCACTCGACGCCGTCCTCGGTGCCGCGGCCGAGCTTGATCTTCTCGGCGCGGCGGGCGAGTTCGGCGACGAAACGTTCCCGCACCGACTCCTCGATGATGAGGCGGCCGCCGGCGGAGCAGACCTGCCCGCTGTGGATGAAGGCGGCGTTCAGCGCCTGGTCGACGGCGGTGTCGAACCCTTCCTCCGTGGCACAGGCATCGGCGAACACCACGTTCGGGTTCTTGCCGCCGAGCTCCAGGGCGACCTTCTTCACGCCGAGCGCGGCGGCCTGGGCGACCTTGGTGCCGGAGACGAGGCCGCCGGTGAAGGAGACCAGGTCGACGTCGGGGTGGTCGGCGAGGCGGGCGCCGACCGTGTGGCCGGGACCGGTCACGATGTTGGCGACACCCGCGGGCAGCCCTGCCTCGACGAGCAGCTCGATGAGCGCGACGGTCGTCAGCGGCGTGATCTCGCTGGGCTTGATGACGAAGGTGTTGCCGGCCGCGAGGGCGGGCGCGATCTTCCAACTGGCCTGGAGCAGCGGGTAGTTCCAGGGCGTGATCATCGAGCAGACACCGACGGGCTCGTGCACGACGACGCTGTGGATGTCGTCGGACCCGGCGTCCACGACCCGCCCGGCACCCTCGCCGATCACCAGGTCGGCGAAGTAACGGAAGGCGTCGGCGACGCAGTCCACGTCGACGCGGCCCTCTTCGAGGGTCTTGCCCGCGTCGCGGCTCTCCAGGAGGCCGATCTCCTCGCGGTCGCGTACGAGGAGGTCGGCGACGCGGCGCAGCAGCGCGGCGCGCTCGGCGACCGGCGTGCTCGGCCAGGGGCCCTCGTCGAAGGCCTTGCGGGCGGCGGCGATGGCGGCGTCCGCGTCGTCCGCTCCGCCCTCGGCGATCACAGCGAACGGCTTGGCATCCGCCGGGTCGAGGATCTCGCGGGTGGCGCCGGAGGCGGCAGTCTGCCACTCTCCGCCCACATGGATGGTCTGTTGTGCGGACACGTCCCGTTTGCCTTCCGTTCCTGTCATGTGCACCGCCTGTCACTCGCGGCAGCCGGGTGCACCTTCCCTGACCGGAACAATGCATGCGCGTCTCTTACGTGCGCTGCGTCACTAGGGCCGGAGGGCGACGACGTCGTCGAGTTCGTCGTCATCCACCGGGTCGTCACCGACCGTGAGCCCCGCCAGCCACAAGGGCATGAGCCAGTGCACGACGAACACGCTGAACAGCACGGGGAAGACCAGCCCCTCGATCTCCACCCCCGCGAGCCCGGCGGCACCCACCCCGACGGTCGCGCCGAACAGAAGCCACGTCGTCACGTAGTGCGCGCGGGTCACCACACGGTTCTTCTCGGCGCGCTGCCGTTCGTCGAGGGCGCGCAGCCGCAGTTCCAGGAGGCCACGGGTCGCGCCGTTGATGACACCGGTCGCCACACACCACGGCAGCAGGACACCGAGCATCGCGAACGTCGCCCAGCGCTCGTCGCCGAGCACGGAGTAGAGCCAGCAGGCGATGCCCGCGGCGGTCAGCACGATGTGCGCGACGACCGCGGCGCGACGGCGGGCCGCGGTGGCGTAGAGCGGGGCGGCCTCGCGCCTGTTCATGATCGCGTACATCCGCCGGTCGTAGCCGGTCATGGGTCGCTCGTCGGTCCTCATCACTGCTTCCTCCCGTAGACCTGGTCCGTGAGCGGGCGAAACGGTTCGAGGGAGAACAGCGCCTCGACCGGCAGCCCGAAGAACTTCGCGATCTTCAGCGCGAGGTCGAGGCTCGGGTTGTACTGCCCGCGCTCGATGTAACCGATGGTCTGGTAGTGGGCCCCCACCGCCTCGGCCAAGCCCTGCCGCGACACCTTCCGCTCGGCGCGCACCATCGCCAACCTGTTGTGCACGTGCTCACTCATGTATAAGAAGTACTACATTCATGAGGACGACAGCAAGAGCCATGAGGGCGACGAGGACAGGGAGCGGAAGACATGTTCGGCACCAAGCGGGAACTGATGGTGATCGCCCTGCGCGACACGGACGCGGTCGCTGAGGAGCTGCGCGAGGCGCTCGCGACGGCCGACGAGAGGGACCGCCCCGGCCTCGAACGCGCGGCGGCGCTCCTCGCCCGCGCGGCCGCCGTCCCCGACTCCGAGATACGCGGCCGCTGGGCCCTGCGCCGGATCACCGCCGCCGGGCACACGGGCCCCGCCGACTCGGTCCACGCGGTCAAGGCCCTGCGCCAGGCCGAACCGGGCCTGAGCCTGGCGTCAGCGGTGCGGCTGTCCAAGGAGGCGGCGGCGCTGCAGGCGGCGGGCGCCTCTCACGCCTGAGCCGGGAGGCGCCTCACTCGCCTGACTCCCCCACCAGCAGGTCCCGCGGCGGTCAGCGGCCGGGCCTGGGCTGGAAGAAGTCCAGGGCGATCTTCGCCCTGCTTCGCTGCAGCGGCCACTCGTCGGCGGGTCCGTCGACGAGGAGGGCGTACTGAGGGCCCGCGTTCTCGGTCATGAACGCCCAGTCCACGGCTCTCCGACGCTCGAAGCCGTCCGGACCGTTGTACGTGAAGATCAGCAGGGACGTGATGTCGTTGAATTTGCGCAGCTGGTCCTGCCGGTAGCCGGGAAGGGCGTCGCTGCCCTCCCTGAGCGCCACGGACGTGCGACGCAGCGCCTCGTACGGAGTCATCTCCAGGCCCGAGGGAGTGGAGACCTGCAGCCACGAGCGCCCGTCCGGCGAGTCGTAGTAGACCTGCACTCCCTTGGTGCGGCGCTCCCAGCCGCGCGGCACGGCGGTCGCGAAGCCCTTCGGGTCCTTCCGCATCTCGTAGCCCTCCGGCACCGGACTCACCCGGTCTCCGGGCTCGGGCGTCGGGGCGGAGGCGCTCGGCCGCTCTTCCGGCTCAGGCGTCGGGGCCGATGTGCTCGGCCGCTCTTCGGGGCCGGGCGTCGACGCGGAGGCACTCACCGCGGGACGGCCGTCCGCCCGGCCGTTCCCGCCGTCGTCCCGGCCCCACGCCAGCCAGCCGCCGCCGAGGCCACCGGCCACCAGGGCGCCCACCACGACGACGGCCAGGTGCTTGCGGCGCGGCCGGCCGCTCGGCGGGCCGTAGCCGGGGAAGCGGTCCCCCTGGGGCGCCGGGAGCCCCGGCTCGCCAGGGCTCCGCGGCAGCACCGGCTCCGCGGAGGGGGCCAGGCCCGGCTCCCAGCGCTGGGTCGCGGCGTTCCAGTGCACGGGGTCACCGCGCCTGCCCACGGTCAGCCGCCCAGCAGCGCGCGTACCGACTCGGCGACCGCCGCACCCGACGCCAGGAGACCGATCCCGGCACCCGCGTCCGCCAGAGCGGTCCGCAGCCGGGCGAGCCTGCCGGGGCCGGCGCCGCCCGTCGACGCGATCTCGGTCTCGGCGGCGGCCAGTTCGGCGTCGAGGGCGGTGGTCCGGGCGTCGACGGCCGCACGCCTCAGGTCCTCGCGCAGCCTCCGTACGGCGGACAGCAGTTCCTCCTGGGCCCGGTCACGTCCCGCCCCTCCGGCCGCGTAGTACGTCACCTCGTTGCCGTCACCGATCGCGACGGGGCCCTCCACACTGCCGATATGGACGCCCGCGCGGCGTTCCTCAGGTGTTCCCACGGTCTCCCCCACTCCGGTGCGCCGCCGTCGTGGCGGTCGCTCCACCGGTGTTGCTGGTGACGATGTTGTGATCACCGATGGCCAAGGCGCCCAGGTGTTCCACGCTCAGGAAGACCTGCTGCTCGAACTCCTCGGTCTGCCAGCCCGCTTCGTGCAGCGCCCGCCGCACCCCGCCCGTCACCCGGTCCTGGATGGACTTGAGGTACCGGCTGACGTCCATCTCCTGGAAGAGCGAGGCCTCGTCGTCCGAGCCGAGCTCCCGCACGGACACCCACGGACCGTCGGCGAGGGCCTTCGCGTGGCCGCCGGAGGCGATCCGCCACAGCACCCCGGCCGCCCGCCGCATCGTCACCGCGGCGCGCCCGGCCGAGTCCGGCACATGGCCGAGCGCCCAGACGGCCTTGCCGAAGCGGTGGTTGTGCCGGTACTGGTAGGCGACCCGGTCGGCGTACTGGTACAGCTGCCGCACCGGGCGCAGCACATGAGGAGCGATCTCCAGCATCAGCATCCCGCCCTGGGTGTGGGCCCGGACGAACACCGTCGTGACGATCTCCTCGTCCCAGCCGCCGACCCTGACCCGCAAGAAGTGCCGCCGGGTCTCGCCGCCCTCCTCGACCGAACGGAACCGGTGCTCCTCGAACGCCTCCGGCCCGTACGGCGCCTGGGACCTGCGCGGCAGCCCTTCCACCGGCAGGAAGACCACCTCGTCGATCTCCAGCTCACGCAGCCGGTCGCGCACGGCGAGGGCGCGATAGGGCGCACCGTGCGGGGACGGCACGCGCAACGCCTCCAGGAGCGGCACGATGTGGCCGAGGATCTCCGTGTTGTCCAGGGGCTCGGGCTCGACGCCCTCACGCGGCCGCAACTCCACCGACAGGGACCACGGCGCGTACGGCGTGCCGGCCCCGCAGAAGGGGTCCGCCGCGCGGTACATGACCAGGCGCGCCCGCTGCTCGACGTGGATACGGCGGCGCAGCCGGTGGAAGCGCTCACCCTCCGCCTGCTCGGCCGGATCGGCGGCGAGATCGGGGAACCGGGCCCTGGACAGCTCACCGGTCAGCGCCCTGGCGAACTGGCCGCCCTGTGCGGCCACCACCCAGGCCATCAGGAGGGGCAGGGCGAGGGCGAACCACACCGGGACCGGGTTCACTGTGCCGATGCCGAGGCCGATGCCGAATAGATCGCCGCCGCCCCCGCCGGCGAGGACGAGGAACAGCAGGAGCACGAAGACGAGGAACCCCCTTCCGCCCCAGCGCAGCTGCCACGCCACGACGCGCCGGAACAGGGAGGGGCGCCTTGCGGTCCCCCGGATCCATCCCGCGAGGGCGAGCATCGCGAAGGACGGCAGATAGAAGAAGGCAAGGCCTCCGGTGAGGGGCAGGGCCGCAATCCACAGCAGCAGGATGACGAGCGCCCAGCCGAACTCGACGCGCCGGGCGCGCAGCGCGTGGGCGAGCACGCGGGTGGCGTCGATGCCGAGCGAGGGGGCGGCGATGCGCTCCTCATGCACGTACAGCTCGTCGATCACCGCCTCCCGGAAGCGGACGTCGACGTAGGAGGCGGCGCACAGGAGCCGGGTCGCCTCGCTCGTGCTCGGGTCACCAGCGGGGCCGGTGGGACTACCGGTCCGCCGAGGTGCTTGGGTATGGGTCACACGTACCCCCGAGGCGCCGGCCGCCCCGGCTCGCAGGTGAGCCGGGGACAGCAGTGGTTTCAGCGTACGGGCAAGTGCTCCTCCGTGTCGTACGCCAATAAGACCGCCCCCCGGCGGCCTTGACGGCTGCCGGGGGGCGGTCTTTCAGTCGCGCGCGTACGCGCGGACTTCAGTGCACTGAATGCACTCAGATGAGGCCGAGACCGCGGACGGCCTCGCGCTCCTCGGTGAGCTCCTGCACCGACGCGTCGATGCGCGCACGCGAGAACTCGTTGATGTCCAGGCCCTGGACGATCTCGTACTTGCCGTCCTTGGTGGTGACGGGGAAGGAGGAGATGAGGCCCTCGGGAACGCCGTACGAACCGTCCGACGGGACACCCATGGAGGTCCAGTCGCCCGCGGCGGTGCCGTTCACCCACGTGTGGACGTGGTCGATGGCGGCGTTGGCGGCGGAGGCGGCCGAGGACGCGCCACGGGCCTCGATGATCGCGGCGCCGCGCTTGGCGACGGTCGGAATGAAGTCGTCGGCGAGCCAGGCCTGGTCGTTCACGACCTCGGCGGCGTTCTTGCCGGCGATCTCCGCGTGGAAGATGTCGGGGTACTGGGTGGCCGAGTGGTTGCCCCAGATGGTCAGCCGCTTGATGTCGGCGACGGACGAGCCGGTCTTCTTCGCGAGCTGCGACAGCGCGCGGTTGTGGTCCAGGCGGGTCATCGCGGTGAAGCGCTCGGCCGGTACGTCCGGGGCGGCGGCCTGCGCGATGAGCGCGTTGGTGTTGGCCGGGTTGCCGACGACGAGGACCTTGATGTCGTCCGCGGCGTGGTCGTTGATGGCCTTGCCCTGCGGCTTGAAGATGCCGCCGTTGGCCTCCAGGAGGTCACCGCGCTCCATGCCCTTGGTGCGGGGGCGGGCGCCGACGAGGAGGGCGACGTTGGCGCCGTCGAAGGCGACGTTCGGGTCGTCGCTGATCTCGATGGAGTTCAGCAGCGGGAAGGCACAGTCGTCGAGCTCCATGGCGGTGCCCTCGGCGGCCTTCAGCGCCGGCGTGATCTCGAGAAGGCGCAGGTTGACCGGCACGTCCGCGCCGAGCAGGTGGCCGGAGGCGATGCGGAAGAGCAGCGCGTAGCCGATCTGGCCGGCCGCGCCGGTGACGGTGACATTCACGGGAGTGCGGGTCATGGCGATCTCCGTAAGACAGCTGGCGGTGGGGTCCCGTGTCCCTCTACTGGATCCCCTGATTCCTGGATCCCCGCCGACGCCTCTTCGAGCCTCGATCGCCTCTCGATGATCGATCTCTTGGCATCAAGAGAGATCCGCCGTCAGGCTATCGCGCCCCGTGCGCCCCTCGCGGCCGGGTCGGTGTGGCCCGGCCCACAGCGGGGGCGTTCGGCGTGTACGGAGCCGCCCGGGGGGGCGGCCGCCACGTGAGGGGGGAGCGTGGCGGCCGCCATGGGGGTGTGACCACTCCCGTGGGGGTACGGTTCGCCTGCCCTGCGCGATCCATGTCATGCCCCCTCCGGCCCGACTTTCTCGAGAGGCCGATGCGGGAGCGGTCCGTGCGGGGCTAGTCCGTGCAGCCGGTCCGGCCGGAGGTCAGGGTCGCGCACGCCTTCGCCGCGGTCCCCGACTTCGCCTCCACCATCGGCGTGTACGCGTCGAAGTCCTCGTTCACCGTGCCGTTCTGCTTCGCCGACGCGCCGCCCCCGGACCCCGTGATCGTGAGCTCGTCCCCCGGCGTGGCCTGCGTGATCCGCGCCCACGCGGCCCCGCACGTCTTGCTGTACCGCACCTCGACCAGCGTCCTGCCGATCGTCGCGCGCGACGTCGTCTTCGCCAGCTCGCCGCCGCAGCCCATGGTCTCGGGGTCCTTGCCCGCGCAGTCCTTGCCGCTGCACTTGACCCCGGCGGGCAGGTCCGTGTCCCTGGCGGACGGCGTCGCGGACGGCTTCGCCTTGTCGTCGCCCTTGTCGTCGTCGCCGAACCCGGTCAGGAAGACCGCGGCCGCTATGACGACGAGGGCGCCCACTATGCCCGCGAGGAACATCGTCAGCTTCCTGCGCCGCCGCTGCCCGTCGGGCGAGTCCGCGCGGCGCGGCGGCGCGCCCGGCCCGCCGCCTTCACCGAAGGCCGACGCGGAGACATCCCCGTACGAACTGGACGAAGCAGCCCCGTAAGAACCCGCCGAAGCGGAATGCCCGGGAACCCCGGCACCGGCGGCCTGCTGCGGCGGCACCGTCGGCGACACGCCGGCCGGCCCGGCCACGCCCGTGACGGGCCCGCCCCGGCGGGACTTCGCGGGCTTCGCGGGGGTGGGGGGCGGCGAGGCCGGCGCGGGCGAAGCCGTCTGCGCGGGTCCGCTCGGGTGCGCCGGGGCGGTGGGGTGCGCCGGTCCGGTCGGGTGCGCCCCCGTCTCGCCCAGCGCCGCCCGCGCCTGCGAGATGCGGATCGCCTGCATGGTCATGTCGTGCCGCATCTCGGACCGGCTCCACGCCCGCTCCGCCAGCTCCCACATGGTGATGAGGTGCACGGGCTGCGTGCCCGTCACCTCCGCCAGCGCGACGATCGCGCCCTTGGGCGCGAGCAGCCGCCCGTTCAGATAGCGCTCCCACGACGTCTTGCTGTAGCCGGTCCTGTCGGACACCGCCGCGATGCTCAGCCCGCTGCGGTCGACGAGCCTGCGCAGCTGTCCGGCGAACTCCCTGACCTCCGGGTCGAGCTCGTCCGGTAGCGCCTTCCAACGAGGCATTGCTCCCCCTGTTCCCCCCGTACGTTCCTGTTCTGCCCCCGCACCAACCCCCCGGGGCACCCCGTCCCGCACTACCCAGAGGGATGCCCGGAGCCAGGATCTCAGTTCCCGGAGCGGGGGCGTACGAGAGCTTTCGGGCCACCGGCGGGCGCTGTCACGCTCCCCGCACTTCCCGTACTCCCCGCACTCCCTGCGGTCCAGGGCCCAGTGTCCCACCGCGCGACCGGCCCCGTTGCACACCTCGAACACCGTTGCGGAATGGTCACCTCCGTGCCACAGGGGCCGGTCATCCCTTGTCCGCGGTCGGCGGGTCCATAACTCTGGATCACGAGCGGAACGCGCCGCTTATATCGGGAGGTTCCAGAAGGAACCACACTCTCCCGACCGACGGCGCCCGTCCTCCCACGGGGGTGGGGACGGGCGCCGTCTCCCTTTTCCGGAGCGTGCGGTGTCGCGTGCGGTGTCACGTGCGGTGTCCCCGAAAGGGCGACTTCGGCCATGTCTTGCGGCCCCGGGCCCGCGGACCTCGGCAGAGTCGGAGCGGCAACGCCACCCAGCACGACCCCCCGAAGGGACCCGCACATGAAGTACGGCAAGCGGCTCGCCGGCACCGCCATCACCGCGTCCGCCCTGCTCGGCACGGCCCTGGCGACGATCCCCGCGGCCACGGCCGCTCCGGCCGCCCCCGCCACCGCCGAGGCCTCGTTCCGCGGCACCGCCCCCTCCTGCGTCAAGCGGGACGTCATCAAGCACCGGAAGTACGTGAAGGTCACCAACCGCTGCGGCCGGGCCATGCACCTGAAGGTCGTCATCGACTGGGGCAACGACTCGCCGTGCCTGACGTACCAGCCCAACGAGCAGTGGGAGTGGAACTGGGGCCGCGGCTCCTACGGCAAGGTGGTCACCTGCTGAGCCCGCCCGGACTCAGCGACTGAGCCGGCCCCGGCTCATCCCGCCCCCGGCGTGACAAGACCCGTCTCGTACGCGACCACCACCGCCTGCGCCCTGCTGTCCAGGTCCAGCTTGCTCATCGTGCGGTTGAGGTGGGTCTTCACGGTGGCCTCGCTGATGTAGAGCCGCTCCGCGATGTCCGCGTTGGTCAGGCCGCGGGCGATCAGCTTGAGAACCTCGACCTCGCGCAGGGTCAGCGCCGCGAGATCGGGCGGCGGCCGGCCCTGCGCCCCTTCCGGCCCCGCCCCCTCGCCACCGGCCCCCTGCCGGGCGAACGCCTCGACGAGACGGCGCGTCACGCTGGGCGCGAAGAGCGCGTCGCCACCGCCGACCGCCGCCACCGCGGCGAGCAGCCGCTCCGGCCCCGAGTCCTTGAGCAGGAACCCGGAGGCGCCCGCGCGCAACGCCCCGTACACGTACTCGTCGAGGTCGAACGTCGTCAGGACCAGGATGCGCGGCGCCGGTTCGCTGGCCTGCTCCAGGATCTTCGCGGTGGCCGTGATGCCGTTCATGCCCGGCATCCGGATGTCCATGAGGACGACGTCGGGAGAGGTACGGGCGGCGAGCTCCACCGCCTCGTCGCCGTCGCCCGCCTCGCCGACGACCTCGATGCCCGGCGCGGCGCGCAGCAGACCCACCAACCCCGCACGGATGAGGAATTGGTCGTCGACGACGAGCACTCTGATGCATGCAGTCATCCGGTCACCCGGTCACCCGGCTCATTCCGTTGCGTCGTCCCCCCGCGCCGCGGCGCGCGCCGAGGTCGGCAGGGTGAGCCGCACGGCGAATCCCCCCTCGCTCAGCGGGCCGATACTGATCGCCCCGCCGTAGAGCTTGGCCCGCTCCCGCATCCCAATCAAGCCGTGCCCGCTCCCCGTCCGCACTCTGGCCTGATTCGCCCCCTCGTTCACCCCCTCTCCCGCACTCGCCGGGCCATTGATGACCGATACCTCGATGTGCTTGCGCTCGTAGGCGAGTTCGACGGTCGCCGCAGCTCCGTGGGCGTGCTTCAGTACGTTGGTGAGCGCCTCCTGCACCACGCGGTACGCGCAGAGTTCGACGCCGGGCGCCACCGGCCGCGGGGTTCCCGTGACGCGCAGTTCGACGGGGGCTCCCCCGGCGCGGACCCGTTCGACCATCTCGTCCAGGCGGGCGAGGCCCGGCATGGGCGCGGCGGGGACGTCACCGGTCTGTTCGCCGTCCTCGTCCCGGAGCACCCGCAGCATGCGGCGCAGCTCTTCGAGCGCCTCGCCGCTCGTCCCGGAGATGGTGCCGAGCGCGGCGCGCGCGGTGCCGGGGTCGGAGCCGAAGACGAACGTCGCGAGGCCGGCCTGCACGGATATCACCGACATGTGGTGGGCGACCACGTCGTGCAGTTCGCGCGCGATCCGGCCCCGCTCCTCGGCGACCTCGCGCCGGGCCCGTTCGTCCTGCTCCCGCTTCAACTGACGTGCCAGCTCGGCCGTCCGGCGCGCGACGTACCCGAAGCGCCAGAGGACGAGGGAGAAGCCGACGGCCTGGCCGATGACGGACGCCATCGAGGCGTCCTCGGTGATCGCGCCGGCGTAGATCCAGAGGGCGGCCATCAGCGCGGCGCAGGCGAGGGAGGTGCGCGGGGGACGCAGGGAGGCGACGGTGTAGACGGTGAGCATGGGGCCGAAGGTGCCGACCACGGGCCAGTAGCCCGCGGTGACGTACACGAACCACGCCAGGTGTACGACGAGAAGTACGGTGAGCGGCGCCCTGCTCCGGGCCGCGACCGGCACGCAGACCAGCGCCACCAGCGCGTATCCCAGGGGGTCGAGCGGGATCCAGCCCTGCTTCACGGACTCCTGCCCGAGCAGCACGGCCACCGTGGTCAGGGCGACCGCGATGAGTGCGTCCACGGCGAGGGGGCGAATCCGCATCGTCGCAGCGTAACGCGCGTATGGGCGCCGGAACGTCAACCAGCCGCGGTACCGCGGAAGTTGTAGGAACCGGCGGTGTACCGCGTCTGGAGGAGGGCGGGTTCAACCCAGCACGGGACGACGCGGCAGGCGTCCCGCCCGTAGCTTGTTGAACCAGGGATCGCGGCCGTCGGGGGGAACGTACGGGGGAAGGCCCGGTCCACATGGCGGTGGCCCGTCCCCTCGGGGGAGGACGGGCCACCGTCACGCGTACATGCGTGCCGTACGGCTAGATCGTGTAGTGCAGCGTGTCGTCCAGGAACGGGATCTCCAGCCACGGGTGGGGCTGCGCCATCATCGCGAGCAGCACGATGGCGAGGCCGAGCGCCCCGTACGTGACCATGTCGGTGAACCGGGAGCGCACCGCCAGCATCCCCACGTCGGGCAGCGCCCAGCGCAGCGCGGCGCCGCCGATGAGGGCGACGCCGATCAGCAGTGTGCCGACGCGGAACACGTCGAGCGCGGTGAGCAGCAGTCCGAGCCCGACCAGGGAGACGACGCTGAGCAGCGGCCACTGCCGGGCCGGCGCGGGCGCGTCACCGGCCGCGGCCCGGCCGCCGCCCTCGGGCCGCGCGGTGTCCCGGGTGAACAGCGGGAAGCGGCGCGACACCTTCCGCGGCCGTCCGTCCGGGCCCGGCGCGCTGACCGCGCCCTTGGCCTGCGGCACGTCCGCGCTGGCGCCCCCGTCGGCCTCGGAGGCGGCCGGGCCGCTGCCCGGGCCGGCCTCCGGCCTGCTGGCCTCGCTCATGTCCTCGCCTCTTTCCCGTTCAGCGCGCTGCGCGTTCCGCGGCCTCGACGACGTTGACCAGGAGCTGGGCGCGGGTCATCGGGCCGACGCCGCCCGGGTTCGGGGAGATCCATCCGGCGACCTCGGCGACGCCCGGGTGCACGTCGCCGACGATCTTGCCGTTCTCGTCGCGGGAGACGCCCACGTCCAGGACGGCGGCGCCCGGCTTCACGTCCTCGGGCTTGATCAGGTGCGGCACGCCCGCCGCGGCCACGATGATGTCGGCGCGCTTCAGGTGCGCGGCGAGGTCGCGGGTGCCGGTGTGGCACTGGGTGACCGTGGCGTTCTCGGACTTGCGGGTGAGAAGGAGCGGCATGGGCCGGCCGATGGTCACGCCGCGGCCGACGACGACGACCTCGGCGCCCTTGATCTCCACGTCGTGCTGCCGGAGCAGCCGGATGATTCCGTACGGCGTGCAGGGCAGCGGCGCCGGCTCGTTCAGGACGAGGCGGCCGAGGTTCGTCGGGTGCAGTCCGTCGGCGTCCTTGGACGGGTCCATCAGCTCCAGGATGCGGTTCTCGTCGATGCCCTTGGGGAGGGGGAGCTGGACGATGTAGCCGGTGCAGGCGGGGTCCTCGTTGAGCTCGCGGACGACCGCCTCGATCTCCTCCTGGGAGGCGGTGGCGGGCAGTTCGCGCTGGATGGAGGCGATGCCGACCTGCGCGCAGTCGCGGTGCTTGCCCGCGACGTACTTCTGGCTGCCCGGGTCGTCGCCGACCAGGACGGTACCGAGTCCGGGCGTGACGCCCTTCTCCTTCAGGGCCGCCACGCGGGCGGTCAGTTCGGACTTGATCGCGGCTGCGGTGGCCTTGCCATCGAGAATCTGGGCGGTCATGGCTCCATCTTCCCGGATGAGACCCGCCCGGTACCAATCAGGTCCTCCCCCTGGCCTGCCGGGGGTTCACCCGCTGATCAGCGAGGTTGCACTTGCACAACACATACCGAATGCGGCTGGACAAATAAGCCGAGCCTAAAGAACGATATGCGGCACAGTGCCGCGGGCAGTGTCGGGGGGACGGACCGCATCTGTAACACCTTCCTCCGTGATGTGCCGCGTCGTCCCCGCACCACCCGACGGAGGAAGACCGCCATGAGTTACGGCGACCCGAACAACCCATACGGGCAGCCGCCCCAACAGCCCCCGGCCGCGCCCGGGTACGGCTACCCCCAGCAGGGCCCGCCCGGCGTCCCGCCGCAGCAGCCCTACGGCTACCCGCAGCAGCCGGCCTACCCCGGCTACCCCGGCGGCAACATGATGCCGCAGACGATGCCGGGTCTCCTGGTCACCGCGCGCGTCTTCCTGTTCCTGATCTCGGCGGTGCAGATCCTCTTCGCGATCCTCTACCTGTACGTCGCCGCCGTCGCCAACGACGTCTCCGACAACGCCGACGACTTCGGCCTCGGCGGGGTGAGCGACGGCGGGGACGCCGTGGCGGGCATCGCGGTGATCGCCGCCCTGGTGGCGGCCGCTTTCGCGACGCTCTCGATCACGCTCGGCGTGAAGTTCGGGCGCGGCGGCCAGGGCGTCAGGATCACCACCGTCGTCTACGGCGCGCTCGGCGGCGTCGTCGGTCTGATCGCCCTCTTCGTCGGCCTCGACTCCGGCCTCGCCAGCGCGGTCATCGGCCCGCTGATCTGGGTCGTCTTCGCCATCATCATCACCATCGCGCCCGTCGTCCCCAGCGGCACCGCGTGGTTCAACCGCCCGCGGTACTGAGCGAGTTCTCCGCGCGCGCGTAAGCACACGTAAGCACACGTAAGGGCCGCACCACTCCTGGCAAGGAGGGTGCGGCCCTTGTGCGTACGGCTCACCTGTGCGTACGGCTCAGTGGAAGAAGTGCCGCGTCCCCGTGAAGTACATCGTCACGCCCGCCTTCTTCGCGGCCTCCACGACCAGCTCGTCGCGGACCGAACCGCCCGGCTGCACCACGGCCTTGACGCCCGCGGCGGTCAGGATCTCCAGGCCGTCGGGGAAGGGGAAGAACGCGTCGGAGGCGGCGTACGAGCCACGGGCCCGCTCCTCGCCCGCGCGCTCGACCGCTAGCTTCGCGGAGTCGACCCGGTTGACCTGGCCCATGCCGACGCCGACGGAGGCACCGTCCTTGGCGAGCAGGATCGCGTTGGACTTGACCGCGCGGCACGCCTTCCAGGCGAACGCCAGCTCGGCGAGCTCGCCCTCGTTGAGCGCGTCACCCGTGGCGAGCGTCCAGTTGGCGGGGTTGTCGCCGTCGGCCTGGAGGCGGTCGGTGACCTGGAGCAGCGCGCCGCCGTCGATCTGCTTGACCTCGACCGGGTTCGCCGGCGCCCGGTGGGCGCGCAGCACGCGGATGTTCTTCTTCTTGGTGAGGACTTCGAAAGCGCCGTCCTCGTACTCCGGCGCGACGATGACCTCGGTGAAGATGTCGGCGACCTGCTCGGCCATCTCCTTGGAGACCGGGCGGTTGACGGCGATCACGCCGCCGAACGCGGAGAGCGGGTCGCAGGCGTGCGCCTTGCGGTGCGCCTCGGCGACGTTCACGCCGATCGCGATGCCGCACGGGTTGGCGTGCTTGATGATCGCGACGCAGGGCTCGTCGTGGTCGTACGCGGCACGGCGCGCGGCGTCCGTGTCCGTGTAGTTGTTGTACGACATCTCCTTGCCGTGCAGCTGCTCGGCCTCGGCGAGGCCGCCCGTGCCGTCGACGTAGAGGGCCGCGCCCTGGTGCGGGTTCTCGCCGTAGCGGAGCACGTTCTTGCGCTCGTAGGTGGCGCCGAGGAAACCGGGGTGGCCGGAGTCGTCGGTCGCGGCGTAGTCATCCGCGAACCAGCCGGCCACCGCCACGTCGTACGCGGCCGTGTGCTGGAACGCTTCTCCCGCGAGCCGCTTGCGCGCGGCCAGGTCGAAACCGCCCGCCTTGACCGCCGCGAGCACGTCGGCGTACCGCTTCGGGTCGGTGACGACCGCGACCGACGGGTGGTTCTTGGCGGCGGCGCGGACCATCGAGGGGCCGCCGATGTCGATCTGCTCGACGCATTCGTCGGGCGTCGCGCCCGAGGCGACGGTCTCCTTGAAGGGGTACAGGTTCACGACGACGAGCTGGAAGGGCTCGACGCCCAGCTCGGCGAGCTGGTTGCGGTGGTCCTCCAGACGCAGGTCGGCGAGGATGCCCGCGTGCACCTTCGGGTGCAGGGTCTTGACCCGGCCGTCCAGGCACTCGGGGAAGCCGGTGAGCTCCTCGACCTTGGTGACGGGCACCCCGGCGGCGGCGATCCGCCCGGCGGTGGAGCCGGTGGAGACGAGCTCGACGCCCGCCTCGTGCAGCCCGCGCGCGAGCTCCTCGAGGCCGGTCTTGTCGTAGACGCTGACGAGCGCGCGCTTGATGGGGCGCTGCGCGGCGGTCGCGGCGGTCGCGTTCGCGTTCGCAGCGTTCGTAGCTTCGGCGGTCACGGGATAAGAACCTTTCGTCCCTCAATGCGGTAGCCGTGCCGGGCCAGACGCCCCACGACATCGACGAGCAGCGTGCGCTCGACTTCCTTGATGCGCTCGTGCAGAGCGCTCTCGTCGTCCTCGTCCCGGACCTCGACCACGCCCTGGGCGATGATCGGGCCGGTGTCGACGCCGTCGTCGACGAAGTGGACGGTGCAGCCGGTGACCTTCACGCCGTACGCGAGCGCGTCGCGCGCGCCGTGGGCCCCCGGAAAACTGGGCAGCAGCGCGGGGTGCGTGTTCACGAACCGCCCGCCGAAGCGCGCGAGGAACTCCTTCCCCACGATCTTCATGAACCCGGCGGAGACCACCAGGTCCGGCTCGTGCGCGGCCGTCGCCGCGGCGAGCGCCGCGTCCCACTCGTCGCGGGTCGCGTACTCCTTCACCCGGCAGACAAAGGTCGGGATCCCGGCGCGCCCGGCGCGCTCCAGGCCCGCGATGCCGTCGCGGTCGGCGCCGACGGCGACGATCTCGGCGCCGTAGTGCTCGGCCCCCTCGGCGGTGATGGTGTCGATCAGGGCCTGAAGGTTCGTGCCCGACCCGGACACCAGCACGACGAGGCGCTTCGGGCGCGCGACCACAGCGCTCTTGGCCACAGCGGGGCCTTTCTCGGAGGATGCGTCTCGGAAGGCGCGTCTTTGCGTCTCGTAAGGCGCGTCTTTGCGTCTTTGTACGGTCGTACGAAGGCTTCGGGCCCCTCGATACGGGGAACCCTACGAAGCGGCCGACCGCGAGCAACGATACCGGCACCCGGAACCGCCCCTCACGGGACGGGGGCGCGGGCGGAAGGTAGCGTCTGACAAGAAGGCGCCTGAATACCGAAGAACGCCGAGTTGCCGAGCCGCACAGCGGCTCCTCCACGGCCCTACCAAGGGGAAGACGCACACCTGATGCCGGACCGTAGCCGCCCTTCGTCTCCGCCGCAGGACCCGGACTCCCAGGGACCCGAGTCCCGGGGCCAGGGTGCCCAGGGAACGGGCAAGGACGACGACAACCCCTTCGCGCCACCGCCGGAGGGGACCCCGGACCGGCCCTGGCAGCCGCGCCGCCCCTCCGGTGACTCCGGGCCGGACGACCAGAACTCGGGCGGCGGCCACGGCTCCCCCTGGGGCAGCCAGTGGAGCGACCGGCAGCCCGGCCGCTCCCCGGGCGGCTTCGGCGAGCGCCCCGGACAGGGCCAGGGCCAGCAGGACGGCCCCGGCAAGGACGGCCCCTCGGGCTCCGGCGGTGGCGGCGGCATGCGCTGGGACCCGACGGACCCGGCCCAGCGCCGCGCGCGGTACGCCCTGCTCTCCGGCATGTGGGGCTTCTTCTTCGCCCTGTTCGGCTGGCGGTACGTCGCGCTGCTGCTCGGCGCGCTCTCGGTGATGTGGGCGGTCCAGTCGCTGCGCGCGAAGCCGAGGACGCCGGACCCGACGGCTCCGGCGCCCGCCTCGCCCGCCGCGACCGGCGAGACCGCCCCGGGCGGCCGGACCAAGACCGACCCGGCGACGTCCACGAGGCCGCAGACGACGGCCGCGATCAGCGGCCTGGTGACGGGCGGGCTCGCGCTGATCATGGTGGCGGCCACGTTCACCGCGCAGCTGGTGTACCGCGACTACTACACGTGCGTGGACGACGCGCTCACCAACACGTCGAAGCAGTCCTGCGAGGACCTGCTGCCGAAGCAGCTGCGGCCGCTTCTGGGGGAGCAGGACGACTAGGACTAGGACTACGACTAGGACCCCTTCGGGGGGCGCCGTTCCCAGTCCCAGAGGCGTTCCCCCTCCTCCTTCAGCGCTTGCCAGCGGGCTTCGCGGGCGGCGGCGTCGTCGTCGGGCCGGGAGGGGTGGGGCTTGAGGGGGAGCGATTGCGGCGTTGCCGGTCCTGGTTCGGGGGTTCCGGCGGGGTTCGGGGGCTCGGCTGGTTCTGAGAGATCTGAGGTCTGTAGGGGCTCTTGGAGTTGTCGGGGCTCTCGGGGCTCTTGAGGTGCGGCCGGGGTCGGGGGCAAGGGCGGGATCGGGGGCATGGCGACCATGGGCGCGGCGCCCGGAGGCTCGTCGTCCGTAGCCGTTCGGCGGGCCCACGGGAGCCGCAGCGAAGGGACCGCCGGCCGCGGCAGCCACGGCACCCGCTCCCTGCCCTGCTTCTGCTCCTGCTCCCGCGTCCGCCCCCGTTTCAGCTTCCCCTCGTACTCCCGCTCCCGCTCCCGCTCCCGCTCCCGCCGGACCTTCACGGTCGGCACCCGCAGCCGCCACGCCCGCAGGATCAGCGCCGCCGGCACGCCGACCCCCATCGTCCAGCCGAGCGCCGCCGCCCCCACCTGCCACCACACCGGTCCGAACTCGGCGAGCACCGCCACGCCCATCGGGCCGCCCGCGAGCGCCGCGAGCACCGCCATCACCGCCCCGCACAGCACCGCCGCCATCGCGGCACCCACGGCCGTCCGCCCCGGCGGCCACGCATCGTCACGTTCTCCGAAGGCGGGCGCCGCCGCCTGGACCGTGCACCACGCGACGGCGAAGCCGGCCGCCACGGGCACCACCGCGGCCAACCAGGTCAGGGGTGTTCCGGGCCCCGCCGACGGCACCGCCGCGAGCAGCGGGAAGGGGGGCAGCAGCGGCGCCGCGCCCGCGGCGAGAGGGCTGATGACGGTCCCCGCGCCGAGAGTGAAGCCGGGCCCGAGGCCGTAGGCCGCGCCCCACACCGAGGCGTTCGGCACGAGGACGAGGGCCAGCAGGAGCACCGCGAGCCGCCCCGACCACACGTCCGTGACCTGCGTGAACGACGTCTGCACCAGTCCGGGGCGCAGCGCGAGCGACACCGCGACGAGCAGCGCGCCGCCGCCGACGAGCGCCAGGGCTCCCGCCACCCCGGCCCGGGTGACGGCCACCGCGCGGCCGCGTACGAGGAACCCCCGTACGAGAGCGGCGCGGAGCGTGGCGCGCGTCTCGTCGGACAGCCCGGACAGCGGGCGGCGCAGGAACTCAGGCAGTGGCCCGAGCGGGCGGCCGCGCGCCGTCCACACCCCGAGCCCGGCCGCGCCCACCGCGAGCACCGGCACGTGCGCGGCCGCGCTGATCCAGTCGGGTCGCAGCGCACCGCCCGCCGCGTACAGCGCCGCGGCCACGCCGATCAGCAGATAGCCGCACACCACGCCGCACCACGCCGTCTGCGCGGGGTGCCCGCCCTCGTCGGGGGACGACACGTCGCGCGCCGACCGGTGCAGCAGCCAGACCGGCAGGACGACGATGAGCAGCGGCGTCACACCGATCGGCGCGGGCGTCCCCGAGAGCGTGTCCGCCCTGACCAGGTCGGTGCCGTGGGCCAGCAGCCAGAGCCCCGCCGCGACATGCAGGGCGCCGTCGGGTCCGCTGTCCGGGTACGGGGAGGTGGTCCACAGCACCATCACCAGCACGGCGAACGCGGCGAGCCCCAGTCCCGCGGCGACGGCCCCGCTCAGGACGCAGGCGGCCAGACCGGGCGAATGGAGGCGGACGCGGACCCGCGCGTATGGCGGCTCGGCAGGCGGCGACGAGGCGTGGGGATCGGTCGTCTGGGTCACGCGGCCATGCTGCCAACGACACGCGCTTTCTTCCCGTAACAGGCGAATATCGGATGTGTCGCCCAATATACGTTTATGTACTTTTTCGTACGGCGGGTCGGCTGCGCCCGGCCTCCCGCCGCACGTCGGCCCACTGTGCGGAGAGTCCGGAGAGTCCGACATGCCCCAGAGCCCTGCCACGCCTCTGCCGTCCCCCGAGGAACGCCGCAGGCTGCGCGAGGCGAAGTCGCTGAGCCAGGCCGACATCGCGGCGAAGATCGGCGTCAGCCGCGAAACGGTCCGTTCCTGGGAGGCGGGCCGCACCGCGCCACGGGGCCGCAAACGTGAGGCGTACGCGAGGCTTCTGAACGCGGGGACGACGCCGCCGAACACCAAGCGGGCGGCGAAGACCCGGACACCGGCGCGGACCGCGGCGCGAACCCCGGCACCGGCGACGGCCACCGCCCCCACGGCCAACAGCCCCGCCCGGCCGGGCCCTCACCCCTCATCACCATCCCCGCAACCGGTTCGGGTGATGACGACCGCCGCGCCCCCGCAACCGCGGGACGCCAGCCCCACCCAGGCCTTCGACGCCCTCTGCGCCTACTGCGCCCCCGGCCTCGTACGCCAGACGTACCTGCTCACCGGGCGGCGGGGCCTCGCCCAGGAGTCGGTGGAGCGGGCCTTCCAACTGGCGTGGCAGCGCTGGCCCGAGGTGGCGGTCGACCGCGACCCCGCGGGGTGGGTGCGCGCGGCGGCGTACGAGTACGCGATGGCTCCCTGGCACCGCTTCCGGCCCGGCCACCGGCACCCGGACATGCTGCCCTCGTCGGCGGCCGACCGCGCCTTCCTCGACGTACTCCTGAGCCTGCCGCCCGCGCAGCGCCGCACCCTGATGCTCTACGACGGCCTCGGCCTCGACCTGCCGGAGACCGCCGCCGAAACGGAGGCGAGCACGCCCGCCACCGCGAACCGCCTGCTGCACGCGCGCGAGACGATCGCCGAACAGATGCCCGAACTGGCGGACCCCGAAGTGCTGCACCGGCGCCTCAGGGAGGTCGGCGGCGCCGAGATGCTGCGGCTGCCCAAGGCGGAACGGGTCCGGACCGGCAGCGAGTACCGCGCCCGCTTCTGGACGCGCGCGGCCATCGCGTTCACCGCGATGATCGTCGGCGCGACGGCACTGACCCTGAAGAACGCGCCCACCGAGTACGAACCCCCACAGGCCCCCGGCACCGCCATCAACGGCGTCCCCCCACGCATGGGCCCGGGCCCCCTCTCCTACGAGGACACCACCCTCCGCGAAAAACTCCGCGCAGAACTGACAAACACCCACCACCGCCTGACCCCCGAAAGCGGCTGAGCGAGCGGGGAGGGTGCTCTTCAGGATCTTCAGGGGCGCGGGGAACTGCGCAACAAGCCCCACCGGCCGCGCTTTTCAGGGGCGCGGGGAACTGCGCGACAAGCCCCCACCGGACTCGCAGCCGAAAAGAGAAAGTGGGCCCGCACCAACCAGGTGCGGGCCCACTTTCAATCACTGCTCAACCGACGGAGTCAGCCCGCCAAGATCTCGCGCGCCAGCTTAGCCGTCTCGGTCGGCGTCTTGCCGACCTTGACGCCGGCGGCCTCGAGGGCCTCCTTCTTCGCGGCAGCCGTGCCGGAGGAGCCGGAGACGATGGCGCCCGCGTGGCCCATCGTCTTGCCCTCGGGCGCCGTGAAGCCCGCGACGTAACCGACGACCGGCTTCGTCACGTTCGCCTTGATGAACTCCGCCGCGCGCTCCTCCGCGTCGCCGCCGATCTCACCGATCATGACGATCAGGTCGGTGTCGGGGTCGGCCTCGAACGCCTCAAGGGCGTCGATGTGCGTCGTGCCGATGACCGGGTCGCCACCGATGCCGACGGCCGAGGAGAAGCCGATGTCACGGAGCTCGTACATCATCTGGTACGTCAGCGTGCCGGACTTCGAGACCAGGCCGATGCGGCCCGGCTTCGTGATGTCGCCCGGGATGATGCCGGCGTTCGACTGGCCCGGGGTGATGAGACCGGGGCAGTTCGGGCCGATGATGCGGGTCTTGTTGCCCTTCGACTTCGCGTACGCCCAGAAGGCGGCGGAGTCGTGGACGGCGATGCCCTCGGTGATGACGACGGCGAGGGGGATCTCGGCGTCGATCGCCTCGACGACGGCGGCCTTGGAGAAGGCCGGCGGCACGAAGAGGACGGAGACGTTGGCGCCCGTCTTCTCCATGGCCTCCTTGACGGAGCCGAAGACCGGGACCTCGGTGCCGTCGAAGTCGACGGACGTGCCGGCCTTGCGCGGGTTCACGCCGCCGACGATGTTCGTGCCGTCACCCAGCATGAGCTTGGTGTGCTTCATGCCCGTGGCACCGGTCATGCCCTGGACGATGACCTTGCTGTCCTTGTTGAGGAAGATAGCCATGGCTGTTCTTTCCCTCGTCCCTTACTTCGCGGCCGCGAGCTCGGCGGCCTTGTCGGCCGCGCCGTCCATGGTGTCCACACGCTGCACGAGCGGGTGGTTGGCGTCGCTCAGGATCTTGCGACCCAGCTCCGCGTTGTTGCCGTCGAGGCGCACGACCAGCGGCTTCTCGACCTTCTCGCCCTTGGAGGCGAGCAGCTCCAGGGCCTGCACGATGCCGTTGGCGACCTCGTCGCACGCGGTGATGCCACCGAACACGTTGACGAAGACGGACTTGACGTCCGAGTCGCCGAGGATGATCTCCAGGCCGTTCGCCATGACCTCGGCGGAGGCGCCGCCACCGATGTCGAGGAAGTTGGCAGGCTTCACGCCGCCGTGCTTCTCACCGGCGTACGCGACGACGTCCAGGGTCGACATGACCAGGCCGGCGCCGTTGCCGATGATGCCGACCTCGCCGTCGAGCTTGACGTAGTTGAGGCCCTTGGCCTTGGCGGCAGCCTCGAGCGGGTTGGCTGCGTCCTTGTCCTCGAGCGCCTCGTGGTCGGCCTGGCGGAAGTCGGCGTTCTCGTCGAGCGAGACCTTGCCGTCCAGGGCCAGGATGCGGCCGTCCTTGGTCTTCACCAGCGGGTTGACCTCGACGAGGAGCGCGTCCTCGGCGACGAAGGTCTTCCACAGGGTCACCATCGCCTCGGCGACACCCTCGGCCACGTCGGCCGGGAACTTCGCCTGGGCCACGATCTCGCGGGCCTTCTCGATGTCCACGCCCTCGACGGCGTTGACCGGAACCTTCGCGAGGGCCTCGGGGGTGTTCTCCGCGACCTCCTCGATGTCCATGCCGCCCTGCACCGAGGCCATGGCCAGGAAGGTGCGGTTGGTGCGGTCGAGGAGGTACGAGACGTAGTACTCGGCCTCGATCTCCGGAGACAGCTCGGCGATCATCACCTTGTGGACCGTGTGGCCCTTGATGTCCATGCCGAGGATGTCCGTCGCGCGAGCGACGGCCTCGTCCGGGTTCGCCGCCAGCTTCACGCCGCCGGCCTTGCCGCGGCCACCGACCTTCACCTGCGCCTTGACGACCGACTTGCCGCCCAGTCGCTCGGTGGCCTCGCGCGCCGCCTCAGGCGTGTCGATGACTTCACCGGCCAGCACCGGTACACCGTGCTTGGCGAAGAGGTCCCTCGCCTGGTACTCGAACAGGTCCACGCGCGTCCGTCCCTTATCCGTGATCTCGCTGCGATCTCGCTGCATTGGTGTCAGCTGTCTGCATGGGCGTGCCGCGGAGGGCAACGTGACTGCGCTGTCACAAGGGAGGCGTAGGACGGAGTCCAGTACGCGGCATGTCCGTCTCGCAGGTTATCGCCGCAGGACGTGGGTCCCTAAATCACAGATCACATTTGGGCGGTGATGACGGTCACAGATCGCGTGGTCACCGCGGCAAAACCCCCGGCCGCCGTGCCGCCCTGGCCACCTCTGCGGCCTCGGACACCCCTTGTTTGCTCTGGTTGCTCCCGCGATCAGCTCACCATGTCCGGTATGGGAAGAGGGCGCTTCTCGATCGCCGCGGCCATCACCTCCGGGAAAAGGTCCGGGGTGCAGGCGAAGGCCGGTGCGTCCAGCGCGGCGAGCGCCGCCGCGTGCTCGCGGTCGTACGCGGGCGCCCCTTCGTCGGAGAGCGCGAGCAGCGTCACGAACTGCACTCCGGACGCCTTCATCGCCGCGACCCGCTTCAGCATCTCGTTGCGTATGCCGCCTTCGTAGAGGTCGCTGATGAGGACGACGACCGTGTCGGCGGGCCGGGTGATCTGCGACTGGCAGTACGCGAGCGCCCGGTTGATGTCGGTCCCGCCCCCCAGCTGCGTACCGAACAGGACGTCCACCGGGTCGTCGAGCTGATCGGTCAGGTCGACGACGTTCGTGTCGAAGACGACGAGCCGCGTGTTCAGCGACCGCATGGATCCGAGCACGGCTCCGAACACGGAGGCGTAGACGACGGACGCGGCCATCGACCCCGACTGGTCGATGCAGAGGACGACCTCCTTCTTCACGGACCGGGACGCCCTCCCGTACCCGATGAGCCGCTCGGGGACGATCGTCCGGTACTCCGGCAGGTAGTTCTTGAGGTTGACCGCGATCGTGCGGTTCCAGTCGATGTCGTGGTGGCGCGGCCTGCTGACGCGGGCGCTGCGGTCGAGGGCGCCGGTGAGCGTGGAGCGGGTGCGCGTCGCGAGCCGCTTCTCCAGGTCCTGGACGACCTTGCGGACGACGGCACGCGCGGTCTCCTTGGTCGTCTCCGGCATGGCCTTGTTGAGGGAGAGCAGGGTGCCCACCAGGTGCACGTCGGCCTCGACCGCCTCCAGCATCTCCGGTTCGAGGAGGAGCGTGGAGAGCCCGAGCCGGTCGATGGCGTCACGCTGCATCACCTGGACGACCGACGAGGGGAAGTACGTCCGGATGTCCCCGAGCCAGCGCGCCACGGACGGCGCCGACGCCCCGAGCCCCGCCGACCGCTCCCTCCCCCGGCCGTCCTTCTCACTCCCACCCCCATACAACGCCGACAACGCACCATCCATCGCCGCATCCCGCCCCCCGAGCCCACACCCCGTCCCGTCACCCTCACCCCCACCCAACACAAGCCGCCACCGCCGCAACCGCTCATCGCCGGCCGTGTCAACCCCGGCCGTCCTGTCGACCCCGGCCGTCCTGTCGACCCCGGCCGTCCTGTCGACCCCGGCCGTCCTGTCGGCCCCGGTGGCCTTGTGGGTCCCGGCTGCCCTGGCCGCGCCAGCTGCCCTGATTCCCCCAGCCGCCCCAGCAGCCCCAATCCCCCGAGTCATCCCGCCACCCCCGCACGCTCACCGTCACCGTCGATCCCCACCGCGGCCCCCATTTCCGCCCGTACCCCTACGTCCCCCTGCGCCCCTGCGTCCCCCTGCACCCTCATGTCCCCCTGCGCCTCCACTTCCCCTTGTACCTCTACCTCCCCGTACACCTCATGCATCTCCACTCCCCCTTGCGCCCCCATCCGCACCCCCAGCAACAGCTCCACAACCGGCACCACGGCGTCCGCGCGCTCGGCATCGATCTCTTCGGCGAATCCGGGCAGGCCTCCCCCGCCCCCGGGCCCTGCCCCGCCCCCGCTCCCCACGGCCCCCGCCCCGGCACCCACCGGCCCGCGCCGCACCAGCTCGCCCAACGTCCGCCGGACCCCCGGTTCGTACGCCGAGAAGGTGCGCCGCAGCAGCGGCAGTACGTCGGTGAAGGCGGTGTCCGATACCCCGCACAACCAGTCGTCGACCAGGGCGAGCAGCCGTTCGTCGTGCACCAGCAGCATGCCGCCGCCGGACCCGCCCCCGACGAACCCCTCGATCCAGGCCGCCGCCTCGGCAGGACCGCTCCCCCGGGAGAGCGCGAGCCCCATGAGCCGGGCGACCTCCTCGTCCCCCAACTCCCCGCCGTCCAGGAGCAGCCGCACACTCCGCCCCCGTACGACCCCGGCGACGGTGTCCCGCCGCCCCAGCACCCGGAGCACGGAGTGCCAGCGCTGCCGCACGCCCCGTCCCGCCGCATCCGCCGCGGGCGGGCCGGCGGTGCCCTCCACGCCGGGTGTTGACGACCGGGACGGCGCCGACCCGTCGGCCGGGCCCACGCGGACGTCACCGAGCAGCCCCACCGCCTGGTGAACGGCATCGACGTGCCCCCGCATCTCCAGAGCCGCGTCCGCGTCCAGCCCCGCGCACGCGGGCGGCAACCCGACGAAGACGCGCTCGGCGAGCCCGAGGGCCACGCCGGTCAGCGCCTCGGTGCCGGTCCCCCGGACATCCCCGTACCGGAGGGACCGCACCAGCGCGGGCAACGCCTGCGCGAGGTGGCCGACATCCGCGTCCAGCGCCGCCCGGTCCGCCAGCACCCGCATCACCACGGGCAGGGCGTCCGGCAGCTCGGCCAGCAGGCACTGCTCGGCGAGCGCGGTGACATCGGCGAGGGCCCGCGCCTCGACCGCGTCGGACGAGGCCTTGCCCGTGGCCGCGGCGAGGACCGTCGTCCCCCACACCCCCGCCTCCGCGAGCCGCACGGAGAGCTCCGGCTCCCACCGCAGCCGCCACGTCTCCCGGAACGTCCCCGTGCTCCCCCGGGACGCCACCGGCTCCCCCCAGCGGACGCCGAGCAGCCGCAGCCGGTGGAGCAGTCTGCTGCGCGCGGCGTCCGTCTCCTTGCGAAGGTCCAGCTCCAGCTCCCGCTCCAGCGCCTCCGGTTTGAGCCGCAGCCTGCGCTGCAGCCGCGTGAGGTCCCGCTGCAGCGGCACCGCGGGCGCCGAATCGGGCACTTCACCCAGCACGTCGCCCACGACGAGCTTGTCGTGCACGAGCGCGAGCGGGACGTCGGAGCCCTCGCACAGCACCGCCCGCACGGCGTCGGTCGTCTCGGTGAGCCCGGCCAGCGGCCGCCCCCGCATCGCGGCCAGCGTGTCGGCGAGCCGCACCGCCTCGATGACGTGCGCGGACGAGACGAGCATGTCCTCGTCGCGCAACAGCCCCGCGACCTTCGTCATCCACCGCTCGACGGGCCGGTCGGGCGCGCTGAACAGATGCCCGTACCAGCCGGGGGAGGTGATCCCCGCGCCGTAACCGCTGGCGCGGGAGAGCCGACGGTGGGTCCAGGGAACCCACGTCATCTCCGCCTTCACCTTGGGCAGCCCCTTGAGCAGCGCCCGGTCGGCGGCCACGGTGACCTTCCGCAGCAGCGCGGGGACGTGCCACGCCCCGCACACCACGGCGACCCGGCCCGACCCGAACTCCTTCTGCGCGGCACGCACTTGGAGCCGCATGTACGCCTCGCGCACCAGGTCACGGTCGTGCCCGCCGTCCCCGTACGCCTCGCGCAGCGCCCCCATCGCGTCGCTCAGCGCCTCGAACGGCGCGAACGCGTCACCGCCCGCCCCCCGGTGCTCGACGACGTCCTCCCACCAGCGCTCCGGGTCGTCGTACCCCGCGGTCTCGGCGAGGACGCCGATGGGGTCGATCCGCACGTCCCCCTCGACCGCACCCTCACTCCCGTCGCCCTCCTTTCCGTCCTCTCCCTTTCCGTCCTCCCCCTCACCGTCGTCCCCGGCGCGCAGGGCGAGCGAGTGCGCCGCGGGCAGGTCGATGAAGCGGACCGTCGCCCCGTGCCGCAAGGCCCACTGAATGGCGACCCACTCCGGGGAGAACTCCGCGAGCGGCCAGAACACCGAGCGGCCCGGCTCGTCCACCACGTGCGCGAGCAGCGCCACCGGCGGCCGCATCCCCTCCTCGGCGGCGATCGGCACCAAGGCGTCGGCCTCGGGCGGGCCCTCCACCAGTACGACATCGGGCCGCCCCTCGTCGAGCGCCGCCCGCACCGCGCGCGCGGAGCCAGGCCCGTGGTGCCGCACCCCCAGCAGCAGCGGTTCCCGCACGCCCGTCATGCGCTCACCTCGCGGCACGCGCGGTAGAAGTCCTTCCAGCCGTCACGCTCCCGCACGACCGCCTCCAGATACTCCTGCCAGATCACTCGGTCCGCCGCCGGATCGCGCACGACGGCGCCGAGGATGCCGGCCGCGACATCACCGGGGCGCAGGACGCCGTCCCCGAAGTGGGCGGCGAGCGCGAGGCCGTTGGTGACGACGGAGATCGCCTCGGCCGTGGACAGCGTGCCGCTGGGCGACTTCAGTTTCGTACGCCCGTCAGCCGTCACACCGTCGCGCAGTTCACGGAAGACGGTGACGACACGGCGTATCTCGTCGATGCCTTCCGGGCCCGTGGGCAGGTCGAGGGAGCGGCCGATCTGGTCGACGCGGCGCGAGACGATGTCGACCTCGGCGTCGGCGCTCTCGGGGAGCGGCAGGACGACGGTGTTGAAGCGGCGGCGCAGGGCGCTCGACAGGTCGTTGACCCCGCGGTCGCGGTCGTTGGCCGTGGCGATGAGGTTGAAGCCGCGCACGGCCTGCTGCTCCTGCCCCAGCTCCGGGATGGGCAGCGTCTTTTCCGACAGGATCGTGATCAGCGTGTCCTGCACGTCGGCCGGGATGCGGGTCAGCTCCTCGACGCGTGCCGTCATGCCCTCCGCCATCGCCCGCATGACGGGGCTGGGCACGAGCGCGTCGCGGCTGGGGCCGTGCGCGAGCAGCTGGGCGTAGTTCCAGCCGTACCGGATGGCTTCCTCGGGGGTGCCCGCCGTGCCCTGGACGAGCAGTGTCGAGTCGCCGCTGACCGCGGCCGCGAGATGCTCGGACACCCAGGTCTTCGCGGTGCCGGGGACGCCGAGCAGAAGCAGGGCACGGTCGGTGGCGAGGGTCGTGACGGCGACCTCGACGATGCGTCGCGGCCCCACGTACTTCGGTGTGATCACCGTGCCGTCGGGCAGGGTGCCGCCGAGCAGATACGTGGCGACCGCCCACGGCGAGAGCTTCCACCGCTGCGGCCTCGGCCGGTCGTCCTGCGCGGCGAGCGCGGCCAGTTCGGCGGCGAAGGCGTGCTCGGCGTGCGGCCGCAGGACGCCCGACGGATTCGCGGTCGCGGACGTCGCGGACGTCGTCGGGTCGACGGAAACGGTCATGGAGCGATCCCCCTCCAGCTCGTCCGGACGCATCTGGCCCGGATATGTCTCCACGGTGCACCACGCCACTGACAATCGCCCTCCACACCCCTCTGACCTGCAACGACCCACACGCCAGGGCCGATTGTCAGTGGCTGCGCCTACCTTCGAGACATGACTCAGCAGGGGGTGCGCTGGACGGCGGATCAGGTGCTGGCACTGGCTCCTGACGCTCCGTCGCGCAAGGCGGGTAGCAAACTCGGCGTCGCCGGCCCATGGTCGGAGGCGGGCAGTTCTGGCGAGGGGACGGTGTGGGGGCTGTGCAAGGGCAGTGGCAGCAAGCCGTATCAGACGGTCGTCGACATCGCGGACACCGCGGGACCGGCGTACAAGTGCAGTTGTCCGAGCCGCAAGTTCCCGTGCAAGCACGCGTTGGGGCTGCTGCTGGTCTGGGCGGGCGCGGACGGCACCGTGCCGGAAGGCGGCGACCCGCCGGACTGGGCCGCGGAATGGCTCGCGTCACGTCGTAAAAGACCCAGTGAGGGCGGAAGTTCGGCTGCGGCGCCGACGGGTCCGGCCGATCCGGAGGCGGCGCGCAGAAGAGCGGAGAAGCGGGCCGACCGGATCACCGCGGGGGCGACGGAGCTGGAGCAGCGCCTGTCCGACCTGCTCCGCGGCGGCACCGCCTCGGCCGAGCAGGCGGGGTACGGCGCGTGGGATGAGACGGCGGCCCGCATGGTCGACGCCCAGGCGCCGGGACTGGCGTCGCGGGTGCGGGAGTTGGGGGCGATCCCATCCTCCGGACCCGGCTGGCCGGCGCGCCTCCTGGAGGAGTGCGCGCTGCTCCACCTCCTCGACCAGGGCTGGCTCCACCGCGACCGGCTGCCGGACAGCCTCGCGGCGGCGGTCCGCTCCCACGTCGGCCTGCCCGCGCACCCGGAGGGCCCGCCCCTGCGGGACCGCTGGCTGGTCCTGGCCCAGTACGACACGGCGGACAGCAGACTCACCACACGCCGCATATGGCTGTACGGCACGGAGTCCGGCCGTAACGCGCTCCTCCTCTCCTACGGCGCGGCGGGCCGCGCTCCCACGCTCGCTCTCCCTGTGGGTCTCGCGCTCGATGCCGAGGTGACCGCTTACCCGGGCGCGTCCCAACTCCGCGCGGACCTGGGCGAACAGTTCTCTGCGCCGACGCCCACCGCACACCGCCCTCCAGGCGTACGCACGGAAGAGGCCACCGCCCGCTACGGCGAGGCGCTGCGCGGCGACCCCTGGCTGGAGTCCTGGCCGGTGACGCTCTCCGAGGTGATACCGGCCCGCCACGAAGACTCCTGGCAGCTGGCCGACGCCGAGGGCACCACAGCCCTTCCGCTGACCCCGTCCGCCACGTCCAGGCCAGGCCTGTGGCGCCTGGTCTCCCTGTCCGGAGGCGCACCGCTGACGGTGTTCGGCGAGTGCGGCCATCAAGGCTTCACACCCCTCACGGCCTGGCAGCAGGACTCGCGAGAGCCGGTGTCGCTGTGCTGACAACCGCACACCAGGAGACACACATGACCACCCCGCACTCCGCCCCGCACCCCACCGGGCACCCCGTCCCCACCTGGGACGACCTGGTCACGGCGGCCTTGCTGGGCACCGACCGCCGCGCGCTGCCGCCCGCCCTCCACACCCCCGGCAAAGAGGCGCCGCTCGCCCTCCTGGACGCGGCGGCGGTGCAGACGGTGCGCCGCAGAGCAGGCCTCCGCCCTGCCCCGGCCGCCGCACCACCCGAGCCCGCGGCGGACGACCCCAGACCGCAGGTGCCGCCCGCCGCCAGGCGCAGGCTCGCCACGCTGCTCACCGACCAGCCCGGCTCCGGCAGCGGCGGCCGGCGCGGCGCCGCACCCGACCTGACGGAGCTCCTGCCCCAGTGGCTGGCCCTGGCCAACGCGCGGGGGTACGGCCCACCGCCCGAGCTCCTGCCCGCCCTCCTGAACGCGGCCCGCGGCCGCACGGACCTGCGCCCTCAGGCCCTCATCTTCGCCGGTCCGAGAGCCCTGTGGCTGGCCCGCCTGAACCCCGACTGGAAGTTCGCACTCCGCGCCACTCCGGGCGGTGGCGTGGCGCTCCCGTCCACCGACGACGTGCCCGGGGTCAGGCAGCTCTGGGAGGAAGGCCTCTTCGCCGAGCGCGTGGCCCTCCTGACCGCACTCCGCGCAGACACAGGTACAGGCACGGGGACGGGCACGGGCAACGCCCGCATGGCCCTGGACCTGCTCACCTCGACCTGGCCGACGGAGCGTGCGGAGGACCGCCTGATGTTCCTCGACTCGCTGCGCACCGGCCTGTCCCCCGAGGACGAACCGTTCCTGGAGCAGGCCCTCACCGACCGCAGTCGCAACGTCCGCTCCACGGCGGCGGAACTGCTCTCCGCGCTCCCCGAATCGGCCCTGGCGGGGCGGATGGCGGCGCGCGCGGCGTCCTGCGTGGCCGTCGACCACACATCGAACACCCCGACCCTCACCGTCGAGGCACCGCACGAGTGCGACGCGGGCATGGAGCGGGACGGCGTGGTCCCGAAGCCCCCCGCCGGCCGCGGCGAACGCTCCTGGTGGCTCGGCCAGCTCGTGGAATCGGCCCCGCTCGCCACCTGGCCGCCCCGGCTCGGCCACCGCACACCGACCGAGATCGTGGCCCTCCCCGTCGCCGACGACTGGCGGGGCGAACTGCACGCGGCATGGTGCCGCGCGGCAGTACGCCAACGGGACGTCGACTGGTCCAGAGCCCTCCTGGGCGCCCCCGCCTCGCCCGACGCGGCGGGCCCGGGCGCCGTGTCCCTCGCCGAGCGGGCCAAACTGCTCACCTCCCTGCCCTCCGCCGAACGCGCGGACTGGGTGGCGGGCTTCATAGCGGCGCACGGCCTGTCGGAGGCGTTCCAGCTGCTCGGCGTCTGCACAATCCCCTGGTCCGGGCCGCTGGGCCGGGCCGTGGTGGACTCCCTGAACATCGCGCGGGACGCGGGCAGTTACCCGTGGAGCTTCAGCGGGGTGATGGGTCTTGCGGAACGCTGCCTGGACCCGGCGGAGGCGGTCCGCCTGGAAGCGCTCACCGCTGTCCCCGACGAACCGGAGGACGCGTCACCCGGCGCGGGCAGCTACTGGTCGGAAGCCTTCCAACGCCTGGTCACCACCCTGCGGCTGCGCGCGGCGATACGCGACGAACTGCCTCCGCCGACATGACGGCGCCGTCAGGCAGCCTGCCGTACGTTGCCCCGCACCCACTCCACGATCGACGTGGTGGTGGCTCCCGGCGTGAAGATCTCCGCGACACCCTTCTCCTTGAGCGGTGCGATGTCCGCCTCCGGGATGATGCCGCCGCCGAACACCTTGATGTCCTCCGCGTCGCGCTCCTTCAAGAGCTCCAGCACGCGCGCGAACAGCGTGTTGTGCGCCCCGGAGAGGATGGAGAGGCCGATCGCGTCGGCGTCCTCCTGGATCGCGGTGTCCACCACCTGCTCGGGCGTCTGGTGCAGCCCGGTGTAGATGACCTCCATACCTGCGTCACGCAACGCCCGAGCAATCACCTTGGCCCCGCGATCGTGCCCGTCGAGCCCCGGCTTGGCGACCACCACGCGGATCGGCCCGGCTGCCACACCCATCACTGCCTCCATGTACCGATATCCGTACCGACAACAGTCTGTCCCGGCACAGATACCCCGCACCGCACCGGCCGGGGAAGTGAACGAACGTTATCCCCAGCATCGCGCAAGCGGCAGTTTCACGGTGGAGAGCGAGGGGGAAATCACACGTGGGACACGTTCGCTGCGCGCCCGTCCGTAACCCAGGGGTTCACGCTCCGCATCCGGACCAGGCGCGAGGGGAGCCGCAACGAGACGCCGGGCCACCGCGCCGGCAGCCGCACGGCGTGGTGATACCGCGCATCGGCGATGCAACGGGGGCACGGAGTCACCGCGGAGCGGTGGCCGGGATCGCCATCGCACAGCCGACTCCTCGAACACGACTCCCCCTAGGGCACACGGGGGACAGAGCCTCCCTTCCGTGCGCCAATCGGGAGGTCGACGATGCCGGTCACAGAGGCCCACGCGGGGGCCCGCCCCTTTCGTCCACTCGGCTCGCTGCTGCCGAAGATCCTCGGCCTGACCCCACTCCCGGCCCTTCCATCCCTCCCGTCCCTCCCATCCCTCCCCGCCCTGCCGGTCAAAGTGGCAGGCCTCTCCGTCGCCCTGCTGAAGGCGACCGCGCTGGAGCTGACGATCCTCGCGGGCCACCTGCTCCTCTATCCCTCGGGCATCACCCAGGAGCGCAGGCCGGCCCCGGTCCAGCCACCTCCGGGAGCTCCCCGTCTCCCGCCGGACGGCAGGCCGCCGGTTCTGCTCCTGCACGGCTTCATCGACAACCGCTCGGTCTTCGTACTGCTGCGCCGCGCGCTCTCCCAGCACGGCGGCCGCCGCGTGGAGACCCTCAACTACTCGCCGCTGACCTGCGACATCCGCGTCGCCGCCGAGCTGCTCGGCCGCCACATCGAGGAGATCTGCGAGCGCACGGGACACGCCCGGGTCGACATCGTCGGGCACAGCCTCGGCGGCCTGATCGCCCGCTACTACGCACAGCGGCTCGGCGGTGACGCACGCGTACGCACCCTGGTCACGCTCGGCACTCCGCACGCCGGCACCCGCGTCGTGCCGCTCGCGGACGCCCACCCGATCGTCCGGCAGATGCGGCCGGGCTCCGACGTGATCGAGGAGTTGAAGGAACCGGCGCCGGACTGCCGCACGCAGTTCGTGAGCTTCTGGAGCGATCTGGACCAGATCATGGACCCGCTGGAGACGGCCTGCGTCGACCACCCCGACCTGCTCGCGCAGAACATCCGCGTGACCGGAATCGGTCATCTCGCGCTGCCGGTGCACCCCGCGGTCGCGAACGGCATACGCCAGGCGCTCGACCTGGCGAATCCGGGAGCCGACGCCAAGAGCGCCCCGGGCGGACTCACCGTCGCCTGAAACAGGCCGACCGCACCGGCCCCTATCGAACGAACCTCGAACGCAGAGCCAAGGCTGTGCCCACAGTCCCCCGAAAGACGGCCGAATGCCCGTTTCCTGAAACCGTGAAACCTGCCGAAGATTGTCGCGCCCGTATACCGCCGGGTACAGTCGCCGCACTGCTCCGCCCCTGCTGCCGAGGCGAAAGAGAAGTTGGTGAACGACCGTCACCCGTCGGGGAGCTCGACTCCCCCGTCCTCGGCACCCGGCGCCGACCAACCGCACTACCCGACGTACGACCAACAGGGCGCCCAGCACGGCGGCTACGGCTACGACACCTACTCCACCGGCACCTTCGCCACGACCGGTCCCGACACCGGAAGCTTCGATACCGGCAGCTTCGCGACCGGCGGTTTCGACACCGGTACCTTCGCCACCGACCCGCTCTTCGGTGACATGCCGGGCGCCGCGCACGACACCGGCCAGTGGGCGACCACCACAGCCACCACGGCCCCGCCGCAGCAGACGACGCTCGTCCAGGATCCGTACGCCGCGCAGTACTACGCCGAGACGTACGACACCGGCAGCTACGACACCGGCTCGATGTGGTCGACCGGTGGCTACCAGCAGCTCGTCGACATCCCCTCGCAGCCGGGCCCCGACTCCACGGGCCAGTGGGACACCGCCGCCTGGAACCAGGCGCCGCAGACCGGCGAGTGGGACACGCAGACCTTCGACACGAGCGCGTACGAGCCGCACGACGCGGGCCCGCCGGACGACGCGCCCCAGTCGTACGAGGCGGAGCAGCCCGAACTCGACCAGTACGAGATCAGCGCCGACGCCGCGTACGGGGCCACGGACTCCGAGCCGGCCACCACGGATTCCCGGAGCGCCGCCCCCCGGCCGTCCCGCTCCTCCCGCGGAAAGAGCGGCGGCGCCGACGGCGGCGGCCGCTCCAGGACCCGCCGCAGGAGCCCGGCCAAACGATCCGCCCTGTTCACCGTCGCGGTGCCCTCGGCCTGCGTGATGGGGGTCGCCGGAGTGGCCGCCGCCTCCGTGGGCAACTTCGGCGGGGACGACGACAAGAAAGAGACGACGGCTTCGGCTCCGGACGTCACGTCCGTGCAGCCCTCCGCCGCCAACAGCAAGCTGGACACCCAGCTGGCGAACCTCTCCGCCGACGCAGGCGACTTCGCGGACCGCGCGAGCCGCACGCAGGAACGCATCGACCTCAAGGCCGAGAAGGCGGCCGCCGAGAAGAAGGCGGCGGCCGAGGCGGCGCGCAAGGAGCGGCTGCGCCCCAAGTTCGCCCTGCCGGTGAAGCAGCACGGCCTGAGCGCGCAGTACGGGCAGGCGGGCGTCAACTGGATGTCCGCGCACTCCGGCATCGACTTCCCGGTGTCGTACGGCTCGGAAGTCTTCGCCGCGACCGACGGCACCGTGTCGACGAAGTGGAACAGCGCCTACGGCAACATGGCGATCGTCACCGCCAAGGACGGCACGGAGACGTGGTACTGCCACCTCTCCACGCACAAGATCTCCAGCGGTCCCGTGAAGGCGGGCGAGACCATCGCCTTCTCCGGGAACTCCGGCAACTCCACGGGCCCGCACCTGCACTTCGAGGTGCGGCCGGCCGGCGGCTCGGCGATCGACCCGCTGCCGTGGCTGCGCAGCCACGGCCTCGACCCGACGTAACCCCGGCCGCCGCACCCGGCCTTACGGCCTCACCTCTACAGCTTCTCCACCGGCGCGTACCTCAGCAGCAGACGCTTCGGCTTGGGCTCTCCGAAGTCCACCGTCGCCTCGGCGTTCGCACCCGTGCCCTTCACTCCGACCACGGTCCCGAGGCCGAACTGGTCGTGCGTGACCCGGTCGCCGACGGCGAGCGACACCACCGGCTTCTCCGTCGCGCGGCGCGTGGCGAAGCCCTGCGCGCCACCGGAACGGGAGCGCGAGGAGGACAGCGACGAGGCGATTCCCGCGGCGGGGCCGGACGACGCGGGGGCGCCGACCGAGCCGGTCCGCTTCCAGTCCAGGTGGGTGTCCGGGATCTCTTCGAGGAAGCGCGACGGCGGGTTGTACGACGGCTGGCCCCAGGCGCTGCGCATGGAGGACCGGGTCAGATAGAGCCGTTCACGCGCGCGCGTGATGCCCACGTACGCGAGGCGGCGCTCCTCCTCCAGCTCCTTGACCTGCCCGAGGGAGCGCATGTGCGGGAAGACGCCGTCCTCCATGCCGGTCAGGAACACCACGGGGAATTCGAGGCCCTTGGCGGTGTGCAGGGTCATGAGCGTGATGACTCCGGAGCCGTCGTCCTCCTCGTCGGGGATCTGGTCGGAGTCTGCGACCAGGGCGACGCGCTCCAGGAAGTCGGAGAGCGTACCGGCCGGGGCGGCGCCCTCCTCGCCCTCGGCAGCCGCACTGTTGTCCTGCTCGAACTCCAGGGCCACGGCGGCGAGCTCCTGGAGGTTCTCGATGCGCGTCTCGTCCTGCGGGTCGGTGGAGGCCTGCAGCTCGGCGAGGTAACCGGTCCGCTCGAGCACGGCCTCCAGGACGACGGCCGGGCCCGCGCCGGACTCGACGACGGTCCGCAGCTCCTCCATGAGCGTGTTGAAACGCTTGACGGCGTTGGTGGAGCGGGCCGCCATTCCGTAGGCCTCGTCGACGCGGCGCAGGGCCTGCGGGAAGGAGATCTTCTCGCGCTGCGAGAGCGCGTCGATCATGGCTTCGGCGCGGTCGCCGATGCCCCTCTTCGGTACGTTCAGGATGCGGCGGAGCGGGACCGCGTCCTCGGGGTTGGCGAGAACGCGCAGGTAGGCCAGCACATCGCGGACCTCCTTGCGCTCGTAGAAGCGGACGCCGCCGACGACCTTGTAGGGCAGGCCGACGCGGATGAAGATCTCTTCGAAGACACGGGACTGGGCGTTCGTCCGGTAGAAGATCGCGACGTCGCCGGCCTTGGCCTCGCCCGCGTCGGTGAGGCGGTCGATCTCGTCGGCGACGAACTGGGCCTCGTCGTGCTCGGTGTCGGCGACGTATCCGGTGATGCGGGCGCCCGCGCCCTGGTTGGTCCACAGGTTCTTGGGGCGGCGGCTCTCGTTCCGCTCGATGACCGCGTTCGCGGCGGTCAGGATCGTCTGCGTGGAGCGGTAGTTCTGCTCCAGGAGGATCGTCGTCGCGTCGGTGTAGTCCTCCTCGAACTGGAGGATGTTGCGGATGGTGGCGCCGCGGAAGGCGTAGATGGACTGGTCCGCGTCACCCACCACGCACAGCTCGGCCGGGTCGTCCTCGTCGCCTCCGGAGGGGCCGACGAGCTCGCGCACCAGGGCGTACTGGGCGTGGTTGGTGTCCTGGTACTCGTCGACCATGACGTGCCGGAAACGGCGCCTGTAGTGCTCGGCGACGTCCGGGAAGGCGCGCAGCAGGTGGACCGTCGTCATGATCAGGTCGTCGAAGTCCAGCGCGTTCGCCTCGCGGAGGCGGGACTGGTACATCGCGTAGGCCTGGGCGAGGGTCTTCTCGAAACCGTCGGCCGCCTGACCGGCGAAGTCCTCCTCGTCGATCAGCTCGTTCTTCAGGTTCGAGATCTTGGCGCTGAAGGACTTCGGCGGGAACTTCTTCGGGTCGAGGTCCAGGTCGCGGCAGACCAGGGCCATGAGGCGCTTGGAGTCCGCGGCGTCGTAGATCGAGAAGGAGGAGGTGAAGCCCAGCTTCTTGTACTCGCGGCGCAGGATGCGGACGCAGGCGCTGTGGAAGGTCGAGACCCACATCGCGTTCGCCCGGGGGCCCACGAGCTGCTCGACGCGTTCCTTCATCTCGCCCGCGGCCTTGTTCGTGAAGGTGATCGCGAGAATCTGGCCGGGGTGCACGCCGCGCTCGGCGAGGAGGTACGCGATGCGGTGGGTCAGCACGCGGGTCTTGCCGGAACCGGCGCCGGCCACGATGAGCAGCGGGGAGCCGGCGTGCACGACGGCCGCGCGCTGGTTCTCGTTCAGCCCGTCGAGGAGCGACGCCGGGTCGATGACCGGGCGCGGGGCGCCGTCGCGGTAGTGCGACTCCCGGGTCATGGGCGCGTCGAACTTCCCGTCGAACAGGTCGTCCGGAATGGGCTCCGGAGCGCTGTCCTCGGGCGGCGGCGGGGGCGCTTCGTCCGCGGCCCGGGAAGGCTGCAGGTCCGCCAGGAAGCTGTCATCAAAGAGGCTGCTCATCGCCTCCCGAGTCTAGGCGGCCCCACTGACAACCCGCTGCGGGTTCCGGTCAGCCCGGGTCTTCCTACGCCCCGCCCACGGACGATCACGCTCCGCTACGCCTTTGACCGCCCGCGCCACGCCCGCGTCAGGGAACTCGTAAAGTCACGAAAATGTATCGGGCATATCGAACATCAACCTTCACAGGGACCACACGCGTTGGCTAGCGTGCCCGGCGGGCCACTCGTCCCCCCACCGGCGAACCCCGCCGGGAACGGGCGGCCTCCGCCGAGTCCGACCTGTTCGGAGCCGGGGACCCACCAGAACATTGGGGTGAATCGGTCCCGTACGAAGTACGGGACCGTAGGGCAGCCTTCCGGAACACCCGCCCGAACCCGACAGCTAACCCGGTAGGCGGTCCACGGAAGGAGTCGCCTCCCTTGGCGTCGCACCGCAAGCCGCGGACCCGTACAGCCGGCCTACGCACGGCCCCCGCCATCGGCATCACGACGGCGGCCCTCACCTCCGTCGCCCTCCTGGCACAGAGCGCGCAGGCGGCGCCCTCCGCGCCGGCCAGGCCCAGCCTCGAAGAGGTCCAGAAGAAGGTCGACGAGCTCTACCGGCAGGCCGGCGTGGCCACCCAGAAGTACAACTCGGCCAAGGAGCGCACCGACAAGCAGCGCAAGAAGGTCGACCGCCTCCTCGACGACGTGGCGAAACGCACGGACGAGCTGAACGACGCGCGCAAGGAGCTGGGCTCGTTCGCCGCCGCCCAGTACCGCACCGGCGCCGTCTCCGAGACCGCCACGATGATGCTCGCCAACGATCCGCAGGGCTACTTCGACCAGAACCACCTGGCGGACCGGCTGACCACGCGCCAGAAGAAGGCGGTCGACGACTACCAGGCGCAGCAGGCGTCGGCGACCAAGCAGCGCACGAAGGCCGCGAAGAGCCTCGAGACGCTGAGCGACTCGCGGGACGACCTCAGGACGAGCAAGCGGACCGTCCAGAAGAAGCTGGGTGACGCGCGTGAGCTGCTTTCGAAGCTGACAGCCGAGGAGAAGGCGCGGCTGGCGGAGATCGAGCGGAAGAAGAAGCTGGAGGCCAAGCGCAAGGCCGAGAAGCTGGCCCGTGAGCAGGCCGCCGAGGCGGAGCGGGAGCGCAGGGCCGAGGAGGCGGCGCAGCGGGAGAAGGAGCGGGAAGCCGGCCAGGGCTCCGGATCCGGCTCTGATTCCGGTTCCGGTTCCGACGCGGGCTCGGGTTCCGGTTCGGGCTCCGGCTCCGGATCCGGCTCGGGAAGTACTGACGGCAGCTACGCCACCAAGGCCGCGAAGGTCATCGACTTCGCGGAGGCCCAGATCGGCAAGCCGTACGTCTGGGGCGCCACCGGCCCCGACTCCTACGACTGCTCCGGACTCACCCAGGACGCCTGGAAGGCCGCGGGGATCTCCCTGCCGCGCACCACATGGGACCAGGTGAAGGTCGGCACCACCGTGAAGACCGCCGACGCCAAGCCGGGTGACCTGGTGTTCTTCTACGACGACATCAGCCACGTGGGGATCTACATCGGCAACGGCAAGATGATCCACGCCCCGAAGCCGGGCGCGAACGTCCGCGTCGAGTCGATCTACTACATGCCCATCCACAGCGTGGTGCGCCCCGCGTAAGGGCGAAGCACGCTCTTGAGGCCGACGCACCTCTACGCGCGCGTGGCCCGCATCCCCCCCGGATGCGGGCCACACGCGCGTAGAGGCGGAAAACTCAGGTCCACAGCACCGCGATGAAGATGTTCGCCGTGGTCAGCAGGCCGACCGCGCCGAACATGCCCTTGTCGACCTTCTCCTCGTCCCGCTTCACATAGACCAGCGCGAGGATCACGATCAGCACGGCCATCTTGATGCCGATCTTGAGGTTGTTGACCGCGTTGTCGTCCGCCTGGTTGAGGCCCACCAGGACAACACCGGTGACGAGCATGATCAACGCCCCGTGCAGCATCCCGGGGCTGAACCGTGCGGTGCCCTGGCCCATCTGCTTCATCTGGGTCAGGAAGCCACCCAGGAGCGAGGCGATGCCGATGATGTGCAGGCCGACGAAGAGATGGATGAGTAGGTCCATGAGGCCGGAGCCTAGCCGGGTCCCCGGGCGGCCGTGGCAGGTGCCCCCATATCACCACCCCCTGACCCGGCAAGTCGGAAACGAGCCATCGGTCACAGCCGCGCGCGAAGCAGCCGTCGGCCCGCGAGCCGCACGGTCGTAGTCGGTCACTGTCCGCCCTCTTCCGCCAGTTGCGCACAATCCCTCACCAACCCGTGACGGCCAGGTTTAGCGTCCTCCACCAGGTGGCCGGCTCCCCACCGCCGTCCGACCCGGGACGGCCGTCGGTCACCACCGCCGAGAAACCCGGCGGCGGCCCGTTCCCCCTGTGCGGGCCGCCGCCGGACACGTAAGGAGCCCCACTTCGTGGCAGCGCACCGCAAGCCCAAACAGCGCTCGCTCAGCGGCAGCACGGCCCGTACCGCCGCGACCCTCGCCCTCGTGGGAGCCGCGTCGGCGACCGTCTTCGACGGCACGGGACACGCGGACCCCCGGCTCAGCCCCGCCGAGGTGAAGTCCAAGGTCGACTCGCTCTACCGCGAGGCGGAGACAGCCACCGAGAAGTACAACGGCGCGAAGGAGAAGGCCGAGAAGGCGGAGAAGACCCTCCGCGAGCTGCGCGACACGGCGGCCCGCAAGGCGGAGAAGCTCAACTCCGCCCGCAACAGCCTCGGTTCGTACGCCGCGGCGCAGTACCGCGCGGGCGGCATCGACCCCTCAGTGCAGCTCGCCCTCTCCTCCGACCCCGAACAGTTCCTGGACCGCGCGGCCCGCGCCGACCGGGCCGGCAGCCGCCAGGCCCTGGCCGTCGGCGACGTGCGGAAGCAGGTCCAGGAGATGGACCGGCTGCGCGGCGCGGCCGACGAACGCCTGGCCGCCCTCCGCGCACGCCAGGCGGAGCTGAAGAAGCACAAGAAGACGATCACCGGGAAGCTCGGCGAGGCGAAGCGGCTGCTGTCCCGGCTCACCGCCGACCAGCGCGCGGAACTCGCCGGCGCGGAAGGCCGGGAAGGCCCGGGAGGCGACAGCCGCGCCTCCCGCTCGGACGCCCGCGCCGCCTCTCCGGGCGCCGCCAAGGCCCCCAACGCCCGCGCCGCGGCCGCCGTCTCCTACGCGTACAAGGCCATCGGCAGCCCTTACGTCTGGGGCGCCACCGGCCCGAACGCCTTCGACTGCTCAGGCCTCACCCAGGCCGCCTACCGCTCGGCCGGCGTCGCGCTGCCCCGCACCACCTACGCCCAGATCGCCGCGGGGGAACGCGTCTCCCGCTCCCAACTCCGCCCCGGCGACCTGGTGTTCTTCTACTCGGGCATCAGTCACGTCGGCCTCTACGTCGGCAATGGCCAGATGATCCACGCCCCGAACCCGAGCGCCCCCGTGCGGCTCGCGCCGATCGACCAAATGCCGTTCGCGGGCGCCACACGCGTGGCGTGAGCGGACACACCGGTGACCGAAGTGAAGGCTGCGGGGCGCGGCGAGCAGGCAGAGCGCGCCCACCAGTAATGTCACGTGCATGCCTAGCCGTACGCTGCCTCCGCCCCCGCCACCTGTGTATCTGCGCACCTGGCCGGACCGGCAGACGCTGCTCACCGATCGCGGCATGGCCCTGGAGGAGCTGCGCAGGCGACACCTCGGGGTGAGCCGGCTCCTGCTGCTGTGGCTGTGCGGCCTCGGCGGCGTCGTCGGCTGGGCGCTGCTGATCCAGCCGATCCGGTACATCGACGACGAGGACGCCAGCGCCTTCCTGCTGGGCCCGGTCCTGGTGGTCCTCGGCCTGGCCGCGCTGGTCCCCGCGGTGATCGGCGTCGTCCTCGGCATCCGCCACGACCGACGCGTCCGGCAACTCATGGACGCCTGGCTCGCTTTGGACAGCCACCCGCCGTCCGACGCCCGGCTGCGCTCCCCCGGCCTCAGCCTCCTCTGGCTCCTGTCCTCCCTCGCCGTGTGCACATTGGGCCTGTGGGCGTCCTTCACCTCGGCCGCCTACGCCGAACCGGGCCACGACACCTACACCGACGTCGCCCTCGGCATGGGCGTCGGCCTGATCCTGTGGCTGACCGGCCTCCTCGGCGCCGCGAAGGCCCTCGGCCACTACCGGTGGGCGCTACGGAAACTGGGCCCGGCGGCGAGGCCGACCACCACCGCCCCCGCCGACGCCACGCTCTCCTGACTGCACGACACCGCCCTGCCGTCGGTCGGTCAGACCAGCCGCCGTGCCGTCGCCCACCGCGTCAGCTCATGGCGGTTGGAGAGCTGGAGCTTCCGCAGGACCGCCGAGACGTGCGACTCGACCGTCTTCACGGAGATGAAGAGCTGCTTGGCGATCTCCTTGTACGCGTACCCGCGCGCGATGAGCCGCAGGACCTCCCGCTCGCGCTGCGTGAGCCGGTCCAGGTCCTCGTCGACCGGAGGCGCGTCGGTCGAGGCGAAGGCGTCCAGGACGAACCCGGCGAGGCGCGGTGAGAACACCGCGTCGCCGTCCTGCACGCGGAAGATCGAGTCCACCAGGTCGGTGCCGGTGATGGTCTTGGTGACGTAGCCGCGGGCGCCGCCCCGGATGACGCCGATGACATCTTCGGCGGCGTCCGAGACCGACAGCGCGAGGAAACGCACCGGACTCTCCGCGTCGGACATCAACGGCGAGCAGCGGCGCAGGACTTCCACACCACCCCCGCCCGGCAGGTGTACGTCCAGGAGGACGACCTCAGGCCGGGTGGCCGTGATGACCGTGACCGCCTGGTCGACGTCGGCGGCCTCACCGACGACCTCGACACCGGTGACGTCCGTCCGGCCGATCTCCGCCTGCACTCCGGTACGGAACATCCGGTGGTCGTCGACCAGGACGACCCGCACGCGACGCCCGCCCGCACCGCCGCCCTCGTCCGTCCCGGTCGGCTCCGTGGGCCCACTGGCCCCGGTCGCGTCGCTCATGTCGTCGCCGTCCTCTCCATCTCCAGCTCGACTTCCGTGCCGCCGCCGGGCACCGCGCGCAGCCGCGCCGTGCCGCCGTTGCGCTGCATGCGGCCGATGATCGATTCTCGTACGCCCATGCGGTCGTCCGGCACGGAATCCAGATCGAAGCCCGGACCGCGGTCCCGGACGGACACGAACACCGTCTCCCCCTCGACTTCGGCGAAGACCTGCACCGCGCCGCCCTCGCCACCGTACTTGGCGGCGTTCACCATCGCTTCCCTCGCGGCCTGCATCTGTGCGGTCAGCGGCTCGTCGAGCGGGCAGTCGCCGACCACGACGACCTCAATGGGGACGCCGTGCTTGTCCTCGACCTCAGCGGCGCTGCGGCGGACCGCCTCAGCGAGGGTGTCGGGCTCCTCGTCCTCGTCCTTGCCGCTGCCCTCGGGGTTGTAGAGCCAGGCCCGCAGGTCCCGCTCCTGGGCACGGGCGAGCCTGCGCACCTCTCCGGGGCTCTCCGCGTTGCGCTGGATCAGGGTCAGGGTGTGCAGCACGGAGTCGTGGACATGGGCGGCGACCTCGGCTCTCTCCTGGGCGCGGATGCGCATCAGCCGCTCCTCCGAGAGGTCCTGCATCATGCGCACGAGGTAGGGGCCGGCGAGCAGCGCGACACCGACGAGCACGGCGAGCGAGGCCTGCAGCACGGCGCCCAGGTGGGCGGCGGAGCCCTGCAGCACGAAGATGCCCGAGACCCCGGCACCGACCAGGAGCACTCCGGCCGCCGACCGGGCGATGGTCAGGGTGCGCCTGCGACGGCCGACGGCCATCCAGCGCGCCCGGCGGGCGTTGTCGGCCTGCCGCCAGACGAGGGCGACACCGGCGGCGACGAGCAGGGTCGGGACGACATAGGCCTTGGTCGAACCGTCCAGGTCCACATTGCCGACGAAGACCATGGCGACGACGACCATCGCGAGGAGCGCGACGAGCTGCCCCTTGTCGGGCTTGCGGGCCACGAGTCTTCGGCGGCCGTCCGGCGCCGTCTCGGCGGTGACGGCCGCGGGCGGCCGCTCGGAGTCGACCCCGCCCACGCCGAGCGGGACGAAGAACCAGAACGCCGCGTAGAGCAGCGCGCCGAGGCCGTCCGCCGTGAACAGGCCGACGAAGATCAGCCGGACCCAGATCACGGGCAGTCCGAGGTGGCCGGCCAGACCGCGGGCAACGCCGCCGAGCCAACGGCCGTCGCCGCTGCGGTACAGCTTGCGCAGCGGTCGGACGTCGTCGGTGGGCGGTGCAGCGGCTTCCGGCATGTCATCGATATTCACACGCGGGCGCGGGTGCGAGCATCAGGGTCGACCCCCGAGACTTCCCTGATCTCGGCCCCTGCCCCGGCCCTGTCAGGGTTGCGACCCGAGCCGTCTCAGGGGCGATATCAGGGTTCGGCCAGGGTCGTCCCGACTGCCGCGGCGGCCCCCTGGCAGTCACCATGGACGCATGAGAGATCAGCAGCCCGCCGAGACGGAGACCGAGGCCGCCATCCGCGACGCCCTGCGTGCCGCGCACGGCGAGCCGGACGGTTCCGCGGGCGGTCACGCGCCGGGCCTGCCCGCGGAGGAGCGGAAGTTCCGCCGCGACCGTCGGCAGAAGAAGCTCGGCGGCGTGTGCGCCGGGCTCGGCCGGCACTGCGACATGGATCCGGTGATCTTCCGCATCGGTCTCGCCGTGATCGCCATCACCAGCGGCCTCGGCCTGGTCTTCTACGGCTTCGCCTGGCTCTTCGTGCCCTTCGAGGACGAGGAGGAGAACGAGGCGCGCAGACTTCTCTCCGGCCGGGTCGACGGCCAGGCGCTGACCGCGGTGCTCTTCGCGCTGGTCGGCTGCGGCGTCTTCCTCACCCTTCTGAACAACGGCGGGGCGCTCACCTTCGCCGCCGTCCTCGCCCTGCTCCTCGCGGGCGCGGGGTACTGGTCGCAGCAGCGCGACACCCTCGACACCGATCCGGTGGCGGCGCAGGCCGCGGCGGACGCCCCGCCCGAGGCGAAGGCTCCGCCCGTCACCGTGTTCCCTTCGTGGTGGCGCGACCCGATAGTGAAGGACGGTACGTACGACGGCATCTCGGGCTACTTCTGGGGCCCCGAAGGCCTCGACGTCGGCTATCAGCCGACGGGCCACCGCGGTGTCCACCGCAAGGAGGCGACGGCGCCCGCCCCCGTGTCACCACAGCCCAGCGGGCCGCGCTGGATCGGTGGCTGGGTGTTCCTGTTCGCCCTGCTCGCGGGCGGCCTCGGCACCGGCCTGACGTGGGAGGAGCAGCCGCTCGGCACGACGTTGCAGACCGGTCTCGCGTGTGCGCTCGCGGTGTTCGGCCTCGGCATCGCGGTCAGCGCATTCCTCGGGCGCACCGGCGCGGGTTCGATCGTGCTGGCAGTGCTCACCGCCGGTCTCCTCGCGGCCTCGGCGGCCCTGCCGAAGAACATCACGACGCACTACGCCCGCACGGACTGGATACCCGCGGCCGTGGCGGACGTCCGGCCCCAGTACGAGGTGGGGCTCGGCCAGGGCACGCTCGACCTGAGCAAGGTCGAGGTCGGCAAGGGCAAGACACTCGAGACCGGCGCCGAGGTCGGCGCGGGCGACCTCCGGGTGATCGTGCCGAAGGACGCCACCGTGCGGCTCGACGTGGAAGTGGGCGTCGGCGACATCGTGTTGCCGGACGACAGCGGCAAGGACGTGGACATCGCTCCGGGCCGGGAGAAGAAGGTGACGCTGGAGCCGCCCGCGGGCAGTGTGGCCGGCGGCACGATAGATCTGCGCCTCGAAGTCGGCGTCGGACGAGCGAAGGTGACCCGTGCTACGTCATGAATTCCACCCCGGAAAGCTGGTGGCAGGCCTCTTCCTGCTGACGGTCGCCGTCGTGTACGCGGGCGACGCGGGCGGCATGTGGGACGCGCCCTGGTTCGTCGCGCTGCCGCTCGTGATGGCCGGCCTGTTCCTTGCGGGCGTGACGGCGGCGATCCACGGGATACGGCCGCACGGGATACGCGCGAGGGGCGCGGCCCGGCCGGGAGGCTGCGTCCAGAAGGCCACGGAGCGGGAGCAGGACTAGGGCCTGTCCGGCCGATCATGGCGATGGGCCCGGATGTTCCTACGGCGGTGGGCGGCGGCGGGTGGTGCGCAGGGCGTCGACGGAGAAGACGGAGGCTCCGGCGAGCACGAGCGGCAGCCACGCCATCAGGTACGCCAGGTCGTTGCCGTAGTAGTAAGGCGTCTCCTGCCAGCTGACGGTCAGCCAGAGGCTGAGCGAGATGAGCGCGCCGCCGAGCGCGGCGAGCCGGGCGAAGAGGCCGATCAGCGTGCCGATTCCGACGGCCAGTTCACCCACGGCGATGGCGTAGCCGAAGCCGACGGGGCTCTTGAGGGACAGGTCGACGAGAGGGGGGATCGCGGAGATGTCCCGGACGCCTTCCATCTGGGCGCCGATGGAGCCGGCGCCGCTCGCCTGCATGAAGGTGCTGTCGGTGAGCTTGTCCAGGCCGGCGTAGATGAAGGTGACGCCCAGGAAGATCCGCAGGGGGAGCAGGGCGTAGCGGGTGGCGGTCTCGCGCCAGTCGTCACGCCGGATGTGGTGGGTGTGGCTGTCCGTACGCATGCCGTGCGCCATGGCACTCCGCCGCCTCTCGCGTGGTCCCCGTCATCCGACGATACGTACGAAGAGGGGCCGCTGCTCACTGGCGTGCAGCGAATTCCATGACAACAAGAGGGGAGGTGGGTCCGGGTGGAGCAGGTGGGAGTGGGTCAGTCGGTGACGTCGATCGTGACGCGGTTCGTCTCGACGCCCGCGGCGGTGACGACCTGGACGTCGACGCGGCCGGGTTCGACGTCGACGGGGACGGGCACGGTCAGCGTCGCGTCGCTCGGATTGGTGAAGCCGCCCGGCACGGGCACGAGCGGCACGTGGACGTGCACGGCGCCGATGCGGACGACCGTGCGGGCGAGCCGGTCCGCGTCCCCGGCGCCGGGCGGGACGAAGCCCGCGCCGCGGATCTCGATGTCGTCGCCCGTGCGGATGGGGGCGTCGAGGTCACCGGCCTCGCGGGCGCGGACGACGGAGAGGATCACGGGACGGCCGCCTTCGGAGTACTTCCCCGCGAGATATGTCGCGGCCGACACCAGCACCAGCAGGGCGAGACCCCACGGCAGATCGGGAAGCTGCTCGGGCCGCCGCGCGAGGCGTACGGCGGCGAAGACCACGGCGACGGCGTTGACCATGACGTACTGCGCGTCGCTGAAGCTGCCGCGGCCCGCGTCGTCGGTGAGCGGGTCGGCGGCCCGCGGCCGGTCGGCGCGCACCTTCTGCAGGCGCTGGCCGAGCACGCGCAGGCCGACGACCCTGCGTACCAGGACGGCGACGGCGCACACCACGGCGAGGACGGTCACGGTTCCGGCGGCGCGGGCCAGTTCGAGACCGGCGATGAGTTCGTCGCGCTGTCTGTGGTCGGAGGCAGCGGCCAGTTCGCCCGCGAGGACGAGTACGGCGAAGACGACGAGGAGCACCCAGGAGGCGGCCACGGCGCGCGAGGTGGAGAGCCGGTTGTCCTCGCCGATCACCGGCGCGAGGACCCCGCCGCGCGCCCGGTGTGCGTACGCCGCCCCGGTCAGCAGCCCGCCCACGGCGAGGGCCGCGAGGAGCCCGGCCGTGCGCGCGTCCGACCAGCCGGCGCCGATCGCGGTGAGCGCCTGGACGAGGAGCAGCACGCCGAAGGAGACCCAGACGACGCCGAGCGTGCGCGTCCAGAGCCGTCGCAGCCAGGCCTCGCCCTCGGCCCTGCCGCGCTCGGCGACGGTGTGCGCGGACTGCGTCAGCTCGTCCGACACCCACTGCCGGGAGGCGCCCGCCGAGTGCGCGACGGCCGCCGGCAGCCCCTGCCCGGTCGCGAGTTCGTCCCGCTTGGCGAGGAATGCGGCCACGGCTTGCCGGTGCCCCTCGCGCGCCCCGTGCGGGCAGCCGCCGCATGTGCAGCCACCCCCGTGCGCGCCCTGCCCCGCCTCCTGCACTGCCACCGCGTATGCCGCCTTCCCCACCCTCGGGGCCCCTGGAGACCCGTGCGAACTTCGTTGCAGAGAAAGGGAATTGTGCCGTACTGAAGGGCGAACGAATCCCCGGGGTCAGGTCAGCGGGGGTGAACGGCCCGGCCCGGCGTTGACGTGCCGGTCAGGCCAGCAGGTCCGGTTCGCTGCGGCTGATGTCCTGCCACAGGGACTGGTAGTTGATCCACGCGACCAGATCGCTGCCGAGCTGCTCCCGGGTCTGCACCGCCTGCTTGTGGCCGATCAGTACCGGTCGGCCCGCGGCCCGCGCGCTCAGCTGTACCTGGCAGGAGCGTTCCATGGAGATGAACCACCAGGCGGCGGCGTCGACGGAGTCCCCGACGGTGAGCAGGCCGTGGTTGCGCAGGATGACCGCCTTGTGGTCGCCGAGCGCGGACGCGATCCTGCGGCCCTCCTCGGCGTCGACGACGACACCGGTGTAGCCGTCGTAGAGCGCGTGGTTCTCGTAGAAGGCACAGGCCTCCTGGGTGATCGGGTCCAGGAGTTCGCCGAGTGTGGAGAGCGCGCGGCCGTGCAGCGAGTGGCAGTGCGCGACGGCGACCACGTCGGGCCGCGCCAGATGGGCCTGGGCGTGGACGGTGAACGCGGCCTGGTTGACGTGGTGGCGCCCCTCGACCACCTGCCCCTCGGCGTTGACGAGGACGAGGTCGCCGACGGTGACGTGCTTGAAGGGCATGCCGAAGGGGTTCACCCAGAAGCAGTCGGTGTGTTCCGGGTCGCGTGCGGTGATGTGGCCGGAGACCCCGTCCTCGTACCCGAGCCGACCGAAGATCCGCAGCGCGCCGGCGAGCCTCTCCTTGCGGTGCCGTCGTTCGTCCGTCACGGACTCGTGGACGGGCGGCATCGCGAACTGCAACCGTTCGACGGGTATCGGTGTGGGCGCCTGCATGTGTCCTCCATCCCTGGCTGTACGGGGCGGAAGTTACCGGTGGGAAGCACAGGAGGACAGAGGCACGGCACGATGCGCGATCAGCGCCGCACGAGCAACGGCGCGCGAAATGGGGACAGGAGGTGTCGGGTATCGGCGGCAGACTCGGCGTATGCCGTTCAACTGGGAAGCCTTCGCCACAGCGGAACCGGATCTGGCCGCGATCGTCGAGAAGCGCTTCGGCGCGTTCACCCACCACACCCTCGCGACGCTCCGCAAGGACGGGTCGCCGCGCACCACCGGGCTCGAAGTCCGTTTCCTGAACGGGGAGTTGTGGCTCGGCATGATGCCGCACTCCCTGAAGGCGCTCGACCTGCGCCGCGATCCGCGCTTCGCGCTGCAGGCGAACCCGGGGCCGGGCACAGAGATGGCGGGCGGCGACGTCCGCATCGCGGGCCGCGCCGTCGAGGTGCGCGACCCGAAGGTCGTCGCGCGCTACGCGGACTCGGTGAATCCGCCGGACCCGGACACCTTCCACCTCTTCCGCACCGAGCTGACGGAGGTGGTCCGCACCTCCATCGAGGACGGGAAGTACCTGGCGGTGCAGTTGTGGAAGCCGGGCGTCCCGGTCCACACGACGCGGCGGACGTGAGAGCGCCGGTGCCGCCAACCCGTTCGGGAATGGCGGCACCGGCGCTCAGCGAACCTGGGGAAGGACCCTGGGGGTCACTCCCACTCGATGGTCCCCGGCGGCTTCGACGTCACGTCGAGGACGACGCGGTTCACGTCGGCGACCTCGTTCGTGATGCGCGTCGAGATCTTCGCGAGGACGTCGTACGGCATGCGGGTCCAGTCGGCCGTCATGGCGTCCTCGGACGAGACGGGGCGCAGGACGATCGGGTGGCCGTAGGTGCGGCCGTCGCCCTGGACGCCGACGCTGCGGACGTCCGCGAGCAGCACGACGGGGCACTGCCAGATCTCCCGGTCGAGGCCGGCCGCGGTCAGTTCCTCACGGGCGATGGCGTCGGCCTCGCGCAGCAGGTCGAGGCGGTCCTTGGTGACCTCGCCGACGATGCGGATGCCCAGGCCGGGGCCGGGGAACGGCTGGCGCTGGACGATCTCGTCCGGCAGTCCGAGCTCGGCGCCGACCATCCGGACCTCGTCCTTGAACAGCTTGCGCAGCGGCTCGATGAGCTGGAACTCGAGGTCTTCGGGGAGCCCGCCCACGTTGTGGTGGGACTTGATGTTGGCGGTGCCGCTGCCGCCGCCGGACTCGACCACGTCGGGGTAGAGGGTGCCCTGGACCAGGAATTCCACCGGCTGGTCGCCGGGGGCCTCGGCGACGATCTCCGCCTGGGCCTGCTCGAAGACGCGGATGAACTCGCGCCCGATGATCTTCCGCTTCTCCTCGGGGTCGCTGACCCCGGCGAGGGCGTTCAGGAACCGCTCCTGGGCGTCGACGACCTTCAGCTTGACGCCGGTCGCGGCGACGAAGTCCTTCTCGACCTGCTCGGTCTCACCCTTGCGCATCAGGCCGTGGTCGACGTACACGCAGGTCAGCTGCGAGCCGATGGCCTTCTGCACGAGCGCCGCGGCGACCGCGGAGTCCACGCCGCCGGAGAGGCCGCAGATGGCGCGCTTGGTGCCGACCTGCTCGCGGATGGCGGCGACCTGCTCGTCGATGACGTTGCCGGTCGTCCAGTTCGGCTTGAGGCCGGCGCCGCGGTAGAGGAAGTGCTCGAGGACCTGCTGGCCGTGCGTGGAGTGCATCACCTCGGGGTGGTACTGCACGCCGTACAGCTTCTTCTCGTCGTCCTCGAAGGCGGCGACCGGCACGACGTCCGTGGACGCAGTGACCGTGAAGCCCTCGGGCGCGGCGCTGCACGCGTCGCCGTGCGACATCCACACGGACTGCTCGGTGGGGGTGCCCTCGAAGAGGGTGGAGCCGGCCTTGGAGACGGCCAGCGGGGTGCGGCCGTACTCACGGGCGCCGGTGTTGTCGACCGTGCCGCCGAGGGTGGTGGCCATCAGCTGGAAGCCGTAGCACATGCCGAAGACGGGGACGCCGGCCTCGAAGAGCTGGCGGTCGACGGCCGGCGCGTTCTCCGCGTACACCGAAGAGGGGCCGCCGGACAGGATTATGGCGGCGGGCTTCTTGGCGAGCATCTCGGAGACGGGCATCGTGCTCGGCACGATCTCGCTGTAGACGCGGGCCTCACGGACGCGACGGGCGATGAGCTGGGCGTACTGCGCTCCGAAGTCGACGACCAGAACGGTGTCGGGAGCGGCGGCAGCGGGGGGCGCTGATGGCACGGCGGCGGCCTTCCGGCGTTGAGCTTGAGCGGTGCGTGAGCAGAGGCTCGTGCGTGAGCAGGGGGTCTGTGTTTGTCAATTCTAACGGGCCCGGCGCGGCCCCTTCGTCGTATCCGACGGGCCCCGCGCCGCGGGCACCCGGCCGTACGAACCTGGACCGGCGTCTCAGTATCCGAGCCGTGCGCCGGTCCCGATTGACCAGGCAGGCGCGCGTGGGGGCATACTGATCCCGTGACCAAGCACCTCAGCTTCCTCTTTACCTATGGCAACCGGCCTGCCGGCTGCCATGGTCGAGCTGCTTGATCCCACCGACAAGCGACTTACCGGGCGCCCCGGGCCGACAAGGCCCGGGGCGCTCTGTCGTACGCGGGTCCTGCCGCTCCGGGGCACCTCCTCTTCCGACAAGGAGCCCCACATGACCGCCACCGCAGCCACCGCCTCCACCCCCGCTGCCGCCGACAAGACCGGTGCCCGTACCCCCGAGGCCGTCGGCGTGATCGAGAACGCCCGGGAGCGGATCGACGCGCTCGACGACCGGATCATCGGTCTCGTACAGGAACGGATGGCCGTCTCGGCCGTCATTCAGGAAGCGCGCATCACCTCCGGCGGCCGCCGCGTGAACCTCTCCCGCGAGATGGAGATCCTCGGCCACTACAGGGACGCGCTCGGCAAGCCCGGCACGGCGCTCGCGATGACGCTCCTCGAGCTGTGCCGGGGCCGCGTCTGACCCCGCGCACGAGTTCGGGTCCGTTCTCACCCGTACGGCGCGTGACCGGTTCCGGGCGGGCTTCGTTGGTCCCGGTGTCCGTGTCAGCCAGGTGCGGGCCCGTAAGAACCACGCGTGGCTCCGCTGGAGCGATGAGGCGTGAGGATTGCGTCCTCGCGCCGTGGGACCTCACTCCAGTGATGTGACCGGACGGCAGGGGACAGCAGCCCGGTCACCCAAGAGAACGGTCGGTTCCGGGGACGCCCGGAGCCGGCCGGCCTCCGTCCCGGACTGCCGTTCCGCAGTCGTCCCGACCACCGTCCCGATTGCCGTCCCGGACCCGGACAGATCTTCGGCCCTTTCCCCTATAGAAGCGGTCGAAACGGTTGCGCAGCCGACAGCACATCCAGCACGATGCGTAGAAGGGCGGGCAGCGAGCCGCCCGTCCACAGTTTCATTGCCAATGGTCGATACCACGTGAGCGCCCTCTGTGCGCCGGGTCGGCCACCGGCACCTCGACCAAAACGGCGCACTCCCCCGGCGCCGCCCCAGGCACCGTCGCAGCCCTGACGTCGGTGCCGACGGCCAAGGGCCCCGCGGATCCGTCCCGCGGGGCCCTTCGCTCTGCGCCTGTCCGGGCCTACCTGCCCTGCTTGGCCTACTTGGGGGCCTTCTCCAACTTCTTCACCTGCGCCTCGACGATCTCCGTCGGCACGCCGAACTTCTTCGGCTTGAGCAGGTTGATCGAGTAGAAGGCCGCGACGGTCGAACCGCTGCGGACGACGGTGAAGCTCATCGGCGTCTTCTGGCCCTCGATCAGACCCACGACCTTGTACGAGACGGCGTCGTCGCCGGCCTTCGGCGCGGGCAGCGCCGCGACGTCGCGGTACTTGGAGTCCGCGTGCTCGTACGCGGTGCACTTCTTCGTGGCCGTGCGCAGGCCGGCCATGACCTTCTCCGCGCCGGCCTGCTCGTGTGCGAGCAGCGCGAAGGAGATGACGGTGGCGTCCAGCTCGTCGGGGCCGGTCATGGTCCGGCCGATGCGGGCCTCGGCCGCCGGCCGGCTGGCGAACATGAACATGTCGGCGAGCGGCTGGCACGCGGCCGGGTCCGCGGGCACGGTCTGCGAGGGCATGTCCGCCGCGGACATCTTCTCGACCTTGTAGCCCTTGAGGTCGCCCTCGGTGAGGGCCGCCTTCTCCAGGTCGGCGGTGGTCAGCACGGCCGGCTTCTTCGCGCCCGCGTTCTCCGCGGCGGGCTTCTGCGACGCCTTCGCGCCGCCGGCCCCGCTGTCGCCGCCGTCGCCCTTGTCGCTGCCACAGGCTGCGGTCAGGCCCAGCGCGACCGTGACGGACGCGGCCATGACGGCCCGAGACACAGATGACTTCACGTTTCCTACCTTCACTCTGACGGCGCGGGCGACGGCCCGCGCCGAGGCGACATGAAAGCGGTAAACGCACGCCTGTCACCAGCGTTTTCCGTAACGATCAGAAACCGCTGGAAAGGTTGTACGCGGCGCGTGTGAGTTAGCTCAGAGCTTGCCGAGCTGGGCGTCGACGATCGCGGGGGCCACCTTCGGGTCCTCGTCCGCGGTGGGCGTGCCGACGCCGCCCATGCCGTCCATGCCGTCCTTCGCGGCCTCCTTGTCGCGCTGGACGCCCTCGGGGTCGTACAGGTTCGACGCGTCGAACACCGCGATCGTGGAGCCACTGCGCACGACCGTGACGCTCTCCCGCGTCACGAACTCGCCCTTGCGATGAGCGATTTTGTACGAGACGGCCTCATCGCCCTTGCCCTCCGGGGCCGGCAGCGTCCGCACGCCGAGGTATCGCTGTTCGCCGACGTGGAAGCGGGAGCACTTCTTCGATTTCGACGCCGTGCGCAGGTCCGTCATCGTCTGCTTGGCGTCGGCCTCGGCGTAGCGGGACAGGCCTACGCCGGTGGTCGTGGAGCCCTTGCCGTCGGCGGGGGTGAGGATCCGGTCGACGTGCGCCTTCGCCTTCGCCGGGCCACCAGAGCCGGAACCGGAAGCGGAATCGAGCATCGCGGCCAGCGGGGCGCACTCCGCGGGCGACGGTGTCCCGGCGCCGGACCCCTTGGACTCCGCGGACGGCTTCGGCATCTCGACCTCGTAGCCCTTGACGTCCCCGGCGGTGAGAGCCGTCTTCTCCAGCGCGGCGGCGCCCGCGTCGGCGCGCGGCTTCGTCGGCTTCCCGGCGTCGTCACCACTGCCGCTGCAGGCGGCGCTCGCTCCAAGGGCCGCCACGACCGAGACGGCCACCACGACACGCGACACAGCTGACTTCACGTTCTGTTTCCCCCGAAGGCTTCCTGCTCATTGCTGCTTGCACTGGTACGACGGGGGAAGATCGATTCTGGTTCCCTGCGGTGACGCGCCGCCGTCACCAGCCCCAGATCCAGAAGCGGAACGGGCTGAGCAGAGCGATCGCGAGGGCCATGCCGCCGATGACGATCACCACGGACCACGCCCTGCGGCTGCGCTCGGACCGCCTGCCGCGGCGCGGCCCCGTCGGCGCCGCCCGCCACTCGTCCGGCCGCCATCGCTCGCTCGCGGCCTCGCGCTTCGCGCGCCTGCGACGGAACCGTCCCGCCTCCTCGATGCGTTGGCGCGCGGCCTCCTCGTCGAGGCGGCGCAGCCTTTCGGCCACCATGCGGGCCCGCGCGGACGGCTCCTTCGGCGCCGACGAGCGGATGTCCCGCTCGCTGTCTTTCTCGAACCTCTCCCACACCTCGTCGGGTATGGCCACGCTGTCCCCTCCCCTGGCTTTCCGCAGCTCCACGGGCATCCATGCGCCCCTGGAGCGGGGGAAGTTCTACGGCACCCGCTCGCGACAGCACAAGCGGTGTGAGCCACGCCACATAAGAATTCCGTCAGGTTGAGGACAACCATTCACAGGGATCGCAGGTCATGCATGCAGTAACAACGGCCACACCCGCGTCCCCAGCGCGGAGGCCTTCCCACCTCCGTGCTGCCGACCAGGCAGCGCACCGGACTTCCCGAGGTCTGCATGAAGCTTCGTCGTGCCATGGCTGCCGCGGCCGCTACGGCTGCCATAGCCCCGCTCGCGCTGCTCTCGGCGCCCGTCGCCTTCGCGACCGATGAGGCCGGATCCGCCACCTCGGCCACGCCGGCCGCGACGCCCACGGACACGGCCGCGCCCACTCCGTCCGCGACGCCCACGGACACGGAGGAACCGGAGAAGGAGCCGGGGGACGAGCCGGAGGACGAGACGACCGACACGCCGCCCGCGAAGCCGTCCAAGCCCACGAAGCCGTCCAAGTCCTCGAAGCCTCCGAAGAGCCACGAGGTGATCGACGACATCAAGGACGAGGCCCTCGACGACGCGGACGAGGAGACCGAGGAGCCGCTCGACTGCCCGGTCGACGACGACGGCGTGGACGTCGACTCCGTGCTGGAGGTCGACCTCGCCGGTCTGCCCAAGAAGATCGTCAAGGGCAGCGGCTGGCACCGGTTCGAGCTGTCCCTCACCAACCCCACCGACGAGGAGCTCGGTGAGGTCAAGTGGATCGCGGCCGTGAACGACAAGTCGTACGACAAGGACGACGAGGACCGGCTCGGCAACTACACCGACCTGGAGTACTTCGACACGAAGTCCGGTGACTGGGAGGCGATCGACGCCGACCTGAACGGCGGTCTCGCCTTCGACGTCACCGACCTCGGCGCCGAGGAGCAGGTCGACATCAAGCTGCGGGTGGCCATCGACTCCGAGGCCCCGACCGGCGACAGCTACGCGGTCGGCCTCGGCGGCTACCTCGACACCGAGCAGAACTGCACGCACACCACGGACGCGTACGAGCCGCTCACGGTCGTGAAGCCGGGCAGCAGCGGCGAGACCCCGGGCACGGCCGCGCCGACGCCGGACAAGACGCCGTCGGCCGAGGCCAAGAAGCCGCAGGGCTCGCCCGAGGCGCTCCCGTCGGCCGACAGCACCGGTGACACGGGCAGCCTCGCCGAGACCGGCTCCAGCTCGATGCTGCCGACCGTCGCCCTCGTGGGCGGGATCGCCGTGGTCGCCGGTGCGGGCGTGGTGTTCGCCGTACGTCGCCGCAAGGCCGACACCGCCGCGTAACAGCGGCACCTGATCACGCGGAAGGACCTGCGCTCGGAGGGGGGCGCAGGTCCTTACGTGTATCCGTTACTTCCCGGACCTGGGCGGCACCGCCGGCATCCCCAGGAACGGCAGCTTCAGCGCGCCGAAGGCGTCCGCCGGGACGGCCGGTGTCTTCGGTTCGACGGCCGCGAGCCGCACGTACCGCTCGCCCTGCGCCGGACGCGTCTCCTCGCCGCCCTTGTTGGGCCAGAACGACATCGCGCGCTCGGCCTGCGCGGTGATCGTCAGGGACGGGTTCACCCCCAGGTTCGCGGAGACCGCGGCGCCGTCGACGACGGAGATGCCGGGGTGGCCGTAGAGCCGGTGGTAGGGGTCGATGACGCCCGTGTCCGGCGAGTCGCCGATCGGGCAGCCGCCGAGGAAGTGCGCGGTCAGCGGGGTGCCCATGAGCTCGCCGATGTTGGAGCCCGCGAAGCCGTTGATCTCCTTGGCGAGGATGGTCGCCGCGCGGGTGGCCTCGGGGATCTGGTCGGGGTTGGGCGCGCCGTGGCCCTGGCGAGCGGTGAGCAGGCCCTTCCCGATGCCCTTCTCCTTGCGGTACGTGGTCAGGGAGTTGTCGAGCGACTGCATGACCAGGCCGATGATGGTCCGCTCCGACCAGCGGTGGTTGGAGAGCGAGCGGGCCAGGAGCGAGGGGTGGCGGACGACGTTGCCGAGCCATCCCGCGACCCGCGCCTTGCCGCCCTTCAGGCTGTACGGGACCTGGAGCACGGTCAGGCTGCCCATGGCGTTGGACTTCTTGCCGTAGCGGACGGGCTCGATGTGGGTGTTGGCGTCCGGGTGGATCGACGAGGTGATCGCGACGCCCTTGGTGAAGTCGGCCTTCTCGGCGCCGTGGCGCTTGCGGTAGCGGCGGTCGGTGGTCTGGGCGCCGACCAGCGCCTCGGAGTTGGTGCGGGTGAGGGTGCCGAGCCGCTTCGATATGTGCGGCAGCAGGCCGGTGTCCTTCATCCGGTGCAGGAGCGTCTGCGTACCGTACGTACCGGCGGCGATGACCACCTTGCGGGCGCGGAACGTCCGGCCGCGGCCCTTGCGCTTGTCGTCGGTGGGCAGGGTGGCGACGGCGAAACCGCCCTGCGAGTCCTCGGTGACGGCGACGACCGACGTCATCGGGTGGACGACCGCGCCAGCCTTCTCCGCCAGGTAGAGGTAGTTCTCGTTGAGGGTGTTCTTCGCGCCGTGCCGGCAGCCGGTCATGCACTCACCGCACTCGGTGCAGGCCTTGCGGGAGGGTCCCGCGCCACCGAAGTAGGGGTCGGGAACCTCCGCGCCGGGGCTGGTCGTTGTACGACCGTCCGCGTCGTTCCCGTCACCGAAGAACACGCCGACGGGCGCCATGTGGAAGGTGTCGCCGACCCCCATCTCCTGGGCGGCCGCCTTCAGATGGACGTCCGAGGGCGTCGTCGTCGGGTTGAGCCGCACCCCGAGCATGCGCTTGGCCTGCTCGTAGTAGGGGCGCAGCTCGTCCTGCCAGTCCGTGATGTCCTTCCACTGCGGGTCCTTGAAGAACGGCTCGGGCGGTACGTAGAGGGTGTTGGCGTAGTTCAGCGAGCCGCCGCCGACCCCGGCGCCCGCGAGGACCATCACGTTGCCGAGCAGGTGGATGCGCTGGATGCCGAAGAGGCCGAGCGCGGGGGCCCACAGGTAGTTCTTCAGGTCCCAGGAGTTCTTGGGCAGCGTCGCGCGCGTGAAGCGGCGGCCCGCTTCCAGGACGCCGACGCGGTAGCCCTTCTCCGTCAGCCGCAGCGCGGACACGGCGCCGCCGAAACCGCTGCCCACGATGACTACGTCGTAGTCGTACGCAGCGTCGTCGCCCCCCTGGTTCTGGGCAGAGCTCTCCTGTGACATCGACTCTCCTCGTCAAATTGCCCGCGGGCGTCTGTGGTTGCTAACGCAGTCGGAGCGCCTTCATGACCTTCAGGCTCGTGGTCATGAACGCCGCGTACTTCTCGTCGTCCAGGCCGAAGGAGGGCGCCAGCGGCATGAGCCGCTGGGTGGCGACGGTCTGCGCCTCGGTGAACTTGAGGATGCCCTCGGAGCCGTGCCTGCGGCCGAGGCCGGATTCCTTCATGCCGCCCATCGGGGACTGCGCGCTGCCGTAGGCGGGTGCGTAGCCCTCGTTGACGTTGACCGTGCCGGTGCGCAGGCGGGCGGCGAGCTTGCGGCCGCGGCCGCCGTCCTTCGTCCAGACCGAGGAGTTCAGGCCGTACGGCGTGGCGTTGGCGAGCTCGACCGCCTCGTTCTCGTCCGTGAAGCGGTAGATGGAGACGACCGGGCCGAAGGTCTCCTCGGTGCAGACCGCCATCGGGGCCTCGACGCCGTCCAGGATCGTCGGCTCGAAGAAGTACGGGCCGATGTCGGGGCGCGCGACGCCGCCCGCGACGAGCGTGGCGCCCTTGGCGACGGCCTCCTCGACGTGCCGGGTCACGGTCTCCAGCTGCCGCTCGCCGACGAGGGAGCCCATGTCGGCGCCGTACGTCAGGGACTTGCCGAGCCGCATCGCCTTCGTGCGCTCGGCGAAGCGCGCCACGAACTCGTCCGCGACGGACTCGTGGACGTACAGCCGCTCGATGGAGATGCACAGCTGGCCCGCGGAGGAGAAGCAGGCGCGCACCGCGCCGGACGCGGCCTTGTCGATGTCGGCGTCGTGCAGCACCAGCATGGCGTTCTTGCCGCCGAGTTCGAGCGAGACGCCGATCAGGCGGGCGGCGGCGCCCTGCGCGACCTCGCGGCCGGTGCGGGTGGAGCCGGTGAAGGAGACGTAGTCGGCGTGCTTGACGACCTCGGGGCCGATGACCGGGCCCTCGCCGAGGACGACCTGGAAGGCCTCGGAGGGCAGGCCCGCCTCGATGATGAGGTCGCGGGCCCACAGGGCGGTCAGGCAGGTCTCCGTGTCGGGCTTCATCACGAGGGCGTTGCCCGCGACGAGGGCGGGCAGCGCGTCGCCGATGGAGAGTTCGAGCGGGTAGTTCCAGGGGGCGATCTGGCCGACGACGCCGCGCGGCTGGCGGTTCTCGGTGACCTTGGTGAGGGTCGGGACGACGCCGGTGTGCCGCTTCGGGCTGAGGTAGGAGGGGGCCTTGCGGCCGTAGTGCCGGGCGGCGACCGCGACGGACTGGATCTCCTCGTGCGCGTGCAGCCGGGACTTGCCGGTCTCCAGCTGTATCAGGTCCAGGACCTCGGCCTGGCGCTGGAGCACCAGGTCGTGGAACCGCAGCAGGACGGCGGCGCGCTGCTTCACCGGGGTCCTGGACCAGGCGATCTGGGCGGTGCGGGCCCGCTCGAAGGCGGTGGCCACGTCCGCGGGGGTGGACTCGGGCAGGTCGGCCAGCTTCTCGCCGGTGAGCGGCGTGTGGTTAGCCGTCCGGCCCGACCCGATGACGTCGCGGGTGAGCTGGGCGATCAGCTCGGGCGTGACCACGTCGGCGGCGGTGCGCGCGCCTTCGGGGGCCGGGGCGGTCGGGTTCGTGCCGAGGGGCGCTGCGATGGCCTGCGAGTCCGTCATGCTCGTGAGAGTAGGCCCACGTCAGGGTTTTGGGTACCCATCGGTAACGGGCTTCACGGCTCACTCACACGACGCCAGTGATTGCTGGCGACAAAGCCGCTGATCAGCGCGTTGTCATCAGCGCGATGTCGCCAACAGGACGAATTCTCAGAGCTTTTCGAGCTCCAGGTTCGCGATCGCCGTCTCGGCCACCTCGCGGCCGCGGGCGGTGAAGTCGCCCTTGCCGGGATAGTCGATCCACAGCCGGTACATGTCACCGGACTTGGTCCGGTAGTAGAAGATCCTGGCTTCGTGCGGCAGCTCGGTCTGCGAGTCGGTGTACGTGACCGTGTTCTCGGCGGAGGGCCGCCCCTCGAACGTGGTCTCCTTCGTCCTGCCGTCCGGCGCGGGGTCGCTGTCCATGTGGCTGAACGACGACTCTCCGCTCTCCTTGAACGTCTCCATGTCGGCGTAGGCCTGGGCCGCCGAGGTCCCGGCGACGTCCTGGGAGGTGTCCTTCTTCTCGGCGAGGTCGAGCGTGATGAAGACGGCGCCGCTGGGATCGGTGTATCTGATCCACGTCTTGTTCGTGTCGGACGGCTCCGGCTTGCTCTCCACGTAGTGCTCCGGCGCGGAGACGGTCGCGGCGACCACCGCCGCCCTGTGCTTCTTCCAGCCCTCCGCGTCCGACGAACCCCCGAAGGGGTCCACCGCCACCAGCACGCCCGCCGCCACCGCGGCGACGACCACACCGGCGACGACGGCCAGCGCCTTGCGGCTCAGGAAGACGCCCTTGCCGCCGCGTCCGTCACCGCCGCCGCCGCCCGCGACCGTGACGACCTGCGTCGGCGCCGGCTGCGGCGGCCTGGCCGCCTCCTCCAGGAGGGCGCGGACCTGGGCGGCGTTCGGGCGCTGGGCCGGGTCCTTGGCCAGCAGCCGGTTGATCGCCTCGGCGAGCGGTCCGGAGGCCGAGGCGGGCGCGGCGGGCGTCGCGTTCAGGACGGACTGGAGCGTCGCAGGGGTGTTGTTGCGGCGGAAGGGCGAGACGCCCTCGGTCGCGGCGTACAGGACGACGCCGAGCGACCACAGGTCGGAGGCCGGCCCCGGCCGCTGGCCGAGGACCCGCTCCGGGGCGATGAACTCGGGCGAGCCGACGAAGCCGCCGGTGTCCGTCAGGTTGGTCTCGCCCTCGATCTGGGCGATGCCGAAGTCGGTGAGGACGACGCGGTCGTGCCGGCCGAGCATCACGTTGTCCGGCTTCACGTCGCGGTGCAGGATGCCCGCCTGGTGCGCGGCGTCCAGCGCGTTCAGTACTTCGAGGCCGATGCGCGCGGCGTCGCGGGCGCCGAGGGTGCCCTCCTGGAGCGCGGCGCCCAGGGAACGGCCCTGGACGAGCTCCATCACGATCCACGGCTGGCCGTCCTCGACCGCCACGTCGTGCACGTTGACGACGGCGGGGTGGTCGAGGCGGGCCGCGGCGCGTGCCTCGCGGCGCATCCGCTCGAAGGCGTTGGCGCGCTCGCGCTCCGGCAGGTGGTCGGGGAGGCGCGGCTCCTTCACGGCGACCTCGCGGTCCACCGTCTCGTCCTTGGCGCGCCACACGGTGCCCATGCCGCCGTGGCCGAGCTTGGCGAGCAGCCGGTAGCGGTTCACGATCAGCCGGCCGACGCCGGGCGGCTGCGCGTACGGGTTGTCGGGGTGAACGCCACCGGGTTGGCCGGATTGCCCCGGTACTCCAGGTACTTGCGGGACTCCGGGTTCTCCCGGTACTCCCGGTCGTTGTGGTGGCTGAAGGCCGAAGCTGGTGGGTTCGTACGGCCCGTAAGAGGCTCCCCCGTTGTTACTCATGCACACATCACTATCGTGTCGGGCCCCCTCGATTCCAGCCAGGCCGCCCATTGTGACCGGGGTGATGCACGCCGGGTGAGGTCACCGGCGTACGAACGTGTCCACCGCCGCGTCGAAGTACCGCCGTGCCTGCCCCGCGTCCGCGGCCGGCGCCGAGACCCACACGTCGAACCTCCGGCGGCCCTCCTCCCAGCACAGGTCGAGCGTGCGCCGGCCGCCCTTCTCCTCGCTGTAGCCGTCCCAGGTGTACTCCCAGAGGGCGGCGGGCCTGCCGTTGCGCGTGGTCTCCGTGACCCTGCTGTCGCGGTAGCCGGGGCTGTTGCGCGGGCCCTCGGCGTCGGCGCGGCGCTGCGCTGCGAGCGGGCCGCCGGGCTCGGAGGACGCCTCTTTTATGCCGATGCGGTAGGTCCCGTCGGGCGAGACGTAGAAGACGCGGGGGCCGTCCGCCTGGCGGCGGAAGCCTTCGGGGACGGCGAGCGCGAAGCCCCTGGGGTCCTTCGCGATGCGGTAGCCCTGGGGGGCCTCGGGCGACGACGGCCTGGGCGTGCGCGTCGTCACGGTGACCGTGGGGGTCGGCGAGGCGTGTGTGGCGGAGGAGGACGGCGTGGCCGGTGTGCCACCGCCGTCGCCGCCCCGGCCCAGCAGGAGCGCGGCGGAGACGCCCGCGCCCGTGAGGGCGGCCACCAGCGCGGCGGCGACCATGAACGCCCGGCCGTGCCGCTCCGGCTTCACGAGCCCCGCCGCGGCCTGGCTCGCGAGGAGCTCCCGCTCGGCGGGGGTCTGGACGCCGCGCCCCGGCCGCCGCCCCAACCTCCCCACCCCTGCCGGCCTCCCCGATAAGCCCGACCGCCCGGATCGCCCCTGAAGACTCGACAGCCCGGAACGCCCCGTCCGCCCCGCCCGCCCCGGAAGACCCGCCAGCCCTGACAGCCCCGCCCGCCCCGGAAGCCCCGGCAGCCCGGACCCGGGTCTCTCCCGCACCGCCGCCGGCATCCGCCCCGTCTCGACGTACGCCCGCAGCAGCCCCTCGACCTCGGCCGCGTCGAGCCGCCGGGCCGGATCGCGGTCGAGGAGGCCGAGCACCACCGGCAGCAGCGGCGCGGCGGCCGCGGGCGGGCGGATGTCGTCGTAGACGACCGCGTGCAGGACGCCGCCGATGGAGTCGCGGCGGAACGGCGACTCGCCGCTCACCGCGGTGACCAGCAGCGCGCCGAGCGACCACAGGTCCGACTCGGGCCCCGTCCGCTCCCCCGCCATCCGCTCCGGCGCGGTGTACTCGGGCGAACCCACGAACGACCCGACCTCCGTCAGCGTCGTCGCCCCGGTGAGCTGCGCGATCCCGAAGTCGGTGAGCACGACGCGGCCCGTCGCCCGCTCCAGGAGTACGTTGGCGGGCTTGAGGTCACGGTGCAGGATGCCCGCCTCGTGCGCGGTGCGCAGCGCCCCGACCAGGTCGATGCCCATGCGGGCGACGGCGTGCGCGTCCAGCGGCCCACCCCGCGCGATCCGCCCGGCCAGCGAACCGCCCTCGATCAACTCCATCACTATGTACGGCTGCTCGTCCTGCACGACGACGTCGTGGACGACGATGACGTGCGGGTGCCGCAGCTGCGCCACCGCCCGCGCCTCGCGCAGCGTCCGCTCGCGCTGCTGCTCCGCCTCGGCGTCGGACAGCGTCTCGTCGCGCGCCAGTTCCTTGACCGCGACCTGGCGTCCCAGGAGCAGATCGGTGGCACGCCACACGACCCCCATGCCGCCCCGGCCGAGCCGCGCCTCGAGGCGGTAACGGCCCGCGATCACACGGGCGTTGCCCTCACCGGTACCTGCCCCACCGGCGTGGTCTCCCAGGCTCCCCATGCGGCCATCATGCCCCACACGTGTGCGAACGGAATGGGGCGGAGCGAGCGCGGGGCCGGTTCCGGCCGCCGCCACGGCTCGACACGGCCTCACCAGGGCCCACCACGGGCTCACCAGTGGTGAGCGCGGGCGCTCAGCGCTCCCGCCACCCCCGGAGCATCGCGTCGAACTGCTCCCGCGTGGTGTCCCAGCCCGCTGCCGGGGCGGACATGTACAGCACGTACTCGACACCGTCACGGCTGAGATACGTCTGCGAGATGGCCCGGCGCGGCCCCGCGGTCGTGTCGTTCGCGCCGGCCTTCCAGCTGAACTCCCAGAGCGAGCCCGACTGATCCCTAAACGTGTTCGAGTTGAGCTCAAGGCGCCGGTACTGGGGAAGTTTGACCCGCAGGTTCTTCTCCAGGGACAACTGATGCGCGTACGAGCTCTCGTACTGCGGATTCTTCTCGACGGCGACGCGCAGGAACCGGCGGCCGCCGTCGGGCGTGTAGTCGATCTGGTTGCCGTTCACCTCGCGCTTCCACTCCTTGGGCAGCATGAGGCTGAAGCCCTCGGGGTCGTTCACCCGCCGCCAGTCGTCGGGGATGCCGCCCACCGCCGTGCCCTGGTCGCCGTTCGACTGCTTCTGCGTGCCGTCGGCGAAGTGCACGTACCCCAGGACGCCACCGCCGCCGAGCAGCGCGGCCACCACGACGAGGGCGACGATCGCGGGCCAGCGGCGGCGCTCGCGCGAGGGCTGCCCCTGCCCGCCGACGACGGTGAGGACGTCGTGGCCGGTGGGAGTGGGAGTGGGGGTGGGAGTAGGGGTGGGAGTGGAGGGAGGGGCGTAGGTAAGGGTGCCGGGGGTCTGGGAGTGCGTCTGCGTCGGCACGTACGCCTGCGCGTGCTGCGGGCGCCGCCCCTCCGCGGCCTCCGCCAGCATCTGTTCGGCCTCTTCGGCGGAGGGCCGGGTCTCCGGGTCCTTGCGCAGCAGCGCACTGATCACGGGTGCGAGGACTCCCGCGTGCCGGGGCGGCGCGGGCTCCTCCGTGACCACGGCCTGCATGGTGCCGAGCGGTGACGTGCGCCGGAAGGGCGAGAAGCCCTCGACCGCCGTGTACAGCGTGGCGCCGAGCGCCCACAGGTCGGAGGCCGGGCCGGGGTTGCCGCCGCTGACGCGCTCGGGCGCCAAGTAGTCGACCGAGCCGACGACTTCACCGGTCCGCGTGATCGTGGAGTCGCCCTCGATCGCGGCGATGCCGAAGTCGGTGAGCAGGATGCGCCGGTCGTCGGCGAGCAGGACGTTGCCGGGTTTGACGTCGCGGTGCAGGACGCCGGCGGCGTGCGCGGCGCGCAGGGCCTTCAGGGTCCACAGGCCGATTCGGGCGGCCTCGACGGGCTCGACGCGGTCGTCGTCCTTGACGGCGTCCGCCAGCGAACGGCCCTCGACCAGCTCCATCACGATCCAGGGCCGGTCGTCGTACTGGATGACGTCGTGCACGGTGACCACGGCGGGGTGGTTGATGCGGGCGGCGGCCCGCGCCTCGGTCTGCGTCCGCGCGAAGAGGACGGCGCGGTCGGCCTCCTGCACGAACTGCGCGGCCGTCAGTTCCTTGACGGCGACGGCACGGTGCAGCACCTCGTCCTGCGCGCGCCACACCCGTCCCATGCCACCGCGGCCGATGGACTCGGCGAGTCGGTAGCGGCCCGCGAGGAGCAGGCCCTGCGTCTGGTTCACGTTCCCCCGCAATGGTCTTGTCAGGGCCAGGTTAGGGAGCGGGAAGCGCGCAGGGAACCACAGGGGGCCTTGAGAGACCGCACTGTGACGCATGCCGTTCATGTCCGGAGTGCCGGAATCGGCCTCGATGGCTGCGCGCCGGCGTCCTCGGCCGGTCGCCTCGCGCCTCAGCCGGTGGCCTCAGCCCGTGACCCGGTAGGTGGCCGAAGCCTGCTCGTACAGCCGCGTCACCTCGTCCCGCTCCGCCTCCGGCCCGCGCACCTGCACCACGTGGTACTTCCCGCCGACGACCATCGCGAGATTGCGTACGAAGACCTCGCGGCCCGCCGAGTCCTGCCAGGTGAACTGCCCCTCCGCCATGGCCCGCCCGCCGACGTCGATGCGGCGCATGCCGCTGGAGGTCGCCCAGGAGGAGTCACGGAACGGCTGCAGCTCGCGCTCGTCCTCGCGCTGGTACTTCATGGGGTCGCTGCCGTAGCCGTCCGTGGTGTCGCGGCCCGGCACGACCAGCAGCTCGAAGCCCGCGTGGGTGTAACGGACCTGGCCGCGGCCGTTCTTCGGCTGCCGGTCCCAGCCGTTGGCGACGGCGACGTGGAAGCCCTCGGGGTCCTTGCGGAGGGTGAACCCCTGCGGCAGGTCGGGGTTGGTGGTCTGCGGCTCCTGCGAACCGGGGCTCTCGCCGTTCTCCTCTTTGTCCCTCTCCTCTTTGTCTCTCTCCTCTTTGTCCTTCTCCTCTTTGTCCTTCTCGTCTTGGTCCTTGCCGTCGCCGGGTCCGCCGGTCGCCTCCGGGGCCGAGCTGACCTCGCCCGCCGTCCCCGCCCGGTCGCCCGACGCCCCGTCATCCGCCTTGGGCATGAACACCATGGCGTACACGACGGCCGCGGCGAGCCCGACCAGGATGGCGATCAGCAGCAGCCGCCCGAGCGAACGGGGCCGCGCCGGACCACGGTCCTGCCGCGGCACGCGGGCGGCGGGCCCCTTGCCGCGCTTGTGCCGCCCGTGCCCCTGGCTGTCCCGCGTTTCGGTGGTGGCCGCGACGCCCCGCCGCTTGCGTACGACCTCGCCGCGGCGGCGTACGACGGGCAGCCGGCCCGCGTCGTACGGCGGCACCGGCACGACGTGCGCCCCGGCCTCCGGCTCCGGCGCGGACCGCACCAGCGAACGCAGCCAGCCGCTCAGCTCCTCGAAGTCGAGGCGTTCGGTGGGGTCCTGACGCAGCAGCGACTCGACCACGGGACGCAGCGGGCCGCACTCCTCGGCGAAGGCGGGCGGCTCGGCGCAGACGAGCTGGACGAGTTCGGCCGCGCTGTCCTCCGGGTACGGCGCGTGTCCCTGCACGGCGCGGAAGAGCAGCGCTCCCAGGGCCCACAGGTCGGTGGAGGGGCCTATCGGCGCGGCCAGCCGCCAGTTCTCGTGCACGGGCCCGGCCTGTTCGGGCGCCCACCGCTCGGTGACGGCCCCGACGACGACCATGCGGGCGTGCCGGGCGCGCTCGGCGGCCAGGGCGGTGGAAGGACCGCGCGACGGCGCTCCGTCAGCCGCGCCGTCGTCCCAGCCTCCGCGCACGCCGCCGCGCTCGTTCTCGTAGGTGTCCCGCCGCGGGCCCGCGCTCGGCTCCCCGCTCAGGTCCGCGTTCGGGTCCGCCTCGTCGCGTGCCGCCGGGATGCCCTTCCGCGGTACCGCGCCGTGCCAGGGGGGTTGCCTGCCCGCCACGCCGTACGGGTCCGGTATCTGCCCGGTCGGCCGGGGCCCGCGGCCCCCGGCGTCGTCTTCGGTCACCCGCGCCGCGGCCCTCGCTCCCGCGCGGTACGCCGCGACCGCGCCCGAGTGTCCGGTCCCCGCGCGCCCGGCGGACTCGGGCGCCGGGGCCAGTTCCGCGTCCCCGGTTCCGTACGCCCCCGCGCCCGGCGCGCCCCCGTGCTCCGCCACATTGCCGACCGATCCGGCCGACCCTGCCGCCTCGCCCGCCTCGACGGGCCGCGGGTCGTACCCGCAGAGCGCGTCCTCCGCCGCGCCCGCCGCCAGGCCCGTCAGCATCACCCGGCCGTCGTCGCAGATCAGCACGGTCCGCGCGGTGATGTTCCGGTGCACCCAGCCGTGCGCGTGCAGGACGCGCAGCGCCGCGAGGACGTCCGCCGCGACCTCGGCGGCCCGGTACGGGCTCAGCGGCCGGTCCGCGAGGAGCGCCGCCAGTGGCCGGGCCGCCACCAACTCGCTGACTATCCACAGCGAGCCGCCCTCCGCGAACACGTCGAAGACCTGGTCGAGCCGTGGGTGGTCCGGTATCTGCGCGGCGGTCTGCGCCGCCTCGATGGCGCGCCGCACCGCGGGCTCGGGCGGCCTGCGCGTCGTCCGCGCCCCGGCCCGCCGCACCCCGGCCCCGCCGACCGCACCGGCCCGGGCATGCGGCGTGAAGCCGTCGGGCAGGTCCGGCCGCTCGTCGAGCATCTCCGCGTCGACGATCTCGGGCAGCGGCACCTGCCGGACGAGGACTTCCTGCCCGCTGTACGTGTCGAAGGCGCGTGACTCGGCGAGTTCGTACTCGTCGGAGGGCGGCAGCGGCAGGCGGTAGCGGTCGGCGAGCACCCGACCCGCGTAGTCGTCCACGATGCCTTCCCCGTCCGCCCGGTGGTCAAATCCGTTCGTCTTGCGGCCCGTTGCGGCTGCGTACGGTCCGCAAGCACTCACGATACGTGCCGTGGGCGAACCGCAATGAGGGGATACGAGATATCAGCTCACGACTTCGGTCAGGACTTCGGTCAGGACTTCGGCTCGAACGTCCTTGTGAACGTCCGCCACGCGCCGCGCCGCTCCTCGCTGCCCCAGTCGTCGGCCTTGGCGGTGTACATGATCCCGTAGCCCAGCCCGCCGTTGACGACGAAGCCGCGGTCGATGGACCGGTACTTGGTCCCGCCCTCCACGTAGGTGAACTCCCAGTCGGCCGTGTTCCAGCCGCGGAAGCCGACCTTCTCGATCCGGATCCGGTCGTACTGCGGCCGGACCATGTAGTTCTCCTGGTTCTTCCAGTCGCTGACCGGGTTGTCCTTGGGAGTGGTGGTCCAGCCGATCAGGAGCTTCTGCCCGTTGGGCCCACCGAAGCGCGCGCCCGCCCGGCCCGTGGACTGGTACTTCCACCCCTTCGGAAGGCCGATCTCGAAGCCCTGGGCGTGCTTGTACGTCGACTCGGCGCCGTCCTCCGGCTTCTTGCCCTCGTCCGGGTCCTTGTCGGCCTTGTCGGACTCGTCCTTGCCGGGGTCGTTCCCCTTGCCCTCGTCCGGCTCCGGGCTCTTTTCCTTGCTCTGGTCGTCGCCGGTACCGGTGCCCTTGTCCGCTTCCTTGCCCGCGTCCTTGTCGGCCTCGCCCTGTCCGCCGCCACCGGCGGTCGCCCCGCTGGACGCGGCCTTGTCGCCGCCCTTGTTGTCCTTGCCGGAGCTGTCGTCGCCCGAGAACGCGAAGGCGAGCACCGTGCCGAGCACGGCGAGCACGGCCACCACGGACACGATGACCAGCGTCCGCCGCGGCACCACGTCGGTGATCGACGCCTTGGGCGGGACCCGCGGCGGCGCGCCCCGGCCGTTGGCCGGCGAGCCGACGGACGTGGGCGCCGAGTGGGAAGAGGCCGGCCCTTGGCCGCGCTCGGGGGCGGCCGGAGCCGTCGTGGTCGCCTTCCGCACCGACTGAAGGGCACCCTTCAGCCGGTCGGCGACCTCCTCGGCCTTACGCGCGGCTGCCCCGGTGGAACCACCGGCCCCGGCGGTCCCGTCGGCCCCGACAGGAGCGGCCGAACCGGCGGCACCACCCGAAACACCGGCCGCGCCCGCCGCACCGGCACCTGCGGCCGCACCGGTGGCCTTCGTGGCCCTCCCGGGCTTCGTGAGCCGCGTGGACCTGGGCGTCTTCGGTGCCTTCGGCGGCGCGGGCGGCAGCGGCACGACCTTGGTCGCCTCCACCGGCTCCGGCGCCACCTTGGCCTGCGGCGCGTGGATGACGTCCATGAGGAGCGCCCGCGCTCCCGCGTCGTCGAGCCGCTGCTCCGGGTCCTTGGCGAGCAGGCCGTAGATGACCTTCTCCAACGGACCGGCGTTCACCGGCTGTTCGACGTCCTCGGTCATCACCGCGGTGAGGGTCGCGATGGCCGACCCCTTGTCGTACGGGGGCACGCCCTCCACTGCCGCGTACAGCAGGCCGCCCAGCGACCACAGGTCGGCGGCGGGGCCCGGCTTGTGCCCGCGGGCGCGCTCCGGCGAGATGTACGACGGAGCGCCGACGAGCATGCCGGTGGAGGTGATCGACGGGTCGCCCTCGACCTGCGCGATGCCGAAGTCCGTCAGCACGACGCGGCCGTCCTCGGCGATCAGCACGTTCGACGGCTTCACGTCGCGGTGCAGGATGCCCTCGCGGTGCGCGGACCGCAGCACGTCGAGAACGGCGAGGCCGACCTCGGCCGCCCGTCGCGGCGTGAGCGTCCCGTCCTCGCGGATCGCCTCGGCGAGCGACTTGCCCTCGACCAGCTCCATCACGATCCACGGGCGGTCGTCCTCGTCGACCACGTCGTAGACGGTCACTGCGCTGGTGTTGCGGATCCGCGCGATCGCCTTCGCCTCACGCAACGTACGCGTGATGAGGCGGCGCTTCTCCTCCTCGTCGATGCTCGAGGGGAACCGCAGCTCCTTCACCGCGACCGTACGGCCAAGGGTCTCGTCCTTGGCGCGCCAGACGGTGCCCATGCCGCCGCGGCCGAGCACCTCTCCCAGCCGGTACCGGCCGGCGAGGAGACGTTGGCTCTTGTCCCGACGGGCGTCACCCGTCTGCTCCGCGTCCGACATGCGTCCCCTCTGCTGCTACCGCTGCTACCCGAGCAACCCGCCCTGACAGAGCCTTCATTGTCCCTTACCCGGGGACCGGCCGGCGCCCAGGGTCCACCGACCCCCGTCCCGTCCCCCATGATGGACCGCGCACGAGGAGGGACCGCCATGCCGACACAGCGTTCAATACCGGCCATCCTCCTGGCCGCAACGCTCATCAGCCTGGCGGCAGGCCGGCCGCAACCCGCGGCACCGGCCACGGACCTCACTCTTCCGCTGCTCACCACCCGGGGCAAGGCCCCGGCCGCCGCGCTCCTGAGCCGCGCACAACCCGAACCACCCCCAGGCGCACGCACCCTACGCCACCAGGCAACCTCCGCGTCAGTGCGTCAGTCCACGGCAAGGCGGGCAGAGCGCCCCGTACTGCCCCACATTCACTTCGCCCGCACCGGCCCCTCCCTCTCCCGCTCCGACCACTTCCGGGTGGGCAGCATCACGAAGACATTCATCGCGACCGTCGTCCTCCAACTCGCCGCGGAACACCGTCTGTCCCTGTCCGACCCGGTTGAGCTCCATCTGCCCGGACTCGTACGCGGACCGGGCGTCGACGGCCGTTCTCTCACCCTGCGCGCCCTGCTCACCCACACCAGCGGCCTCTACGACTTCACCGCCGACACCAAAGGCACCGCCCCCGTCACTCCGGCCCGAGCGGTCCGCACCGCCCTGGCCCACCCGGCGGCCCCCAACGGCCGCTGGGCGTACTCGAACACGAACTACGTCGTCCTCGGCATGGTCATCGAACGCGTCACCGGCAACTCGTACGCCACCGAAGCCGAACGCCGCATCCTCGCCCCCCTCCGCCTCACCGGCACCCTGTTCCCCGGCGCCCGCACCTCGCTTCCCCCGCCCCACGGCCGCGCGTACACGAGCGACGGCCGGGACGTCACCTCGCTCGATCCCCGGGTCGCCGGTGCGGCGGGTGAACTGATCTCCACCCTCGCCGACCTGAACCGCTTCTACGCCGCCCTGCTCTCCGGCCGGCTCCTGCCCCCTCCTCTCCTGCGCCACATGCTCAACACCCGCACCGCGCACGGCCACTACGGCATGGGCCTCTACCCGCAACGGCTCCCCTGCGGCACCACGGTCTGGGGTCACAGCGGCCGCATCACCGGCAGCTACGTCCGCACCGCGGCCACCCGCGACGGCCGACGGGTCGTCACTTTCCGCATCAACACGGACAAGCTGGCCGACCCGGGCCTGGAACGCGCTCTTCTGACCGCCGAGTTCTGCCCCCGCGCGCCCTGACCCTCAGATCCCCCCCAGCTCTCCGCCCTAGCCGAGCGGAACGATGTCCGGCGCGCCGAGCCGTGCCGCGTCCGCCGTCAGGTCGTCCGGCTGCCGCTGCGATTCACGCTCGGCCTCCACCCGCTTCTCGTAGTGCTGCACCTCCCGCTCGATCTGGTCCTTGTCCCAGCCGAGAACGGGTGCCATCAACTCGGCGCACTCCCTGGCACTGCGCGTGCCGCGGTCGAACGTCTCGATCGAGATACGGGTCCGGCGCGTCAGGACGTCGTCGAGGTGGCGTGCGCCTTCGTGCGAGGCGGCGTAGACCACCTCGGCGCGGAGGTAGTCGTCGGCCCCCGGCAGCGGCTTGCCCAGCTCCGGGTCCGCGGTGATGAGGTCGAGCACTTCCTCGGCCATCGAGCCGTACCGGTTCAACAGGTGCTCCACGCGCACCACATGAAGGCCCGTCCGGGCGGCGATCCTCGCGCGGGCGTTCCACAGCGCCTTGTACCCCTCGGCGCCGACGAGGGGGATGTCCTCCGTGACGCAGTCGGCGACGCGCTGGTCCAGGCCGTGCACCGCCTCGTCGACGGCGTCCTTGGCCATCACGCGGTACGTCGTGTACTTGCCGCCCGCGACGACCACCAGGCCCGGCGCCGGATGCGCGACCGTGTGCTCGCGGGACAGCTTGCTCGTGGCGTCCGACTCGCCGGCGAGCAGGGGCCGCAGCCCGGCGTACACCCCCTGGACGTCGTCGCGGGAGAGCGGCACCGCGAGCACCGAGTTCACATGCTCCAGGAGGTAGTCGATGTCGGCGCTGGAAGCGGCCGGGTGGGCCTTGTCGAGGTCCCAGTCCGTGTCGGTCGTGCCGACGATCCAGTGCCGTCCCCACGGGATGACGAAGAGGACGCTCTTCTCGGTGCGCAGGATCAGCCCGGTGGTCGCGTTGATCCGGTCCTTGGGCACGACCAGGTGGATGCCCTTGGACGCGCGGACGTGGAACTGGCCGCGCTCGCCCACCATCGCCTGGGTGTCGTCCGTCCACACACCGGTCGCGTTGACCACCTGCTTGGCGCGGATCTCGTACTCCCCGCCGCCCTCCACGTCCTGCACCTTGGCGCCGACGACACGCTCGCCCTCGCGCAGGAAGCCGGTGACCTTCGCGCGGTTGGCGACCTTCGCGCCGTACGCCGACGCGGTGCGGACCAGGGTGGCCACGTAGCGCGCGTCGTCCATCTGGGCGTCGTAGTACTGCATCGCGCCGACCAGCGCGTCCTTCTTCAGGCACGGGGCGACGCGCAGGGCGTGGCGGCGCGTCAGGTGACGGTGCATGGGGAGGCCGCGGCCGTGGCCGCGCGACATCGACATGGCGTCGTAGAGCGCGACGCCCGATCCCGCGTACAGCCTCTCCCAGCCCTTGTGCTGCAAGGGGTAGAGGAACGGCACGGGCTTCACGAGGTGCGGGGCGAGGCGCTCGAGGAGCAGGCCGCGCTCCTTCAAAGCCTCCCGCACGAGCGCGAAGTCGAGCATCTCCAGATAGCGGAGCCCGCCGTGGATCAGCTTGCTCGACCGGCTCGACGTGCCGGAGGCCCAGTCCCGCGCCTCGACGAGGCCGGTGGACAGTCCGCGGGTCACCGCGTCGAGTGCCGTCCCCGCGCCGACCACGCCCGCGCCGACGACCAGGACGTCCAGCTCCCGGTCGGCCATTCCCGCAAGTGACTCGGCACGCTGCGCCGGCCCAAGTGTCGCTGTCCTCACCGCTGCCTCCCGTTGAGATCGGGTGTGGTCGGACTCACATCATGCCCAGATTTCTCCGTCGCCCGCTGAACGCGACCCCAGCCTGTGGACAACACTCCGGAGCTCCACGCGGTGCAATACCGCAAATCGGTCATATTTACTCCTAGTCTGACATTGCGCTGGTCCGCCTTGTCCACAGGGCTTGCGCACTCGTCCCGGTCCGGCTATTGGGAGGACGGCCCACCGCCATGCCCGCAGATCTCGCTGTCATCGGCCTCGGCCACCTCGGCCTGCCCCTCGCCCAGGCCGCCGTTTCCGGCGGCATCGCCACCATCGGCTACGACCCCGTCCGCGCCGCCGACCTGGCCGGCGGCCGGCTGCCCTGCGACGGCGCCGAAGGCACCCTCACCGCCGCCGACGTCCGCCGGATGCTCTCGGGGGGCTTCCGGCCGACCGTCAACCCGGCCGAGCTCGGCCGGGTCCGCACCGCCGTCATCTGCGCCCCCACTCCACCCGCCGCGGACCGCTCGCTCGACCTCGGTCAGGTGGCCGAGGCGGCCCGTGCCCTCGCCGCACGGCTGCGCCCGCACACCACGGTGATCCTGGAGTCACCCGCGTACCCGGGGACCACGGAGGAATTCCTCCGTCCGATCCTCGAGTCGGGCTCCGGTCTGCGGGCGGGCCGCGACTTCCACCTCGCGTACTCCCCCGGCCGCCTCGACCCCGGCAACCGCACCCACGGCTACGCCGGCACCCCCAAGGTCATCGGCGGCCTCACCCCGGCCTGCACCGAATCGGCCGCCGCCTTCTACGGCCGCCTCACCGACAAGGTCGTCCGCGCCCGGGGCCCCCGCGAGGCCGAGACCGTGCACCTCCTGGAGACCAACTACCGGCACGTGAACATGGCCCTCGTCAACGAGATGGCGGTCCTCTGCCACGACCTCGGCATCGACCTGTGGGACGTCATCCGCTGCGCCGAGACCAAGCCCTTCGGCTTCCAGGCCTTCCGCCCCGGGCCCGGCGTCGGCGGCCACGGCGTCCCCCTGGACATCCCGAACCCGTCCCGCGGCGTCCGCCCCCTGCGCATGGTCGAACTGGCCCAGCAGGTCAACGACCGCATGCCGCAGTACGTCATCCAGCGCTCCGCGACCCTGCTCAACGAACACGGCAAGTCCGCGCGCGGCGCCCGCGTCCTGCTCCTCGGCGTCACCTACAAGCCCGACCTCGCCGACCAGCAGGGCGCGCCCGCACAGGAGGTGGCGACCCGCCTCATGGAGCTCGGCGCCGCCGTCAGCTACCACGACCCCTACGTGCCCAGCTGGAGCGTGCTCGGCCGCCCCGTCCCGCGCGCGGACTCCCTCTACGAGGCGGCGGCCGACGCCGACCTCACGATCCTGCTCCAGCACCACCGCACGTACGACCTCCAGGGACTCGCGGTGAAGGCACAGCTCCTGCTCGACACGAGGGGCGCCACTCCGGCGGGCGCGGCACACCGGCTGTGACGCTCCGGAACGACGGAAAGGGCCCCGGTACGTAGTACCGGGGCCCTTCCGTGTGCGTTGCGTCAGCGCTTGTGCTGCGAGTCCGCGACCGTCACCTCGACGCGCTGGAACTCCTTGAGCTCGCTGTAGCCCGTGGTGGCCATGGCGCGGCGCAGCGCTCCGAAGAAGTTCATCGAGCCGTCCGGGATGTGCGACGGTCCTGTGAGGATCTCCTCGGTGGTGCCGACCGTGCCCAGGTCGACCTTCTTGCCGCGCGGCACGTCCTCGTGGACGGCCTCCATGCCCCAGTGGTGGCCCTTGCCGGGCGCGTCCGTGGCGCGGGCCAGCGGGGAGCCCACCATCACGGAGTCGGCGCCGCACGCGATGGCCTTGGGCAGGTCGCCGGACCAGCCCACGCCGCCGTCGGCGATGACGTGCACGTACCGGCCGCCGGACTCGTCCATGTAGTCCCGGCGGGCGGCCGCGACGTCGGCGACGGCGGTGGCCATCGGGACCTGGATGCCCAGGACGTTGCGCGTGGTGTGCGCGGCGCCGCCGCCGAAGCCGACCAGGACGCCCGCGGCGCCGGTGCGCATCAGGTGCAGGGCGGCGGTGTACGTGGCGCAGCCGCCGACGATGACCGGGACGTCCAGCTCGTAGATGAACTGCTTCAGGTTCAGCGGCTCCGCGGCGCCGGAGACGTGCTCGGCGGAGACGGTGGTGCCGCGGATCACGAAGATGTCGACGCCGGCGTCCACGACGGCCTTGGAGAACTCCGCGGTGCGCTGCGGCGAGAGCGCGGCGGCGGTGACGACGCCCGCGTCGCGCACCTCCTTGATGCGCTGCCCGATGAGGTCGGCCTTGATCGGGGCCGCGTAGATCTCCTGGAGGCGCCGGGTGGCGGTCTCCGAGTCCAGCTCGGCGATCTCGTCGAGCAGCGGCTGCGGGTCCTCGTACCGCGTCCAGAGGCCCTCGAGGTTGAGGACGCCGAGGCCGCCCAGCTCACCGATGCGGATGGCGGTCTGCGGGGAGACCACGGAGTCCATCGGGGCCGCCAGGAAGGGCAGCTCGAAGCGGTAGGCGTCGATCTGCCACGCGATCGAGACCTCCTTCGGGTCGCGGGTGCGCCGGCTCGGTACGACGGCGATGTCGTCGAAGGCGTACGCGCGGCGGCCGCGCTTGCCGCGCCCGATCTCGATCTCAGTCACGTTGTGGGGCCTTTCCCTCTTGGTCTGCCTGTCCAGTATCCCCGACGCACACGGAAGGGGCGGCCCCGGTTGATTCCGGGACCGCCCCTCCACGCGCGCGTGGAGCGCAGGAGACTACTTCGTACGGCTGTAGTTCGGCGCCTCGACCGTCATCTGGATGTCGTGCGGGTGGCTCTCCTTGAGCCCCGCGGACGTGATGCGGACGAAGCGGCCGTTGGCCTGGAGCTCGGGGACGGTGCGTCCGCCCACGTAGAACATCGACTGGCGCAGTCCGCCCACCAGCTGGTGGACGACCGCCGAGAGCGGGCCGCGGTAGGGCACCTGGCCCTCGATGCCCTCGGGCACCAGCTTCTCGTCGGAGGCGACGCCCTCCTGGAAGTAGCGGTCCTTGGAGAAGGACTTGCGCTCGCCGCGGGTCTGCATCGCGCCCAGCGAACCCATGCCGCGGTACGACTTGAACTGCTTGCCGTTGATGAACATCAGCTCACCCGGGGACTCCTCGCAGCCGGCGAGGAGCGAGCCCAGCATGACCGTGTCCGCGCCGGCGACGAGCGCCTTGGCGATGTCTCCGGAGTACTGCAGGCCACCGTCGCCGATGACCGGGACACCGGCCTCCTTGGCGGCGAGCGACGCTTCGTAGATGGCCGTTACCTGCGGTACGCCGATACCGGCGACGACGCGCGTGGTGCAGATGGAGCCGGGGCCGACGCCGACCTTGATGCCGTCCACACCGGCGTCGATGAGCGCCTTGGCGCCCTCGCGGGTGGCGATGTTGCCGCCGATGACGTCCACGCGCGGGGCGTCCGACTTGATCTTGGCGACCATGTCGCCGACCAGCCGGGAGTGGCCGTGCGCGGTGTCGACGACGATGAAGTCGACGCCCGCGGCGACGAGGGCCTGGGCGCGCTCGAAGGCGTCGCCCGCGACACCCACGGCGGCGCCGACGAGGAGGCGGCCCTCGCCGTCCTTGGCGGCGTTCGGGTACTTCTCGGCCTTCACGAAGTCCTTGACCGTGATGAGGCCCTTGAGGATGCCCGCGTCGTCGACCAGCGGCAGCTTCTCGATCTTGTGGCGGCGCAGCAGCTCCATGGCGTCCACGCCGGAGATGCCGACCTTGCCGGTGACCAGCGGCATCGGCGTCATGACCTCGCGGACCTGCCGGCTGCGGTCGTTCTCGAAGGCCATGTCACGGTTGGTGACGATGCCGAGCAGCTTGCCGGCCGCGTCGGTGACCGGGACACCGCTGATGCGGAACTTCGCGCAGATCGCGTCGGCCTCGCCGAGCGTCGCGTCCGGGTGCACCGTGATCGGGTCGGTGACCATGCCGGACTCGGAGCGCTTCACCAGGTCGACCTGGTTGGCCTGGTCGGCGATGGAGAGGTTGCGGTGCAGCACGCCGACGCCGCCCTGGCGGGCCATGGCGATCGCCATGCGGGCCTCGGTGACCTTGTCCATGGCCGCGGAGAGCAGCGGGACGTTCACCCTGACGTTCTTGGAGACGAGCGAGGAAGTGTCGATCTGGTCGGGCGCCATGTCCGACGCGCCCGGCAGCAGCAGCACGTCGTCGTAGGTCAGCCCGAGTGTCGCGAATTTATCGGGCACCCCAGTCGAAGAACCGCCGTTTGCAGTCATGACACCTTCCCCAAATGGCCTTGATCGGTGCGGATGTCCATGCTAACGGGCTTCGCGGGTGTCTCATTCCACGATCAAGATCATCGAGCTTCTTTGTACGTTCGTACGTCAGTGCTCATTGCTCGGCGAGCGCCCGCAGACGGCTCAGCGCCCGGTGCTGCGCGACCCGCACCGCCCCGGGGGACATCCCCAGCATCTGACCGGTCTCCTCGGCCGTGAGGCCGACGGCGATGCGCAGGAGCAGCAGCTCGCGCTGGTTGTCCGGGAGGTTGGCGAGGAGCTTCTTGGCCCACTCCGCGTCGCTGCTGAGCAGCGCGCGCTCCTCGGGGCCGAGCGAGTCGTCGGGCCGCTCGGGCATCTCGTCGGAGGGCACGGCGGTGGAGCCGGGATGCCGCATCGCCGCGCGCTGCAGATCGGCCACCTTGTGGGCCGCGATCGCGAAGACGAAGGCTTCGAAGGGGCGCCCCGTGTCCTTGTAGCGCGGCAGCGCGAGGAGCACGGCGACACAGACTTCCTGCGCCAGGTCCTCCACGAAGTGCCGGGCGTCACCCGGCAGCCGGGACAGGCGGGTGCGGCAGTAGCGCAGCGCCAGGGGGTGCACGTGTGCCAGCAGGTCGTGCGTGGCCTGCTCGTCGCCCTCCACAGCGCGAAGAACGAGGGCACCGATCACCGTCGTCTTGTCATCGCGCATCGGTCCATGGTGCCTTGACGCCGACTGATCCGCGGCACCGCGTCCGTAGTTGTGCACTGAAGCGTTATGAGCAGGTGCGCCGGAACTCATCTCCTGCGCCCTCCCCTCCCGCTCGATCGACTCGTCCCCGAGGAACTCCACACCTCAAGGATGCGGCATCGGCGGCGAAACAAGCAGCCACGGGCGTCCGTCGCCCCGCCCACCAGGTGGCGGGCGGGGATCGCCGTCCCCCCGCGGCGGTGCACTCAGCGCACCAGACCCCAGCGGAAACCGAGCGCCACGGCGTGCGCGCGGTCCGAGGCGCCGAGCTTTTTGAAGAGGCGCCTGGCGTGCGTCTTCACCGTGTCTTCGGAGAGGAAGAGCTCACGCCCGATCTCCGCGTTCGACCGGCCGTGGCTCATGCCTTCGAGGACCTGGATCTCACGCGCGGTGAGGGTGGGCGCGGCGCCCATCTCGGCCGAGCGCAGTCTGCGCGGGGCGAGCCGCCACGTCGGGTCGGCGAGCGCCTGGGTGACGGTCGCGCGCAGCTCGGCGCGCGAGGCGTCCTTGTGCAGATAGCCGCGGGCACCGGCCGCGACCGCGAGTGCGACCCCGTCCAGGTCCTCGGCGACGGTGAGCATGATGATGCGCGCACCCGGGTCGGCGGACAGCAGCCGCCGGACGGTCTCCACACCCCCGAGACCGGGCATGCGTACGTCCATCAGAATCAGGTCCGAGCGGTCGGCGCCCCAGCGGCGGAGGACTTCCTCGCCGTTGGCCGCAGTCGTCACACGCTCCACGCCGGGCACGGTCGCGACCGCGCGGCGGAGCGCCTCTCGGGCAAGCGGGGAGTCGTCGCAGACGAGGACGGATGTCATGACTGTCCTCCGCGGCTCTCACAGCTGCTGCGCGTCACCTTGAGCCTCCAGGCTGGTACTTATTCGTCACCTGTGCGGTTGACGCTCTCGGACACCTGCCCGAGCGCTTGTTCTTTCAACCGCCTCCGCACTCTCAACGACGGTCACCCGAAAGAGTTACGGGGCAGTCAGCCACCTTCGGCACTCTACGTGAGGGCGCGGACACAGCGCAGAGCGCGCGGGAGACCCTCAACCTTTCATCACAAGCTATGCCCCATTTAGCGCCTTTTCTTCCCTTTTCCTGGTGTCTATGGCTAGATTCGCAATGAGTCATATTTTCATCTCCTTAGATAGTAGATGTACGGTCATCGGCACCGTATCCGCGTCAGAACGGCACCAAGGGGACCAGCAATGGCAGATTTCTCCCGCCTTCCCGGACCGAACGCAGATCTGTGGGACTGGCAGCTCCTCGCGGCCTGCCGCGGGGTCGACAGCTCGCTCTTCTTCCACCCGGAGGGCGAGCGGGGCGCGGCTCGCAGCGCACGCGAGAACTCCGCCAAGGAGGTCTGCATGCGGTGCCCGGTGCGGGCGGAGTGCGCCGCGCACGCGCTAGCGGTGCGCGAGCCGTACGGCGTGTGGGGCGGGCTGACCGAGGACGAGCGCGAAGAGCTCATGGGGCGGGCCCGCAACCGCCTGGTCACGGCGTCCGCGCCGACGGGCGGCACCGTGTCGCACGGCTGACGGAACAGCCGGCGGACCTACTGAAGGAACGTTTCTTCACAGAGGCGCCCCCGCAGGGGCGCCGATCAGCGGGACGCGGCCCGCGCGAGGTGGTCCAGCGTGGCGGCGACGGCCGGCACCTGCGCCAGATCCGGCAGCGTCAGCGCGACGATCTCCCGCTGCACGGCGGGCTCCACCGTCACTGTGCGTGCACCCTTGGGGCGCACCGACTCGATCGCGAGCTCGGGCAGCACCGCCACTCCCAGACCGGCGCCGACCAGACCGATCACCGCCGGATAGTCATCGGTCGCGAAGTCGATCCGGGGCACGAAGCCCGCGCTCTCGCAGACCTCCACCAGTTGCCTGCGGCAGCGGGGGCAGCCCGCGATCCACGACTCGTCCGCGAACTCCCCGATGGTGACCGATTCCGCGTCGGCGAGCCGGTGCCCCTCCGGCACGAGGCCGACGAGCCGGTCCGCGAGCAGCGGGCGCACGACGAGGTCGGCCCACTCCTCCGCCGCCGTCGCCCCTTCGTACCGGAACGCCAGCGCGACGTCGCAGTCGCCCTCGCGCAGCATCTCCACCGAGCGCGGCGGCTCGGCCTCCACGAGCGATACGCGCGTGCCGGGATGCGCGGCCCGCAGCGCCGCGAGGGCGCACGGGACGAGGGTGGAGCTGCCGCTGGGGAAGGAGACGAGCCGGACCCGGCCCGCGCGCAGCCCCGCGATCGCGGCGACCTCCTCCTCGGCGGCGGTGAGCCCGGCGAGGATGCCCGCCGCGTGCCGGACCAGGGCCTCGCCCGCCTGCGTCAGCCGCATCTCGCGGCCCGTACGGATCAGCAGTGGTGTGCCCGCCGAGGATTCGAGCGCCTTCATCTGCTGGCTGACGGCGGGCTGGGTGCAGCCGAGCTCGCGGGCCGCGGCCGAGAAGGAGCCGGTGGCGGCCACGGCGCGCAGGACACGGAGATGACGGGCCTCGATCATGCTTCGAGCATAAGCGACGCTTGGACATGTCGCGAAATATTCTGTCGCGCCTTTGAGGGCCGCTCACCTAGCCTGCTGTCATGGAGCTTCTCTCTGTCAACGTGGGCCGCCGCACGGCCGCCGAGTACACCAACGCGCCCTCCGGCCGCACCGGTATCGACAAGCGTCCGGTGCACGGCCCCGTGCGCGTGAGCGCGCCGGGCGCCAAGGGGGTCGGCGGGAGCGGCGTCGCCGGTGACGAGATCAGCGATCTGCGGCACCACGGCGGCAACGACCAGGCGGTGTACGCCTACGCCCGGGAGGACCTCGACCGGTGGGAGCGGACGCTGGGGCGGGTCCTGCCCGACGGCTCCTTCGGCGAGAACCTCACGACCTCCGGGGTCGACGTGAACGGCGCGAAGATCGGCGAGCGGTGGCGGATCGGCGCCGACCTGCTCCTCGAGGTGACGAGCGGACGCATTCCCTGCCGTACGTTCCAGGGCCACCTCGACGAGAAGGGCTGGGTCAAGCGGTTCACCGAGGGGGACGCTCCGGGCGCGTACCTGCGGGTGATCGAGCCGGGTGAGATCCGGGCCGGGGACCGCATCGAGATCGTGCACCGGCCGGAGCACGAGGTCACCGTCGGCCTCCAGTTCCGGGCCGTCACGACGGAGAAGGCGCTGCTGCCGCGGCTGCTCGCGGCGGGTGACGCGCTGCATCCCGAGACGGCCGAGCGCGCGCGCAGGTACCTGGCCGTTACGCGATCTCACTAGCCTTGGTCCATGACTACGGCTCTGATTACGGGATCTACCGCCGGCATCGGCGCCGCCTTCGCGCGGCGTCTCGCGGGTGACGGGCACAACCTCGTGCTGGTGGCTCGCGACACCAAGCGGCTGCGCGAACAGGCGACCGAGCTGCACGACCGGCACGGCATCGAGGCGGAGGTGCTCACGGCTGACCTGGCGACGGACGACGGCATCGAGGCCGTCGAGAAGCGGCTCTCCGACCGGCGGAACCCGGTCGACCTGCTGATCAACAACGCGGGGTTCGGCAACAAGGGCCGCTACCTGGAGGTGTCGCTCGAGGACGAGCTGACGATGCTCAAGGTGCACTGCGAGGCGGTGCTGCGGCTGACGTCGGCGGCGACGGCGTCGATGCGGGAGCGTGGCCGCGGCGGTGTCGTGAACGTCGCGTCCGTGGCGGCGTTCGTGCCGCGCGGGACGTACGGCGCGTCCAAGGCGTGGGTCGTGCAATTCACGCAGGGCGCGGCGAAGGATCTCGCCGGGTCCGGGGTGCGGCTCATGGCGCTGTGCCCCGGCTTCGTACGTACGGAGTTCCACCAGCGCGCCGGGATGGGCACGTCCAACATTCCCAACTGGATGTGGCTCGACGCGGACAAGCTGGTGGCTGTCGCCCTGGCCGACCTCGCCCGCGGCAAGACGCTGTCCGTGCCCGATCCGCGGTACAAGGCGCTGATGGGGGTGGTGAAGGTGACGCCGCGGAACCTGCTGGGTGGCGTCACGTCGCGGACGGGCCGCAAGTACGGGCCGCAGTAACTTCCCGTCGCCGGGTGCGGGTTGTCTCTGGCTGGTCGCGGGGGGGGGGGGGGGGGCGCGCGGGGGGGGGGGGGGGGGGGGGGGGGGGGGGGCCGCGCCCCCCCCCCCCCCCGGGGCCCCCCCCCCCCCCCCCCCCCCCCCCCCCGTACGNNNNGCGCCCGGCCCCAAAGTCCGGCCCGCAGAAACTACCCGCCGCGGGGGGGGGTTGGGCGCGGGGGGGGCCCCCCCCCCCCCCCCCCCACCGCGGGGCGCGGGGAACTGCGCGAGGACGGACCACGACCCGCAGTCGGCAACGGAGACCAGCCCGGCAGACGCGACCCCGAACAGGGCTGAGGCCCGGCTCTCCGTAAGGGAAGCCGGGCCTCAGTCACCGTTCAAGCCGAGCGCAGCGGTCAGTGGGAGTGACCGTGACCGTGGCCGTGGCCCGCGTCGGCCTCTTCCTCGGCCGGCTTCTCGACGACCAGGGTCTCGGTCGTGAGGAGCAGGGAGGCGATGGACGCGGCGTTCTCCAGGGCGGAGCGGGTGACCTTGACCGGGTCGATGACGCCGGCCTTGACCAGGTCGCCGTACTCACCGGTCGCGGCGTTGAAGCCGAAGCCCTTCTCGAGCTCGGCGACCTTCGAGGTGATGACGTAGCCCTCGAGGCCGGCGTTCTCGGCGATCCAGCGCAGCGGCTCGACGGCGGCGCGGCGGACGACGGCGACACCGGTGGCCTCGTCGCCCTCCTTGCCGAGGTTGCCCTCGAGGACCTTGACGGCGTGCACCAGAGCGGAGCCACCACCGGAGACGATGCCCTCCTCGACCGCGGCGCGGGTCGCGGAGATGGCGTCCTCCAGACGGTGCTTCTTCTCCTTCAGCTCCACCTCGGTGGCGGCGCCGACCTTGATGACGCACACGCCGCCGGCGAGCTTCGCGAGGCGCTCCTGGAGCTTCTCGCGGTCCCAGTCGGAGTCCGTGGCCTCGATCTCGGCCTTGATCTGGGCGACGCGGGCGTCGGCGTCGGCCTTGTTGCCGCCACCGTCGACGATCGTGGTGTCGTCCTTGGTGATGGTGACGCGGCGGGCGGTGCCGAGCACGTCAAGGCCGACCTGGTCGAGCTTGAGGCCGACCTCTTCGGCGATGACGGTGGCACCGGTGAGGGTGGCCATGTCGCCGAGCATCGCCTTGCGGCGGTCGCCGAAGCCGGGGGCCTTCACCGCGACGGCGTTGAAGGTGCCGCGGATCTTGTTCACGACCAGGGTCGACAGGGCCTCGCCCTCGACGTCCTCGGCGATGATCAGCAGCGGCTTCGAGGAGTTGGCCTGGATGACCTTCTCGAGCAGCGGCAGCAGGTCCTGGATCGACGAGATCTTGCCCTGGTGGATCAGGATGTACGGGTCGTCGAGGACGGCCTCCATACGCTCCTGGTCGGACACCATGTACGGCGACAGGTAGCCCTTGTCGAAGGCCATACCCTCGGTGAAGTCGAGCTCCAGGCCGAAGGTGTTGGACTCCTCGACGGTGATGACACCGTCCTTGCCGACCTTGTCCATCGCCTCGGCGATGAGCTCGCCGACCTGCGGGTCCTGGGCCGACAGACCGGCGACGGCCGCGATGTCGGCCTTGTCGTCGATCGGGCGGGCGGTGGCGAGGAGCTCCTCGGAGACGGCCGCGACGGCGGCGTCGATGCCCTTCTTCAGGGCGGCCGGGGAGGCGCCGGCGGCGACGTTGCGCAGGCCTTCCTTGACCAGGGCCTGGGCGAGCACGGTGGCGGTGGTGGTGCCGTCACCCGCGATGTCGTTGGTCTTGGTCGCCACCTCCTTCACCAGCTGGGCGCCGAGGTTCTCGTACGGGTCGTCGACCTCTACCTCGCGGGCGATGGTGACGCCGTCGTTGGTGATGGTCGGGGCGCCGAACTTCTTGTCGATGACGACGTTGCGGCCGCGGGGGCCGATCGTCACCTTGACCGTGTCGGCAAGCTTGTTGACGCCGCGCTCAAGGGCGCGACGGGCGTCCTCGTCGAACTTCAGGATCTTCGCCATGGGAGCGATTCAGCCCTCTCGAAAACTCGGTTGTAACGAACTACGCCCCTCGCCGCCCGGCAATCAGCGGGGTGACCAGGGGCGCAGCTCGGTAAGCAAATCTGCTGGGTGAATTACTTCTCGACGATCGCGAGCACGTCGCGGGCCGAGAGGACGAGGTACTCGTCGCCGTTGTACTTCACCTCGGTGCCGCCGTACTTGCTGTACAGCACGACATCGCCGACCTTCACGTCGAGCGGCAGGCGCTCGCCGTTCTCGAAGCGGCCCGGGCCCACGGCGAGGACAGCACCCTCCTGGGGCTTCTCCTTCGCGGTGTCCGGAATGACCAGGCCGGAGGCCGTGGTCTGCTCGGCGTCGAGCGGCTGGACCACAATGCGGTCCTCAAGCGGCTTGATGGCAACCTTGGAGCTGGCGGTCGTCACGATCCGGTCTCCCCCTTCGGAGATCTCACGGGGTTAAGAGTCTGAGGTGTGGCGACCAGGTGGATCCGTCGTCGCGGGTGCCGGACCTGCCCGTCGCTGTTGGCACTCTCCAGTGGGGAGTGCCAGAAGCGAGACTAGGACGCGGGTTAGCACTCGGTCAAGCGGAGTGCCAATCGGCTGCGCCGGGCTTTAGCGGATCGGGGGTTCGGGCACCCCTTCGGGGCAACGGGTTGCGGTCGTACGGGGTTCCCTGTCGGCGACAGGGGGACGCCTCGTTTGCTGTGGACCGGCACCGGGGGCTGTGCCCACCCGTTCCGCCCAGCGGAACGCCTGCCCACAGCGGTGGGCGTCCGGCCCTCCCGTGGCCGTGGGCTTGCGCGAGGGGAGCTTTTCCGCTGCCTTTCTGCCCAGTCTCTCGATCGGGTCCACCGATTCCGCGCAGCCCGTGAGGAGTGCGGGTGCGAGCGCTCCGTACAGGAGGGCCCCGGCGAGGAGGCGGTGGCGTGCTCGCGCCCGCGGGGTCACAGGTAGTCCTCCAGCCTGGCGACCGCGTACCCCTTGTTGGTGACGGTCTTCATGACGCGGCGGACCATGTCGGGCATGGTGCCCTTCCAGTCCTCGCGGCCCCGGAAATGCGTGAGGATGATGTCGCCGGGGTGCAGGTCCTTGTCCCACTCGCGCCACTCCATGTGGTCGGCGAAGGCCTCCGACGCCCAGAGGGGCACCGCCTTGATGCCGCAGGATTTGGCGGCGCGCAGGGTGTCCACGTTGTAGTTGCCGTACGGCGGGCGGAAGAGTTCGGGGCGTTTGCCGTAGCGCTTCTGGATGACGTCCTGCATGCCGCAGATCTCGCGGCGCTGCCCCTCGTACGAGAGTCCGGGCATGTAGTGGTGGTTGAGGGTGTGGTTGTTCAGGACGACGCCGCGGGACTGCATCTTCTTGAAGTAGGCGTAGTCCTCCTTGACGAGGTAGTCGCTGAGGAACGCGGTGTACGGGAGCCGCAGGTCGCTCATCATCCGCAGCAGCGCCGGGTCCTTCTCGGCGCCGTCGTCGATGGTCAGGAAGACGACCTTCTTCCGGGTGGGGATGGTCGTGAAGACCGGTGGCAGGCCCTCCTGGCCCTCGACCTCGAAGCCCTTGCGGGTGGTGATGCGGGGCTTGGTCCGGGGCGGCGGGGGCGCCGCCAGCGGGGTCTTGGCCAGACCCCAGCGCTTGGCGGCCGCGGCGCGCGCCAGCTGGGTGGTGGCGAGGTTGCGGGCGTAGGAGTCGAGGGCGCGGGCGGGCGGGGCCTTGAGCGGCTGCTGGCCGTGGGCCGGGTCCGCGCCGCCGAAGTCGCCTCCGGAGACGCATCCCGAGGCGATCGCCGTGACGGACAGGGCAGCCAGCAGGGCGCGCGCCTGATTCTTCCGTCTTCTGGCGGATTCTTCCTTTTGTCTTACTAGTTGCATGGCGCCGGATCCTCGCAGCTCACGGCCGTAGTGAGGGCCCGACACCGCCACCGGCCGCGCACCATCCACCGACTGGCCCACAATGGGGCGGGTGAACGACCCGAACACGCCGAGCGGCCACGAGACCGACCTCGGCGACCCCCTCGCCGCCTTCGCCGCCCTCCGCACCGGAGAGGGCCAGGACCTGCTCGACGAGGTGCGGGACGTCGAGCCGGCGCAGGAGCTCGCCGCCGCCACCCGGCTGCGCCGCACGCACCCGGCGCCCCTGGTCTCCGCCGCCCTCGCACAGGCACGGCTGCGCCGCCGGGCAGCGGCGAAGTTCGGTGACGAGGACGCGGCCCGGATGTTCTTCACGCCGAACGGCGTCGAGCAGTCCACGCGCGCCTCCGTCGCCGCCCACCGCGCCGCGAGCTTCCGGGCCCTCGGTGTACGTTCGCTCGCCGACCTCTGCTGCGGCATCGGCGGTGACGCCATCGCCCTCGCGCGTGCCGGGATCTCCGTGCTCGCCGTCGACCGCGACCCCCTGACCTGCGCGGTCGCCCGCGCCAACGCCGAGGCGCTCGGCCTCGCCGACCTCATCGAGGTCCGGGAGGCCGACGTCACCGAGGTGGACACCTCCGCGTACGACGCCGTCTTCGTGGACCCGGCACGGCGTGGCGGGCGCGGCCGCATCTTCGACCCCGAGGCCTACTCCCCGCCCCTCTCCTGGGCGATCGGCGCCGCGCTCAAGGCCCCGCTCGCCGCGCTGAAGATCGCGCCCGGCATCCCGCACGAGGCGATCCCCGCCGAGGCCGGCGCCGAGTGGATCTCGGACGGCGGCGACGTGAAGGAGGCCGTGCTGTGGTTCGGCACGGACACCCCCGCCTCGCACCGCGCGACGCTCCTGCCGGGCGGCGCCTCCCTGTGGACCTCGCTCGCCGAGATGCTCCCTGACCCCGACGTGCGTCCCGTCGGGCGCTACCTGTACGAGCCGGACGGCGCCGTCATCCGCGCCCATCTGGTCGCCGAGGTCGCCGCGCGGGTCGGGGGCGGGCTCATCGACGAGACCATCGCGTACGTCACCTCCGACGCCCGGCACGACACCCCGTACGCCGCCGCGTACGAGATCACCGACCGGCTGCCCTTCAACGTGAAGAAGCTGAAGGCGCTGCTGCGGGAGCGCGGGGTCGGCATCCTCACCGTCAAGAAGCGGGGCTCCGCCGTCGAGCCGGAGGAGCTGCGGCGCAAGGTGAAGCCGCAGGGGAAGAACGCGGCGACCGTCTTCCTGACGCGGGTCGCGGGCGCCCCGACCATGCTGATCGGGCACCCGGTCAGCAGGGAAAAGTAGCGCCGTCTAGGGCGTGTCTTTTGGATCGGTCCGGTCAGCCCGCGGCGTCTGGTGCGGTGGATCGCAAGGCGGAGCATCGCCCGCGGACCGGGGGTCCGTGGGCGATGCGACAGCGCCGCGAGGCGCCGTGCCAGGCGTCGCGGGCCCGGGCCGATCCGAAAGACACGCCCTAGCAGCCGGCCGCCCGCTCAAGGAGCAGCTCGCGCTCCCGCATGTTCCGGGCCAGGGACGCCGCCCGCTCGAACTCCGCGCGGGCCTCCTCCTTGCGGCCGAGCCGGGCGAGCAGGTCACCGCGCACGCTGGGCAGCAAGTGGTAGTCGCGCAGCGCGGATTCCGCGGCGAGCGCGTCGACCAGGACCAGGCCGGCCTCCGAGCCCTGCGCCATCGCGACCGCGACGGCCCGGTTCAGCTCGACCACCGGGGACGGGGCGCGGGCGGCCAGCAGGCCGTAGAGGACGGCGATCTGCTGCCAGTCGGTGTCCTCGTACGTGTGCGCGTGCGCGTGGCAGGCGGCGATCGCGGCCTGGAGGGCGTACGGGCCGAGGCCCCCGGCGGGCGAGGCCGCCATGCTCTGCGCCCGCGCGAGCGCGGCGAAACCGCGCCGGATCAGCATCTGGTCCCAGCGGGCCCGGTTCTGGTCCTTGAGCAGCACGGGCTCGCCGGCCGGGCCCGTGCGCGCCGCCGCGCGCGACGCCTGCAGCTCCAACAGCGCGGCGAGGCCGTGCACTTCGGACTCGTCGGGCATCAGGGCGGTGAGCACCCGGGCGAGGCGCAGCGCGTCCTCGCACAGGGCGGGGCGCAGCAGGTCGTCCCCGGCCGTGGCGGCGTACCCCTCGTTGAAGATCAGGTAGATGACTTCGAGGACCGAGCCGAGCCGGGCGTCGCGGTCCGGGCCGCAGGGGACCTCGAAGTCGATGCCGCCGGCGGCGAGGGCACGCTTGGCGCGCACGATCCGCTGCGCCACGGTCGACTCGGAGGCGAGCACGGCGCGGGCGATCTCCCCGGTGGTCAGGCCGCCGAGCAGGCGCAGCGTGAGCGCCACGCGGGACTCGGCGGAGAGCACCGGGTGGCAGGCCGTGAAGACGAGGCGCAGCAGGTCGTCGTCGATGTCGTCCGGGTCGGCGGGCTCGTCGACGTGCGGCGGCATGGTCTCCAGGTCGCGGCCGACCTCCGCCAGCTTGCGGGCGTACCGCTCGCGGCGGCGCACCAGGTCGACGGCGCGGCGTCTGGCGGTGGTCATGAGCCAGGCGCCCGGGTTGTCCGGGACGCCCTGCTCGGGCCACTGTTCGAGGGCCGCCACCAGGGCGTCCTGTGCCAGTTCCTCGGCGATGCCGACGTCCCGTACGATCCGCGCGACGCCGGCGATGAGGCGCGGCGACTCCATGCGGAAGACGGTCTCGATGACCTGGCGGGGGTGCTCCGGCGGATGGCTCACGGCCATCCATCAGAGCATCCCCGCACGGGACCCGCAAAGGCGCGCGCCGCTCCCGGCCGACGGCCGGGAGCCCCCGGACCCGGCTCTCAGCCCTCGATCTCGCGGACTTCCGCCGTGATCGTCCAGTAGTCCTCGTGGGTCTTGAGGAACCGCTTGGTCCATTCGACCGCCTCGGCCATGTCCTTGGCCTGGCAGACCAGGTAGCCGCCGATGACCTCCTTGGTCTCGGTGAAGGGGCCGTCGGTGGTGGACAGTTCGCCCTTGTCCCAGGTCACCCGGGTGCCTTCCGAGGTCGGCCGGAGGCCCGCGGTGTCGAGCATGACCCCGGCCTTGGTGATCTCTTCGAGCAGCGCGCCCATCCGCTCGTGCAGCTCGGGGCTCGGGCCGCCCTCGGGCACGTTGTTCTCGTCGATGCGGATCATCGTCAGGTAGCGCGGCATGGTGGTCTCCCATCGGGGTGGCGGCGGGGCTTCTCCCCGCCTCTCACCCCTGCGTCGAACGGGAGACGCCCGTTTCGACATCGTCGCCGGGATTCGTCGAAATTTCTTGTGCGAGGCTCCCCCGCATGCCCTTCGACCACAACGACCACTACCACCGTCTGCTCCTGCGGAACCTGCCGTCCCACGGCCGCACCGCCCTCGACGTCGGCTGCGGCACCGGCCGCTTCGCCCGCGCGCTCGCGGCCCGTGGCTACGAGGTCGACGCGCTCGATCCGTCGGCGGAGGTCATCGCCGAGGCCCGGACTCTCGGCGGCGGTCCCCGGTTCCGGCAGGCAGACGTGGTGCGGGAGGACCTTCCCGAGGGCCATTACGAGGCCGTCACCTGCCTGGCGAGCCTGCACCACATGCCGTTCGGCACGGTCACGCGCCTGCGCGACGCCCTCGCCCCGGGCGGCACCCTCCTCGTGCTCGGCTGCTACGCCGGGATGACGTGGTGGGACCCCGTGGCGTCGCCAGCCAACGCGGTGGCCCGGGTGACGGTGTACGCGGCCGAGCGGCTGCGCGGCACGTACGAGCCCCCGCTCAAGGCCCCCGTGCGCCCGCCGGACATGCGGCTCCCGGAGGTCCGCGCCGAGGCGGCCCGCCTCCTGCCCGGCAGCCACGTGCGCCAACTGCTGTTCTGGCGCTACCTCCTGACGTACCGGAAGCCCGCCGGGAACTGACCGGACCCACAGCGTGTCCCTGACACCAGAGGCTTCGGAAGCCTCAGGGGGCAGAGGACGCGCATGGCCAGGCTGGACCACGGCACACACGGGGACCTGAACCGCGCGGGGCCGGAGAGCTTCCCGGCGTACCGGCGGACCGGCCTGGCCGTCGGCCTGTACGCGGTCGCCGGGGCGGGCTGGATCGGCTACGAGGTGGAGGAGCGGGGCGCGGACGGCGGGGACTTCCTCACCGCCCTGTACGACCCGCGTGCGCCGTTCACGCCCTGGGCCCTGACCCCGCACGACTGGGCGCTGCTGACGGCCGCGCTCGTCTTCGGCGGGATCGCGTTCGCCGGCCGCCGGGTGGCGCGGGGCGCGCTGATGCTGCTGGCGGCGGTGCTGATCGGCCTCGCCCTGCGGGAGCTGGTGGGCCTCGCGGTGTCGTCGGACTACCGAGCCGTGCTGGAGCGCTCGCACTACGGGCAGCTGCTCATCGGCTTCCGGGTGACCGGGCTGCTGGTGGGTGTCGCGACGCTCATCGGGATGACGCGCGCGGGACGCCGGTCCGTCATCCCCAGGTCGTACGTCCCTTACGACGCCCCGCCTCCTCCGTACGGCCCGCCGACCGCCCCACGACCGGCGGCAGCGCGCCCGCGGCTCACCGCCGCCGGGGTGTGCCTGCTCCTGTCGGGGGCGGTCGCGGTCGCCTGGCTGGTGTACCGGCTGACGCGGGCGCAGGTCTACGTAGTGGGCGGTTCGCCCGACGCAGGGGTCGGCGGCTTCTTCCGGGACGCGGTCGACGCCTCGTACTCGACGTCGATCCCGTACACCTTCCACACCGTGGCCTTCGCGCTGGCGCCGCTGGCCGTCGGGGCGCTGCTGGTGGCGGGGCGGCCGGCGGGCCGGGGCGCGGGCCTGGCGCTGGCCTTCGTCCTGCTCTACCTGGACGGGCGCGGCCTGTACGCGTTCGTCGCCGACGACGCCCTCGACCTGTACTTCGACAGCACGCTCGGCACCCTGGCGGTGCTTTCCACGGCCTGCACGACGGTCCTGTCGCTGGTGACGGCCGCGGTGCTGCTGGGCACCGAGGAGGCCTAGGCCTCCGTGGAGACCGACTCGAAGCGCCACCGGTGCACCGCCCGCGTCGCCAGTCCCCCCTCGGGCTCCGGCAGTTCAGGCAGCTCGGCGTCGTACGCGGCGTCCCACCAGGTGATGACGAGCACCCGGTCCTGCGGCGCCCGGAAGGTCTCGCGGCGGAGCGGGACGCCGTCGAGCTCCTGGGCCCGCGCCCAGGCGAGCAGCTCGTCGCCGCGCCCCTCGGCGGCCCTGGCCTCCCACATCAGCGCGACGCTCACGAGTACAGGTTCTCCTTGCTGACCTCGTGCACGTGGTCGTGCGTGTGCGTGTGGCCCGGCACGTGCGGCTCGGTCACCGGGAGCGACGAGTCCGCCGAGAGGTCCCAGGCGGAGGCCGCCCGGTTGCGGGCCACCATCTCGGCGCCGAGGGCCGCGACCATCGCGCCGTTGTCCGTGCACAGCTTCGGGCGCGGCACGCGCAGCCGGATCCCGGCCTTCTCGCACCGCTCCTGCGCCAGCGCCCGCAGCCGCGAGTTGGCGGCCACGCCGCCGCCGATCATGAGGTGGTCGACGCCCTCGTCCTTGCAGGCCCGCACGGCCTTGCGGGTCAGCACGTCGACGACCGCCTCCTGGAAGGACGCCGACACGTCCCGCACCGGCACCTCCTCGCCCGCGGCCCGCTTCGCCTCGATCCAGCGCGCGACGGACGTCTTCAGGCCGGAGAAGGAGAAGTCGTAGGCCGGGTCACGGGGGCCGGTCAGGCCGCGCGGGAAGGCGATGGCGTCCGGGTCGCCCTCGCGCGCGTACCGGTCGATGACGGGGCCGCCGGGGAAGCCGAGGTTCAGCACCCGCGCGATCTTGTCGAAGGCCTCGCCCGCCGCGTCGTCGATGGTCGAGCCGAGCGGCCGCACGTCCGAGGTGATGTCCGCGGACAGCAGCAGCGACGAGTGGCCGCCGGACACCAGGAGCGCCATCGTCGGCTCGGGCAGCGGCCCGTGCTCCAGCTGGTCGACGCAGATGTGCGAGGCGAGGTGGTTCACCCCGTAGAGCGGCTTGCCCAGCGCGTACGCGTACGCCTTGGCGGCGGAGACGCCGACGAGCAGCGCGCCCGCGAGGCCGGGGCCCGCGGTCACCGCGATGCCGTCGAGGTCCTTCGCGGTCACCCCCGCTTCCTTCAGGGCGCGCTCGATGGTGGGCACCATCGCCTCGAGGTGGGCGCGGGATGCGACCTCGGGCACGACGCCGCCGAAGCGGGCGTGCTCGTCGACGCTGGAGGCGACGGCGTCCGCGAGCAGCGTGGTGCCGCGGACGATGCCGACGCCGGTCTCGTCGCAGGAGGTCTCGATGCCGAGGACGAGGGGTTCGTCGCGCGAGTCAGCCATGAATCTCGGTTCCTTGTACGCCTGATACGGGGGTGGAGGGATCGGTGCGGCGCATGACCAGGGCGTCCACGTTGCCCGGCTGGTAGTAGCCGCGCCGGAAGCCGATGGGCTCGAAGCCGAAGCGCTCGTACAGCTTCTGCGCCCGGGTGTTGTCGACACGCACTTCCAGCATCACTTCGGGGCACTCGAAGGCGGTCGCGGCCTGGAGCAGGTCGGTGAGGAGCCGGGCGCCGAGCCCGGTGCCCCAGTGGTCGCGGGCGACGGCGATGGTCTGGACGTCGGCGAGGTCGCCGGAGGCGGCGAGCCCCGCGTACCCGACGAGGCGGTCGCCGTCCATGGCGACCACGTAGCGACGGGTGGCGAGCGGCCCGCGCGAGTGGGCGAGCTCGGACCAGAACATGCCGCGCGACCAGGCGTCGTCCGGGAAGAGCTCCTTCTCCAGGACGAACACCGGGTCGATGTCCCACCAGCGCATCTCGCGCAGCACGGCGCCGCCGGCCGCCTGGGTCGCCTCGGTGGTCACTTGGGGGTGACCACCTTGTAGTTCTTGGGCACCTGCGCGTCCGGCCTGCGCAGGTACAGCGGCCGGGGCTCCATGAGCTCCTCGCCCGCCGCGAGCTTCTCGGCGGCCAGCGCCGCGAGGGCGCCCGCCGACACGTGCTCGGGGGCGCGGGCATCGGGGAACGTGTCGGGGTAGAGCAGCGCGCCGGCGCCGACGGCGGGCAGCCCCTCGACCTCGGCGGCGATGTCCGCGGGCCGGTCGACGGCGGCGTCACTCGCACGAGTGCGCACGTCGTCGTAGCGGGCCCAGTAGACCTCCTTGCGCCGGGCGTCGGTGGCCACCACGAAGGGGCCGGACTCGATGCCCGAGGCGTACGCGAGGCCGTCCAGCGTGCACACGCCGTGCACCGGGACGCCGAGCGCGAGGCCGAAGGTGTCGGCGGTCATCAGGCCGACGCGCAGGCCGGTGTAGGGGCCGGGGCCCACGCCGACGACGATGCCGGTGACGGCGTCGAGTCTCAGGCCGGCCTCGGCCAGTACCCGGTCGACGGCGGGAAGGAGCAGTTCTCCGTGGCGTCGGGCGTCGACCTGGCTCGACTCCGCGATGACGGAGGAGCCGTCGTGGAGGGCGACGGTGACGGCGGGCGTTGCGGTATCCAGAGCGAGCAAGAGCACGCGAACAGCCTACGGCTCCGGCGCCCGCCGCACGGCCGACCCGGGATGCGGGGCGCCTGCTGCTACCGTCACTCCGTAGCCGTACGCAGTACGAAGAGGTGGGTGGCGCAAGGTGTCAAGGAGCAGCTCGGGATTCGTGGCCGGGCTCACCGCCGCTGCGCTCGCCGCGGTCGGCTTCCTCGCCTACCAGGCCTCGGCCAACGCCCCGGACAGTCTGAGCAAGTCAGACAAGTCCTCCCCCTCCGCGTCGGCCTCGCGCTCCCCCAAGGACAAGAAGAACCCCACGGCGCTGCCCGCGCAGTCCGGCGCCGGCGAGCGGGTCATCTACTCCCTGGAGGACGACCGCGTCTGGCTCGTCGAGGCGTCCGGCAAGGTGAAGCTCACGTTCCAGGTGGCGCCGGGCACGGTCGACCCGGACCCGGGCACGTACAAGGTCAGCTCCCGGACGGGCCGCGTCATCGGTACGGACGGCGTGCCGATCGAGCACGTCGTGATCTTCACGAGCCGCGACGGGGCGGCGATCGGCTTCAGCGCGGCCGTCGACGGCACGATGCCGAAGCCGGACCCGTCGAAGAAGACCGGCGGCATCCGCGCGTCGCGCGCGCACGGCGACGCGATGTGGCAGTTCGCGCTGCACGGCAAGAAGGTCGTCGTCGTTCCCTGACCAGCGGGAGCAGCGAAACCAGCGGCATCAGCGGGACGGGCGGCGTCGTTCCGTAGGAGTACCGGGCACGCTCCCGGCGGGCGCCGGGTCGCGTGGAGGCGTGGAGACGGCGGTCGCGGCGGCGCACGACGCGAGCAGGTCGCGCATCGAGAAGTTCGAGGGATCCGCGGCGGCCGACGGACCCGGCAGCCTGTTCCCGCGCGGCTGAGCGCAAGCGTCACGTTCTGAAGCCGACATGGATGCCTCCTGGGGGCTCCGGGGGCAGACGAAGTTAGGTAGACCTAACCAGCACCGGTATCCATGTGACCACGCCCGGAGCACGCAACGCAACATTTTGCCGACGTCCTGTCGGAACCTTCGGTCGAACGTACGAGAAAAGCCCCGGGCGACGGGCCCGGGGCTGAGGGTTCAGGCGGTTTCAGGCGGCCAGCGACGCCAGGTCCGCGTCCGCCCACCGCTCGCCGAGGCCGGTGACCGTCACCTCGCGCACCTCGTCCGCCGTGTCGCCCGTCGCGCGGTCGATGACCACGTGCAGCCGGTCCTCCGACAGCTCCTCGACCTTGCCGTCGCCCCACTCCACGACGATCACCGATTCGGGCAGCGAGACGTCGAGGTCCAGGTCCTCCATCTCGTCGAGCCCGCCGCCCAGGCGGTACGCGTCGACGTGCACCAGCGCGGGACCCTCGCCGAGCGGGGGGTGCACACGGGCGATGACGAAGGTCGGCGAGGTGACGGCGCCGCGCACGCCGAGGCCCTCGCCGAGACCGCGGGTCAGGGTGGTCTTGCCGGCCCCGAGCTCACCGGTGAGCATGACGAGGTCGCCGGGGCGCAGGAGTTTGGCCAGCCGACGACCCAACTCGCCCATCTGTTCGGGCGAGTTGACGGTGATCCCGAGGGTGGCCTGGAGAGTGGCGGCGGGGGCCTGGTGGTGCGGTGCTTCCATACCGCCCACGGTAGCGGCTGGCGGCTGTGCTCAGCCGCCGTCGGCCCGTCCCGCCCGGCCGGTCCCCGGCACCGCACCCGCCCGCACCAGCAGATCCGCGAGGCGGTCCATGACCACCTCCGGGTGCTCCAGCATGACCAGGTGTCCGGCGTCCGGGACGAGGACCAGCTCGGCGTCCGGCAGCCGCTGGGCGATCGCCTCGCTGTGCTCGCTCGGCGTGACCAGGTCCTTGTCACCGGCCAGCACGAGCACCGGCAGCTCGGCGAAGTGCTTGAGCGCGTCCGCCTTGTCGTGCTCGCCGAACGCCGGGTAGAACTCCGCGACCACGTCGATCGGCGTCGACTCGATCATCCGCTCCGCGAACCGCGCGATGGCCGGGTCCACGTCCTTGCGCGAGAACGAGTAGCGCTTGATGACGCCGGCGAACAGGTCCGCGGTGGCCCGCCGCCCCCGCTCCACCAGCTCGGCCTGCGAACCCATCGCCCGCAGCAGACCGGGCAGCACCCGCCGCACCGCGTTCATCCCGGCCACCGGAAGCCCGAAGTTCACCTGACCGAGCTGCCCCGACGACGTACCGACCAGGGCGACGCCCACCACGCGCTCGCGGATCAGCTCCGGGAACTGGTCGGCGAGGGCCATGGTCGTCATGCCGCCCATGGAGTGCCCGACGAGGACGAGCGGCCCCTCGGGCGCGGCGGCGTCGATGACCGCCTTCAGGTCGCGCCCGAGCTGGTCGATGGAGACCGGCACGTCGTGCTCCAGCTGGTCGACACCGCGCCCCGACCTGGCGTGGCTGCGCTGGTCCCAGTAGACGGCGCGGACGACGCCGCGCAGGGCCGCCCGCTGGAAATGCCAGGAGTCCTGGTTCAGGCAGTAGCCGTGGCTGAAGACGACGGTGACGGGCGCGGGGGCCCGGCGGCCGAAGAGCCTGCGCCGCCGCGTGTCCTGGTCGCCGTCGTCCTCGACCTCCTCGACCTCGTACGAGAGCTCCGTGCCGTCGTCCGCGTACGCCGTGCCCGGCATGCCGCGCAGCGAGCCGTACGGCCCCGACGCGTCGAGGGCGAGGCGTGCCTTCTTGCGCATGCCCCGGCCGACGGTCAGCCGCTCTATGGCGACACCGGCGGCCGCGCCCGCGGCGATCACACCTATCGCGGCGCCCGCCACCCCGGCCCGGCGCCAGTTACCGGCAGCGGCGGCGGCCTCCGTCACCGCTTCCGCCGCGGCCGCCCCCGTGCTGCTCTCGCTCACGTGCCGCTCCTCGTCCGTTCCCGGTCAGTCGTCAGGCCGCTCGTTGACGTAGACGCGCGGGACGCGCGATCCGATGCGGGTGACGATCTCGTACGCGATGGTGCCCGCGGCCTGCGCCCAGTCCTCGGCGGTCGGCTCGCCCCGGTCGCCGGGTCCGAACAGCACCGCCTCCGTGCCCACTTCGGGCTCGTCCCCGCCGAGGTCCACCACGAACTGGTCCATCGCGATCCGGCCCGCGACCGTCCGCAGCTTGCCGCCGACGAGCACCGGGCCCGTGCCGGAGGCGTGCCGCGGGACCCCGTCGCCGTAACCCGCGGGGACGAGGCCGAGGGTCGTCTCGCCGGGGGTGACGTACTGGTGGCCGTAGCTCACGCCGTGGCCCGCCGGGGCGTGCTTCACATGGGCGAGCGAGGCGGTGAGCGTCATGACGGGCCGCAGCCCGAAGTCCTCGGGGGCGCCCACCTCGGGGCTCGGCGAGACGCCGTACATCGCGATGCCGGGCCGTACGAGGTCGAAGTGCGTCTCCGGAAGCGTCAGCGTGCCGGGCGAGTTGGCGATGTGCCGCACCTCGGGCCGTATCCCCATCTCCTCGGCCCGCGCCACCATCTCGCGGAAGACCGTGAGCTGGGCGGCGATCGACGGGTGGCCCGGTTCGTCGGCGCACGCGAAGTGCGACCAGAGGCCGGTGACCTTGACCAGCCCTTCGGCCTCGGCGCGCAGGGACCGGTCGACGAGCTCGGGCCAGTCGGCCGGCATGCAGCCGTTCCGCCCGAGGCCCGTGTCGGCCTTGAGCTGGATACGCGCGGTCCGCCCCGCCGCACGGGCGGCCGCCGTCACCTCGTCCAGCGCCCACAGGGCGCTCACCGACATGTCCAGATCGGCCTCGACGCCCTCGCGCCAGGGCCCGCCCGGCGTCCAGAGCCAGCACATGATCCGGCCGGGCACACCCGCGGCGCGCACGGCCAGCGCCTCCTCCGGGGTGGCGGTGCCGATCCAGGTTGCGCCGGCCTGCCGGGCCGCCCTGGCGCAGGCCACCATTCCGTGGCCGTACGCGTCGGCCTTCACCACGGCCATGAACGCGGCGTCCGGCGCGTGGGCGCGCAGCGAGCGCACGTTGGCGCGGAGGGCGCCGAGGTCGATCTCGGCGCGGACACGGAAAGGGGCTGTCTCGTTCATCGCGGACAAGTGTCTCAGAGCCCGCCGCCAGCCCCGCTCCCATTGGTTCGGAGCGCCTCCAGGGGCGGCCTTGCACCCCTCCCAGGTTCGTCGCGCCCTTGGGCACCAGGACAGCGGTCACGACCGAGGAGCCCGCGCGCCACTACGGGCCCCGTTCTCCCGACCACGGTGGGGTGTGCGTGACAGGTCCCGACATGGCGCGGCCCCCGGTCCGCACCCGGACGCTCCCCGTGCGCGGCTTCCCGCCGACCTCGGTGTGCGCGCGACAGCTGGGAGCGTGGCCGGGCCCTCCGCCCGTCGCTGTGCGCAGTGCCGGGCGGCGCTGTCCCGCGGGATGCGGGGCCCGACCGGGCTACTGCCGGTTGTGCAGGCCGATCTGCACACCGCCGATGGCAGTGACCGCAGTACCGATGCTGGCGAGGGTGGCTGCTCGCGCTGACCGACAACTCCGTGTCCATCATGATCTCCCTCCGAGGGAGCGTCATGCCGCTTCTTGCGTGCCTCGTTTGTCACATCTGGTTCCCGGCACCCGGCACAAACATCGACCACCGCGGCACACCCTTCACCACTGAACTGCTGAACCAGCAACTCACCGCCCTACACGACCCCGCCACCGGTAACCCCCGCGTCGGCCTCGCCCGGTTCAACGGGATGCGGTTCGAAGTGATGTCGCGCTTTGGGCCACTGGTCTGCGGCAGCCCTCCGCGCCGGCCGAACCCCTTCTCCTTGGCCTGGCCGTCCTCGCCGTCCGCAGCCGCGTCAAACGCTGAACACCACTCACACGGCAGGAAAGACAGGAACCACAGCCAGTCACCGGAAGTGATCAGCGTGTCCGCGCTGCCCCACGGCACCGCAAGCACCAATGATTTCAGTGGCCAGCTCAGCCCGACAGGCTCGACGAGCGGGGCACCGCCGGGCCGGTCTTCAGGCCTTCGGGTAGAGCAACTTGCCCACAGGACCGGGTACGGGCAGGCCGGCCTCCCGCAGTAGTCGCCTCTCGGCACGCTGCCGGTTGGCCGCGATGCGGAGGAGCCGCCCCCGCGGCTGATGCTCGCCCCGCTCCGCAAGGGCGTGCATCAGGCGGATGAACTGAGGTGCGGGTGTGCGCCACCCGATACTTCGTGTGAGGGCGTCGCCGCATGAGTTGTCCTCGTATGTGGAGTCCGGCACCGTGAAAGTGCTCTCGCCGGACCCGACGGTGACGCCGGGTGCCTCACGGAGCGTCTGCGTGCCGACGACAAGCTGCCGCAGCCGCAGACCATCGCAGTACTCGGCCGCCCTCCCAAGCAGGCGGTTGGCGTCCAACCGGCGCCCGTGGTCGATGAGCAAGCGGTAGAAGCGGCCGAAAGTCTCGGGAGGCGCCTCGTTGGCGATCTTGTGCAGAGCTTGATCAGCTGATTCGTCGTCCACATCCCGCAGCTCGGCGAGCGCCTCAACGGCGCTCTGGCACGTTATACCGGCCAGCTCGCTGGGCCACGGAACAAGCCCGTCCTGAAGCGGCGGCAACGAACCGACGCCGTCTTCCCACGCCTGCAGCTCGCCCTCGGTCGCCTGGGCCATCTCCTGCACGTGTCGGGCGTCATCTTGCTGGAGCCGCACCAGGGCGCCGGTCTGAGCGACCAGATCCTCCAGTTCGGCGACCCGGCGCAGCGCGTGGTCTCGCTCCGCCTCCACCCGCCGTAACTGCTCTTCGGAGCCGACGGTTCTGGTCTGTTGCAGTCGCTCGATTTCCCGCTCGGCGCGGTGCCGACGTTCGCGTTCGTCCTGCAGGTCGTTCTGCAGCGCCTCCAGGGAGCGGGCCGTCTCGTTCTGCTGCTCGTGCAGCTTCTCCCGCAGTTCCGCGATCTCGTAAGCACGGGTGGACAGCGGCCCTCTGGTCCGGGCGGCGGCATACAGCAGGGCTCGGCTCTTCCGCACCGCCTCCTCCGTCGAGGCATCCGGCTCCCCGTCGGTCAGCAGCCGGTGGAAGCGGGTGAGGAGCTGCGGTTCCGGCAGGCTCTGCCCGGACAGGAAACGTGAGAACCGGGTGGGGTCCACACAGAGTGCGGCGGCCAGATCCGTGGAGGTCTTACCGGCCCGCTCACGCAGGCCACGAAGGTGATCGGCGAAGGCTCTTTCCTTCGCCCCCAGGTCGGCGCCGAGCGGGGCCAGGGCCCTCGGCCGCACTGGGGGCTCGGCCCCGTGCGCGGGTGACTGCTCTGCCACGTGCCCCTCCCGCTTGCGGCTCCGCAAGATGCTCAAGACCTCGCAAGATGGCGTTGCTCTCTGCCGCAACAGAGGTGCGGCACCGTTGAGTTGACCTTAGCCGGAGCACGGGGTTGCGCCGCTAGCCCCCGCCTCCGTCACAGTGCCATCGAACCCACGGTCAAGCCCTCGCGAACAAAGCTCCACCCCTGGATCGGGACCCGCCGGAGAGCGCTTCGGCGAATTCTCGCCAGAACTCGACCGTGCCGACTCCGCCGCCGAATGGTGGCCCCCGTTCCTCCGCCCGGCCCAGGCGCCGGGCGCTCCGCAGCGCCGCCCATCGCCTAACCCGGCGTGGGCCCGAGACCAAAGGACCGATACGGACATGACCACCGACGCCGACACCCCGCGTACCGACGACCACCAAGACCTGCGGCTGTGCGTCCTGCTGCTGGCCCTCGCCGTGGGCTTGGTGATCGTGGCGCTTGCGGTGTACCTCAGCTACCAGCACCCGATGCTGGCCGCCGCGATGAATACGGGTGGGACCGTTGCGGCCGTCTTGGTCGCCGGCGCAGGCATCGTCTATAAGCGGGGGTGAACGCTGCGCCCCGGGCGGGACACCGCGGCCCCCTTGGGCCCGGTCGCCCGCCCGGCAGGGCGCGGCACCGGCCGCCCGCGCATCCCTTATCTGACTCACATACACGGCATTGCACTTTTCTTGCCGCACATGGGCATATACATCCCATAAACCCGTAAGGCGTGAGTTCGAGTTTCACTTCTAAATGTTTCAGAATCAAGGATCAATGCCTAATTCTGAAGCCGTCGAGAGAGTAATACGTCTAGACCACACATGAAAAGGCGCCGGTCAGGAGAGTTTTCTCCCGACCGACGCCTGGGGCCGTTCGGATATCTAGGGGTGCGAGGCTTCCCCGGTAACCCGCTGAACAGGAATACGCACCTTACCGAATTCTGCGAGCGCGGCCTCTGAAGGGAACGAGAACGTGCGGTATCCCGTGACCACCAGGTTCTCCTTGCGGAGCAGCCGCAGGGCGGACTCGACGGTGGCCCGGCTGAGGTTCAGGGCATCGGCCAGGTCGACCTGGGAGGGCCCCTCCAGCATCCGGCCGAAGCGCGGGCAGGGCACCGCGCATCTACCGAGCAGATGCGTGAAGAGGCCGGCCAGACGCTCCTCGGGGCGCAGGCCGACGCGGCCGTACACGCGCTCGGCGGTCACCAGGCGGTCGGCGATGCCGGCGCCGAGCGTCGCACTGAGGATGCTGTTGTGCTCGACCACCACGCGCATCCTGTCCATGGGCAGGGCCAGCGTCATCGTCGTGTTCAGGCAGCGGGTGGTGGGCGTGGTCAGCGTCTCATCGAAAATTTCCAGGTCCCCGAGGACGGCTCCGGTGCCCAGGATCCGCACCGTCGTGGTCTCCCCGTAGGAGGACTCCTCGGCCACGCAACCGCTGAGCACGACGTGCACCATCGCGCTGCCGGAGCCCCGCAGATGGGCCTTGCGCTCGTAGAAGCGGCGCTGAAAGCCCGCGGCGAAGTCGGCCCGGTGCGCGTACGGCAGACGCTGGAAGAACGGGTTGTGCTCCAGCACCGCGTCCATGCTGCGGGTGGCCGCGTACTGGACGCGGCCGGTCGTTTCGTCGACCTGGTACAGCGAGCTGCCGATGAGCAGGTCACGGCGGCGGTCATCGCGTCGGCGGTTACGAGCCATCACGACCACAGGACCCCGCCCCCGGCCCGGCCGGGGCCCTCTGCGTGGGCGCCGGGCACCACCTGCGGCGTGCCCGGGACGGACCCCTGCGTCCGTGACGGGGCCGGCGGGGTCGCGGGCGGGACGGTCGCCGTCGGCGCGGGCGGCATCGTGGCGGGCACCTGCACGCCCGGCTCAGCAACCGGGTCAGCGGGGCGCAAGGACTCGAAGAGCGCCGGGAGGGTCACGACCAGCGCCGTGATGGCGGTGATCACCGCGACGATCCGCAGCGGGGTAGAGGAGAGGTTCTTGATCGCATAGGCGACAAGAAAGGCCACGATCGCAACGATTGCCACCGAGGCCAAGAGGAACCCGGTCACGGGTACTCCTTGACGTTGATTTTTGTTTGTTTTGGAGGGCCTAGCGGAAGATCCACGGGAAGATCCACGGATTGGTGGTCCGTTAAAAGCAGGAGCTTCTCGATCGCAGCAGGATATAGCACGAGAGCGGGGGTGCAGAAACAGTCACTCCGGAGCCAGGATTCCACACCGCCGTGACACTCCCCTCCCACTTCGACAGGGAGCACGCACGCCCGGATGCGCCTCTTGACCGATCCTGCCGGAGGCAATTCCCATTACCACTGCGCAGAGGTTGACCGTGCTACGGAATACCCTGAGCACAAGGTAAGTTTCCCAATTCCCTAAAACCAGGGAATGCCTAGCGCGGGTGCACCGTTACATTCATCAGGCTGACGTTGAGCCTTGGAGGGCCTAGCGCAGCTGTCGTGTGGGGCCCCTTGGGGGTGGTGCCCCTGGGGCCCCCCGACTCTCTGAGCAGGGAGGACGACACCCGAATGACCGCACTCGCATCCTGAGGGGCGGCGCCGCCGGCGCCGTCCCTCAGTTCGTGCAGGACAGCGGCAGGCACCTACCGGATAGTCACTTCCGGGCTCCGGCAGGTCGGTTCAGCGCCATGGTGTGACGCACTTCACCTGCAGCCCTTCACGCTTTCAGTACGGCTGGACCGGCACCCCAGGGGTCCCCTCGGACACCGCTCACACGCTCCGCACCGACACGCTACGGCACAGCGCTGACAGTCGGTGCCCACTGCGCCCAGTCGGCCAACTGGACTGGTTGTGCTGTGCTGTCCTGTTGGCGGCCCAGCTCGTTCACGAGCGCCAGGACGGCGTCCAGATGCTCGGGAGGTCCGAGGAGCCCCCTCTCACCCGGCACCCACCGCGGCTACGCCTTCCGGACCTCCCGCCACACCGCGGGAATCGCCTCGGCGACGTCCTGGGCGCCCACGGGCGCGCCGTCCGCCGCGTGCCGCCCGGCGAGACCGTGCAGATACGCGCCGACGGACCCCGCGTCCCGCGCGTCGAGCCCCGCCGCCAGCAGGGACCCGGCGAGCCCGGACAGCACATCGCCGCTGCCCGCGGTGGCGAGCCAGGGCGTCCCGGTCGGATTGACGCGCACGGCCCCCGTGTCCGAGGCGATCAGGGTCGTGGACCCCTTCAACAGCACCGTCGCCCCGTACCGCCGCGCCAGCTCCCGTACGGCGGAGAGCCGCCCCGCCTCGACCTCCTCGCGGGCGACGCCGAGCAGGGCGGCGGCCTCCCCGGCATGCGGGGTCAGCAGCGTGGGAGCGCCGCGCTCCCGCACCGCGCGCTCCCCGGCGAGCCGCAGCCCGTCGGCGTCGATCAGCACCGGCACATCGGCGGCGAGGACCTCCCGCAGCCGCTCCTCGTCGTCCCCGAGCCCGGGCCCCACGGCCCACGCCTGCACGCGCCCCGCCTTCGACGGCGGTCCGGCGGACACGAGCACCTCGGGGAACCGGGCGATGACGGCGTCGGCGGCGGGCCCCACGTACCGCACGGCGCCCGCGCCGCCGCGCAACGCCCCCGCCACGGCGAGCACCGCGGCCCCCGGATACCGGGCGGACCCGGCGACGATCCCCACGACCCCGCGCCGGTACTTGTCGCTCTCCCCGCTCGGCTCGGGCAGCAGCCGCGCGACATCCGCGAACTGCAGGGCCTCCAACTCGACGTCGTCCGCAGCCAGTTCGAGTCCGATGTCGACGAGCCGCACGGCACCGGCGTACTCCCGGCCCGGGTCGACCAGCAGCCCCGGCTTGTACGCCCCGAACGTCACGGTCACATCGGCACGCACCGCTTCCCCGCGCACCTCACCGGTGTCGGCGTCGACCCCGCTGGGCACGTCGACGGCCACGACCCGCGCGTCCCGCACCGCGGCGACGAGGGCGGCGGCCCGCTCCCGCAGCCCGCCCCGCCCCCCGATGCCCACGATCCCGTCGACGACGAGCCGCGCCCCGCGCACCAGACCCTCGGCCCGGCCGTCCTCGGCGCCCACCACCGTGCCGCCGGCGCCCCGCAGAGCGGCCAGTCCACCGGCGTGGGCCCGCCCCGGGTCCAGAAGCACCGCACTGACCCCGGCACCGCGCCGCGCGAGCCGGGCCCCGGCGTACAGGGCGTCGCCCCCGTTGTCCCCGCTGCCCACCAGCAGCGTGACTCTCGCCCCGTACACCTTGCCGAGCAGCTGCGCGCACTCGGCGGCGAGACCCGCCGCCGCGCGCTGCATCAGCACACCTTCGGGTCCTCGCGCCATGATCTCGCGCTCGCCCGCCCGTACGCTCTCCACGCCATACGCAGTACGCATTCCCCCAGTCTCCCCGAGGGACCGCCCGAGCACCCACCCGTGCCGAGGGAGCCCGGCGCGCCTACCCCTCCGCCACCACCACCGCGGAAGCGACCCCCGCGTCATGGCTGAGCGACACGTGCCAGGACCGGACCCCCAGCGCGGAAGCCCGCTCGGCCACCGTCCCCCGCACCCGGACCCGCGGCTGCCCGCTCTCCTCCACGTACACCTCCGCGTCCGTCCACCGGAGCCCCGCCGGCGCCCCCAGCGCCTTCGCCAGGGCCTCCTTCGCCGCGAACCGTGCCGCCAGCGAGGCGATGCCGCGCCGCTCCCCGCCCGGCAGCAGCAACTCGCTCTCCACGAACAGCCGGTCCGCCATCCCGGGCGTGCGCTCCAGCGCCGCCCCGAACCGTTCGATCTCGGCCACGTCGATCCCAACCCCAATAATCACGAGAGCACCCTACGGAAGCCGCCCGAGCCCCGCAGGGTGACGCACCCCACCCCTCGCCCGACCCCCCATCCCGTTCAAGCAGCCGTAACAATGGACCGTGATCTCTTCGGTCTCTGTGCCCCCGACGGCACCGCGGAGCGCCCACCGGCCCAAGCCGGAGGCGACTCCCTACCTCGACCTCACCCGTGCCGAGTGGAGCGCGCTTCGCGAGAAGACGCCGCTCCCCCTGACCGCGGAGGAGGTGGAACGGCTGCGCGGTCTCGGCGACGTCATCGACCTGGACGAGGTCCGCGACATCTACCTGCCGCTCTCCCGCCTCCTGAACCTCTACGTGGGCGCGACGGACGGCCTGCGCGGAGCCCTCAACACGTTCCTGGGCGAGAAGGGGTCCCAGTCGGGCACGCCCTTCGTCATAGGAGTCGCCGGTTCCGTGGCGGTCGGCAAGTCCACCGTCGCCCGCCTCCTCCAGGCCCTGCTCTCCCGCTGGCCGGAGCACCCGCGCGTGGAGCGCGTCACGACCGACGGCTTCCTGCTGCCCACCAAGGAGCTGGAGGCCCGCGGCCTGATGTCCCGCAAGGGCTTCCCCGAGTCGTACGACCGCCGCGCCCTCACCCGTTTCGTCGCGGACATCAAGGCCGGCAAGGACGAGGTGACGGCCCCCGTCTACTCGCACCTGATCTACGACATCGTGCCGGACCGGCGCCTCACGGTCCGCCGCCCCGACATCCTCATCGTCGAGGGCCTGAACGTCCTGCAGCCCGCGCTCCCCGGCAAGGACGGCCGCACCCGTGTGGGCCTGGCGGACTACTTCGACTTCAGCGTGTACGTCGACGCCCGCGCCGACGACATCGAGCGCTGGTACCTGAACCGCTTCAAGAAGCTGCGCCAGACGGCGTTCCAGGACCCGTCCTCGTACTTCCGGAAGTACACCCAGGTGTCGGAGGAGGAGGCGCTCGAATACGCCCGCACGACCTGGCGCACCGTCAACAAGCTCAACCTCGTCGAGAACGTGGCCCCCACCCGCAGCCGCGCCACCCTCGTCGTCCGCAAGGGCCCTGACCACAAGGTGCAGCGCCTGAGCCTGCGCAAGCTCTGAAACCGCCGCGCCCCGCTACCCTGCGGACATGCTCCACCTGCGACTGATCACTCCCCCGGACAGAACCGACGACGTGGTCCACCTGATCGAGGGAACGGTCGGCACCACCCACCTCGCGGTGCTCCCCGGCGCCGCCCGCAACCCGGCGGGCGACGTCGTCATGTGCGACGTGGCCCGCGAGGCCGGCGACGAGCTGATCGGCGGTCTGCGCAAGCTCGGCATCGACGAGTCCGGGTCGATCGCGGTGGAGACCATCGACCTGTCACTCTCGCACCGCGCGGACCGGGCGGAGGACGCCGCCCCGGGCGAGGGCGCGGACGCGGTCCTCTGGGAGCAGCTGGCCGACGCGACCCACGAGGAGTCCACGCTCTCGGCCACGTACGTCACGTTCATCACGCTCGCCACGATGATCGCGGCCTGCGGCGTGGTCCTCGACAACGCGATCCTGATCGTGGGCGCGATGGCGGTGGGCCCGGAGTTCGGCCCGCTCGCGGGCTTCTGCACGGCCCTGGTGCGGCGCGCCCCGCGCCTCGCCCTGCGCTCGCTGACCGCCCTGCTGGTGGGCTTCGCGGTGGCGATGGTGGTGACGGCCGGATTCAGCTACTTCATGGACGCGGTGGATCTGTTCACCCACGACGCCCTCAAGTCGGAGCGCCCGAACACGAACTTCATCTACCGCCCGGACTGGTTCTCGTTCGTGGTGGCGGTCCTCGCGGGCGCCGCGGGCACGCTCTCGCTCACCTCGGCGAAGTCGGGCGCCCTGGTCGGCGTGGCGATCTCCGTGACGACGGTCCCCGCGGCGGCGAACGCGGCGGTCGCCTTCAGCTACAGCGAGTACAAGCAGGCGTGGGGCTCCACCGAACAGCTCTTCCTGAACCTGCTCGGCATCGTCCTCGCCGGCACGCTCACGCTGCTGACCCAGAAGGTCCTCTGGGCCAGGCAGCGCGAGCGCACCGCGAAGTCACAGCGCGCCTGAGCCGGCGTCAGCAGGACTAGCCCAGCGCCGACTTCACCACATCGGCGAGCCGACTCGCCACGGACCGCGCCTGCTCGATGTCGGCGGCCTCGACCATGACCCGCACCAGCGGCTCCGTCCCTGAGGGGCGAAGCAGCACGCGCCCGGTGGAGCCCAGCTCGCGCTCGGCCTCGGTGACGGCGGCGGACAGCTCCGCGGAGGTCTTCACCCGCGACTTGTCGACGTCGGGCACGTTGATCAGGACCTGCGGCAGCCGCTCCATGACGCTCGCCAGGTCCGCGAGCGTACGTCCCGTCTCGGCGACGCGGGCCGCGAGCAGGAGCCCGGTCAGCGTGCCGTCGCCGGTGGTGGCGTGGTCCAGGACGATGACGTGCCCGGACTGCTCGCCGCCGAGGGCGAAACCGTGCTCCTTCATCGACTCGAGCACGTACCGGTCGCCGACGGCGGTCTGGACGAGGGAGAGCCCCTGGCCCTCCATGGCGAGCTTGAAGCCGAGGTTGGACATGACCGTCGCGACAACGGTGTCGTGGCGCAGTGTGCCGTGCTCCCGCATGGCGAGGGCGAGCACGGCGAGGATCTGGTCGCCGTCGACCTCGGCGCCCGTGTGGTCCACGGCGAGGCAGCGGTCGGCGTCCCCGTCGTGCGCGACGCCGAAGTCGGCCTTGTGCTCGACGACGGCGGCCTTGAGCAGCTCCAGGTGCGTGGATCCGCACCCGTCGTTGATGTTCAGGCCGTCGGGCTGGGCACCGATCGTGATGACCTCGGCACCGGCGCGCGCGAAGGCCTCGGGCGAGACGCGGGCGGCGGCGCCGTGCGCCTCGTCGAGGACGATCTTCAGCCCGTCGAGGCGGTTCGGCAGCACCCCGATGAGGTGCGCGACGTACTGGTCGAGCCCCTGGTCGTACGACTTCACCCGGCCGACGGCCGCGCCGGTGGGCCGCTGCCAGGGGGTGCCGGTGCGGCTCACGAACTGCTCGTCGTACACGGCCTCGATGCGGTCCTCCAGCTCGTCGGCGAGCTTGTGGCCGCCGCGGGCGAAGAACTTGATGCCGTTGTCGGGCATGGCGTTGTGGCTGGCGGAGAGCATCACACCGAGGTCGGCGCCCAGCGCACCGGTGAGATGCGCCACCGCGGGGGTGGGCAGCACACCGACGCGCAGGACGTCCACACCCGCGCTCGCGAGGCCCGCGACCACCGCGGCCTCCAGGAACTCCCCGGACGCGCGCGGGTCACGCCCGACCACCGCCACCGGGCGATGGCCTTCAAAGGTGCCCGCCTCGGCCAGTACGTGCGCCGCCGCCACGGAGAGTCCGAGCGCGAGCTCGGCCGTCAGATCCGCGTTGGCGACACCGCGCACGCCGTCCGTGCCGAAGAGTCGTCCCACTGCTGTCCTCCGAACGTTCGTTCCTGATAGACGAACGCCCCGGCAGCACGGTGAGTGCCGCCGGGGCGAACGAGAAGTACGAGCAGGCAGCGATTAGCGCTTGCTGTACTGCGGAGCCTTGCGGGCCTTCTTGAGACCGGCCTTCTTGCGCTCGACCGCACGGTCGTCACGCGTCAGGTAACCGGCCTTCTTGAGGGCGCCACGGTTGTTGTCGACGTCGGCCTCGTTCAGCGCGCGGGCGACACCGAGACGGAGCGCACCGGCCTGACCGGAGACACCGCCACCCGCGATGCGGGCGATGACGTCGTAGCGGCCGTCGAGCTCGAGCACCTTGAAGGGCTCGTTGACTTCCTGCTGGTGGACCTTGTTCGGGAAGTAGTCCTCGAGCGTGCGCCCGTTGACCTTCCACTTGCCGGTGCCCGGGACGATCCGGACGCGGGCGATGGCGTTCTTGCGACGGCCCAGGCCGGCGGCCGGCTGGGGGTCGCCGAAGCGCGCGGCGTTCGACTCCGAGGTGTACTCGCCCTCGACGGGCGCCTCGGACTCGGTGGTGTACTGCTCTACGTCGACACCCTCGGTCTCTTCGACCGGCTGCTCAACGGTGGTCTCGGCCACGATTCTCCTCAGATTTCTTTACGTCTTTGGGGGTGGCCGGAACTACTGCGCGACCTGGGTGATCTCGAACGGGACCGGCTGCTGAGCGCCGTGCGGGTGCTGGTCGCCCGCGTAGACCTTCAGCTTCGAGAGCATCTGACGGCCCAGGGTGTTCTTGGGGAGCATGCCCTTGACGGCCTTCTCGACAGCCTTCTCGGGGCTCTTCTCAAGCAGCTCGTCGTAACGGACGGAACGCAGACCACCCGGGTAGCCGGAGTGGCGGTACGCCATCTTCTGGGTCTTCTTGTTGCCGGAGAGGTGCACCTTCTCCGCGTTGATGATGATGACGAAGTCACCGGTGTCAACGTGGGGGGCGTAGATCGGCTTGTGCTTGCCACGCAGGAGGGTGGCAGCGGTGGTCGCCAGACGACCGAGGACGATGTCCCGGGCGTCGATGACGTGCCACTGGCGGGTCACATCGCCGGGCTTGGGGCTGTACGTACGCACTTAGTAGCCTTCGCTTCTTCAGTGGATGGGGTCCAGACACACGGCACCCAGGAAGCGATCATGCAGCTGGGGCCCACAATGCCGGGGACGCTGCCCGTATGCGAGCCACTGGTAACTGCTCCAGGGAACCTACGTAAGGGCCCTTTCGCGTGAGATCGAGGACACCAATACGTATCAATCCCCGAGGGTACCCGCGCTGCCCCGTACGGGTCAAAACGCGGCTCCGGAGGCCTGCACCAGCGACTCCCCCACCACAGACGGGCTGCGCTTACCAGCGTAACGGCCCCCGCGGCACCACCCTGACCACACACCGCCTCACCTGCTCCGCGCCGCCTCCCCCACCACGGCCCGCGGCCCGCCCTGCCGCGCGGGCTCCCGGTGTTCTACCGGCTCACCGGCGCCCGCACCCCGCACGCACGCCCACCCGACCGACCCCGCGAGCAGGCACAACGTCACCGCGTCCTTGAAGGCCCGCCGCGTCCCCGGCTCCAGCCACGGCCAGGAGAAACCCGGCACCTGCGGCACCAGCGCCACCCAGAACCACGGACTGCGCGCCGCCGCCCCCGGCGTCAGGGCCCCCGCGAGCAGCAGCGGCAGCACGACGAGCAGATAGTGGTCGTACGAGGGACGGGAGACGAGAAAGGCCGAAAGCATCAGCATCACGGCGCATTCCACCGCCCTCGCAGGCCCCTCGTCCCCCCGCTGCCACCGCCGCCACGCACACCACAGCCCGGCCGCCGCCGCACACACGGCCAGCAGCGTGGCGCCGCCCTGCGGCACCCCGAGCCGCGCGAGCACCGCGGAGGGCGACGCCTCATAGAGCCGTACGAAACTGTCCTCACCCTTCAGCAGGAAGGGCAGCGTCCGCGTGAAGAACCCGCCGGGATCCGGCATGACGAGCGCCGCCCCCACCGAAACCGCCGCGGGCACGCCCACCGCCGCCCCCAGGGCGCCCCACCGGCGCGCCAGGACGAAGAGCAGCACCACGGGCGCGAGCAGCGGCTTCACGGCGACGGCGGCGCCGACGACGAGCCCGGCCGCGACCCACCGGCCCCGGCAGACGAGCAGCAGGGCCAGGGGCAGCGCGGCCGCGGAGCCCACCGTCCAGTTGCCGAGCTCGACGAGGTGCCCGAAGGGCGCGAACCCGAGCGCGAGCCCGAGCAGTCCGTACGCCGCGAACCGGCTGCGCCACGGCACCCCGTACATACGCAGGGCACACGCCCACCCGATGACGAGCCCGGCGGTCACCCCCGCGGGCACCAGGAACCGCACCACGTCCACGGGCAGCAGCGCCTGCGGCACCGCCGCGAGCACGGCGCCGGGCAGATAGAGGAAATGCCGGTCGGCGTAGGGCGACCGGCCGTCCAGCCACGCCTCGGCGGCCCGCACCACGATGTCGTTGTCCATCCCCCCGTCCGGCACCCGCAGCCCCACCCGGACGACGGCGGCCACCAGCACGACCCCGAGCACGCCCCGGACATACCACCCGGCCGACCGCAACAGCCATCCGCTAACCGCCGTTTTGCCCGTATTCATAGGGCACAGGCTAGGTGGCACACCCCACACAACCGCCGCTCAACATCCCCGACGGCCCGTCTAAGATGCGCCCCATGAGCTTTGGGCAAGGGGGACCTCAGTGGGGTCCGGGGGGAACGGGCGGAGCCGGTGGCGGACCCGCGCCCGACTGGGCGGCGCTCGCCGAGGCCGCCGAGGCACGCACCCGCCGCCGCAAGTGGCTGATGATCGGGGGCGGCGTGCTCGCCACGGTCGGCATCGCGGCCGCCGTGGCCATCACGGTCGTCTCCGCGAACAGCGACGACGCCTCCGCGTCGAACAAACCGGCGAGCGAGCTGCCGTCGGCCGCCGACATTCCCGGCGCGAGCAAGGACCCCGAGCCGTCGTTCGAGGCGACGACACCGCCGCCCCCGCCGGACCCCAAGGACTTCATCTCCAGCGCCAAGAAGGACAAGGCGCCGCTCACCCCGGAGGGCCTCTTCCCCGGCAAGACCCTGCGAGCGGGCGAGCGCGTCTACAAGAAGGGCCCGACCGACAGCACCAACACGTGCGCGTCCGTCACCCAGCCCGCCCTCGGCTCCCTCCTCACCAAGCACGACTGCACGCGCCTGATCCGCGCCAGCTACATCAGGAACGGCATCGCGGTCACGGTCGGCGTCGCCGTCTTCGACACCGCCTCCGACGCCAAGAAGGTCAAGGACCAGGTGAAGAGCGGCCTCGTCGACTCCCTGTCCGGCAAGAACGTGCCCGCCTTCTGCCGCACGGGCGTGTGCCGCGGCACCTACAACGCCTTCGGCCGCTACGCCTACTTCACCACCACGGGCTACACCAGCGGCAAGAACGTGACGACGTCCGACCGCAAGGCCTACGGCGTCGGCGACGACCTGGCCCGCTTCGCCTTCCACCGGATCAACCAGCGGGGCCAGGCCCAGGCCTCGGCCGCGGCCCAGGCCCCGCAGTAGAGCGACGCTCCATACCCCGCCCGGGGTTCAAGGACAGGCTCTCAGCAGCAGCCGGCCCCGGGCAGCGTCCGCTTGTTGCGCGCCTCCTTGTTGCGCGCGGCGAGCAGCTCGTCGGCGGGATAGCCGACCTCCTCCAGGGTGAGCCCGTGCGGCCGCACCACATGCACGGCGGAGTCCCGCACGCCGGCCGCGAGCACCTTCCCGGGCCACTCCACGGGCCGGTGCCCGTCGCCCACGAACAGCATGGCGCCCACCAGCGACCGCACCATGTTGTGGCAGAAGGCATCGGCCCGCACGGTCGCCTCGAGGATCCCGTCGGCCCGCCGCTCCCACCGCAGCTCCTGCAGCGTACGAATGGTCGTGGCGCCCTCGCGCCGCTTGCAGTAAGCGGCGAAGTCGTGCTCCCCGAGCAGCCGCTCGGCCGCGGCGTTCATGGCGTCGAGGTCCAGCTCCCAGTCGTGCCACAGCACATGGCCGCGCAGCAGCGGGTCGACGCCCCCGGGGTGGTCGGTCACGCGGTAGGCGTACCGCCGCCACACCGCGGAGAACCGCGCGTTGAACCCGGCGGGCGCCTCGGCGACCTTCCACACCCGCACGTCGTGCGGCAGCCGCCCGGCGAGCCTGCGCAGCAGCTTGTCACTGTGCTCGGCCCAGACGTCCTCCGGCAGGTCGACGTGGGCGACCTGCCCCCGCGCGTGCACCCCACTGTCGGTCCGGCCCGCGACCGTCAGCTCGTACGTCTCCTGCGACCGCGTCACGGTCCGCAGCGCGGTCTCGATCTCCCCCTGGACGGTGCGCTGCCCCTGCCGCTGCTTGGCCCAGCCGGAGAAGTCCTTCCCGTCGTACGAAAGGTCCAGCCGCACCCGCACGAAACCGGGCTCTACTTCATCACTCACAGAACAGATCCTCTCAGGAGGCCGACCACGCGAAAGCGGGCCCGCCCCGAAGGGCGGACCCGCTCACAGCAAGGCAGAGCCTCAGGCGTCCTTGGACTCCTCGGCAGCGTCCTCAGCCGGCTTCGCGTCCTCGACGGGCGCGTCGTCCTTCTTGAGGGCGTCTTCCTTGACGGCACGCTTGGTGGCCGCCTCGGCCTCACCGGTGGCCTCCTGGGCCACGGTCAGGGCCTCCACCAGCTCGATGATCGCCATGGGCGCGTTGTCGCCACGACGGTTACCGATCTTGGTGATACGGGTGTAGCCACCCGGGCGGTTCTCGTAGCGCGGGCCGATCTCCGTGAAGAGCGTGTGCACGATGCTCTTGTCGGTGATGACGGACAGCACCTGGCGGCGGTTGTGAAGGTCACCCTTCTTCGCCTTGGTGACCAGACGCTCCGCGTACGGACGCAGACGACGGGCCTTGGCCTCGGTCGTCGTGATCCGGCCGTGCTCGAAGAGCTGCTTGGCGAGGTTCGCCAGCAGAAGCTTCTCGTGCGCGGCGCTGCCGCCCAGACGGGCACCCTTGGTGGGCTTCGGCATGGTGTTTCTCCTTGATGTCTGCCCCGGCCGTATCAGGTACCGGGGTCAGTGGCCGCGCCCCGATAGGGGCGCGGGGAACTGCGCGACCAGCCACAACGGTCCCGCAGCCAAAATCAGACCTAGTACTGCTCGGTCTCGACGAACCCGGCATCGGCGTCGTCGTCGGCGCCGAACGCGTCAGCCGCAGCGGTCGGGTCGAAGCCGGGAGGCGAGTCCTTGAGCGCAAGACCCATGCCGTTCAGCTTCATCTTGACCTCGTCGATCGACTTCGCACCGAAGTTGCGGATGTCGAGCAGGTCCGCCTCGGAGCGGGCCACGAGCTCACCCACGGAGTGGATGCCCTCGCGCTTGAGGCAGTTGTACGACCGAACGGTGAGCTCAAGCTCCTCGATCGGCAGCGCCAGGTCGGCGGCAAGGGCGGCGTCCGTCGGGGACGGGCCCATGTCGATGCCCTCGGCGTCGATGTTGAGCTCGCGGGCGAGACCGAACAGCTCGACCAGCGTCTTGCCGGCGGACGCCATGGCGTCGCGCGGCCGCATCGCCTGCTTGGTCTCGACGTCGACGATCAGCTTGTCGAAGTCGGTGCGCTGCTCGACACGGGTCGCCTCGACCTTGTACGTGACCTTGAGCACCGGCGAGTAGATGGAGTCGACCGGGATACGGCCGATCTCCTGGCCGACCTGCTTGTTCTGGACGGCGGAGACGTAGCCGCGGCCGCGCTCGACGGTCAGCTCCATCTCCAGCTTGCCCTTGCCGTTGAGCGTGGCGAGGACGAGGTCGGGGTTGTGCACCTCGACACCGGCCGGGGGCGCGATGTCGGCGGCGGTGACCAGACCCGGACCCTGCTTGCGCAGGTACATCACGACGGGCTCGTCGTGCTCCGAGGAGACGACCAGCTGCTTGATGTTGAGGATGAGGTCGGTGACGTCTTCCTTGACACCCGGCACGGTGGTGAACTCGTGCAGGACACCGTCGATACGGATCGACGTGACCGCCGCACCCGGGATCGAGGAGAGAAGGGTCCGGCGAAGCGAGTTGCCGAGGGTGTAACCGAAGCCCGGCTCCAGCGGCTCGATGACGAACCGCGAGCGGAACTCGTCGACGACCTCTTCGGTCAGCGACGGGCGCTGTGCAATAAGCATGAAGGAATCCTTCAGTCAGGGGCACCCACTATTTGATGCCCTGATTCGTTACAAGGGTACGGGCGATACAGCTCCGAAGAGCCGTACCGCCCGAACCCTCAGATCAAGCAGCAGCCTGCGTCAGACGCGGCGGCGCTTGGGCGGACGGCAGCCGTTGTGCGGCGTGGGCGTCACGTCCTGGATCGAGCCGACCTCGAGGCCGGTCGCCTGGAGCGAACGGATGGCGGTCTCACGACCGGAACCCGGGCCCTTGACGAAGACGTCGACCTTGCGCATGCCGTGCTCCTGCGCGCGACGGGCAGCCGACTCGGCAGCCATCTGCGCGGCGAACGGCGTGGACTTGCGCGAGCCCTTGAAGCCGACGTGGCCGGCGGAGGCCCACGAGATCACGTTGCCGGTCGGGTCCGTGATGGACACGATCGTGTTGTTGAACGTGCTCTTGATGTGAGCGTGCCCGTGGGCAACGTTCTTCTTTTCCTTGCGGCGCACCTTCTTGGCAGCGCCCTGACGACCCTTGGGGGGCATCTATAACTCCTACGGGAGGTGGTCGGTCCTGCAGCGTCAGCTGTCGATAGACCGCTGAGCGAGGACTACTTCTTGCCCGGCTTCTTCTTACCGGCGATGGCGCGACGCGGGCCCTTGCGGGTGCGGGCGTTCGTGCTGGTGCGCTGACCGCGGACGGGCAGGCCACGGCGGTGGCGCAGACCCTGGTAGCAGCCGATCTCGACCTTGCGACGGATGTCGGCCTGGATCTCGCGACGCAGGTCACCCTCGGTCTTGATGTTGGCGTCCACGTACTCGCGGATCTTGACGAGGTCTTCCTCGGTCAGGTCGCGAACGCGGGTGTTGCGGTCCACCTCGGTGGCGTCCAGCGTCTGCTGGGCCAGCGTGCGGCCGATGCCGAACACGTAGGTGAGGGCGACCTCGATGCGCTTTTCGCGCGGGAGGTCAACGCCTTCAACGCGTGCCATTCATGGCTCCTGTTGATTCTTCGGAGGTCTTCAGCAGAACCACTCCCAGCGGCCGTATGAGGTACCTACTGGGTCCCCGGCCTCCGACCGGGGGTGTCGCCCTCCATTACCTGAATGGAACTGAAGAGGGACGGGTCCTGCGTATCTACTTACTTGCGTCGCGCGAAAATCTGCGAACTGCAGTCGTGCGTCAGCCCTGGCGCTGCTTGTGGCGCGGGTTGTCGCAGATGATCATGACCCGGCCGTGACGGCGGATCACCCTGCACTTGTCGCAGATCTTCTTGACGCTCGGCTTGACCTTCATTGGGTGAGGTTCTCCGGGTCAGTGCCACCACCCCGCGTGAGCGGGATGCGGGCAAGATCTACTTGTACCGGTAGACGATCCGGCCACGCGTCAGGTCGTACGGAGACAGCTCCACCACGACCCGGTCGTCAGGGAGGATGCGGATGTAGTGCATGCGCATCTTGCCACTGATGTGTGCCAGGACCTGGTGGCCGTTCTGGAGCTCCACCTTGAACATGGCGTTCGGAAGAGACTCGACGACAGTGCCTTCGATCTCGATGGCACCTTGCTTCTTGGCCACGCTTCGCCCTTCGAATCGACTACCTTGATCGACTTCATGCTCCGTATGCAGGCACACGGATGCACGAGAGCCGACGCGTCAGTCTACGTCAGTGCACTCGGAAAGACGAATCGAGAAAGTCTGCCCCATGACGTAGATCCTTAAGCAAGAGGGTGCAGCCCTCAGCCCAGCGGATCCGGCGCGACAGTGACCCCGTACTCCGCCAGCTTCGCCTTGCCGCAGTCCGGGGCCGTCAGGACCAGAGGACCCGCCTCCGTGAGAGCCACCGAGTGCTCCCAGTGGGACGACCAGGTGCCGTCGGTCGTGATGACGGTCCAGTCGTCCTCCAGGACCTCCGTGCGGGGGGTGCCGAGGGAGACCATGGGCTCGATGGCGAGACAGAAGCCGGGGACCAGCTTGGGACCCTTGCCGCGGCGGCGCTCGACGTAGTTCAGGAGGTGGGGGTCCATGTGCATCTCGGTGCCGATGCCGTGCCCGCCGTAGTCCTCGACGATCCCGTACTTGCCGCCGCCCGGCTTCGGCTGCCGGCGGATGTACGTCTCGATGGCGCGCGAGATGTCGACGAGCCGGTTGCCCTGCTTCATCGCCGCGATACCGGCCCACATCGATTCCTCGGTCACCCGGGAGAGCTCGACGAGCTCCGGGGCGTGACCGGTCCCGACGAAGGCGGTGTACGCCGCGTCACCGTGCCAGCCGTCGATGATCGCGCCGGCGTCGATGGAGATGATGTCGCCGTCCTTCAGGACGGTCTTGTCGTCCGGGATGCCGTGCACGACGACCTCGTTGACCGAGGTGCAGATCGTCGCGGGGAAGCCGCCGTACCCCAGGAAGTTGGACTTCGCGCCGTGCTCGTCGATCACCTTGCGCGCGACGTCGTCGAGATCCTTCGTGGTGGCGCCGGGCACCGCGGCCTCACGGGTCGCGGCGTGGATCGCGGCGACGACAAGGCCCGCCTCACGCATCTTCGCGATCTGCTCGGGGGTCTTGATCTGCACCATGGGGCTTCCGCTCTCCGTCATCCGTCCAACAACCGGCTACGTACACGAACCGACTACGTACACAACAGTACGGCCGCGGTCCCCCGAGGGGCACCGCGGCCGAAACAGCGTACTGGTTACTACTGGTCCACTGGCTACTTGTCGCCCTTGAGCGCGTCCATCGCCCGCTCGGTGACCTCGTCCACCTTGCCCAGCGCCGAGATCGTCACGACCAGACCCTGCCTTCGGTAGTAGTCGATGATCGGCTCGGTCTGCGTGTGGTAGACCTCGAGGCGCTTGCGGACGGTGTCCTCGCTGTCGTCCTCACGCTGGTAGAGCTCGCCGCCGCAGACGTCGCAGACGCCCTCCTGCTTCGGCTTGCTGTACGTCACGTGGAAGACGTGGCTGGAGTCCTTGCGGCAGATGCGCCGGCCCGCGATCCGCTTGACGACCTCGTCCTCCGGGACCTCCAGGTCCAGGACGGCGTCGAGCTTCACGTCATCGGCCTTGAGCGCCACGTCCAGCGCCTCCGCCTGCGACACGTTGCGCGGGAACCCGTCGAGCAGGAAGCCGTTCTCGGCGTCCGGCTTCGCCATGCGGTCCTTCGCCATGCCGATGGTCACCTCGTCGGGCACCAGGTTCCCGGCGTCCATGTACGCCTTCGCCTGCTTGCCAAGATCCGTGCCCTGGCTGATGTTGGCACGGAAGAGGTCGCCCGTGGAGATGTGCGGGATCGACAGGTTCTTGGCGAGGAACGCGGCCTGCGTTCCCTTGCCCGCACCGGGCGGCCCGACGAGGACGATACGCATCAGCGGAGGAACCCTTCGTAATTGCGCTGCTGGAGCTGGCTCTCGATCTGCTTCACGGTTTCCAGACCCACACCCACGATGATGAGGATGCTCGTCCCGCCGAACGGGAAGTTCTGGTTAGCCCCGAAGCCCACCAACGCCATCGTCGGCACAAGAGCGATCAGACCCAGATACAGCGAACCCGGCCAGGTGATCCGGTTGAGTACGTAGCTCAGATACTCAGCGGTCGGACGGCCAGCCCGGATGCCCGGGATGAAGCCACCATACTTCTTCATGTTGTCGGCGACTTCCTCGGGGTTGAAGGAGATCGCGACGTAGAAGAAGGCGAAGAAGACGATCAGGATGAAGTACGTGGCGATGTAAATCGGATGGTCACCCGTGGTCAGGTTTGCCTCGATCCACTGCTTCCATCCGGAATTGCCGCCCGCGAACTGGGCGACGAGAGCCGGGATGTACAGCAGCGAGGAGGCGAAGATCACAGGGATGATGCCCGCCTGGTTCACCTTCAGCGGGATGTACGTCGACGTCCCTCCGTAGGACCGGCGGCCGATCATGCGCTTCGCGTACTGGACCGGAATGCGCCGCTGCGCCTGCTCGACGAAGACCACCAGGCCGACCATGAAGAGACCGACGGCGATGACGGTGCCGAACTCGATCCAGCCGTCGGCCAGGTCGCCCTGCTCCTTGATGGCCCACAGGGCGCTCGGGAACGTGGCGGCGATCGAGATGAACATCAGGATCGACATGCCGTTGCCGATGCCGCGGTCGGTGATGAGCTCACCGAGCCACATGACACAGGCCGTACCCGCGGTCATCGTGATGACCATGGTCATGGTGACGAAGATCGACTGGTCGGGCACGATCTCGCTGGCGACCGGGCAGCCCTGGAAGAGGGTGCCGGTGCGGGCGGTGGCCACCAGGCCGGTGCCCTGGAGGATCGCGAGCGCGATGGTCAGATAGCGCGTGTACTGCGTGATCTTCGCTGTGCCGGCCTGGCCCTCCTTCTTGAGGGCCTCGAGTCGCGGGATCACCACGGTCAACAGCTGCAGAATGATGCTCGCCGTGATGTACGGCATGATGCCGAGCGCGAAGATCGTGATCTGCAGCAGCGCGCCGCCGCTGAACATGTTGACGAGACCGAACAGGCCCTGGTTCGCATTGGCGTTGTCAATGCAGGCCTGGACGTTCTTGTAGTTGACACCGGGGATCGGCACATGCGTACCCACCCGGTAGATCACGATGATGCCGAGCGTGAAGAGCAGCTTCTTGCGCAGGTCGGGCGTCTTGAACGCCCGGGCGAACGCGGTGAGCACGGTGCCTCCTGCGACCCCCGCGCGCGTGCGCCAGAGGTGGTGGTCTGAGGATCGACGAATACATATCAGTCAAGAAAACCGTGCGGGCAGACCGCACGGAGCTTAGACAGTGCACGCCACCTTACCGGCGACCGTGCCCCCCTTGGAACGACCAACCGGGGATGCCCCTTTTGTGGGGCATCCCCGGCTGGGAATCGCTCATGTCATCGACACGTCTGAGGGAAAATCAGACGAGCTCGGTGACGGTACCGCCCGCGGCGGTGATCTTCTCCTTGGCGGAGCCGGAGACGGCGTCGACCGTCACCTGCAGCGCCACGGTGAGCTCACCCTGGCCGAGCACCTTGACGAGGCTGTTCTTGCGAACGGCACCCTTGGCGACGAGACCCTCGACGGTGACCTCGCCACCCTCCGGGTACAGCGCGCTCAGCTTGTCGAGGTTCACGACCTGGAACTCGGTCTTGAACGGGTTCTTGAAGCCCTTGAGCTTCGGGAGACGCATGTGGAGGGGCATCTGGCCACCCTCGAAGCGCTCCGGAACCTGGTAACGGGCCTTGGTGCCCTTGGTACCACGACCAGCGGTCTTACCCTTGGACGCCTCACCACGACCCACACGGGTCTTGGCAGTCTTGGCGCCCGGGGCGGGCCGGAGGTTGTGGACCTTCAGCGGGTTCTGCTCCGCCATGTCAGTCGACCTCCTCAACCGTCACGAGGTGGCGGACGGTGTGCACCATGCCGCGGAACTCGGGACGGTCCTCCTTGACGACCTGCGTGTTGATGCCCTTGAGACCAAGGGAGCGCAGGGTGTCGCGGTGGTTCTGCTTGCTGCCGATGTACGACTTCGTCTGCGTGATCTTGAGCTGTGCCATTACGCACCCGCTCCCGCACGCGCACGAAGGAGAGCCGCGGGGGCGACGTCCTCGAGGGGCAGACCACGGCGAGCCGCGATCTCCTCGGGACGCTGCAGGCCCTTGAGGGCCGCCACGGTCGCGTGCACGATGTTGATCGCGTTGTCGGAGCCCAGGGACTTCGACAGGATGTCGTGAACGCCCGCGCACTCGAGCACGGCACGCACCGGGCCACCGGCGATAACACCGGTACCGGGGGAAGCAGGCTTGAGCAGGACGACGCCTGCGGCCTTCTCACCCTGGATGGGGTGCGGGATGGTGCCCTGGATACGGGGGACCTTGAAGAAGTGCTTCTTGGCCTCCTCAACACCCTTGGCGATGGCGGCCGGCACCTCCTTGGCCTTGCCGTAACCGACACCCACGGTGCCGTCACCGTCGCCCACTACGACGAGCGCAGTGAAGCTGAAGCGACGACCACCCTTCACAACCTTGGCGACGCGGTTGATCGCGACAACGCGCTCAACGTACGCGGTCTTCTCGGCGGCGGCGTTGCCACCGTCGCGACCCTTCCGGTCCCGCCGCTCGCCGCCACCGGCACCGCCACCGCGGCGCTGGGGTCCAGCCATTGGAATTACCTCTCTCTGTTTCCGCTAGCTACGGAACCGACTCAGAACTTGAGTCCGGCTTCGCGGGCGGCGTCCGCCAGGGCAGCAATGCGCCCGGCGTACTGGTTACCACCACGGTCGAACACGACAGTCTCGACACCGGCGGCCTTGGCGCGCTCGGCGACCAGGGCGCCGACCGACTTGGCCTGCGCGGACTTGTCGCCCTCGGCGCCGCGGATCGTGGTGTCCAGGGTCGAGGCCGACGCCAGGGTGTGACCCTTGATGTCGTCGATGACCTGGGCCACGATGTGGCGGTTGGAGCGCGTCACGACCAGGCGCGGACGCTCAGCCGTACCCGAGATGTGCTTACGGATGCGGATGTGACGACGCTTGATGGCAGCACGCTTGTAAGCGTCGCCCTTAGCAATCTTGACACCGTATGCCATGGCTTACTTACCCGCCTTTCCGACCTTGCGGCGGATGACTTCGCCTTCGTACTTGACGCCCTTGGCCTTGTACGGGTCGGGCTTGCGCAGCTTGCGGATGTTGGCCGCAACCTCGCCGACCTTCTGCTTGTCGATGCCCTCGACCGAGAACTTGGTCGCCGATTCGACCTTGAAGGAGATGCCCTCGGGCGCCTCGATCAGGATCGGGTGGCTGTAGCCGAGCGAGAACTCCAGGTTGGAGCCCTTCGCCAGGACGCGGTAACCGACACCGCTGATTTCGAGCTTCTTCACGTAACCCTGGGTCACGCCGGTGATCATGTTCGCCACCAGCGTGCGGGACAGGCCGTGGAGGGCCTTGTTCTGACGCTCGTCGTTCGGGCGGGTGACGTTCAGGACGCCGTCCTCACCCTTAGCGATCTCGATCGGCGCGACGATGGTGTGGCTCAGGGTGCCCTTGGGACCCTTGACCGCGACCGTCTGGCCGTCGATGGTGACGTCCACGCCGGCGGGAACCGTGATGGGGAGCTTGCCAATACGCGACATTAGCTATTCCTCCGTTCCCGACTACCAGACGTAGGCGAGGACTTCCCCACCTACGCCCTTCTTGCCTGCCTGCTGGCCGGTCAGGAGACCGTGCGACGTGGAGATGATCGCCACGCCGAGGCCGCCGAGGACCTTCGGCAGGTTGGTGGACTTCGCGTAAACCCGGAGACCGGGCTTGGAGATCCGCTTGATGCCCGCGATGGAGCGCTCACGGTTCGGGCCGAACTTCAGCTCGAGAACGAGGTTCTTGCCAACCTCGGCGTCCTCGACCTTCCAGCCCGTGATGAAGCCCTCCTGCTGGAGGATCTCCGCGATGTGAGACTTGATCTTGCTGTGCGGCATCGCCACGGTGTCGTGGTACGCCGAGTTCGCGTTACGCAGACGAGTCAGCATGTCCGCGATCGGATCAGTCATGGTCATGAATTGGCCTTCGGCCTCTCTCGCCGGGGTTTCCTATCTGCGCCATCCCTCTCCCCACTCAGAGGCAGGACGGGTGCGGCGCGGGGACCTACGGCGTAGTAAGTCGGTCAGGGCGGCAGACGCCCAACCCTCCTAGCCTAAGCCATCTGGAGGAGGGCGGCTGCCAGCCCTTTACTTACCGAGAGATCCAGGAGTCCTTTAACCCTTGAAAAAGGGGGGACTACCAGGAGCTCTTGGTCACGCCCGGGAGCTCGCCACGGTGAGCCATCTCACGAAGGCACACGCGGCAGAGGCCGAACTTGCGGTAGACGGAGTGCGGACGGCCGCAGCGCTGGCAGCGGGTGTACGCACGCACACCGAACTTGGGCTTACGAGCAGCCTTGGCAATCAGAGCCTTCTTCGCCATCTCGCTTACGCCTCCTTGAACGGGAAGCCGAGGTGACGAAGGAGCGCACGGCCCTCAGCGTCGTTGGTCGCCGTGGTCACCACGGTGATGTCCATACCCCGGACGCGGTCGATCTTGTCCTGGTCGATCTCGTGGAACATGACCTGCTCCGTGAGACCGAAGGTGTAGTTGCCACGGCCGTCGAACTGCTTGGGGGACAGACCACGGAAGTCGCGGATGCGCGGCAGCGCGAGCGACAGGGTGCGGTCCAGGAACTCCCACATGCGGTCGCCACGGAGCGTGACGTGGCAGCCGATCGGCTGGCCCTCGCGCAGCTTGAACTGCGCGATGGACTTCCGGGCCTTCGTCACGGCCGGCTTCTGGCCGGTGATCGTGGTGAGGTCGCGGATGGCGCCGTCGATCAGCTTCGAGTCACGGGCGGCGTCGCCGACACCCATGTTGACCACGATCTTGACCAGGCCGGGGATCTGCATGACGTTCTCGTAAGAGAACTCCTCACGCAGCTTGTCCTTGATCTCGTCGCGGTACTTCGTCTTGAGACGCGGAGTGGTGGTGGTCGTCATCAGATGTCCTCACCCGTCCGCTTGGCAACGCGGATCTTGTTGCCCTCGTCGTCGAAGCGGTAACCGACGCGCGTGACAACCTTGTTGCCGTCCTTCTCCACGACCAGCTGGACGTTGGAGACGTGGACGGGGGCCTCGGTCGTCACGATGCCACCGGCCTGCGAGCCGCTGGCGGTCGGGCCGGCCTTCGTGTGCTTCTTGACCCGGTTGACACCCTCGACCAGGACGCGCTCCTCGCGCGGGTAAGCGGCAATGACCTTGCCCTGCTTGCCCTTGTCCTTACCGGTGATGACCTGGACCAGGTCGCCCTTCTTGATCTTCATGCTTACAGCACCTCCGGCGCGAGCGAGATGATCTTCATGAACTTCTTCTCGCGCAGCTCACGGCCGACAGGGCCGAAGATACGGGTGCCGCGAGGGTCGCCGTCGTTCTTCAGAATGACGGCGGCGTTCTCGTCGAAGCGGATGTACGAGCCGTCCGGACGGCGGCGCTCCTTGACGGTGCGAACGATGACCGCCTTGACGACGTCACCCTTCTTCACGTTGCCACCGGGGATCGCGTCCTTGACGGTGGCGACGATGACGTCACCGATGCCCGCGTAGCGGCGACCCGAGCCACCGAGAACACGGATGGTGAGAATTTCCTTCGCACCCGTGTTGTCGGCGACGCGCAGTCGCGACTCCTGCTGGATCACGTCTATCTCCTGTTTGTCTGCCGGTTCCCCCGGGGCAGTTCAGCGAACTGCCCCGGGAGCCTGGCGGAACGAACTCCGAGGGGGGTGCCCCTCGGAGAATTACTTGGCCTTCTCGAGGATCTCGACGATGCGCCAGCGCTTGGTCGCCGACAGCGGACGCGTCTCCATCAGGAGGACGCGGTCGCCGACGCCGGCAGCGTTCTGCTCGTCGTGCGCCTTGAGCTTGTTGGTACGGCGGATGACCTTGCCGTACAGCGCGTGCTTGACGCGGTCCTCGACGGCGACGACGACGGTCTTGTCCATCTTGTCGCTGACGACAAGGCCCTCACGGGTCTTGCGGAAGCCGCGCGCGGCCTTCGTCTCTTCAGTCACGTTGCTCTCGCTCATCAGGCGCTCTCCACCGTCTCGATGCCCAGCTCGCGCTCACGCATCAGGGTGTAGATCCGCGCGATGTCCTTACGGACGGCCTTGAGCCGACCGTGGTTCTCGAGCTGGCCCGTCGCCGCCTGGAAGCGGAGGTTGAACAGCTCTTCCTTGGCTTCGCGAAGCTTGTTGACAAGCTCCTCGTCGCCCAGCTCGCGCAGCTCGGACGCCTTGGTACCGGCCGACATCACGACTCACCTGCCTCGCGCCGGACGATGCGGCACTTCATCGGAAGCTTGTGAGCAGCGCGGGTAAGCGCCTCACGAGCAATCTTCTCGTTGGGGTACGACAGCTCGAACATGACGCGTCCGGGCTTGACGTTGGCGACCCACCACTCCGGCGAACCCTTACCGGAACCCATGCGGGTCTCGGCAGGCTTCTTGGTGAGGGGGCGGTCCGGGTAGATGTTGATCCAGACCTTGCCGCCACGCTTGATGTGACGCGTCATCGCGATACGAGCTGCCTCGATCTGACGGTTCGTCACGTACGCCGGGGTCAGCGCCTGGATGCCGTACTCGCCGAACGCAACCTGCGTGCCACCCTTGGACATACCGCTGCGCTTCGGGTGGTGCTGCTTGCGGTGCTTGACCCTACGGGGGATCAGCATTTCGGTCAGGCCTCCGTTCCGGTGCTCTCAGCAGCCGGAGCAGCGGCGGGCGCCTCGGCCTTGGGGGCCTCGGCGGCCGGAGCCGACTGCTGCGGCTTGCGACCGCGGCCGCCACGCTCGCCACCACGGCCACCACGGGCCGGGCGGTCGTTGCCACCACGGGCCGGGCGGTTGCCGGCGCGGGCAGCGGCGTTCTCGGCGCGGACCTCGGCGATGTTCTTGACGTCGCCCTTGTAGATCCAGACCTTCACGCCGATACGGCCGAAGGTCGTCTTGGCCTCGAAGAAGCCGTAGTCGACGTTCGCACGGAGCGTGTGCAGGGGCACGCGGCCCTCGCGGTAGAACTCCGAGCGGGACATCTCGGCGCCGCCGAGACGGCCACCACACTGGATCTTGATGCCCTTGGCGCCCGCCTTCATCGCCGACTGCATGCTCTTGCGCATGGCACGACGGAAGGAGACGCGGGAGGACAGCTGCTCCGCCACGGCCTGGGCCACGAGCTGAGCGTCGACCTCGGGGTTCTTGACCTCGAGGATGTTCAGCTGGACCTGCTTGCCCGTGAGCTTCTCGAGGTCACCGCGGATGCGGTCGGCCTCGGCGCCACGGCGGCCGATGACGATGCCGGGACGGGCGGTGTGGATGTCCACACGCACGCGGTCACGGGTGCGCTCGATCTCAACCTTCGAGATGCCGGCGCGCTCCATGCCGGACGTCATCATCCGACGGATGGCGACGTCTTCCTTGACGTAGTCCTTGTACAGCTTGTCGGCGTACCAACGCGACTTGAAGTCGGTGGTGACACCGAGCCGGAACCCGTGCGGGTTTACCTTCTGGCCCATTACCGGGTTCCTTCCTTGCTGCTGACGACCACGGTGATGTGGCTGGTCCGCTTACGGATCCGGTAGGCACGGCCCTGAGCACGCGGACGGAACCGCTTCAGGGTCGGGCCCTCATCCACGTACGCCTCGCTGATGACCAGCGAAGAGGCGTCGGTGTGGTCGTAGTTGTGCGCGGCGTTGGCAATGGCGCTGTCCAGCACCTTGCCGACCGGCACGCTCGCGGCCTGCGGGGCGAAACGCAGGACCGCCTGAGCCTCCGTGGCATCCATGCCACGGATGAGGTCCACCACGCGGCGGGCCTTCATGGGCGTGACGCGGATGTACCGCGCCTGGGCCCTGGCTTCCATGGTTGTCCCTTCGGTGTTAGTCATAGTCGTTCCACCCCGCGTTAGCGGCGCTTCGACTTCCGGTCGTCCTTGACGTGGCCGCGGAAGGTGCGAGTCGGCGAGAACTCGCCGAGCTTGTGGCCGACCATCGACTCGGTGACGAACACCGGGATGTGGGTCTTGCCGTTGTGCACCGCGATCGTGTGACCCAGCATGCTGGGAATGATCATCGAGCGACGGGACCAGGTCTTGATGACGTTCTTGGTGCCGGCTTCGTTCTGGGCGTCCACCTTCTTTACGAGGTGGTCGTCGACGAAGGGCCCCTTCTTGAGACTGCGCGGCATCTAAACCCGCTCCTAGCGCTTCTTGTTCGACTTGCGGCGGCGGACGATGTACTTGTTGCTCGCCTTGTTGCGATCACGAGTACGACCCTCCTTCTTGCCCCACGGCGAGACCGGGTGACGACCACCGGAGGTCTTGCCTTCACCACCACCGTGCGGGTGGTCGACCGGGTTCATCACGACACCACGCACGGTCGGGCGGACGCCCTTCCAGCGCATGCGGCCGGCCTTGCCCCAGTTGATGTTCGACTGCTCGGCGTTGCCGACCTCGCCGATGGTGGCGCGGCAGCGGACGTCGACCAGACGGATCTCACCGGACGGCATGCGAAGGTGCGCCATGGCGCCTTCCTTCGCGAGCAGCTGCACGGAGGCACCCGCGGAGCGGGCGAACTTCGCGCCGCCGCCGGGCCGCAGCTCGATGGCGTGGATGGTCGTACCGACCGGGATGTTGCGCAGCGCCATGTTGTTGCCGGGCTTGATGTCGGCGCCGGCGCCACTCTCGATCCGGTCACCCTGCTGCGTGCCGCGCGGGGCGAGGATGTAGCGCTTCTCGCCGTCCGCGTAGTGCAGCAGCGCGATGCGCGCGGTGCGGTTGGGGTCGTACTCGATGTGCGCGACCTTGGCCGGCACGCCGTCCTTGTCGTGGCGACGGAAGTCGATCACGCGGTAGGCGCGCTTGTGGCCACCACCCTGGTGGCGAACGGTCACACGACCGGAATTGTTACGGCCGCCCTTGCTGTGCAGCGGGCGAACCAGCGACTTCTCCGGCGTGGACCGCGTTACCTCGACGAAGTCGGCTACGGAGGAGCCACGGCGGCCCGGCGTAGTCGGCTTGTACTTGCGGATTCCCATTTCTCAGTCCTCGTCCGATATTCGGACCAGGGCGCTCCGTTAGGAGGCCTGGCCGAAGATGTCGATACGGTCGCCCTCAGCAAGGGTCACGATGGCGCGCTTGGTGTCGGCACGCTTGCCGAAACCGGTGCGCGTACGCTTCCGCTTGCCCTGACGGTTGATCGTGTTGACGCCGGTGACCTTGACCGAGAAGACCGCCTCGACGGCCTGCTTGATCTGGGTCTTGTTGGCGCCCGGGGCCACGATGAACGTGTACTTGCCCTCGTCGAGCAGCGCGTACGACTTCTCGGAGACGACCGGCTTGACGAGGACGTCGCGCGGGTCCGAGAAGGACTTGCTCAGCGGGGTGGGCTCAACGGCGATCTTGCCCTCGGTCGCGATGCGCTTCGCCTTGGCGACGCGCGCGGCCTTGGCGGCCTTCGCGGCCTTGGACGCGATGCTCTGGTGACGGATGGCCATCAGGCTTCGCTCCCTTCGGTGTCAGTGGCCTTCGGGCCGGACACGAAGGACTCGAACGCGGCCTTGGTGAAGACCACGTCGTCCGAGACGAGCACGTCGTACGTGTTCAGCTGGCCCGGCTCCAGGATGTGGACCTGGGGCAGGTTGCGGGCGGAGAGCAGCGACAGCTCGTCCGAGCGCTCGATGACCAGGAGCACGTTCTTGCGCTCGCTGACCTTGCCGAGCAGGCTCTTCGCGGCCTTCGTCGAGATCTCGCCCTCGACCACGCCGGAGACGACGTGGATGCGGGAGTTGCGCGCCCGGTCGGTGAGGGCGTGACGCAGGGCGGCAGCCTTCATCTTCTTGGGGGTGCGCTGCGAGTAGTCACGCGGCACGGGGCCGTGGACGACGCCACCGCCGGCGAACTGCGGCGCACGGGTCGAACCCTGGCGCGCGCGGCCGGTGCCCTTCTGGCGGTAAGGCTTCTTGCCACCACCACGGACTTCGCCGCGGGTCTTGGTCTTGTGCGTGCCCTGACGGGCCGCGGCCAGCTGCGCGACGACGACCTGGTGGATCAGCGGGATGCTGATCTTCTCGACGTCGAAGATCTCCGCGGGGAGCTCGACCGTCCCGGTCTTGTCGCCTGCCGGCGAAAGGATGTCAATGGTGCTCATGGGTTACCTCAGGCCCCCTTGGCCGCGGTACGGACCAGGACGAGGCCGCCGTTCGGACCGGGGACCGCGCCCTTGATGAGCAGCAGACCCTTCTCCGCGTCAACGGCGTGGACGGTCAGGTTCTGGGTGGTGACCCGCTCGTTGCCCATGCGACCCGCCATGCGCATGCCCTTGAAGACACGGCCGGGGGTGGCACAGCCACCGATGGAACCGGGCTTGCGGTGCACGCGGTGGGCACCGTGGGAGGCCTTGCCGCCGTGGAAGTTGTGACGCTTCATCACACCGGCGAAGCCCTTGCCCTTGCTCTTGCCGGTGACGTCGACCTTGATACCGGCCTCGAACGTCTCGGCAGTCAGCTCCTGGCCGAGGGTGTACTCGCTGGCACCAGCGGTACGGATCTCGACGAGGTGGCGACGGGGGGTCACGTCGGCCTTGGCGAAGTGGCCCTTGAGGGGCTTGTTCACCTTGCGCGGGTCGATCTCGCCGAAGGCGATCTGGACCGACTCGTAGCCGTCGCTGTCATTCGTACGGACCTGGGTAACGACGCAGGGCCCGGCCTTGACCACGGTCACCGGGACGACACGGTTGTTCTCGTCCCAGACCTGGGTCATGCCGAGCTTCTCGCCCAGGATGCCCTTGATCTGCTTGGTCATCTTCTTCGCGCCCTTCAGAGCTTGATCTCGATGTCAACGCCGGCCGGAAGGTCCAGGCGCATCAGCGAGTCAACGGTCTTGGGGGTCGGGTCGAGGATGTCGATCAGGCGCTTGTGCGTGCGCATCTCGAAGTGCTCGCGCGAGTCCTTGTACTTGTGCGGCGACTTGATGACGCAGTACACGTTCTTCTCAGTGGGCAGCGGCACCGGGCCCGCGACCGACGCACCAGTGCGAGTCACCGTCTCGACGATCTTCTTCGCCGAAGAGTCGATGACCTCGTGGTCGTAGGCCTTGAGCCGGATGCGGATCTTCTGTCCCGCCATGGCTACTTAGTAGTCCTTTGTCTCGAACGCTCTGGCTCCCGCTAGGCCCTTTTTTCTACTTCCTCCGACCCACGCGGTCGGGCGTGTCGCAGTCCCGCTCACACAGTTCTCCCGAAGGAGAATCCCTGCTAGGGGCTGCGGCCCTGATGACCGCGGGTCCGGGGGAAGAAACCCACCGGGCGCCTGGCCGAACCACCGCGCTGCACTTCCCGAAAGATTCCCGTACGTCCGCCCCAGCGCTGCCTACAGGCCCTTTCGGGCCCCTCGACAGATGAGGGCGACGAGTACTGTGGGACTCGCTTCCGGTCCTCCCGGCGGGAGGCGCGCAGCATCGGCACTCAACCGAGCAACCAGGACAGTCTGCCATACGGGGCACGCCCGGTGCCAATCGAGCCGAAGAGCGTACCCGGTGAGTGACGGAGGTCAAACCCGGGGTGCGGTCGGCGCGCCGGAGCGGGGTTCGGGCAGGCTGGGCGGGATGAGTGCCGCAACCTCTCCCGGCCCGGGCTTCGTCCCGCGCTTCGTCCCGCGGAAGCACATCAACCCGCGCTTCGCGGACGACGTGGCGTTCTCGCAGGTGAGCGGCCCCGCGGAGTATGCGCGGGAGACCGCCCGGCCCGTCCGGTACGTCGCCGTGTCCGACGACCGCGGCACCGTCACCACGTACGTGTGGGCGTGCGACGAGGACGACGCGGCGGGATGGATCGTACGCGGGGACGCGGACCTCCGAGCGGTCAACGACAGCCGCTGGATGCGTCGGCTGCGCGAGGGCAAGGCCCGGGGCGTACCCCCCACGGCGGTTCTGGACGAGCTCCTGGAGTCGCCCTCCGTGGTCCCCGGCTCCCTCACCACCGCCCCGAGCCTCGCATCGCTGTACGACCTGGCGGACCTGCCCCCACGAGCTCCCAGGTGGCGGTCGGCCCGCGGAGCCCTCTTCGGCCTGGCGATCGGCGACGCGATGGGCCGCCCCCTCTCGACTCTCTCCATGGACCGCATCACGGCGACGTACGGCACCTGGGACTCCATGGAGCTCCCCCTGTCGGACGACGGCACGGTCCGCGTCTCCGACCAGACACAGCTGACGCTCGCGGTCGGCGAGGCGCTGGCTGAGGTCGCGGTGAAGGCGCCCCTCCCGGAGGCGGAGGCACGCCATGCCCTCACGACGCGGGGCGCCCTGCCGGCCCCGCCCTGGCTCACGCCCGCGGCCGTCACGACGGCCCTGCGCACCCACCTGGTCCGCTGGCGGCACTCCCCCGACAACGACCGCTCCCCCGGCCGTACGACCCTCGACGCCTGCACGGCGCTGGCGGCGCCCGCTCCCTGGCAAGAGGCGACCGCCACCGGATCAAAGGGCTGCGCCACGGTGGTCCGCGCGGCCGCCGTCGGCCTGACCCCGCACCTGTCCCCCGACCAGCGCTCGGCCATCGCCCAGCTCCAGGCGGCCCTCACCCACGGCCACCCCACGGCCTTGGCGGCGAGCGACCTGGCGGCCCACGCGGTCGACCTCCTCAGACACCGCGGCTGCGCCCCGGCCGACCTGCTCCCCCTCCTCCGCACCCACGCGGAGACGTCCCGGCACACCTACCGGGCCGACTGGCTCGGCGACCTGGCGCCCCGGGCCGGGGCCGGAAACCCCGCGACGTACATCGCGGCCGGCTGGGACGACTGCCTGCACGCCCTGAACAACGTCCAGGCCGCCCTGCGAGAGCCCGACCCGAACCGGGAGCCGGGCCACGCGACCGGCACGTCCTGGACGGCCGACGAGGTCCTGGCCGCCGCCCTGTACGCCTTCCTCATCACCGATGCCCACCCCCGCTACGCCCTCCGCCGGGCCGCACACACCTCGGGCGCCCCGTCGGCGACGGCAGCCTTGACCGGCGCCTTCGCCGGAGCCCACCACGGCCCGTCGAGGTGGCCACCGGAGTGGCTGGAAGCGGTGGAGTACGGAACCCGACTGGACGCCCTCAGCAAGGCGTGGGACCTGAAGTAACCCTCAACGCCACCGGAACCAGCGGCCCGGCCTCAGAACGCCTCCAGATAGACCCTCGCCCGGCCGCCCCCGAGCGACTGGACGTACACCTCGATCCACTGCACCCGCCCCCGGCGATCGTCGCCCACGCACGGCGGACATACGCCTGCCCACCGCGTCCCCGACAGGGTCTGCGGCTCCGCCAGCCCCAAGTACCCGAAGAGCTCGGCCTCCGGCGCGGCATCGTTCTTCCGCGCCTCAAGAGGCCCCTCGGAGCGCAGGGACTCCGCGATGCCCTCGGCGTCCCGCTCGCCGGTGACGAAGGACAGGACGTAGACGTCCTCCCGCGGATTGACCTGCACGGCACCCACCACCCCGGTCGCTCCCTCCGGGACGGTGACCTTCATGAAGGCGGCCGTGTCCGCCGCCCCCGCCTTCGCGTCCCAGTACCGGTCCCGCCCCTCGGTCACTTGCCTGTCGCCCGCGTCCGGGACGGCACACCCGGCGAGCAGGAGCCCGACGGACAGGGCCGCGACGGCGCCCGCGCCACGCTTGGTACGCACCGGTTCCTTTCGCCTCCCCCACGCAAAAGGGCCCGTACGACCGAAGTCGTACGGGCCCTTCCGCTACTGCGATGCGCTCAGTTCAGAGCAACCGGGTCTCCCCGATCAACGCGCAAGCGAAACGCTTACTTGTTGATCTTGGTGACCTGGCCGGCGCCGACGGTCCGGCCACCCTCACGGATGGCGAACTTCAGGCCCTCTTCCATGGCGACGGGCTGGATGAGCTCCACCGACATCTCGGTGTTGTCACCCGGCATGACCATCTCGGTGCCCTCGGGGAGGGTCACAACGCCGGTCACGTCCGTCGTGCGGAAGTAGAACTGCGGGCGGTAGTTGTTGAAGAACGGGGTGTGACGGCCACCCTCGTCCTTCGACAGGATGTAGGCCTGGGCCTCGAACTCGGTGTGCGGCGTGACCGAACCGGGCTTGATGATGACCTGGCCGCGCTCGACGTCCTCGCGCTTGATGCCACGGAGGAGCAGACCGACGTTCTCACCGGCCTGGCCCTCGTCGAGCAGCTTGCGGAACATCTCGATGCCGGTGACCGTGGTGGTGGTCTTCTCGGTCTTGATGCCGATGATGTCGACGGTCTCGTTGACCTTGAGGACACCACGCTCGATACGACCGGTGACGACGGTGCCACGACCGGTGATCGTGAAGACGTCCTCGATCGGCATCAGGAACGGCTTGTCGACGTCGCGCTCGGGCTCCGGGATCGACTCGTCGACGGCCTTCATCAGGTCGAGGACGGTCTGGCCCCACTCCTTGTCGCCCTCGAGGGCCTTCAGAGCGGAGACCTTGACGACCGGCAGGTCGTCGCCCGGGAACTCGTACTCGGAGAGGAGCTCACGGACCTCGAGCTCGACGAGCTCCAGGATCTCCTCGTCGTCCACCATGTCGGCCTTGTTCAGGGCGACGACGATGTACGGAACGCCGACCTGGCGGGCCAGGAGCACGTGCTCCTTGGTCTGCGGCATCGGGCCGTCGGTGGCGGCGACCACGAGGATGGCGCCGTCCATCTGCGCGGCACCCGTGATCATGTTCTTGATGTAGTCCGCGTGACCGGGGCAGTCGACGTGGGCGTAGTGACGCGCCTCGGTCTGGTACTCGACGTGCGCGATCGAGATCGTGATACCGCGCTGGCGCTCCTCGGGAGCCTTGTCGATCTGGTCGAAGGCCGAGGCCTCGTTCAGGTCGGGGTACGCGTCGTGCAGCACCTTGGTAATGGCGGCCGTGAGGGTCGTCTTACCGTGGTCAATGTGACCGATGGTGCCGATGTTGACGTGCGGCTTAGTCCGCTCGAACTTCGCCTTCGCCACTGGGTCCTCCTGGGAGTGGTTCTGTACGCCTTGCTTCATCGGCGCCAGGTGATCTTTGCTGGGAAGCCAGCCGCCGGGGTTCTTGCCTTTGGGGTCGAACCCCGGCGGATGGTGTCAAGCCTAAAGCGTGAACTCGGGTGAGTTACTCGCCCTTGGCCTTCGCGATGATCTCCTCGGCGACGTTCCGCGGAACCTCGGCGTAGGAGTCGAACTGCATTGAGTAGCTTGCGCGACCCGACGTCTTGCTGCGGAGGTCTCCGACGTAGCCGAACATCTCCGAGAGGGGCACGAGGCCCTTCACGACGCGAGCGCCGCTGCGCTCCTCCATGGCCTGGATCTGGCCACGGCGGGAGTTGATGTCACCGATGACATCGCCCATGTAGTCCTCGGGCGTGGTGACCTCGACGGCCATCATCGGCTCGAGCAGCACGGGGCTGGCCTTGCGCGCGGCCTCCTTGAAGGCCTGCGAACCGGCGATCTTGAAGGCGAGCTCGGAGGAGTCGACCTCGTGGTAGGCGCCGTCGATGAGCGTGACGCGGACGCCCGTCATCTCGTAGCCCGCCAGGATGCCGAACTGCATGGCCTCCTGAGCACCCGCGTCCACCGAGGGGATGTACTCCTTGGGGATGCGGCCACCCGTGACCTTGTTCACGAACTCGTACGACGCGTCGCCGCCCTCGATGGGCTCGATCGCGATCTGCACCTTCGCGAACTGACCGGTACCACCGGTCTGCTTCTTGTGGGTGAAGTCGACGCGCTCGACGGCCTTGCGGATCGTCTCGCGGTACGCCACCTGCGGCTTGCCGACGTTCGCCTCGACGCGGAATTCGCGCTTCATGCGGTCGACGAGCACCTCGAGGTGAAGCTCGCCCATACCACCGATGATGGTCTGGCCGGTCTCCTCGTCCGAGTGAACGCGGAAGGAGGGGTCCTCCTCCGAGAGACGCTGGATGGCGACACCCAGCTTCTCCTGGTCACCCTTGGACTTGGGCTCGATGGCGACCTCGATGACCGGCGCCGGGAAGTCCATGGACTCCAGGATGACCGGGTTCTTGTCGTCGCTCAGCGTCTCACCGGTGGTGGTCTGCTTCAGGCCCATGACGGCGACGATGTCACCGGCGCCCACCGACTCGATCTCCTCACGCTTGTTCGCGTGCATGCGGTAGATCTTGCCGATGCGCTCCTTCTTGCCCTTGACGGAGTTCAGCACCGCGGTGCCGGAGTCCAGGCGACCGGAGTAGATCCGGACGAAGGTGAGCTTGCCGAGGTGCGGGTCGCTCGCGATCTTGAACGCGAGGGCCGACAGCGGCTCGTCGTCGGACGGCTTGCGCTTGATGACCTTCTCCGGGTCCTTGACGTCGTGGCCCTCGATGGCCTCGACGTCCAGGGGGGACGGCAGGTAGCGCACGACCGCGTCGAGCAGGGGCTGGACGCCCTTGTTCTTGAACGCGGTACCGCAGAAGACGGGGGTGACGGTGGTGTCGCCGCCCTTGCCGGAGGCGATGGTGATGCGACGGATCGCCGCGTACAGCTGGTCCACCGAGGGCTCCTGGCCCTCGAGGTACAGCTCCATCATCTCTTCGTCGTTCTCCGCGACGGCCTCGAGCAGCTTGCCGCGGTACTCCTCGGCAGCCTCGGTGTGCGTGTCGGGGATGTCGACGATGTCGTAGGCCTCGCCCATCTTGGTCTCTGCGGACCAGACGAAGGCCTTCATGGTGACGAGGTCGACGACGCCCTTGAAGTCAGCCTCTGCGCCGATGGGCAGCTGCATGACGAGCGGGGTCGCACCGAGGCGGTCGACGATCATGTCGACGCAGCGGTGGAACTCGGCACCGGTGCGGTCGAGCTTGTTGACGAAGCAGATACGCGGGACGCCGTAGCGGTCCGCCTGACGCCACACGGTCTCGGACTGGGGCTCAACGCCGGCGACGCCGTCGAACACCGTCACGGCACCGTCGAGCACGCGGAGCGAACGCTCCACCTCGACGGTGAAGTCGACGTGGCCCGGGGTGTCGATGATGTTGATGGTGTGGTCGACGTCGTTCAGCGGCCAGTGACAGGTGGTGGCAGCAGAGGTGATCGTGATGCCACGCTCCTGCTCCTGCTCCATCCAGTCCATCGTGGCGGCGCCGTCGTGGACCTCACCGATCTTGTACGAGACACCGGTGTAGAACAGGATCCGCTCGGTGGTCGTCGTCTTGCCCGCGTCGATGTGAGCCATGATGCCGATGTTGCGCACCTTGGCCAGGTCAAGTGAAGTGGTAGCCATGTCGGCTCAGTCTTCTCTCGGTCTCGATGTGGGTAGCGACTACCAGCGGTAGTGCGCGAAGGCCTTGTTGGACTCGGCCATCTTGTGGGTGTCCTCGCGCTTCTTCACAGCGGCACCGAGGCCGTTGGAGGCGTCGAGGAGCTCGTTGAGCAGACGCTCGGTCATGGTCTTCTCGCGACGGGCGCGGGAGTAACCGACGAGCCAGCGCAGGGCGAGCGTGTTCGCACGGCCCGGCTTGACCTCGATCGGGACCTGGTAGGTCGCGCCACCGACACGGCGGGACTTGACCTCGAGGGTCGGCTTGATGTTCTCGAGCGCGCGCTTCAGCGTGATGACCGGGTCGTTACCGGTCTTCTCGCGCAGGCCCTCCATGGCGCCGTACACGATGCGCTCGGCGGTGGAGCGCTTGCCGTTCAGCAGCACCTTGTTGATGAGGGAGGTCACCAGAGGAGAACCGTAGACCGGGTCGATGATGACCGGGCGCTTCGGGGCGGGGCCCTTACGAGGCATTCTTACTTCTCCTTCTTGGCGCCGTAGCGGCTGCGGGCCTGCTTGCGGTTCTTGACACCCTGGGTGTCGAGGGAACCGCGGATGATCTTGTAGCGAACACCAGGCAGGTCCTTCACACGGCCACCACGCACGAGCACGATGGAGTGCTCCTGCAGGTTGTGTCCCTCACCCGGAATGTAGGCCGTAACCTCGATCCCGGAGGTCAGACGCACACGCGCGACCTTACGGAGGGCCGAGTTCGGCTTCTTCGGGGTGGTCGTGAACACACGCGTGCAGACGCCACGGCGCTGGGGCGAACCCTCGAGTGCGGGCGTCTTGTTCTTCTCGACCTTGTCCTGCCGGCCCTTACGGACCAGCTGCTGGATCGTAGGCACTACTTCTCCGGTTTCTGTGTGCCGAATAGTAAAGCTAACCCGGAACGTCGCCGACCCACGCGGTCGGGTGTGTCGAATGCTGCAGACTCCCGCCGCAAGGCGGAAAGGGGCGCAGATTACGGTGGCCGTTGACGGACTCGCGATGCGGTTGAAGACACGCGCACGAGCCCAGGCACACCCCAGGCACAAGGTCTGAGCGTACCTACCTCATCGAGTCTGGTCAAAACAAATGCGATGGGGCCCGACACGCCGGACATCCGGACGAATCAGGCGCACCGCGGAAGCAGGACGACGCACAGGGGCGGCAGGGCGCCGCGCAGAGCGCGAACCAGGGCTTGCCCTCACGCCGGCACGGGACGGCCGCGTACGCCCCGTAGACGGCCGTGAGCCGGGCCGTCCCGGCTCACGGCCGACACAACGCCGAAGGGCGCCCACCCCGCGTACGGGATGAGCGCCCTTCAACAGACTCAAGCCTTACTGGTTGTACGGCCCGTAGTCGTAGTCCTCCAGCGGCACGGCCTGACCCGAACCCGTCCCGAAGGGCGAGTAGTCGATGTCGTCGTAGCCGACGGCCGAGTACATCGCGGCCTTGGCCTCTTCGGTGGGCTCGACCCGGATGTTGCGGTAGCGGGAAAGACCCGTACCGGCCGGGATGAGCTTACCGATGATGACGTTCTCCTTGAGGCCGATGAGGCTGTCGGACTTGGCGTTGATCGCCGCGTCCGTCAGGACTCGGGTCGTCTCCTGGAAGGAGGCGGCCGACAGCCAGGATTCCGTCGCCAGCGAGGCCTTGGTGATACCCATCAGCTGCGGACGGCCGGAGGCGGGGTGACCGCCCTCGGTCACCACACGACGGTTCTCGGTCTCGAACTTCGAGCGCTCGACGAGCTCGCCCGGCAGCAGCTCCGCGTCGCCGGACTCGATGATCGTCACGCGGCGCAGCATCTGCCGGATGATGATCTCGATGTGCTTGTCGTGGATCGACACGCCCTGGCTGTTGTAGACCTTCTGGACTTCGCCGACCAGGTGGACCTGGACCGCGCGCTGACCGAGGATCCGCAGCACGTCGTGCGGGTTCGTCGCACCGAAGGTGAGCTTCTGGCCCACCTCGACGTGGTCGCCCTCGCGCACCAGGACCTTGGCACGCTTCGAGATCGGGAACGCCGTCTCGTCGCTGCCGTCGTCCGGGGTGACGACGATCTTCTTGGTCTTCTCGGTCTCCTCGATGCGGACGCGGCCCGCGGCCTCGGAGATCGGGGCGACACCCTTCGGCGTACGAGCCTCGAAGAGCTCGACGACACGGGGCAGACCCTGGGTGATGTCGTCACCGGCCACACCACCGGTGTGGAAGGTACGCATCGTCAGCTGCGTGCCGGGCTCACCGATGGACTGGGCGGCGATGATGCCGACCGCCTCACCGATGTCGACCAGCTTGCCGGTGGCGAGCGAACGGCCGTAGCAGAAGGCACAAGTGCCGACCGCCGACTCACAGGTCAGGACCGAGCGGGTCTTGACCTCCTCGACGCCGTTGGCGACCAGGGCGTCGATGAGGACGTCACCGAGGTCGACGTTGGCCGGCGCGATGACCTTGCCGTCGATGACGACGTCCTCGGCCAGCATGCGGGCGTACACCGAGGTCTCGACGTTCTCCGTCTTGCGGAGGACACCGTCCTCGCCCTTGACCGCGATCTTCAGCTTCAGACCGCGCTCGGTGCCACAGTCCTCCTCGCGAATGATGACGTCCTGGGAGACGTCGACCAGACGACGGGTGAGGTAACCGGAGTCGGCGGTACGGAGAGCCGTGTCCGCCAGACCCTTACGGGCACCGTGGGTGGAGATGAAGTACTCGAGAACGGTCAGGCCCTCACGGAACGAGGCCTTGATCGGACGCGGGATGGTCTCGTTCTTCGCGTTCGACACCAGACCACGCATACCGGCGATCTGACGCATCTGCATCATGTTTCCTCGGGCACCCGAGTCAACCATCATGAAGATGGGGTTCGTCTTCGGGAAGTTCGCGTTCATCGCCTCGGCAACCTCGTTGGTCGCCTTGGTCCAGATCGCGATGAGCTCCTGCGTGCGCTCGTCCTTGGTGATCAGACCGCGCTCGTACTGCTTCTGGACCTTCTCGTCCTGCGCCTCGTAGCCCGCGACGATCTCCTTCTTGGCCGCGGGGACCACGACGTCGGAGATGGCCACGGTGACGCCGGAACGAGTCGCCCAGTAGAAGCCCGCTGCCTTCAGGTTGTCGAGCGTCGCCGCCACGATGACCTTGGGGTAGCGCTCGGCGAGGTCGTTGACGATCTCGGAGAGCTGCTTCTTGCCGACCGAGTAGTCGACGAAGGGGTAGTCCTCGGGCAGCAGCTCGTTGAAGAGCGCGCGGCCCAGGGACGTACGCAGCCGGAAGCTGTCGCCCTGCTGGTAGGCACGCTCGCCCTCGAAGTCCTCGCCCTCGGCGCTGACCGGCGGGGTCCAGCCGCGCGGCGGGATGGTGCCCACCGGGAAGCGGATGTCGACGGTCGACTGCAGCGCGAGCTCACCGGCGTCGAACGCCATGATCGCCTCGGCCGTGGAGCCGAACGCGCGGCCCTCGCCCTTGGTGTCACGGAGCTCACCGTCGGTGGTCAGGAAGAACAGACCGAGGACCATGTCCTGGGTCGGCATCGTGACCGGACGACCGTCGGCCGGCTTCAGGATGTTGTTCGAGGACAGCATCAGGATGCGGGCCTCGGCCTGCGCCTCCGCGGAGAGCGGCAGGTGGACGGCCATCTGGTCACCGTCGAAGTCCGCGTTGAACGCGGTGCAGACGAGCGGGTGGATCTGGATGGCCTTGCCCTCGACCAGCTGCGGCTCGAAGGCCTGGATGCCGAGGCGGTGCAGCGTGGGCGCACGGTTCAGCAGAACCGGGTGCTCGGCGATGACCTCTTCGAGGACGTCGTACACGACCGTGCGGCCGCGCTCGACCATCCGCTTGGCGCTCTTGATGTTCTGCGCGTGGTTCAGGTCGACCAGGCGCTTCATCACGAACGGCTTGAAGAGCTCCAGCGCCATGGCCTTGGGCAGACCACACTGGTGCAGCTTCAGCTGCGGACCGACGACGATCACGGAACGCGCGGAGTAGTCCACACGCTTACCGAGCAGGTTCTGACGGAATCGACCCTGCTTGCCCTTCAGCATGTCGCTGAGGGACTTCAGCGGACGGTTGCCGGGGCCCGTCACCGGGCGACCACGACGGCCGTTGTCGAAGAGGGCGTCGACCGCCTCCTGGAGCATGCGCTTCTCGTTGTTCACGATGATCTCGGGCGCACCGAGGTCGAGAAGGCGCTTCAGGCGGTTGTTGCGGTTGATCACGCGGCGGTACAGGTCGTTCAGGTCGGAGGTCGCGAAGCGGCCACCGTCCAGCTGCACCATCGGACGCAGGTCCGGCGGGATGACCGGCACGCAGTCGAGCACCATGCCCTTGGGGCTGTTGCTGGTCTGCAGGAACGCGGAGACGACCTTGAGGCGCTTGAGCGCACGGGTCTTCTTCTGGCCCTTGCCGGTGCGGATGATCTCGCGGAGGCGCTCGGCCTCCTCGTCGAGGTCGAAGGACTCCAGGCGCTTCTGCAGGGCAGCGGCACCCATGGAGCCGTCGAAGTACGTGCCGAAGCGGTCACGCAGCTCGCGGTAGAGCAGCTCGTCGCCCTCGAGGTCCTGGACCTTGAGGTTCTTGAAGCGGTTCCACACCTCGTCGAGACGGTCGATCTCGCGCTGCGCACGGTCGCGCAGCTGCTTCATCTCACGCTCGGCGCCCTCGCGCACCTTGCGGCGCACGTCGGCCTTGGCACCCTCGGCCTCGAGCTCGGCCAGGTCGGTCTCGAGCTTCTTGGCGCGGGCCTCCAGGTCGGAGTCGCGACGGTTCTCGATCTGCTGACGCTCTACGGAGACGTGCGCCTCCAGGGACGGCAGGTCGCGCGTGCGGCGCTCCTCGTCCACGAACGTGATCATGTACGCCGCGAAGTAGATGACCTTCTCGAGGTCCTTCGGGGCGAGGTCGAGGAGGTAACCCAGGCGCGACGGGACGCCCTTGAAGTACCAGATGTGCGTGACGGGCGCGGCCAGCTCAATGTGGCCCATCCGCTCACGGCGCACCTTGGCGCGGGTCACCTCGACGCCACAGCGCTCACAGATGATGCCCTTGAAGCGGACACGCTTGTACTTACCGCAGTAGCACTCCCAGTCCCGGGTCGGACCGAAGATCTTCTCGCAGAAGAGTCCGTCCTTCTCGGGCTTGAGGGTGCGGTAGTTGATGGTCTCCGGCTTCTTGACCTCGCCGTGGGACCACTGTCGGATGTCGTCCGCGGTGGCAAGGCCGATCCGCAGCTCGTCGAAGAAGTTGACGTCGAGCACTTTGTCGTCAATCCCTCTTTCGGGGTCGAGTCTCAATCATGGTCTGTACGGGTCCGGGGCAGGGCCGGGGCCTCACGAGGAGGCCCCGACCAGACCCGTCAGACCTCTTCGACGCTGCTCGGCTCGCGCCGGGACAGGTCGATGCCGAGCTCCTCCGCCGCGCGGAAGACGTCCTCGTCGGTGTCGCGCATCTCGATGGACATGCCGTCCGAGGACAGCACCTCCACGTTGAGGCAGAGCGACTGCATTTCCTTGATGAGCACCTTGAAGGACTCGGGAATGCCGGGCTCGGGGATGTTCTCGCCCTTGACGATGGCCTCGTAGACCTTCACGCGGCCGGTCACGTCGTCGGACTTGATCGTCAGCAGCTCCTGGAGGGCGTACGCGGCGCCGTATGCCTCCAGCGCCCACACCTCCATCTCACCGAAGCGCTGGCCACCGAACTGAGCCTTACCACCCAGCGGCTGCTGGGTGATCATCGAGTACGGGCCGGTCGAACGCGCGTGCAGCTTGTCGTCGACCAGGTGGTGCAGCTTGAGGATGTACATGTACCCGACCGAGATCGGGTCCGGGAACGGCTCACCGGAGCGGCCGTCGAACAGCTGCGCCTTGCCGGACGGAAGCACCATGCGCTCGCCGTCGCGGTTCGGGATGGTGTGCTGCAGCAGGCCGGCGAGCTCGTCCTCACGCGCACCGTCGAAGACGGGGGTGGCGACGTTCGTACCGGGCTCGACCTTGTCGGCGCCGATGGCCTGGAGGCGCTGCGCCCACTCGTCCGCGAGACCGGAGACGTCCCAGCCGCGGCTGGCGAGCCAGCCGAGGTGGATCTCCAGGACCTGTCCCGGGTTCATTCGGGACGGCACACCCAGCGGGTTCAGGATGATGTCGACCGGAGTTCCGTCCTCGAGGAACGGCATGTCCTCGATCGGAAGGATCTTCGAGATAACACCCTTGTTGCCGTGGCGGCCGGCGAGCTTGTCACCGTCCGTGATCTTGCGCTTCTGCGCCACGTAGACACGAACCAGCTGGTTCACGCCCGGCGGCAGCTCGTCGCCCTCTTCACGGTCGAAGACGCGGACGCCGATGACCTTGCCGATCTCGCCGTGCGGCACCTTCAGGGAGGTGTCACGGACCTCGCGCGCCTTCTCACCGAAGATCGCGCGGAGCAGGCGCTCCTCCGGCGTCAGCTCGGTCTCACCCTTGGGCGTGACCTTGCCGACGAGGATGTCGCCGGCGACGACCTCGGCACCGATACGGATGATGCCGCGCTCGTCGAGGTCGGCGAGGACCTCCTCGGAGACGTTCGGGATGTCCCGGGTGATCTCCTCCGGGCCGAGCTTGGTGTCACGGGCGTCGACCTCGTGCTCCTCGATGTGGATCGAGGAGAGGACGTCGTCCTGCACGAGGCGCTGCGACAGGATGATCGCGTCCTCGTAGTTGTGACCTTCCCAGGGCATGAACGCGACGAGCAGGTTCTTGCCGAGGGCCATCTCGCCCTCTTCGGTCGCGGGACCGTCGGCCAGGACCTGGCCCTCGATCACGCGGGCGCCCTCGTCGACGACAACCTTCTGGTTGACGGAGGTGCCCTGGTTCGACCGGGAGAACTTGGCGATGCGGTACGTGGTGTACGTGCCGTCGTCGTTGGTGACGGTGACGTAGTCCGCGGAGACCTCCTGGACCACACCCGCCTTCTCGGCCTTGATCACGTCACCGGCGTCGACCGCGCAGCGGTACTCCATGCCGGTGCCGACGAGGGGAGCCTCGGCGGTGATCAGCGGCACGGCCTGACGCATCATGTTCGCGCCCATGAGGGCACGGTTGGCGTCGTCGTGCTCGAGGAACGGGATCATGGCGGTCGCGACCGACACCATCTGGCGCGGCGAGACGTCCATGTAGTCGACGTCCGTGCCGGGCACGTAGTCGATCTCTCCGCCACGGCGGCGGATCAGGACGCGGGCCTCGGCGAAGTGGAGGTCCTCCGTCAGCGGCGCGTTGGCCTGCGCGATGACGAAGCGGTCCTCCTCGTCGGCCGTCAGGTAGTCGACGTCGTCGGTGACCTGGCCCTCGACGACCTTGCGGTACGGCGTCTCGACGAAGCCGAACGCGTTCACACGGCCGTAGGAGGCCAGCGAACCGATCAGACCAATGTTGGGACCCTCAGGCGTCTCAATGGGGCACATGCGGCCGTAGTGAGACGGGTGCACGTCACGGACCTCGAAGCCGGCCCGCTCACGGGAGAGACCACCCGGGCCAAGCGCCGAGAGACGGCGCTTGTGGGTGAGACCCGACAGCGGGTTGTTCTGGTCCATGAACTGCGACAGCTGCGAGGTGCCGAAGAATTCCTTGATCGACGCCACGACCGGGCGGATGTTGATCAGGGTCTGCGGCGTGATCGCCTCGACGTCCTGGGTCGTCATGCGCTCGCGGACGACGCGCTCCATACGAGCCAGACCCGTGCGGACCTGGTTCTGGATGAGCTCGCCGACGTTGCGCAGACGACGGTTGCCGAAGTGGTCGATGTCGTCGGTCTCGACGACGATCGACGTACCGCTGTCGCCAACGGTCTCGGTCTCACCGGCGTGCAGCTTCACCAGGTACTTGATCGAGGCGATGATGTCCTCGACCGTGAGGATGCCCGCGTCGAGCGGAGCGTCCGCACCCAGCTTCTTGTTGACCTTGTAGCGGCCAACCTTCGCGAGGTCGTAGCGCTTGGGGTTGAAGTAGAGGTTCTCGAGCAGGGTCTGAGCGGCCTCACGGGTCGGCGGCTCGCCCGGACGGAGCTTGCGGTAGATGTCGAGCAGCGCGTCGTCCTGGCCCTGGGTGTGGTCCTTCTCCAGGGTGGCGCGCATGGACTCGTACTCGCCGAACTCCTCGAGGATCTGCTCGGTCGTCCAACCGAGAGCCTTGAGCAGAACGGTGACCGACTGCTTGCGCTTGCGGTCGATGCGGACACCGACCATGTCGCGCTTGTCGATCTCCATCTCCAGCCAGGCACCCCGGGATGGGATGATCTTGGCGGAGAAGATGTCCTTGTCGGACGTCTTGTCGATCGAGGAATCGAAGTAGACGCCCGGCGAACGGACCAGCTGCGACACGACGACACGCTCGGTGCCGTTGATGACGAAGGTGCCCTTGTTGGTCATGAGCGGGAAATCGCCCATGAAGACCGTCTGGGACTTGATCTCGCCGGTCTCGTTGTTGGTGAACTCGGCGGTGACGAAGAGCGGGGCGGCGAACGTGAAGTCGCGCTCCTTGCACTCGTCGATCGAGTTCTTCGGGGGCTCGAAACGGTGGTCGCGGAACGTCAGGGACATCGACCCGGAGAAGTCCTCGATCGGGGAGATCTCCTCGAAGATCTCCTCCAGACCGGACTTGGTGGGGACGTCCTGTCCGCTTTCCAGAGCCGCCTCGACACGAGCCTTCCACGCGTCATTGCCGAGCAGCCAGTCAAAGCTCTCGGTCTGCAGCGCAAGAAGGTTCGGAACCTCGAGGGGCTCCTTGATCTTTGCAAAGGAGATGCGCAGCGGGGCGGTGCTGGCGCCGTTGTTCGTATTCGCGGTCGAGGCAGTGCGCGAGGCGGCCAAGAGGGGGTCCTTCCGAGGGCTCGGACTCACTACGCGCGTACCGGTCCCAGGCTGGACACAGAGACAGACCCTCCTGATCCGGCTGTTTGGCCAGGTCAGGGAAGATTCAGTCCACGGTGCTCAAGCATGGGCATGCCCCTGGTGACGGGCAGGAGGCAGCTAACAGGCAGCGCAAAGGGTCAGTGTAGCCAGTTGGCCCACTGATGTCCAGTGCGGGTTCTGGGAGACTCTCGTTGTTCTCAACCCCTGCTGCAAGCCACGCCCTCGATGCACATCGATACTGCCCTCTTTGCCGCCGATCCATGCCTCGGATCCGGATCGTTGTGACGACGCGTCCTGAGAATTGCGCGCTGCGTGCGGTTCGTCAAGGCCCCCCTGCCCAGACGTCGCCCTGGGACACTCACCGTCACGGGCTGTCCCGAGGCACAACGAAGATCACCATACTCGCCGGGACCGACATCGCAAGGCGCCCTCACGCGCGTGCCCGGGAACGCCGAAAGGCGACCACCCACATGGGTGATCGCCTTAGGCGTCCCGCGCGTTACAGCGTTTGTGCCGTACGTGCGGTGAAGAGAGTCAGACGACTCGTGAGGTCACTTGACCTCGACGGAGGCGCCGGCGCCCTTGAGGGCCTCGGCGGCCTTCTCAGCGGCGTCCTTGGCGACCTTCTCGAGGACCGGCTTCGGGGTGCCGTCGACGAGGTCCTTGGCCTCCTTGAGACCCAGCGAGGTCAGCTCACGCACGACCTTGATGACCTGGATCTTCTTCTCGCCGGCGCCGGTGAGGATGACGTCGAACTCGTCCTGCTCGGCCTCGGCCTCGGCCGGAGCGGCAGCGCCGCCCTGGACGGCAACGGCGGCCGGAGCGGCGGCGGTGACGTCGAACTTCTCCTCGAAGGCCTTCACGAACTCGGAGAGCTCGATGAGGGTCATGCCCTCGAACTGCTCGAGCAGGTCGTCCTGGGACAGCTTCGCCATGGTGGCGTCCTTCCACTAATTCGGCTGGTGCCGTGTGTACATGGAGGCGGGCGTACGTTGGGCCCGCTGTGACCGTCGCCTCAGGCGGCGGTCAGTGTGCGAGCCGAATTACTCGGCACCGCCCTGCTCGGCCTTCTTGGCACGAAGAGCTTCCGCGGTGCGGACGAACTTCGAGGGAAGCGCCTGGAAGAGCGCGGCAGCCTGCGACTGCTTGCCCTTCATGGCGCCCGCCAGCTTGGCGAGCAGAACCTCGCGGGACTCGAGGTCCGCGAGCTTCTTGAACTCGTCGGCGGACAGCGCCTTGCCATCAAGGACACCGCCCTTGATGACGAGGTTCGGGTTGTCCTTGGCGAAGTCACGAAGACCCTTCGCCGACTCCACCGGGTCACCGGTGACGAAGGCAACCGCCGTCGGACCCGTGAACAGGTCGTCGAGCGTGTTGATCCCGGCCTCGTTGGCCGCGATCTTGGTCAGCGTGTTCTTCACCACGGCGTACTCGGAGTTTTCACCGAGGGAACGGCGCAGCTGCTTGAGCTGGGCCACGGTGAGACCCCGGTACTCGGTCAGCACGGCGGCGTTCGAGCTGCGGAACTTGTCCGTGAGCTCGGCTACCGCGGCAGCCTTGTCGGGCGTCGGCATAGAGCGTCGGCCTCCTTCCGGGTGATGAGGACCGCTCAGAAGGGGCCGACAAAACGAAACGCCCCGGCGCAGGCGCACGGGGCGTGAGCTCGACCGGATCACATACGATCCAGGAGCACATCCACAGTCACCTGCGCGGGTCGTCCGCCGTTTCAGCGGATCCTTCGGCCGCCGCACCCTCTTGCGAGAACACGGCAACGACCAGCGGTCTTTGGCTTCTGTGGAAGAGTACGCGAACGGGTCCGCGTCAGGCAAATCCGACGCCAAGCGTCAGCCCTGCATGTCCTTCATCTCCTTGGCGAGGTCCATGACCTGCGCCTTCGGCGGGGCATCGACCTTCACGGGCTTGTTGTAGTCGAGGAACGTGATGGTCATGTCGAGCCGTCCCTTGTCGCCCTTGCCGCGGGCCCGGAACTGCTTGGTGTGGTCCTCGCCGTCGACCCACATGTCCATCGTGAGCTTGTCGACGCCCATGTCCTCGTACTGCTTGATGCTCTTCTTGTGGCGCTTCTTGGTGGCCGCGTCCCCTTCGTCGGCCAGCTTGCGCATCTGGTCCATCGTGACCGTGCCCGTGTAGTGGGTGGTCTCGACGCCGCCGACGGTCTCGCTGCCGACCTTCTTCAGGTCCTTGGAGCCGGTCAGGAGCGTGGACTGGTCGGCCGGGTTGTTGTCCGCCTGCGACGAGACCGAGGTGGGGGCGGACTGGCCGCCCTTGCCCAGGGTCTTGGCGTCGAACTTGATCCAGCTCTTGCCGTCGAGCTCCTTCGCGGCGTCCTTGCCACCGCCGAGGTAGACCGCGCCGTCGACGTACCGCAGTTCCATCTTCTCCGGGCCCTGGTCGGGCGCGGACATCTTCATGCTCATGGCGAGCGGCTTGGTGCTCATCGCCGCGTCGGCCTGGACCCGTCCGTCCCCCGGGACGGTGCCCTTCATCCGGAACGTGAACGAGGTGAGGTCCTCGGTCTTGTCCGCGGCCTTCTTCACGGCCGCCGCGGGCGCCATGTCCTCACCCGCCGCCTTGTCGGCCTTCTCCGACCCACAGCTGACCGCGCCGCCGGCGAGCAGCACGGCCGCCAGCGCGGCCCCCGCGGTTCTCTTGCGACCCATACGTACGGAAATACTCATGACCCCACCCCTAGGAACACATGATCGACTCATTTTCTGATTGCAGAGAGTACCCGAGGGGCGGGGCCGGAGCTCACGGGTTATGCCGCGGGCTGCTTGTTCAGCAGGTCCTTGAAGCTCATGGTGTCCGAGGCGGGGGGCTTCTCGACGGAGAGCGGGGTGCCGTAGTCGCTGTAGTAGGCCGTCTGCTCGAAGGGGCCGTTCTTCGTGTCGGCCTTTTCGATCTTCTTGACCAGCAGATCGTCCTCGTTGACCCAGATGTCGATGGTCTCGGTGCTGATGCCGGCCTGCTCGAACTGCTTCTCCAGCTCGGACAGCTGGTCCTTGTCCAGGTCCGCGCTCCTGGCGGTGAAGTCCGCCATGTCGACCTTGCCGGAGTAGTGGGTCGTCTGCGTCCCGCGGACCTTCTCCTCGCCGACGCGCTTCACGTCACCGGAGGCCAGCAGCATCTTCACCGACTGGTTCGGCGTGCTGTTCTGCATCTGGTCCTGGAAGGCCTGGCCGGCGGCGCCGCTCATCTCGGCGAGCGTGTCGTAGTCGTACTCCAGCCAGTGCTTGCCGCCGCCCGCCTGGGCCGCGAACTTGTCGCCCATGTTCGCGTAGAAGCCGTTCTTCAGATAGCGGTAGTCGAGCTGCGTCTGGCCCAGCTGCCGCATCTGCTGGGCCTGCGAGCCGCCCGTGAAGGTGACCGTCACATTGCCCGTGATCCCGTCGGACCAGCCCATGACGCCCTTCATGTCCATGGACGTGAGCGTGCCCATGGTGGTCGAGCCGTCGATCCGGGCGGTGTCCGCCTTGTCGGTCGACTTCTCGACCGTGCGCAGGGCGGCTATCGGGCTGAGGTTGATGCCGCCCTTGTCGCCGCCGTCGGCCTTGTCCGAGGAGTCCCCGGAGCCGCAGGCCGAGAGGCCCGTCAGCGCGGCGACCACCGCGATCGAGAGACCGGTCCGGCGCATGATCGTGCTGTTCATGTTGTCCCACCCCTTGGCGTTCATGGTGTGCACGCTAACGCAGGCCTCTGACAGACGTATCCGAAAGGCCCGTACACAAACAGGACGGGCCCCGCACCTCGAAAGGTTGCGGGGCCCGTCCACAGAACGCGTACGCGACGCGGCTGCCGTCAGTTTCAGACGGCGGCCGGGTCCTCCTCGACGAGGAGGTTGCGGGTGCGGTTCGAGTCGAGCGGAATGCCGGGGCCCATCGTGGTGGCGATGGCGGCCTTCTTGATGTAGCGACCCTTGGCGGCCGACGGCTTCAGACGGAGGATCTCCTCCAGGGCCGCGGCGTAGTTCTCCACCAGCTTGGTCTCGTCGAAGGAGACCTTGCCGATGATGAAGTGCAGGTTCGAGTGCTTGTCGACGCGGAACTCGATCTTGCCGCCCTTGATGTCGTTGACAGCCTTCACGACGTCGGGGGTGACGGTGCCGGTCTTCGGGTTCGGCATCAGACCACGCGGACCGAGCACGCGGCCGAGGCGGCCGACCTTGCCCATGAGGTCCGGGGTGGCGACGACGGCGTCGAAGTCCAGGCGGCCCTTCGCGACCTCGTCGATGAGCTCGTCGGAGCCGACGATGTCGGCGCCAGCGGCTTCCGCGGCCGCAGCACGGTCACCGGTCGCGAAGACCAGGACCCGGGCGGTCTTGCCGGTGCCGTGCGGGAGGTTCACGGTGCCACGGACCATCTGGTCGGCCTTGCGCGGGTCGACGCCCAGACGCATGGCGACCTCGACGGTGCCGTCGAACTTGGTCGCGGAGGTCTCCTTGGCGAGACGGACGGCCTCGAGCGGGGCGTACAGCTTCTCCCGGTCGATCTTGGCGTCCGCAGCGCGGAGAGTCTTGCTGCGCTTCACTTCTGCTCCTGGTGTGTTCAGGTATGGAGTCGTGGTGCGGGCCAGCGCTTGGCCCTGCCACTGGAGAAAGGTCAGACGGGGGAGGAGTCTCAGCCCTCGACCGTGATGCCCATGGAACGGGCGGTGCCGGCGATGATCTTCGACGCGGCGTCCAGGTCGTTGGCGTTGAGGTCTTCCATCTTGGTCTGCGCGATCTCACGGATCTGCGCCTCGGTGACCTTGGCGACCTTGGTCTTGTGGGGCTCGCCGGAGCCCTTCTCGACACCAGCGGCCTTGAGGATCATCTTGGCGGCCGGCGGCGTCTTGGTGATGAAGGTGAAGGAGCGGTCTTCGTAGACCGTGATCTCCACCGGGATCACCCAGCCACGCTGCGACTCGGTCGCGGCGTTGTAGGCCTTGCAGAACTCCATGATGTTGACGCCGTGCTGGCCCAGCGCGGGGCCGACCGGCGGGGCCGGGTTGGCGGCACCAGCCTGGATCTGGAGCTTGATAAGCCCCGTGACCTTCTTCTTCTTGGGAGGCATAGCTCTCTCCGGGTCCTAGTGAGAGTTTTCAGCCGGCCATCCGGTCATCCGGATGGAGGCATACCGCACAACGATAACGGGTATAGTCGCGCGGCTAAAAACCGAGCAGGTCAGACCGGCTTTGGCAGCCCGTCTGACCTGGTCGGAGGCGTGTGTTCCAGAGGAAGCTCAGGAAGCCGCGAAGGCTGGTCCTGGCTAGTTCTTCTGGATCTGGTCGAAGCTGAGCTCGACCGGGGTCTCGCGGCCGAAGATCTCGACGAGGCCCTTGACCTTCTTCGAGTCGGCGTTGATCTCGTTGATCGTCGCCTGCAGCGTCGCGAACGGGCCGTCGGTGACGGTGACCGAGTCGCCCACCTCGAAGTCCAGGACCTGGACCTCGACCTTGCGGGCCGGAGCCGGCTTACCCTCGGCCTCGGCGGCCTCGCGGGCGGCCTTCTCCTCGGCCTCCGGGGCGAGCATCTTGACGATCTCGTCCAGGGTCAGCGGGTACGGGTCGTAGGCGTTGCCCACGAAGCCGGTGACACCGGGGGTGTTGCGGACGACGCCCCAGGACTCGTTCGTCAGGTCCATGCGCACCAGCACGTAGCCGGGGAGCTTGTTCTGACGGATGGTCTTGCGCTCGCCGTTCTTGATCTGGGCGACCTCTTCCTGCGGCACCTCGGCCTGGAAGATGAAGTCCTCGACGTTGAGCGAGACGGCGCGCTGCTCGAGGTTGGTCTTCACGCGGTTCTCGTAACCGGCGTACGTGTGGATGACGTACCACTCGCCGGGGAGGGTGCGGAGCTCCTCGCGGAGGGCGACGATCGGGTCGACCGGCTCGGCCTCCTCCTCGGAAGCCTCCTCCTCGGGCGCCTCGTCCTCGGCGACCTCGGCGTCGGCGGCTTCGTCCTCGTCGGACTCGGCGACAGCCTCGGCGTCATCCTCGAGGTGGACGGCGGCCTCTTCGGCGGGCTCGCCCGCTACGGCGTCGGCAGCGTCGGCCTGGTCCGGGTCCTCGGCGTCCGCCGCCTCGACGATGTCGAGCTGGTCCTCCACGGACTCCGCGTTCTCTCCGCGAGGCTCAACGGCATCGTTCAGGTTCGGGTCAGACACGGTGGCTGCTTCTTCCTGGATACAGAGGGGTGGAACGCGCGAAATGGGCGCCACGAACAGCGCCCTTCGCTCTCGGCTCAGCCGAAGATGTACTTGACAGCGTGGCTGAAGCCATAGTCAATCACGGTCACAAGGCCGATCATGATGACGACGAAGACAATCACCACTGTGGTGTAGGTCGTGAGCTGGCTGCGAGTCGGCCAGACAACCTTGCGGAGCTCCGCGACGATCTGGCGGTAGAAGAGCGCGAGACGGCCGAAGGGGCCCTTCTTGCCGCGCTTGCCGCCCTTGCGGGCCTTCTTCTTGGACTCCGGCGCCTCGTCCTGGGCATCAGGCATGTCGATGGAGCCCACGGCGTCCGTCACTCGTCCTCACCTGATTCCGGGTCGTGGCCGTGCCGCGCCCGGTTGAGCCGCACGGCGGTGCAATGCAGTACGTACATGCGCACACATCCTGGCGAAGGAGTGTGTAGCAGGGCCGGAGGGACTTGAACCCCCAACCGCTGGTTTTGGAGACCAGTGCTCTACCAATTGAGCTACGACCCTTTGATTTCCCCCAACCTACCGCATCCGCCGACATGCACGGAGTGCGTCGGGAGGCAGCGGCCGGTGAGGGCCAACGAGCAGTGAGTGTACGTGCTCAGCGGCTCCCCGTCGAACAGAAAGGGATCCGGTGCTCCTGGAAACCCGCGCGCCGGGCCCGTTCGGGGTCTGGAACGATGGGGTGATGAGCGCTGCAACTTCTCCGACCGAGCGCCGGGTTTCCGCGCGCATCGGCGCGATCTCCGAGTCCGCGACCCTCGCTGTCGACGCCAAGGCCAAGGCCCTCAAGGCCGCGGGCCGTCCAGTGATCGGCTTCGGCGCCGGCGAGCCCGACTTCCCGACGCCGGACTACATCGTCGAGGCGGCCGTCGAGGCCTGCAAGAACCCGAAGTTCCACCGCTACACGCCCGCCGGGGGCCTCCCCGAGCTCAAGGCCGCGATCGCCGCGAAGACCCTGCGCGACTCGGGGTACGAGGTCGACGCGTCCCAGATCCTGGTGACCAACGGCGGCAAGCAGGCCATCTACGAGGCGTTCGCCGCGATCCTCGACCCGGGCGACGAGGTCATCGTCCCCGCGCCGTACTGGACGACGTACCCGGAGTCGATCCGGCTGGCCGGCGGTGTCCCCGTCCCGGTCGTCGCCGACGAGACCACCGGCTACCGCGTCTCCGTGGAGCAGCTCGAGGCCGCCCGCACTGAGCGCACGAAGATGGTGCTCTTCGTCTCGCCGTCGAACCCCACGGGTGCCGTCTACAGCGAGGCCGACGCCGAGGCGATCGGCCGCTGGGCCGTCGAGCACGGCCTGTGGGTCATGACCGACGAGATCTACGAACACCTCGTCTACGGAGACGCGAAGTTCACCTCGCTCCCCGCGATCCTCCCCGAGCTGCGCGACAAGTGCGTCGTGGTCAACGGCGTCGCGAAGACGTACGCGATGACCGGCTGGCGCGTGGGCTGGATCATCGGCCCGAAGGACGTCGTGAAGGCCGCGACGAACCTGCAGTCGCACGCCACGTCCAACGTCTCCAACGTCGCGCAGGCCGCCGCGCTCGCGGCCGTCTCCGGTGACCTGGTCGCCGTCGACAAGATGCGCGAGGCCTTCGACCGGCGCCGCAAGACCATCGTGCGGATGCTCAACGACATCCAGGGCGTCGTCTGCCCCGAGCCCGAGGGCGCCTTCTACGTGTACCCCTCGGTGAAGGGCCTGATCGGCAAGGAGATCCGCGGCAAGCGCCCGCAGGACTCCGTGGAGCTGGCCGCGCTCATCCTGGAGGAGGCCGAGGTCGCGGTCGTTCCGGGCGAGGCCTTCGGTACGCCGGGTTATCTGCGCCTTTCGTACGCGCTCGGCGACGAGGACCTCGTCGAGGGCGTCTCGCGGATCCAGAAGCTGCTCGCCGAGGCCCGCGACTGACGTCTCGGTGAGTCATCGCGCTCCACGCGCGCGTGCGGGCCGTCTCCCCTCTTCGGGGAGGCGGCCCGTTTCTTCGTTCGGGGAGACCACGAAGGTGGAAAGCGGCTACCGGGACGCCAGGTGCGTACGGCAAGATCCTGGAATGGAGCGTGTACGAGACGTAAGAGAGCTGCCCAAGGCCCATCTGCACCTGCACTTCACCGGGTCGATGCGGCCCGCGACGCTGCTGGAGCTCGCCGACAAGTACGGCGTGCGGCTCCCGGAGGCGCTGACCGGCGCCGAGCCTCCGAAGCTGCGCGCCACGGATGAGCGCGGATGGTTCCGCTTCCAGCGGCTCTACGACGCCGCGCGCTCCTGTCTGCGTGAGCCCGAGGACATCCAGCGCCTGGTGCGGGAGGCCGCGGAGGAGGATCTGCGGGACGGGTCGGGGTGGCTGGAGATCCAGGTCGACCCGACGTCGTACGCGCCGCGGCTCGGCGGTCTCATCCCGGCCCTGGAGATCATCCTGGACGCCGTCGAGAGCGCCTCGCGGGACACCGGCCTCGGCATGCGCGTCCTCGTCGCCGCGAACCGCATGAAGCACCCGCTGGACGCCCGCACGCTGGCGCGGCTGGCCGTGCGGTACGCGAACCGGGGCATCGTCGGCTTCGGGCTCTCCAACGACGAGCGGCGCGGCATGGCGCGGGACTTCGACCGGGCCTTCGCCATCGCGCGCGACGGCGGTCTCCTGGCGGCGCCGCACGGCGGCGAGCTGACCGGGCCCGCGTCGGTGCGGGACTGCCTCGACGACCTGGACGCGACGCGGATCGGGCACGGTGTGCGGGCCGCCGAGGAGCCGCGGCTCCTGAAGCGGCTCGCGGACCGGGGCGTGACGTGCGAGGTGTGCCCGGCGTCGAACGTGGCCCTGGGGGTCTACGAGAAGCCGGAGGACGTCCCTCTGCGCACGCTGTTCGAGGCCGGGGTGCCGATAGCGCTCGGCGCCGACGACCCGCTGCTCTTCGGCTCGCGGCTGGCCGCGCAGTACGGGATCGCCCGGCAGTACCACGCCTTCACCGACGCCGAACTGGCCGAGCTGGCACGGCAGTCGGTCCGGGGCTCGGCCGCGCCCGTCGACGTACAGGACAAGCTGCTGGCCGGGATCGACGACTGGCTGGCCGCTCCTACAGGCTGACGCCCACCGTCACCGGTTCGTTGACCAGCGTGACTCCGAAGGCGTCCCGCACTCCGGCGACGACCTCGCGGGCCAGCGCGAGGAGGTCCTCGGTGGTGGCGCCGCCGCGGTTGGTGAGCGCGAGGGTGTGCTTGGTGGAGATCCGGGCGCGGCCCTCTCCGTAGCCCTTGGTGAAGCCGGCCTTGTCGATGAGCCAGGCGGCGGAGGTCTTCACGCGGCCGTCGCCCGTCGGGAAGGCGGGCGGGGTGACGTCCGGGCCGAGGCGGTCGGTCACGCGCGCGTGGAAGGCGGTGAACTCCTCCTCGGTGAGGATCGGGTTGGTGAAGAAGGACCCGGCCGACCAGCTGTCGTGGTCCTCGGGGTCGAGCACCATGCCCTTGCCCGCGCGGAGCTTCAGGACGGTCTCCCTGGCCACCGCGGCCGGGACCCGGTCACCCGCCTCGACACCGAGCGTGCGCGCCGTCTCCGGGTACTTGATGGGGGCGCTCATGCCCTGCGCGTCCTCGAGCTCGAAGCGGACCCGCAGCACCACGAAGCGGTCGGGGTCGGCCTTGAAGCGGCTGTGACGGTACGAGAAGTCGCACTCGGCGTTCGCCATCACGACCGTTTCCTGCGTCTTCCGGTCGTACGCGACCACCTCGGTGATGGTCGACGAGACCTCCTGGCCGTACGCCCCCACGTTCTGGATCGGCGTCGCGCCCGCGGAGCCGGGGATTCCGGCGAGGCACTCGATGCCCGCGAGACCGGCCTCGACGGTCCGTGCGACCGCGTCGGTCCAGGTCTCGCCGGCTGCCAGCTCCAGCTTCGTACCGTCGAGGTCGAAGCCCTGGGTGGCGATGCGCAGGGCGGTGCCGTCGAAGCCCTTGTCGCCGATGACCAGGTTCGAGCCGCCGCCGATGAGCAGCAGCGGGGTTCCGGAGTCGTCGGCCTCCCGGACGGCGGCGATCACCTCGGCATCGGTCATCGCGGTGATCAGACGGGTCGCGGGGCCGCCGAGCCGGAAGGTGGTCAGCGGGGCGAGCGGGGCATCGTGGAGTTCCTGCACGTGCTCAAGAGTACGAGAACGGCCCCACCGGTCAGGGCAGGGCCGTTCTCGCATGCCGTGGGGAGGGGCGTCAGGCGGTGACGAGCTCGCCGTCCGGCTCCTTCGACGTCCCCGGGGCGGGCGCGTCGGTGTTCCCGCGGGAGGGGACGCACAGCGCCGCCACCGCCGCGAGGGCGACCACCGCGGCGCCCACCCACAGCGCGGGTTCCAGGCCGTCCACGAAGCTCTGTCCGGAGCCGTAGCCGCCCTGCGCCGAGAAGATCGAGGACATCACGGCGATGCCGAGGGCGCCGCCGAGCTCGCGAAGGGCGTTGTTGGCGCCGGAGGCGATGCCCTGCTCCTGCGGGCGGACGCTGGACATGACCAGGTTGGAGGCCGGGGCGAAGTACAGGGACATCCCGATGCCGCTGATGATCAGCGCCGGCAGCTGGGCTCCGTACGTGGCGTCGGTCGCGACCACGGTGGCGTACCAGGCCAGCCCCGTGGCCTGCAGGAAGAGCCCGGCGGCGACGACCGGGCGGCCGCCGATCCGGTCGGAGAGGTAGCCGGCGATCGGTGAGACGAGCATCGGCATGCCGGTCCAGGGCAGCATGCGCAGCCCGGCCTCGGTGGGCGAGTAGCCGAGGACGTTCTGCATGTACTGGCTGAGCAGGAAGATCGACCCGAACATGCCGAGGAACATCAGCAGGCTCGCGGCGTTGATCCCGGAGAACGCACGACTACGGAAGAGGCGCATCGGCAGCATCGGCGCCTTGTTGGTCATCCCGTGGTGGATGAAGCCGCCGAGCAGCGCGCCGCCCGCGCCGAGGCTGACGAGCACGGTGGCACTGGACCAGCCGTCGATGGGGCCGCGCACCAGGGCGTACACGATTCCGAAGAGTCCACCGCTGGCGAGCAGCGTGCCCACGAAGTCGAGACGTGCGCCGCGTGCGTACGACTCGGCGAGGCGAAGGCGGGCCAGGGGCAGCAGGACCAGGCCGAGCGGGACGTTGAGCCAGAAGATCCACTGCCAGGAGACGTGCTCGGTGAGGCTGCCGCCGATCAGCGGGCCGCCGGCGACCGCGAGGCCGTTGACGGCGCCCCATATGCCGTACGCCATGCCGCGCTTGGCCGGTGGCACCGCCGCCGTCAGCAGGGTCAGCGTGAGCGGCATCATGATCGCGGCGCCGACACCCTGCACCGCGCGGGCGGCGATCAGCGCGTCGAGATTCGGCGCGAGGGCCGCGGCGGCGGAGGCGGCGGTGAAGATCGAGAGCCCGACGATGAAGAGCCGGCGGCGGCCGAACCGGTCGCCCAGGGCCGCGCCGAACATCAGCAGTACGGCGAACGTGAGGGTGTAGGCGCTCACGGTCCATTCGAGGTCGTGCAGCGCTCCCCCGAGGTCCTCGCGGATGGAGGGCAGGGCGGTGGTGACGACGAGGTTGTCGAGTGCCGCCATGAACCCGGCGACGCTGGTGATGACGAGGGCCCAGACCGCTCCCCCGCGCTGTGCTGTTGTCTGCTGTGACATTGCCTTCCCCCTGAGGTTAGTTATTGATGACTAACTTCCGTGCTCACAGAAAAGCGCACCCCTTCGGCCCGCCCGACTCACGTCTTGGGCTGCGCCGAATCGTAGAAGCCGGCCCACACCCGGTGCTCGGGCTTGAACCCCATCGACACCAGGACGTTGATCAGCATTCCGTAGGCCAGGAACTGCGTCGTCTCGTCGACGTCGGCCCCCAGCGCGAGGCGGACCGTGTCGTACATCTCCATCCAGGCGGCCCGCAGCGCGTCGCCGAACTCCCGGTCGCCGGACGCCTCCGCGGAGGCCACGGCGACGTACATCTGCATCTGCATGAGGAGCTTGTCCGGGTCGTCGGCGATGAGCGCCTGATAGGCCTCACCCATGGCGTGCAGGGCCTCCTCCCCCTCGAGTCCCTCGGACGCCTTGCGGAAGACCTCGGTGACCTCCTGGCAGCAGCGCCCGGACGCGGCGAGAAAGATGGCCTGCTTCCCCGGAAAGAGGCGGAAGAGATACGGCTGCGAGACGCCCACCCGCTTGGCGATCACCTCGGTGGACGTGCCGTTGTAGCCCCCGCGGGCGAACTCGACCATCGCCGCACGGACGACGCTTTCGCGCCGCTCTTCTGCGCTCATCCTGACCATGCGAGTAAGTTAGTGGCCAATCACTAAGTGGTCAAGCGCTGTGCGGCACCTCGGCGGACACGCGTAAGGGGCACCCCGCATGGCGGAGCGCCCCTTACATACGTCTACGTAGACCCGCAACAGCCGTCAGGCCAATTGTCAGGCCGGCCGTCAGGCCAGTTGCACGACCGCTCGCGACATGCCGAGCACCTTCTGGTCGCCGCTCTTCGCGAGGAGGTCGACCCGTACGCGGTTGTCGTCCAGCTTGGCCGCGACCTTGGCGCTCACGTCGATGGTGGCGCCCTTGTCGTCGTTCGGGACGACGACGGGCTTGGTGAAGCGGACGCCGTACTCGACGACCGCCCCCGGGTCGCCCAGCCAGTCGGTCACGACGCGGATCGCCTCGGCCATGGTGAACATGCCGTGCGCGATGACGTCGGGGAGGCCGACCTCGACCGCGAACTTCTCGTTCCAGTGAATCGGGTTGAAGTCACCGGAGGCGCCCGCGTACCGCACGAGCGTGGCGCGCGTCACCGGGAAGGACTGGGCCGGCAGCTCGGTGCCGACCTCGACATCGTCGTAGGAAATCTTCGCCGTCATCGCGTCACGCCTCCTCTGCCGCGGACTCCGCCGCACGTGCGACGAGCTTGATCCACGTCGTGACGACATGCTCGCCGGCCTCGTCGTGGACCTCGCCGCGGATATCCAGGATGTCGTTGCCCGCGAGCGACTTGATCGACTCGATGGTCGAGCTGACCGTGAGCCGGTCGCCCGCACGCACCGGGCGGGTGTAGGCGAACTTCTGGTCGCCGTGCACCACGCGGCTGTAGTCGAGGCCCAGCTGCGGATCCTCGATGACCAGACCCGCCGCTTTGAATGTGATCGCAAACACGAAAGTGGGCGGAGCGATCACATCGGCGTAACCGAGCGCTTTGGCGGTCTCCGTGTCCGTGTAAGCGGGATTGGCGTCTCCCACCGCCTCGGCGAACTCACGGATCTTCTCCCGGCCGACCTCATAAGGATCAGTGGGGGGATAGGACCGCCCCACGAAGGACTGGTCGAGCGCCATCGGCTCGGCACCTCCTGCGGTTGGTTTCGTAAACGACGCGAGGCCGCCCCCGAACAACGGGGACGGCCTCGTGTACGAGCCTGTGTTTAGCGCGTTTCGCGGTGCGCAGTGTGCGCGTTGCAGCGCGGGCAGTGCTTCTTCATCTCCAGTCGGTCCGGGTCGTTACGCCGGTTCTTCTTGGTGATGTAGTTCCGCTCCTTGCACTCCACGCAGGCCAGCGTGATCTTCGGGCGGACGTCGGTGGCAGCCACGTGAGTGCTCCTTGACGGACGGATGGACGGATGAACGCATACAAGAGTAGCCGATCGAAGGACCGACCCCACAATCGGCTACCGTTAGTAGCGGTGACCGGACTTGAACCGGTGACACAGCGATTATGAGCCGCTTGCTCTACCGACTGAGCTACACCGCTGCGATGCCGGGATCTCCCCGCCCGAAGGCGAGGATCACTCAACATCAGAGCCCCAATGCGGAATCGAACCGCAGACCTTCTCCTTACCATGGAGACGCTCTACCGACTGAGCTATTGGGGCGAGCGATGAAGACATTACACGGTTGGTCGCCGATCGCCCAAATCCGTTCCGACGGGGCTGCCCCGGGGCGCCGACAAGCCCGTCCCAGGCGTCTGTGAACGCACCGTCCGGCTACTCGAACCACACCGGTACGACTATTCCGCTCCTCCTCGAAGCGGGCCTTTCGCCGTCCTAGGCTCGTCGCGCGCTGCGTGATCTTGACGCCCCGGAACGACAGCAGCCGCCCCTCGACCCCCAGGAGTGCGATGCCCGACAGCCAGCCGCAGCAGCCCCACTCCTCGGGCGCCCCCGGACCCTCCGGTTCCGGCCCCGCGGACGATCCCGGGGCCCTGCTGCTCTGCGGCGCCCGGCTCACCGACGGCCGCACCGTGGACGTCCGGCTCGGCGGCGGGCGCATCGAGGCGGTCGGCACAGCCGGCAGCCTGACCACGCACGCCGCGCGCGTGGACCTCGACGGCTACCTCCTGCTGCCGGCGGCCGCCGAGCCGCACGCGCACGGCGACACGGCGCTGTCGGCGGACGCGGTGGGCCCGGTCTCCTACGACGTCCCCGAGGTGCAGCGCAGGGCCACCGAGGCGGCCCTGCTGCAGCTCGGGCACGGCGCCACGGCGGTGCGTTCCCACGTGCGGATCGGTGACGTGCAGGGGCTCGGCCCGATGGAGGCGGTGCTCCAGGCGCGGCGCTCGCTCCGGGGCCTGGTCGACATGACGGCCGTCGCGGTACCGCGGCTGCTGACAGGTGTCGCCGGCGCCGACGGGCTCGCGATGCTGCGGGACGCGGTGAAAATGGGCGCCTCCGTAGTGGGCGGTTGTCCTGATCTCGACCCCGATCCGACGGGCTACACGGAGGCGGTCCTGGAGCTCGCCGCGGAGCACGGGTGCCCCGTCGACCTGCACACGGACGGTGACGACCCGGCGCGGCTCGGGCGGCTCGCGGCGATGGCGGGCGGTCTGCGGGCCGGGGTGACGATCGGGCCCTGCGGCGGTCTCGGACGGCTGCCCGCGGACGTGGCGTCGCGCACGGCCGAGCAGCTCGCGGCGGCCGGGGTGACGGTGGTCTGCCTTCCGCAGGGCGGGTGCGGGAGCGTGGAGCGGCGCAGGGCGGCGCCCATCCGGCTGCTGCGGGCGGCCGGGGTGCGGGTCGCCGCCGGCAGCGGGGCGATGCGGGACGTGTCGAACCCGGTGGGGCGCGGGGATCCCCTGGAGGCCGCGTACCTGCTGGCCACGGGGTTCAGGCTGCGGCCCGAGGACGCCTACGGAGCGGTGAGCGGGGCGGCGCGGGCGGCCATGGGGCTGCCCGAGGTGCGGGTGGAGGCCGGTTTTCCCGCCGAACTGCTCGCCGTGCGCGGCGACCGGCTCGCGGGGGCGCTGTCGCTCGCGTACAGCCGGATCGTGGTGCACGGCGGGCGCGTCGTGGCGCGGACGAGTGCGGTGCGCGAGTACTGCGACTCCGCCGTGGCGGTGGCGCTGGACCTGCCGCGGCAGGGGCGGTCCGCCGGGGGCGGCGCCCGGGCGTCCGAAGGGTGACGAGCCGTCCTCTTGAAGACCCCGGACGGCTTCCACGCGTGCGTGCGTCACCGGCGCAGTACCGGTCCCCCGCGCGCGTGTTGAGCGTTCGCGTCCGCGCTGCCGTACGGTCGGGAGTATGCGCATTGTCATCGCTGGAGGTCATGGTCAGATCGCGCTGCGGCTGGAGCGTCTGCTCGCCGCGCGTGGTGACGAAGTCGCCGGACTGATCCGCAACGTCGAGCAGGAAGCCGATCTCCGCGAAGCGGGTGCCGAACCGGTGCTGTGCGACCTGGAGTCGGCGTCGGTCGACACGGTCGCCGAGCATCTGCGGGGCGCCGACGCGGCGGTCTTCGCGGCGGGCGCGGGTCCGGGCAGCGGCGCCGACCGCAAGAACACCGTGGACCGCGGCGCGGCCGTGCTCTTCGCGGACGCGGCGGAGCGGGCCGGGGTGCGGCGCTACATCGTCGTGTCGTCCATGGGCGCCGATCCCACGCACCGGGGCGACGAGATCTTCGACGCCTATCTGCGGGCGAAGGGCGAGGCGGACGCGAACGTACGCGCGCGTGCCGCCCTCGACTGGACGATCCTGCGTCCCGGGATGCTGACGGACGACGCGGGCACGGGCCTCGTGCGCCTGGAGGCGTCGACCGGACGCGGTGCGGTCCCGCGGGACGACGTCGCCGCGGTACTCGCGGAGCTCCTGGAGACTCCGGCGACGGCCGGGCTGACGCTGGAGCTGGTCGGCGGGTCCGTGCCGGTGTCGGTGGCGGTCAAGTCGGTCGCGGGCAACTGAGCCCCGCCAGCGGGGCCGCCCGCCCGCTCGCCCCCAGAACGCTTCTGAGGCCCGCTCAGAACAGCGGGAGCTGTCCGGGGTGGTCCGGCACCACGTAGCCGTCCAGAGCCGGCTGTGCGGCGCCCAGCGGGGCCTGCCTGCGGGACCCCGGGCAGGAGATCAGGTCACCGCTGCCGCGCGGGCCTGGCGGGTCGTGGCGGGCGAACCGGCCGCCGACGACAGCGATCTCGCGGCGGCATTCCGGGCAGTTTCTGCGACGGGACGACATGTGCTCAGTGTGCCCGTGCGAGCGGCGGCCGAAAGTCCCCGCGGGCGGCGCTGAAAATCACGTAGCGCGACACGAAGAAACCCCCTCCGCTCTGCGTTTCCGCAGTTCGGAGGGGGTTTACCTTCATGTGGCGGCGCCAGGATTCGAACCTGGGAAGGCTGAGCCGGCAGATTTACAGTCTGCTCCCTTTGGCCGCTCGGGCACACCGCCGGGTTTGTCGCCAAGCTCCGCTTTCGCGTCGCTCCGTGGCAACGACGTAAACGATACCTGATGCACAGGGGTGCTTCGCCACCCGATTGAGCGGCACCCCGCGCGGGGGCGGTGGCTAGGCTTTGCGGATGCGGCCAGCGTCAGTCGGCCGTGTAACCGCTGAGTACGCATACCCCGATACAAGGAGCCACAGGACATGGCCGACTCCAGTTTCGACATCGTCTCGAAGGTCGAGCGGCAGGAGGTCGACAACGCCCTCAACCAGGCCGCCAAGGAGATCTCGCAGCGTTACGACTTCAAGGGCACGGGTGCCTCGATCTCGTGGTCCGGCGAGAAGATCCTGATGGAGGCGAGCGGCGAGGAGCGGGTCAAGGCGATCCTCGATGTCTTCCAGAGCAAGCTGGTCAAGCGCGGCATCTCGCTGAAGGCGCTGGACGTGGGCGAGCCGCAGCTGTCCGGCAAGGAGTACAAGATCTTCGCCTCGGTCGAGGAAGGCATCTCCCAGGAGAACGCGAAGAAGGTCGCCAAGATCATCCGCGACGAGGGTCCCAAGGGCGTCAAGGCGCAGGTTCAGGGTGACGAGCTGCGGGTCAGCTCGAAGAGCCGGGACGACCTGCAGGCCGTGCAGGCGCTGCTCAAGGGGCAGGACTTCGACTTCGCGCTGCAGTTCGTGAACTACCGGTAGTTCACTGGCGTACGGATGACGGAGGGCGGGCTCCCCGGATGGGGTGCCCGCCCTTGCTGCTGGCCGCAGTTCGGGGAACGGCGTCTCAGCGCCGTGAGTGGCCGAAGAGGATGCGGTACGCGACCAGCAGGACCAGCGAGCCGCCGATGGCCGCCGCCCAGGTGGCGCCGTCGTAGAAGTCGTCGGCGATCGGGTGGTCGAGGTAGCGGGCGGAGATCCAGCCGCCTGTGAAGGCGCCGGCGATGCCGATGACGGTCGTGCCGATGAAGCCACCCGGGTCGCGGCCGGGCAGCAGCAGTTTGGCGACGGCTCCGGCCAGCAGTCCCAGCACGACCCAGCTGATGATGCCCATGCGGTGACCCGGCCTTTCTCGCGCGGTGAGCTTTTGTGCGCTGTTGTCCTGAAGGACGTCTCTACGGAGAGTCGCGGTTGCGGTGATCCGTAGGGTGCGGCGTATGACACAGCAACCTGAGCTCCGGCGGACGCTCGGCGTCTTCGACGCCGTGGTGATCGGCCTCGGGGCGATGATGGGGGCAGGGATCTTCGCGGCGCTCGGCCCGGCGGCGGGGGCCGCGGGCTCGGGGCTGCTGCTCGGCCTCGGGATCGCCGCTGTGGTGGCGTACTGCAACGCGACGTCCTCGGCGCGGCTCGCCGCCCGCTATCCCGCGTCGGGCGGCACCTACGTCTACGGGCGGGAGCGGCTCGGGCCGTTCTGGGGCTACTTGGCGGGCTGGGCGTTCGTCGTCGGCAAGACGGCGTCCTGCGCGGCGATGGCGCTGACCGTGGGGGCGTACGTCTGGCCGGGGCAGGCGCATGCGGTGGCGGTCGGGGCCGTGGTGCTCCTGACCGCCGTCAACTATGTGGGCGTGCAGAAGTCGGCGTGGCTGACCCGGGGCATCGTGGCGGTGGTGGCCGCCGTGCTGGCGGCGGTCGTGGCGGCCTGCGCCGGGTCTGGGGCGGCCGACGCGGGACGTCTCGACGTGGGGCTCTCGGACGGGCTCGGCGGGGTGCTGCAGGCTGCCGGGCTGCTCTTCTTCGCCTTCGCCGGATACGCGCGGATCGCGACGCTCGGCGAGGAGGTGCGGGACCCCACGCGGACCATTCCCCGGGCGATTCCGCTGGCGTTGGGCACCACGCTGTGCGTGTACGCGGCCGTGGCGGTGGCCGCGCTGGCCGTACTGGGTTCCGACGGGCTCGCCGGTGCGTCGGCGCCGCTGGTGGAGGCGGTGCGCGCGGCGGGGGTGCCGGAACTCGTGCCTGTGGTGCGTGTGGGAGCGGCGGTGGCGGCGCTCGGCTCGCTGCTCGCGCTGGTCCTCGGTGTCTCGCGGACCACGCTGGCCATGGCGCGGGACAGGCATCTGCCGGGGACGCTCGCGGCCGTGCATCCGCGCTTCCGGGTGCCGCACCGCGCGGAGCTCGCCGTGGGTGCCGTGGTCGCGGTGGTGGCGGCGACTGCGGATGTGCGTGAGGCGATCGGCTTCTCCTCCTTCGGGGTGCTCGTGTACTACGGGGTCGCCAATGCGGCGGCTTGGACGCTGAGTTCGGCGCCGGCGGCGCGTCTCGTGCCTTTGGTGGGTGGCATCGGCTGCGTGACGCTGGCGTTCGCCCTGCCCGTGTCCTCCGTGGTGACCGGTGCGCTGGTGCTGGCGGTGGGGGCGGTGGCGTACGGAGTGCGGATGCGGGTCCGGAGTCGGGTGGGGCGGCGCTGACGGCTCCGGGAGGGCCATGGGTGCCCCCCCCAGGAAAGGAGGCCTCACGCGTGCGTGCGGGCGTCCTTCCAAGGCGGCAGGTCCAGGTCGTCGTTGTCCTCCTCGTACCACCCCGTGCCGTCGAGCCAGGTGGTGAGCCACGTGGTGAGGCTCAGGGAGTCGACGAACCAGGCGTGCCGCGGGTCGCCGCCGTTGGGCTCGAAGAGCAGGACCTGCGCCTCGTCGGTGTGGCAGTCCACGCACGCGTACATCGCGCAGCCCCAGTGGGATATCGGCAGGACGCCATCGGGCCAGCCCCACTCGGAGTCGCGCATCGTGAAGTACTCCTCGACGACGGACGGTTCGCCTCCGGAGGACTTGCCTTCGAGCAGGGGCAGCAGGCCGTACTCCGGGCCGAATCCGCCGTCCCCTATGCGGGTGTAGAGCGCGGCGAGCAGCGGGGGCAGGGTGAAGCCGAGGGAGGCCTCCGCCCGGGCCAGGGTGTCCGCGTCCATGGGGGCGGGAAGGGAGTCCCAGCCCCAGGGACGGGTGGCGCGCGCCTCGGTGGCGACACGGGCCAGCAACTGCTCGCTGTTGTTCATGAGTTCATGGTGGACCACGGCACTGACAATCGGCCTCAGGCCAGGACGACCCCGATGTTCGTCCGCGTGAGGAGCGCGAGGAGCTCCTCGAAGGACGGCGGGCCGCCGCCTGTGCGGGGTGTGACGCCCAGGCAGGTCCGGGCGGTGTGCGCGTCGTGCCAGACGAGGGTGAAGGGCAGTGGGGGCCCGAGGCCCCCGCGGAGGTGGTCGGAGAGCGTGTCCGCGGTCCGTCCGACGTATCCTCCGGGGCCGTTCACCGCCTCGCCGAGTGCACAGTAGAAGGCCGGTTCGTCGGTGATGTGGCGACCGTCGAGGTGGTACGTGGCGCCGGGCGCCGCGTCCGGCCCGCGCCGCCGGTCCCCGTGCTCGCGGGCGATGGCCAGCCAGTGGGAGCGGCCCTCGGTGTCCATGCCAGGAAGAGCCCATGAGTTGGGCTCCGTGGGGCGGCCGGCCCACCAGGTGTCCCACACTTTCCCGGCGGAACGCGGTGGCCGTACGGTCCACGGGTCCAGGGCCAGGTCGACCAGGCCGCGTCCGCGCGCGGAGGGGATCCAGGCGACTACCTCGCCCTCCACGGCGTGCTGGAGGGGTCGGCCCAGCCTGCCGAGGCGCAGGACCCTGCCGTGGCCGAGGTCGCCTTTGCCGGACTCCAGCGCGCCTCTCAGGGCGCCGCGCGGTGAGCAGCCGAGGAGTCGTACGGGCGGTTCCGCCAGCTCGTCCGGTGGGGCGTCGCGTCCTTCGGGGATGCCCGGCCGGTCCGGCAGTTGGTCGGCGAAGGCGAAGAGGTGCTTCGCGTCCTCGCAGAGGGCCCATATCTCGTCGTACGGAGAGGCCTCGGGGTCGTACGCGGCGAGGGCGTACCTCGGCTGCCGCACCGGAGTGCGCCCTCTTCAGTAGCGCGCGGCGAACGGCTGGTCGGTGCGGACGATGTCGCGGCCGAGCGGCAGCAAGGAGACCGGGATCAGCTTGAAGTTGGCGACGCCCAGGGGGATGCCGATGATCGTGACGCACAGCATGAGGCCGGTGACGATGTGGCCGATGGCGAGCCACCAGCCCGCGAGGAGCAGCCACAGCACGTTGCCGACGCAGGAGGGCGCGCCCGCGTCGCGGCGCTCGACCGTCGTGTAGCCGAAGGGCCACAGGGCATAGCGGCCGATGCGGAAGCTGGCCAGGCCAAATGGGATGCCGATGATCGTGACGCAGAGGATCGCGCCCGCGACCAAGTAGGCCAGGAACATCCAGAAGCCGCAGAGGACGAGCCATATGACGTTCAGGATTGTCTTCACTGGTGGCGACCTGCCATCTGCTCGAGTCGGGCGATGCGCTCCGCCATCGGCGGGTGGGTGGAGAACATCTTGGACATGCCCTGCCCCGGACGGAAGGGGTTCGCGATCATCATGTGACTCGCGGTCTCGAGGCGGGGCTCGGGAGGCAGCGGCAACTGCTTCGTCCCCGCGTCGAGTTTGCGCAGGGCGCTCGCGAGGGCGAGGGGGTCTCCGGTGAGCTGCGCGCCGGACGCGTCGGCCTCGTACTCCCTGGAGCGGCTGATCGCGAGCTGGATGACGGAGGCCGCCAGCGGGCCGAGCAGCATGATCAGGAGCATGCCGAAGATGCCGGGGCCTTCGTTGTCGTTCGACCGGCCGACCGGGATCAGCCAGGCGAAGTTGACCAGGAACATGATCACGGAGGCGAGGGCGCCGGCGACCGACGAGATCAGGATGTCGCGGTTGTAGACGTGACTGAGCTCGTGGCCGATCACGCCCCGCAGCTCGCGCTCGTCGAGGAGGCGGAGGATGCCGTCGGTGCAGCACACCGCCGCGTTGCGCGGATTGCGGCCCGTGGCGAACGCGTTCGGCGCCTCCGTGGGCGAGATGTACAGGCGGGGCATGGGCTGGCGGGCCTGGGTGGAGAGCTCGCGGACCATGCGGTACAGCTCTGGAGCCTCGAATTCGCTCACCGGACGGGCCCGCATCGCGCGCAGGGCCAGCTTGTCGCTGTTCCAGTACGCGTACGCGTTGGTGCCGAGCGCTACGAAGAGCGCGACGATCAGGCCCGTACGCCCGAAGAAACTGCCGATGACAAGGATGAGCGCGGACAGTCCCCCGAGGAGTACGGCGGTCTTCAACCCGTTGTGCCGGCGGTGCACGGTACGCCCTCCTGGTGGTGCGTGGGGGAACCCTCTGCTGACTGGTGCTTCCACTGTTCAGTGGACCCTCCCGTACTGGTCAACGCCAGGCGGGGAGCACTAGTTCCCTTGTGCACGCATGAGCGATGTAGGCCGCGCGGGTGACGGCCCACGGGGACCGCGTCAGAACAGGCCGGTGTCCGAGAACCTCAGGACCAGCTGCGGTGCTCCGGAGAGCGCGATGCCGAGGACGGCCGTCAGCGCGATGGCCGCGGTGAGCGGTGCGGGCACGCGGTGCTTGACCGGCTCTCCCTCCGGGGCGCGGAACAGGAGCGCCGTCCACTGGAGGTAGTAGAAGAGCGCGATCACCACGTTCACGGCCATGACCACGGCGAGCCAGCCGAGGCCCGCGTCGACGGCGGCCGAGAAGACCGTGACCTTCGCGAAGAGGCCGATGATGCCGGGCGGCAGGCCTGCCAGGCAGAGCAGGAAGAAGCCGAGGACGAGGGCGGCGAGGGGGCTGCGCGCGTACAGGCCGCGGTAGTCGCTGACGCGGTTCAGGCGCTGTGTACGGCCGACGAGGGCGGCCACGGCGAAGGCGCCGAGGTTCACGGCGGCGTACATCAGGGCGTACGCGACGGTCGAGCCGATGGCCTTCTCGGCGGCGGCCTCGTTGTCGGCGTACCCGGCGGCGGCGATGGGCACCAGGAGGTACCCGGCCTGGCCGACCGAGGACCAGGCGAGGAGGCGGACCGCGCTGTACGCGCGCGTGGACTGCTGGCGCAGGGCCGCCACGTTGCCGGCGGTCATGGTGAGCGCGGCGAGGACGGCGAGCGCGGGGCCCCAGACGTCCGCGTACGACGGGAAGGCGACGACGGTGACGAGGATGAGGCCGGTGAAGCCGACGGCCTTCCCGACGACGGAGAGGTAGGCGGCGACGGGCAGGGGCGCGCCTACGTAGGTGTCGGGCACCCAGAAGTGGAAGGGCACGGCGGCCACCTTGAAGGCGAAGCCGACGAGGGTGAGCGCTACGCCCGTCTGGGCGAGCGTGTGGAGCTGTCCGTCGACGTCCTGGAGCTTGGTGGCGATCTCCGTGAGGTGCAGGGTGCCGGTGGCGGCGTACACGAAGCTGACGCCCATGAGGCTCACGGCGGTCGCGGTGACCGAGGAGAGGAAGAACTTCAGGGCCGCTTCGGAGGAGCGCTTGTCGCCCCTCCGAAGGCCGACGAGGGCGAACGCCGGCAGGGACGCGACTTCCAGAGCCACGATAAGGGTCGCGAGGTCGCGCGAGGCGGGCAGCAGGGCGGCGCCCGCCGCGGAGGAGAGCAGCAGGAACCAGAACTCCCCTGCGGGGAGTTCGTCGCCGGAGTCCTTGAGGGTGCTCATGGAGAGCAGGGCGGCGAGCAGGGCGCCGCCGAGGACGAGGAGCTGGATGACGAGGGTGAAGCGGTCGGCGGTGTAGCTGCACGCGTGCGCGCCCCCGCCGGTCAGGCAGAAGGTGGAGCGGTCGTCGTCCAGGAGGGGCAGCAGGGCGAGCGCGGCCGCGGCCAGACCCGCCACGGAGATCCAGCCGAGGAGCGCCTTCTTGCCGTCCTTCACGAAGAGGTCGGCCACGAGCACGACGAGGCCGACGACCGCGGCGATGGTCGGCGGCGCGATCGCGAGCCAGTCGACGGACTGGACCAGGCTTGCGGCGCTTTCGGCGGCCACGGTCACGACTTGCCTCCAGTGAGGAGCTTCTGCACGGCCGGGTCGGTCAGGCCGAGGAGAGCCGCGGGCCAGAGTCCGGCGAGGACGGTGAGGGCGACGAGGGGGGTCCAGGCGGCGAACTCGTAGCCGTGGACGTCGGCGAGCGCCTTGGGGGCGGGCTCGTCGGCCGTGGCGGGCCGCGACATCGGGCCCATGCAGACCCGGCGTACGACGATGAGCATGTACGCGGCGGTGAGCAGGGTGCCGAAGGCGGCGATGGCCATGAAGGTGAGGAACGCGGGGCGGCTCAGGTCGTCCGCGGGCTCGAACGCTCCGAACAGGGCGAGCATTTCGCCCCAGAACCCGGCGAGTCCCGGCAGTCCGAGGGAGGCGACGGCGCCGAAGGCGAGGAGGCCGCCGAGGCGGGGCGCCTTGCCGTAGAGCGCGGCGCCGGACCCCTGTGCGAGGGAGTCGAGGTCGGTGGTGCCGGTGCGGTCCTTCAGCGCGCCGACGAGGAAGAAGAGCAGGCCGGTGATGAGGCCGTGGGCGATGTTGGCGAACAGCGCGCCGTTCACGCCGGTCGGGCTCATCGTCGAGATGCCGAGCAGGACGAAGCCCATGTGACCGACGGACGAGTACGCGATGAGGCGCTTGAGGTCGCCCTTCGCGCCCTGCCTGGCGAGCGCGAGGCAGGCCAGGGAGCCGTAGATGATGCCGACGACCGCGAAGGCGGCGAGGTACGGCGCGAACTCCCGCATGCCGTCGGGGGCGATGGGCAGGATGATCCGGACGAACCCGTACGTACCCATCTTCAGCAGCACGCCGGCCAGCAGGACCGAGCCGACGGTCGGCGCGGCGGTGTGGGCGTCGGGCAGCCAGCTGTGCAACGGCCACATCGGCGTCTTGACCGCGAGCCCGATCCCGATCGCCAGAACCGCGATGACCTGCACGGATGTGGTCAGGCCCCGGTCGTTGTCAGTGGCGAGTGCCACCATGTCGAATGTGCCGGACTTGAGCCCGATGAGGAGCAGGCCCAGCAGCATGACGACGGATCCGAGCAGGGTGTAGAGGATGAACTTCCAAGCGGCCCGGGTCCGTTGCTCACCGCCCCAGCGGGCGATGAGGAAGTACATCGGGATGAGCACCATCTCGAACGCCAGGAAGAACAGCAGCAGATCGAGGACGGCGAAGGTCGCGAGGGTGCCGGACTCGAGCATGAGGATCAGTGCGACGAACGCCTTGGGGGACGGGCCCTCGGGCAGCTTGAAGTAGGAGTAGAGCGCGCAGAGGAAGGTCAGCAGCGCGGTCAGGACCAGGAGGGGGAGCGAGATGCCGTCGATGCCGAGGTGGATGCGCACGTCGAGTGCGGGGATCCAGCTGATATCGGTCGTGGCCTGCATCTTCGACGGCTGGTCGTGGTCGAAGCCGAGCGCGAGGACGATCGCGGCGATGAGGATCACGCCGGTCACGGTCACGCCGTGGCGCAGCACGGCCTGGTCGGATGACTTCCCCTTCAGCCCGGGCGGGGCCGGCAGGAGGGCGGCCACGGCGCCGATGAGCGGGCCGACGACGATCAACGCCAGAAGAAACTGCATCACGGACTCACTGATACCGATCACGGCTGCTCACGCTCCGGCGGTGGCGACGAGGACGGCGGCGACGGCCAGGACGACCGTGCCTGCGAGCAGCGCGCTCAAATAGGTCTGCACGTTGCCGGTCTGCGCGCGACGGACGGCCGCGCCGAGCCAGCGGGGTGCGGCGCCCGCGCCACGCACGTACGTCTCGACGACCTCGCGGTCGAGGAAGCGGACGAGTCCCGCGGCGGCCCGGACCGGGCGCACGAACAGGACGGTGTAGACGGCGTCGAGGTGGAAGCCGGCGGCCGCGTGCCGGTGCAGCGGTCCGAGCAGCAGACGGCCGGGGTCGGCCGGGTCCGGTGCCGAGGCCACGTCTCCGTACGCCGGGGTGTGGGCGGCGATGGCCTCCGCCTCCACCTGGCCGCCGTCGCCGTCCGGGCTCGCGGCGACCGCGCCCATCGGGACGCGGGCGGTGAGGGCCGTGGTGTGCCGCCACGCGCCGTAGGTGACCAGGGCGCCGACGAGTGCGAGGCCCGTGCCCAGCACGGAGGTGGTGAGCGTCGGGGCGAGCGAGTGGCCGTCGAACCAGTCCGGCAGGACGCCGACGGTCAGACCGAAGACGAGGGAGGGGACGGCGAGCACCCAGAGGACGGCGGTCATGGCGACGGGCTGCTTCCCGTGGTCGGGAGCCTGCGCTCCCCTGCCGTTGAAGGCGAGCAGCCAGAGCCGCGTCGCGTACGCGGCGGTGAGGAGGGCGGTGAGCAGACCGGCGACGAGGACGATCCAGCCCGCCGCGGTGGGCGCGGAATCGGCGTGGCCCGTGGCCGTGTGCTCGGCGGCGCCGAGCACGGCTTCCTTAGAGAAGAAGCCGCTGAACGGCGGGATCGCGGCGAGCGCGAGGAGCGCCACGGTCATCGTCCAGTAGGCGTCGGGGACGCGGTCGCGCAGGCCCTTCATGCGGGACATGGCGGCCAGCGAGTTGGTGCCGGCGGCGTGGATGATCACGCCCGCCGTGAGGAACAGCAGCGCCTTGAAGGCGCCGTGCGACAGGAGGTGGAAGACGGCGGCACCGCGGTCGCCGACGGCGAGGGCGCCGGTCATGTAGCCGAGCTGGCCGATCGTCGAGTACGCGAGGACGCGCTTGATGTCGTCCTGGGCGAGCGCGGCGAGGGCCGAACCGGCCATCGTGACGGCGGCCATGACGGCGAGGACGACCAGGGCCGCGTCGGAGGTGGCGAAGACGGGGAGGAGCCGGGCCACGAAGTAGACACCGGCGGCGACCATCGTCGCGGCGTGGATCAGCGCGGAGACCGGCGTGGGGCCGGCCATCGCGTCGGGCAGCCAGGTGTGCAGCGGGAACTGGGCGGACTTGCCCGCGACGCCCGCGAGGAGCAGCAGGGCGATGAGCGTGGGGTGGTCCAGGCCGCCGTCCGCGACCGTCGCGAGGATCGTCGTGACGCGGAAGGAGCCCGTGTCGGCGGCGAGCGCGAACAGGCCGATCAGGAAGGGGACATCACCGAGCTTGGTGACGAGGAAGGCCTTCAGGGAGGCGGCGCGCGCCTCGGGGGTCTCCCAGTAGTGGCCCACCAGGAAGTACGAGCAGATGCCCATGATCTCCCAGCCGACCAGGAGCACCATCAGGTCGCCGGAGTAGACGACGAGCAGCATCGCGGAGGTGAAGAGGGAGACGAGAGCGGCGTACGAGGGGTAGCGGGGGTCCTCGCGGAGGTAGCCCGTCGAGTAGATCTGCACGCAGGAGGCGACGACGCCGACGAGGACGGCGACGAGGGCGGCGAAGCCGTCGATGTGCAGGGCGAGCTCGATGGGGACCGAGCCGGTCGGGGTGAGCTCGGTGGCGGCGTCGACCGGGGCTGTGCCGCTGCCGGTGCCGCCGCCCTGACGGGCCGCCACGAGTACGGCCAGGACGAGGGCCGTCAGTGTGGGCAGTACCGCGAGGGGCCGGACGAGGCCGGGGGCGCGGCGGCCGAGGAGCAGGCCCGCGGCCGCGCCCAGGAACGGAAGGAGGGGGACGAGGACGGCGAGGGTGGTCGTGGTCACGCGGTGGCCTCAGCCTTCTTCGACGTCTGCGCCGACGGCGGCTGATGTGCGGGGTCGGGCTCTTCGGCGGCGGACTCGGCGCTCTCGGCGGTGTCGCGGAGTTCGTCGACGGCGGAGCTGCCGCGGTTGCGGTAGACCGCCAGGACGATCGCGAGGCCGATGCCGATCTCGGCGGCGGCGATGGCGATGACGAAGAGGGTCAGGGCCTGGCCGGCGTGGAGGGAGTCGCGGAGCCAGACGTCGAAGGCGACCAGGTTGAGGTTGACGGCGTTGAGCATGAGCTCGACGGACATCAGGACCAGGATCGCGTTGCGCCGGGCGAGCACTCCGTACAGGCCGACGCTGAAGAGGAGGACGGCGAGGACGGCGGGATAGGCGAGGTGGAGGTGCATCAGCTGTTCTCCTCCCGGTCCGTGGCACGGGCATCCGGCGCGGCGGTCGACGTGCTGTTCGGCGCTGCGGTCGACGCGGTGTTCCTACGGGACAGGACGATCGCGCCGACGAGGGCGGCGAGGAGGAGGACCGAGAGCGCTTCGAAGGGGAGCACCCAGTGCCGGAAGAGGACCGAGCCGGTCACGTCGGTGGAGCCCTGGGCGGCGCCGTCCAGGTCGATCACCGTGGTGCGGAACGCGTCCACGACGACCCAGACCAGGGCGGCGGCCGCGGTGAGGGCCACCGCGAACGCGACCGGACGGTTGCCCGAATCGGCGTCCGGGGAGCGGCCGATGGGGGCCCTGGTGAGCATCAGACCGAAGAGGAGGAGGACGACCACTGAACCGACGTAGATGAGGACCTGCACCCAGGCGATGAACTCGGCGGTCAGCAGGAGGTACTCGACGGCCAGTCCGCCGAGCGCCACCACGAGCCACAGGGCGGCGTGCACCAGCTGCTTGGTCGTGACCGTGATGACGGCCGCGCCGAGCGTGACGAGGCCGACCAGGAGGAAGGCGATCTCGACGCCCGTGGGCGACAGGAAGCCCTGTGTTTCGGCGGCGATGTTCACGACTCCTCGCTCTTCACCTCGGCGGCGGCCTGCTTCTCCGCGGCCTTGCGGGCGGCGGCGAGTTCCTTCGGTTCCTCGGCGCCGGGGTCCAGGGCGGGCGGGGCCGGCACGGTCCACATCCAGTCGCGGAGCTTGTCGCGCTCGTGGGTGAGTTCGTGGATGTCGGTCTCGGCGTACTCGAACTCCGGCGACCAGAAGAGCGCGTCGAAGGGGCAGACCTCGATGCAGATGCCGCAGTACATGCAGAGGGCGAAGTCGATGGCGAAGCGGTCGAGGACGTTGCGGCTGCGCTCACGGCCGCCGGGGGCGGCGGGCGGGACCGTCTCCTTGTGGGAGTCGATGTAGATGCACCAGTCGGGGCACTCGCGGGCGCAGAGCATGCAGACCGTGCAGTTCTCCTCGAACAGGCCGATGACGCCGCGGGTGCGGGGCGGCAGTTCGGGCTGGTGTTCCGGGTACTGCTCGGTGACGGTCTTCTTCGTCATCGTGCGGAGGGTGACGGCGAGGCCCTTGGCCAGGCCGCTGCCGGGGATGCCGGGCCGGGTGGGCGGGAGAAAAGGTGCCATTAGTTGATCGCCACCTTCACGATGCCGGTGAGCGCGATCTGCGCGAGGGCGAGCGGGACGAGGAGGGTCCAGGCGAGTTTCTGGAGCTGGTCCTCGCGGAGACGGGGGTAGGACACGCGCAGCCAGATGACCACGAAGGCCAGGACGGCCGTCTTCAGCAGGGTCCAGACCCAGCCGAGGCCGTCGGCACCCCACGGACCGTGCCAGCCGCCCAGGAACAGGACGGTGGTCAGTCCGCACAGGACGACGATTCCGGCGTACTCGGCGAGGAGGAAGAGGGCGAAGCGCAGGCCGGTGTACTCGGTGTAGGCGCCGAAGATGATCTCGGAGTCGGCGACCGGCATGTCGAAGGGCGGACGCTGCAGTTCGGCGAGGCCCGCGACGAAGAAGACGAGGGCGCCGACGATCTGCCAGGGCAGCCACCACCACTCGAAGGCGTCGACGATGCCGGGCAGCGACACCGTGCCGGCGGCCATGGCGACCGAGGCGGCGGCGAGCAGCATCGGCAGTTCGTACGCGAGGAGCTGGGCGGCGGTGCGGAGGCCGCCGAGGAGGGAGAACTTGTTGGCGCTGGCCCAGCCCGCCATGAGCGAGCCGAGTACGCCGACGCCCATCACCGCGAGTACGAAGAAGATGCCCGCGTCGACGACCTCGCCGACCGCGCCCTCGCCGGGGCCGATCGGGATGGCGATCAGGACGAGGAGGTAGGGGAGGAGGGCGATCGCGGGGGCCAGTTGGAAGATGCGGCGGTCCGCCGCCGCCGGGACGATGTCTTCCTTCTGGGCGAACTTGACGCCGTCGGCGACGAGTTGGGCCCAGCCGTGGAAGCCGCCCGCGTGCATGGGGCCGAGGCGGCCCTGCATGTGGGCCATCACCTTGTGCTCGGTCTGGCCGACGACGAGGGGCAGGATCAGGAACGCCGCGAAGACGATGACGAGGCGCAGGGCGACGTCGAGGACGTCGTTCACTCGTTCCCTCCAGTGTCTCCGGTATCCCCGGTATCCCCGGTATCCCCGGTGTCCCCGGTGTCCCCGGTACGGGGGTTCTCTGGCTTTGGCGTGGGGTCGGGCTCGGGCTGCTCCGTGGTGTCGAACGCCGGGCGGGCGTGGTGCCAGGGAGCGTCGGACTTCGCCTCGGGTGTGGCCTCCGGCGTGGGGGCCGGAGCCGGGGTCGCCGCTCGTTGCGACGCCGATCCCTGGCTCGCGCTGCGCGCGCGCCTCGGGCGGCGGGCCGGGGCCTCCCCGTCGGCGGGCGCGGCCGGGGTGTTCTCCGCCGGGGGCGTCGCTGCGGCCTGGCTGGCGGAGCCCTCGCTCACGCTCCGGGTCCGCCGCGCGGGGCGTTCGCCGGCGGCGCGGCCCGCCGCCCCGGCAGCAGCCGCTCCAGCGGCTCCCGCGCGCCCCGCCCCGCGCGCCGGACGTGCCGGAGCCGGCGGGAGCTGGCCCTTCAGAGGGCCCCACTCGTTCGGGTCGGGTACGCCGGGCGGGAGCATCTGGCGGCGCTTGGGGCCGCCGTGCTCGGACTCGCCCGGCTCCTTGGCGCCCGGCCAGGCCTTGGCGACGCGGGCCGCGAGCACGAAGTCCTTGCGGAGGGGGTGGCCCTCGAAGCTGTCGGGCAGGAGGAGCGGGGTCAGCCCGGGGTGGCCCTCGAAGGTCACGCCGAACATCTCGTGCGTCTCGCGCTCGTGCCAGGCGGCGCCCGCATAGACGCCGACCGCGGAGGCGAGCACGGGGGCGTCGTGCGCGACGGTCGTACGGAGGAGGAGGCGGCGTACGGGAGAGAGGGCGACGACGTGGGCGGCCACGCGGAAGCCGGTGCCCGGTTCGTCGACCGCGCTCAGCCAGTCGAAGTAGGTGCAGGAGAGTGTGGTGCGGGCCGTCTCCAGAGCGGTGGTCCACGAAGCCGGGGGGACGTCGACGGTCAGGACGTCGTACGACTCCTCGGCCGTCGCCTCCGTGCCGAAGAGCTCCTCGACGGGGCTCGGCAGCCAGCCGGTCATGCCCGGTCCTCCCCCGGCGCGGGCGCCTTCACCAGGCCGCTCTGCAGCGCGGCCGCCGAGGGACGCCCGCCCGAGCCGTTCCCGTACCGCTCCCCCAGCGACTCCCGAGCGATCTTCTCCTGGAGTTTGAGGATGCCCTGGAGGAGCGCCTCCGGGCGGGGCGGGCAGCCGGGGACGTACACGTCGACCGGGATGATCTGGTCGACGCCCTTCGTCACGGAGTACGAGTCCCAGTACGGGCCGCCGCAGTTGGAGCAGGCGCCGAAGGAGATGACGTACTTCGGTTCGGGCATCTGCTCGTACAGGCGCTTCACCGCGGGCGCCATCTTGTCCGTGACCGTGCCGGAGACGACCATCAGGTCGGCCTGGCGCGGTCCCGGCGCGAAGGGGATGACGCCGAGCCGGATGAAGTCGTGGCGCGCCATGGACGCGGCGATGAACTCGATGGCGCAGCAGGCGAGGCCGAAGTTGAAGACCCAGAGGGAGTACCGGCGGCCCCAGTTGAGGACCACCTTCATCGGCTCGGGGGCGAGGCGGGAGAGCACACCGAGCCTCTTCGGCTCCGGCAGGTCCACGGGAGCGGAGGCGGCGGCGGGAGCGGGGGTCACGTCCACGTCAGGACGCCCTTCTTGTATGCGTACAGCAGGCCCACGGCGAGGAAGCCGAGGAAGATGAACATCTCCACGAGTGTCGTCGCGCCGTAGCCTGGCGCGGCGAAGACCGTCGCCCAGGGGAAGAGGAAGATCGAGTCGACGGCGAAGATCACGTAGAGGAACGCGTAGACGTAGTAGCGGACCTGGGTGTGGGCCCAGCCCTCGCCGACGGGGTCGACGCCGCACTCGTACGTCAGAAGTTTCTCCGGGGTCGGCACCACCGGGCGCAGCAGCCGTCCCGCGCCGAAGGCCACGGCGACGAACAGCACGCCCACGACCGCGAGCAGTCCGACGACGGAGTACGACTGGTAGTAGCTTGCCGCGACGTTCGTCACGTGCACGTCACTCCCTCACTCCCTGACCGTCCTTCACTGACCGTCCTTCACTCCCTGACCCTGACCCTTTTCGACGATCCGTACGCAGACGCTTTCGACGATCTGTACGCACGGGAGTCTAGGGCCTGCTAAAGGTTCGGTAAGCAGAGCGTCACGCAACGACCGGGGTGGGGTTATCCCCCCGGCCGCCCCGGCGGCCGCCCTCATGGCGTCGCGGCGCCGGGCCGGGCACCCTAGCGCGTATGACCGCACGCACCACGCTCCCGCACGACGACCGGCCGCCCCCCGCGCGCTTCGCGTACGACCGGCACACCTGGAAGGAGATCGCACACCTCCTGGTGAACCTGCCGGTGGGGATCGTCGGCTTCGTCTACGCCGTGAGCGTGCTGTCGATCGGCATCGGGCTGACGGTGACGGTGATCGGTCTGCCGCTGCTCGCGCTGGGACTGCTCGGCGCGCGCCAGCTGGGCAGGGCCGAGCGGGCGCGGGCCAGAAAGCTGCTCGGCGTCCGGATCGACGAGCCGAGCCCGATGCCGGGGCACCGCGGGCAGAGCTTCTTCGCGCGGCTGTGGGCGAACCTGCGGGACCCGGTGGGCTGGCGCACCATGCTGTACGCGTTCATCCGGCTGCCGTGGGGCGTGGCGACCTTCGCGGTCACCGCCGTCGGGCTCTTCGTGCTCTGGCCGGTGCTGCCCTTCGTCGCGCGCGGCCTCACCAACGCCGACCGGGCGATGGTGCGCGGAATGCTGTCGCCCTCCGACGAGTTGGAGCGGCGCATCGCCGAACTGGAGTCCGACCGGGGCGTCGTGGTGGACACCGCCGCCGCCGACCTGCGCCGCATCGAGCGCGATCTGCACGACGGCGCGCAGGCCCGCCTCGTCGCCCTCGCCATGGGTCTCGGCCTCGCCAAGGAGAAGCTCCTGGAGGACCCCGACGCCGCGGCCTCCATGGTCGACGAGGCGCACGGCGAGGTGAAGCTCGCCTTGCAGGAACTGCGCGATCTGGCCCGCGGCATCCACCCGGCCGTCCTCACCGACCGCGGTCTCAACGCCGCGCTCTCCTCGGTGGCGTCGCGCTGCACGGTGCCGGTGAAGGTGACCGCCGACCTGCCGGCGCGCCCGGCGGCGGCCATCGAGGGCATCGCGTACTTCACGGTCTCCGAGCTGCTGCAGAACATCAGCAAGCACAGCGGGGCGAAGTCCGCGAGCGTCGACGTCTGGCGTTCGGAGGACCGGCTGCTCATCCAGGTGTGGGACGACGGGCGCGGCGGGGCGCGGCTCGACGGCGGGACGGGCATGGCGGGGCTCGCGGACCGGCTCGGCGCCGTGGACGGGCTCTTCGTGATCGATTCCCCGCAGGGCGGGCCGACGACGATCACGGCGGAGCTGCCGTGGCGGGACCGCGTGGGGTAGGGAAAACCCCCGGTGGAAGACGCCGACCCGCTCCATGGTCGCGAGCCGCCGCGACGACGAGTCTGTAACCAGGGCAGGCGGAGGCCCGGAACAAGGGCAAGCAGAGGCCCGGAACAAGGGCAGGCAGAGGCCCGGAACCAGGGCAGGCAGAGGCTGGCCCGGGGCAAGCACAGACCCACATACACAGACGCAGAAACGGACGGCAGCGATGGCCACCGAGTACGGACAGGGGTACGCGCAGATGGACCGGCCGGATTACCGGGACCCCGACACCGGGAAGCGGCGGCACCGCCTGCCCGCCGGGCTGCGCGCCCCCATCGAGGCCCGCGCCTGGCGCGAGTTCGGCTACACCATGCTGAGCCTGCCGATCGGCATCACGTCCTTCGTCTTCGCCATCACGATGCTCTCCCTCGGCGTGGGCCTGCTGATCACCTTCATCGGCATCCCGGTCCTTGCGGCGGGGCTGGCCGGCTGCCGCGGCATCGGCGCCCTGGAGCGGACGCGGGCGCGCGGTCTGCTCGGTCTTGAGGTCGCGCCGCCGGAGCCGCTGCGCCCCAAGGGCGGTGGCCCGATGGCGCTCATGGGGGCCGTGCTCAAGAGCGGCGCGTCCTGGCGGCACCTGCTCTATTCGCTGCTGATGCTGCCGTGGTCGGTCTTCTCGTTCGTGGTGGCGGCGGCTTTCTGGTCGTACGGCTGGCTGATGCTCACGTATCCGCTCTGGTTCTGGCTCTTCCCGATGTACGGGGGGCAGGACGGCATCCAGCTCTACGGGGGCGACGACGGCCACCGCATCTACCTCGACAACCCCTTCGAGCTCGGCATCACCGCCGCGACGGGGCTGCTCATCACGCTGGCCAGTCCGTGGATCGTGCGGGCGCTGACGACCGTGGACCGCGTGCTGGTGTTCGGGCTGCTCGGCCCGTCGCGGCTCGCGACCCGCGTCGTCGAGCTGGAGTCGGACCGCGGTGTCGTCGTGGACACCGCCGCGGCCGATCTGCGCCGCATCGAGCGCGATCTGCACGACGGCGCGCAGGCCCGCCTCGTCGCCCTCGCCATGGACCTGGGCCTCGCCAAGGAGAAGCTGGCCGAGGATCCGGAGGCCGCGGCGCGCATGGTGGACGAGGCGCACGGCGAGGTGAAGGTCGCCCTTCAGGAGCTGCGCGACCTGGCCCGCGGCATCCACCCGGCGGTCCTCACCGACCGCGGCCTGGACGCGGCGCTCTCCTCGCTGGCCGCCCGCTGCACGGTGCCGGTGCAGGTGGAGGTGGACCTGACGAGCCGTCCGGCGGCGGCCATCGAGGGCATCGCGTACTTCACGGTCTCCGAGCTGCTGCAGAACATCAGCAAGCACAGCGGCGCCCGGGCCGCGGGTGTCGACGTCTGGCGGGCCGAGAACCGGCTGATGCTCCAGGTGACCGACAACGGGACGGGCGGCGCCGACGTGTCGGCGGGCTCCGGTCTCGCGGGCCTCGCGGAGCGGCTCGACGCGGTCGACGGGATCCTGGTCGTCGACTCGCCGGCGGGCGGCCCGACGACGGTCACGGCGGAGCTGCCGTGGCGTCAGGGTTGAGCTGAACCCTGAGCCCTGCCCCCTGCCCCGGGGGGAAGCGCACACCGCCCCGGCTCCTCACAGAGCCGGGGCCGCACGCCGTGCGATGGCCGTACGCAACAGTCTGGCGACCGGCCCGGTGGCCCGCCCCGGATCGCGCGATACTGAGGTGCCGAGTGTTCGGCCGACGCGACCGCTGTCGGACCGATGCGGGCCAGACAAGCGCGCCCGGGGCCGGAACTGCCCCGCGCCGGGGGGCCGGAAAAGTGCCGGGGGGCCAAAAGATGGAGGACAAGGTGCGGGTGGTCATCGCCGAGGATTCAGTGCTGCTTCGGGAGGGCCTGACCCGCCTGCTGACCGACCGCGGGCACGACGTGGTCGCCGGTGTGGGTGACGCCGAGGCGCTGATCAAGACGATCACCGACCTCGCCGCGCAGGACGCCCTGCCGGACGTGGTCGTCGCCGACGTGCGGATGCCTCCGACCCACACCGACGAGGGCGTGCGCGCCGCGGTGTATCTGCGCCACCAGCACCCCGACCTCGGGGTCCTGGTCCTTTCGCAGTACGTCGAGGAGCAGTACGCCACCGAGCTGCTCGCCGGGTCGAGCCGCGGCGTGGGCTATCTGCTCAAGGACCGGGTCGCCGACGTGCGGGAGTTCGTCGACGCGGTGGTGCGGGTGGCGGAAGGCGGCACGGCGCTCGATCCGGAGGTCGTGGCGCAGTTGCTGGGTCGCAGCCGCAAGCAGGACGTGCTCGCGGGGCTTACACCGCGGGAACGCGAGGTACTCGGACTGATGGCCGAAGGACGGACGAACTCGGCGGTCGCGCGGCAGCTCGTGGTGAGCGACGGCGCCGTCGAGAAGCACGTGAGCAACATCTTCCTGAAGCTCGGCCTGTCGCAGAGTGACGGGGATCACCGCCGCGTGCTCGCGGTCCTCACCTATCTCAACTCATGACCAACTGACACCCTGTCAGACAGCACGTGACAGCACTCGGTAGCGGGGGCGCAACAGCGGGAACAGGGACAACCACGGAGAGTGACGGGTAGCCGCAGGAAGCCGGAGCAAGTCCTAGAACCAAAGGATGAGCGGGGAGCGTCATCCATGGAGGACCGGGGGGCGAGGCAAACCATGGCAAACCAGTGCATCACGGCGTCTCAGAAACGCATCCAGAATGCGAGCTTCCCCAGGAAGGCGACCCTTACAGACGTAGGGTGGACCTTGGGAGCGCCGGCCGTCCCGGCGATTCCGCACAGTCGCCTCGAGGGAGGTCCAGTTCAGTGACCAGCCAGGTCAGTAGCGAAGCCGAGCAGGCCGACGGGGCAGTCGTCGGAGGACAACGCAAGCCCGCAGGTGACAAGGGTGTTCGCCGTCTGGACCGGGTGATCATCCGCTTCGCGGGTGACTCCGGTGACGGCATGCAGCTCACGGGTGACCGGTTCACTTCGGAGACCGCCTCCTTCGGCAACGACCTGTCGACGCTGCCGAACTTCCCCGCCGAGATCCGCGCGCCCGCCGGGACACTCCCGGGCGTTTCCTCCTTTCAGTTGCATTTCGCCGACCACGACATCCTGACCCCGGGCGACGCGCCGAACGTGCTTGTGGCGATGAACCCGGCGGCGCTGAAGGCGAACATCGGCGACGTGCCGCGCGGCGCGGAGGTCATCGTCAACACCGACGAATTCTCCAAGCGGGCGATGCAGAAGGTCGGTTACGCCACCTCCCCGCTGGAGGACGGCTCGCTGGACGGCTACAGCGTGCACCCGGTGCCGCTGACCACGCTGACGGTGGAGGCCCTGAAGGACTTCGACCTGTCCCGCAAGGACGCCGGGCGCTCGAAGAACATGTTCGCGCTCGGGCTGCTTTCGTGGATGTACCACCGGCCGACCGAGGGAACCGAGAAGTTCCTGCGGGCCAAGTTCGCCAAGAAGCCCGAGATCGCCGAGGCGAACATCGCGGCGTTCCACGCGGGGTGGAACTTCGGGGAGACCACCGAGGACTTCGCGGTCTCCTACGAAGTCGCCCCGGCCGCCCACGCGTTCACGGCCGGCACCTACCGCAACATCTCGGGGAACCTCGCCCTGTCGTACGGTCTGATCGCGGCGGCCCGGCAGGCGGATCTGCCGCTGTACCTCGGCTCGTACCCCATCACGCCGGCCTCCGACATCCTGCACGAGCTGTCCAGGCACAAGAACTTCGGTGTGCGCACCTTCCAGGCCGAGGACGAGATCGCGGGCATCGGCGCGGCGCTGGGCGCGGCGTTCGGCGGGTCGCTGGCGGTGACCACGACCTCGGGTCCCGGTGTGGCGCTGAAGTCGGAGACCATCGGGCTGGCCGTCTCGCTGGAACTGCCGCTGCTGGTGGTGGACATCCAGCGCGGCGGTCCGAGCACGGGGCTGCCGACCAAGACCGAGCAGGCCGACCTGTTGCAGGCGATGTTCGGGCGCAACGGCGAGGCGCCGGTGCCGATCGTGGCGCCGAGGACGTCGGCGGACTGTTTCGACGCGGCGCTGGAGGCGGCCCGGATCGCGGTGACCTACCGGACGCCGGTGTTCCTGCTGTCCGACGGCTATCTGGCCAACGGCAGCGAGCCGTGGCGCATCCCCGAGCTCGATGAACTGCCCGATCTGCGCGTGCAGTTCGCCTCCGGGCCCAATCACACCGAGGCCGACGGCACCGAGACGTTCTGGCCCTACAAGCGCGATCCGCAGACGCTGGCCCGCCCGTGGGCGATCCCGGGCACGCCGGGCCTGGAGCACCGCATCGGCGGCATCGAGAAGCAGGACGGCACGGGCAACATCTCCTACGACCCGGCCAACCACGACTTCATGGTCCGCACCCGGCAGGCCAAGGTCGACGGCATCGCCGTGCCCGACGTGGAGGTCGACGACGCGGGCGGGGACGCCGACACGCTGGTCCTCGGCTGGGGTTCGACGTACGGGCCGATCACCGCGGCCGTCCGCAGGCTGCGCGCCGCCGGCGAGTCCATCGCGCAGGCCCATCTGCGCCACCTCAATCCGCTGCCGCGGAATCTGGGCGAGGTCCTCGCACGGTACGACAAGGTGGTGGTCCCCGAGATGAACCTCGGCCAGCTCGCCACCCTGATCCGCGCCAAGTACCTGGTGGACGCGGTCTCGTACAACCAGGTCAATGGAATGCCCTTCAAGGCCGAGCAGCTCGCCACGGCTCTCAAGGAGACCATCGATGGCTGACACGAAGACGGCCGGGCCGGAGGGGACCGGGAGCACGATCGAAGCGCTTTCCCTGGTGCCCAAGGCCGACGCCCAGCAGTCCATGAAGGACTTCAAGTCCGACCAGGAGGTGCGCTGGTGCCCCGGCTGCGGTGACTACGCCGTGCTGGCGGCCGTGCAGGGCTTCATGCCCGAGCTCGGCCTGGCGAAGGAGAACATCGTCTTCGTCTCGGGCATCGGCTGCTCCTCCCGCTTCCCGTACTACATGAACACGTACGGGATGCACTCCATCCACGGCCGCGCCCCGGCCATCGCCACCGGCCTGGCCTCCTCGCGCAGGGACTTGAGCGTCTGGGTGGTCACCGGTGACGGCGACGCGCTGTCCATCGGCGGCAACCACCTCATCCACGCCCTGCGCCGCAACGTGAACCTGAAGATCCTGCTGTTCAACAACCGGATCTACGGCCTCACCAAGGGCCAGTACTCCCCGACCTCCGAGGTCGGCAAGATCACCAAGTCGACGCCGATGGGCTCCCTCGACGCGCCCTTCAACCCGGTCTCCCTCGCGATCGGCGCCGAGGCGTCCTTCGTGGCCCGCACCGTGGACTCCGACCGCAAGCACCTCACCTCGGTGCTGCGCGAGGCCGCCGCGCACCCCGGCACCGCGCTGGTGGAGATCTACCAGAACTGCAACATCTTCAACGACGGCGCCTTCGAGGTCCTCAAGGACAAGCAGCAGGCCGAGGAGGCGGTGATCCGCCTGGAGCACGGGCAGCCGATCCGCTTCGGCGCCGACGGTGCGAAGGGCGTCGTGCGCGACCCGGCCACGGGCGACCTCAAGGTCGTCGCCGTCACGCCGCACAACGAGGCCGACATCCTGGTCCACGACGCGCACGCCACCTCGCCGACCACGGCCTTCGCGCTCTCCCGGCTCGCCGACCCGGACACCCTGCACCACACCCCGATCGGCGTCCTGCGCAACGTCGAACGACCGGTCTACGACACCCTCATGGCCGACCAGCTCGACACCGCCATCGAGCGGGACGGCAAGGGCGACCTGGCCGCGCTCCTCGCCGGCGGCGACACCTGGACGGTCGTCGGCTAGTCCTGCCTCTGGAACGCGGAGCCCGGTCCTGATCTTTCAGGACCGGGCTTCGTCGTACTCCTGACGCGCCTTCTGTACGTCGTCCATGCGCCGCTCCGTCCAGGACGCGAGGGCCCTGACCTGCTCGGCGGCCTCGCGCCCCAGCTCCGTGAGGGAGTAGTCGACGCGCGGCGGGATGACCGGCTTGGCGTCGCGGTGCACCAGGCCGTCGCGCTCCAGGATCTGCAGCGTCTGGGCCAGCATCTTCTCGCTGACCCGGCCGATCTCGCGGCGCAGCTCGCTGAACCGGTACGAACGCTCCGCCAGGGCGATCAGGACGAGGACGCCCCAGCGGCTCGTCACGTGCTCCAGGACGAGGCGGTGGGGGCACATCTCCTCGCCCGCGACGTTCCAGCGGCTTACTCCCATGCCAGTACCTTACTTCAAGGTGGGTACTTACGGAAAGTTAGCGCCGCCCCTAGGGTAGGTGTCATACCGACTCCCACCGGACACAACAGGAGCATCCAGACATGAGCATCGTCGTCACCGGAGCCACCGGACACCTCGGCCGTCACGTCATCGAGGGGCTGCTCGCCGCACAGGTCCCCGCCGGGCAGATCGCGGCCGTCGTACGCGACAAGGAGAAGGCCGCCGACCTGGCCGGGCGCGGCGTCGAGCTGCGCGTCGCCGACTACAGCGCGCCCGAGACCCTGCGCGGCGTCTTCGCCGCGGGCGACCGCGTACTGCTGATCTCCGGCAGCGAGGTCGGGCGGCGCGTGGAGCAGCACCGCGCGGTCGTCGACGCCGCGCGCGAGGCGGGCGTCGCGCTCCTCGCCTACACGGGCATCCTCGGCGGCCCCGACGCCGACTTCGAGCTGGCGGCCGAGCACAAGGTGACCGAGCAGCTGATCCTCGACTCCGGCCTCCCGCACACCTTCCTGCGCAACGGCTGGTACCACGAGAACTACACCGAGCACCTCGCCCCGGTCCTGGAGCACGGCGCCGTGGTCGCCTCCGCGGGCGACGGCCGCGTCGCCTCCGCCGCGCGGGCCGACTACGCCGCGGCCGCCGTCGCCGTACTGACCGGCGAGGGCCACGAGGGCAAGGTCTACGAGCTGAGCGGCGACGTCGCGTGGAGCTTCGCCGAGTACGCCGCCGAGGTCGCGGCGCAGACCGGCAAGGACATCACGTACGCGAACGTGTCCGCCGAGCAGCACCTCGCGGTGCTGACCGGCGCGGGGGTGCCGGAGCCGATGGCGGCCGTCCTCGTCGACGTGGACGCGGCGATCGGGCGGGGGCGCCTGGCGGGGACGAGCGGGGATCTGGCGCGGCTGATCGGCCGGCCCACGGTTCCTCTGGCCGACGCCGTGTCGGTGGCGCTCAAGGGCTGAGCCCCCTGATCCCCTCCTGATCCCTACGCCTGTCATGAGCGTCTCCCCCTAACAGGCATGACAGCCGAGGGTTCCCGGCGCTACCTTCAGTGGGGCAGCATGGGCTGCCGTGCACGAAGGAGATGCCGTGGACAGCGGAGCAGCCGGGAAGCCGGGGAACGAGCAGCGCGTCGGACTGCTGAACGGCTTCGCCGCCTACGGGATGTGGGGGCTCGTCCCCCTCTTCTGGCCACTCCTCAAACCCGCCGGCGCCGTCGAGATCCTCGCCCACCGGATGGCCTGGTCCCTCGTGGTCGTCGGCGTCGCGCTGCTCTTCATACGCCGATGGGGCTGGGCCCGCGAGCTGCTGCGCCAGCCGCGCAGGCTCGGCCTGGTGGCGGTCGCCGCGGCGGTCATCACGGTCAACTGGGGCGTCTACATCTGGTCCGTGAACTCGGGCCACGTCGTCGAGGCGTCCCTCGGCTACTTCATCAACCCGCTGGTCACCATCGCCATGGGCGTCCTGCTGCTCGGTGAGCGGCTGCGCCCGGTGCAGTGGGCGGCGGTCGGCATCGGGTTCGCGGCGGTCCTCGTGCTGGCGTTCGGCTACGGGCAGCCGCCGTGGATCTCCCTCTGCCTCGCCTTCTCCTTCGCGACGTACGGCCTGGTCAAGAAGAAGGTCAACCTCGGCGGCCTGGAGTCGCTGGCCGCCGAGACCGCCGTGCAGTTCCTGCCCGCCGTCGCCTACCTGGCGTGGCTCACCACGCAGGGCGACATCGTGTTCGGCACGGAGGGCGCCGGGCACGCGGCGCTGCTCGCGGCCACCGGTGTGGTGACCGCCGCTCCCCTGGTCTGCTTCGGGGCCGCGGCGATCCGGGTGCCGCTCTCCACGCTGGGGCTGCTGCAGTACCTCGCGCCGGTCTTCCAGTTCCTGCTCGGCATCCTGTACTTCCATGAGGCGATGCCGGCCGAGCGGTGGGCGGGCTTCGGCCTCGTGTGGCTGGCGCTCTCCCTGCTGACCTGGGACGCGCTGCGAACGGCCCGGAGGAACGCGGCACGGGTGGCCGCCGCCAGGGAGGCGGCCGCGATCTCCGTCGAAACGGGTATCCGATATAACTCGTCAGCATGACGACTCTGCACTGGAAGCTGGTCATCGACGCGACCGACCCGCACGCCCAAGCGGCCTTCTGGGCCTCGACGTTGGGGTACGAGGTCGAGGACAACAATGCCCTCATCGAGCGTCTCCTCGGACTCGGTGCGGCACCCGAAGCCGCGACCGTCGAGTTCCGCGGCCGCCGCGCCTGGCGCGACCTCATCGCCGTCCGGCACCCCGACGACCCGTACGACAAGGACAGCGGAACCGGCCTGGGCCGCCGAATCCTCTTCCAGCGCGTGCCCGAGGCCAAGAACGGCAAGAACCGGCTGCACCTCGACGTGCACACCGAGCCGGGCCGCCGCGACGACGAGGTGCGCCGGCTCGAAACGCTGGGCGCGGCCGTGGCGCGGCACGTCAAGGAGCCCGGGGGCGAGTGGGTGATCATGACGGACCCTGAGGGGAACGAGTTCTGCGTCCACTAGTGGCGCGGGGCTCACTTACCTCTGGGTAAAGCATGGCCGGGCCGCGTGGCCGACCGGGGGCGGCGGACCCGTCTTTGGCAAGCTGGGGCGATGGCAGAGCAGCCGCGCGCCCACCGTCTCCTCCTCGCCGTCTGCGGCGCCTTCGCCCTGCTGTCCCTCGTTCTCGTCCCGCTCACCCTGCCCCTCGGGTGGGACGAGATCGTCTACGCCAGCCGCTACTCCCCGTACGCCCCCGCCACGCCGTTCAGCGCGCCCCGCACCCGCGGCGTGCCGTTCCTCATCGCGCCCGTGGCGTCCTGGAGCGACTCCGTCGTGCTGCTCAGGGTGTGGCTGACGCTGCTCGCGACCGTCGCGCTCTATCTGGGGTTCCGCCCCTGGCTGCGCGTCCTGCACCGGCCGTCGGCGGCCGCCGTCGCCGCCGCGCTCTACGGCGGGCTGTGGTTCGCGCTGTTCTACGCGAGCGCCGCGATGCCCAACCACTACACCGCCATGGGTGCCGTCGGGGCCGTCGGCCTCTTCCTGTGGCCGCGGCAGTCCGCCGCCACCTGCGCCGGGATCGCGGGCGGCCTCGCGCTGGCCACGCTGATGCGCCCCAACGACGGTGCCGCGCTGGGCGCGCCGCTTCTCGTCGCGGCGCTCGTGGTGCCCCGCCGGCGGGGGCGAGGACGCCTCCTCGCCGTCCTCGGCGGGGTCGCGGCGGGTGCGCTGCCGTGGATCGTCGAGGCGTACGTCCGGTTCGGCGGCGTCCGCGAACGGCTGACGGAGGCGAGTGAGGTGCAGGGGGACCTGCGGCCCCTGCTGTCCCTCGTCCACCACCTCACCGTCATGGACGGACCACTGCTCTGCCGCCCCTGCGACGGCGACGGCATCCGCCTCCTCACGGTGGAGTGGTGGCTGCTGCTGCCGGTGCTGGTGGGGGTGGGGTTGTGGAGTGTGGGGGGTGGGCGGGGTGTGGGGGGTGGGCGGGATGTGTGGGGTCCGGGGAGCGGGCGCGGTGCCGGTGCCGGGAGCGGTGCCGGTGCCGGGAGCGGTGCGGGGAGCGGGCGCGGTGCGGGGAGCGGACGAGGTGCCGAGAGCGGGCGCGGTGCCGGGCGCGGGCAGGGTCCGGGGAGCGGACGAGGTGCCGGGCGCGGGCAGGGTCCGGGGAGCGGACGAGGTGCCGGGCGCGGGCAGGGTCCGGGGAGCGGACGAGGTGCCGAGAGCGGGCACGGCGCCGAGAGCGGGCACGATGCCGAGAGCGGGCAGGGTCCGGGGAGCGTGCGGGGTGCGGGCGCTACGGACTCGGGTGGGGTGCTGCTCGCCGTGGTCGCCGCGCTCGCCGTCGCTCTCCCCTACCTCCTCCTCGTCCCCTACGCCGCCCCCCGCTTCCTCCTCCCCACCCACGCCCTGCTCGCCCCGGCCGCCGCCCTCGGGGTGCTCGCCCTCGCCGGGGCCGTCCGTGCGTCCCGTCGGCCGCGGGCCGGTGTCGCCGTGCTGGGGCTCGTCCTCGTGGCGCACCTCGCCGTTCAACTGCCCCTCGTCCACGGCAACGCCAGGATCCAGGCGGGCGCCCGCGGCGACTGGGCGCGGATCGCCGAAGTCCTGCACGAGCACGGTGTCGGAGGGGAAGGCGGCGGCGCTCCGTGCGTCCTGCGCGGCAACGCCTCCGTCATCCCCATCGCGTATGTCTCCGGATGCGCGCCCGGCGGACCCGACGACCCGGACCGCCGCCTCGACGCCCTGGTCCTGCGCGAGGCGGACCCGCCGCACTGGGCCCGCTCCTGGTCCCGCCACCCCGTCCCCGGCACCTACGCCCCGGGATGGGTCGTCCACGTACGCCCGTAAGCGCACGCCCGGACGTATACGGGAACATGTCCGCCCGCTATGCGGAACTGCCCGCCCGCTCTGCGGTCTTGACGCCACTACAGCCCCACCCGCACCATCGAGCAACTCCGAACTCGTGCGCGAACTCGCAAGCCCCGCGCAGGAATTCGTATGCCATCCACGGAAACCGGAGCCCCCCACATGAAACTCTCCGTTCCCGGACGTACCGCCGCGGCCGCAGCCATAGCCGTCGCCGGACTCCTCACCACCACCGCGATATCCACCGCGGCGCCCGCCCCGGAGGCGGCCGCCGCGCCCGACATCTCCGTGGCCAACGTCAAGGCGCACCTCGCCGACCTCCAGGGCGTCGCGGACGCCAACGGCGGCAACCGGGCCCACGGCAGCGCCGGATACAAGGCATCCATCGACCACCTGAAGGGCAAGCTCGACGCCGCCGGATTCACCACCTCCGTCCAGGAGTTCACCGCGGGCGGCGAGACCGGCTACAACCTGATCGCCGACTGGCCGGGCGGCGACGAGGGCCAGGTCGTCATGGCCGGCGCCCACCTCGACAGCGTCTCCGACGGGCCCGGCATCAACGACAACGGTTCCGGGTCCGCCGCCGTCCTGGAGACCGCGCTCACCGTGGCCCGCGAGCAGTACAAGCCCACCAAGCACCTGCGGTTCGCCTGGTGGGGCGCCGAGGAGATCGGCCTGGTCGGCTCCTCGCACTACGTCGACAGCCTGGCCGGCGCCGACCGTTCGAAGATCAGCGGCTATCTGAACTTCGACATGATCAGCTCACCGAACGCCGGTTACTTCGTCTACGACGACGACCCCGCCATCGAGAAGACCTTCAAGGACTACTACGCGGGCGTGAACGTCGCCACGGAGCCGGACGACGAGGGCGACGGACGCTCCGACCACGCGCCGTTCCAGCAGGCCGGCGTCCCGGTCGGCGGCCTGTTCAGCGGCGCCGAGACCACCAAGTCCGCGGCGCAGGCCCAGAAGTGGGGCGGCACGGCGGGCGAGCCGTTCGACAAGTGCTACCACTCGTCGTGCGACGGCCGGACGAACATCGACGAGAAGGCGCTCGACCGCAACAGCGACGCGGTCGCGTACGCGGTGTGGGGGCTGTCCGCGTAGACCGGCCGCCCCAGTAACCCCTGGACGGCGTTGCTTGCGCGTGCATATAGTGCACATGCAAGCAACGCCGTGTGCAAGCGACCCCAGGGGGATCCCATGACCCGCAAGTTCCTCTTCGTTCTCGGCAGCGCCCGCCCCGAGGGCAACACCGAGCTCCTGACCCGCAAGGCCGCCGAACAGCTGCCCCCGGACGTCGAGCAGCGCTGGGTGAGCCTCGCCGACGTACCCCTCCCCGACTTCGAGGACCAGCGGCACGACGACAGCCGCCCGCGCGCCCGGCCCCGCCCCGTCGGCGACAACGAGGCGCTGCTCCTGGACGCCACCCTGGAGGCCACGGACATCGTCATCGCGTCGCCGCTGTACTGGTACTCCGTGTCGGCCACCGTCAAGCGCTACCTCGACTACTGGGACGCCTGGCTGGAGACCCCGGAGATCGACTTCAAGAAGACCCTCGAGGGCCGCACCCTGTGGGGCGTGACGGCGCTCGCGCACCGCGAGGAAGAGGTCGCCGAGCCGCTGATCGGCACGTTGAACCACACCGCCGCCTTCTTCCCGATGCGCTTCGGCGGCGTCCTGCTCGGCAACGGCACCCGGCCCGGCCATGTCCTGGAGGACACCGAGGCGCTTGCGCGCGCCAAGACGTTCTTCGCGCAGGAGCCGCCGCTCGCCCGCTTCCCGTACGACAAGGGCTGAGAGCCTGTCTTCGAGCGACTACGCCATGACGTCCTTCGCCCCGAACCGCGCCCAGGCGGCCGAGCCGAACACGGCCGCGTACAGGCCCTGCATCTGCAGGTTCTTGACGATGTCGGTCCAGTAGACCGGCTCGCGCATCAGGTCGGCGAAGGACAGCCAGTAGTGCGAGAAGAAGTACGGGTGGAGGGCGTGCAGCTGCGGGATCTGGTCGAGGATCTGGACGGTGATCAGCAGGCCCACGGTCGTCGCCATCGCCGCGATGCCGCTGCTCGTGAGCGTCGACACGAACAGGCCGAGCGCCGCGACGCCGATCAGTGACACGGCGACGACGAGCGCGATCAGCAGGGCCCGCAGCAGCCCTTCGCCGAAGCCCATACGGGTGCCGGAGATCGTGGTGACCTCGCCGAGCGGGAAGAGCAGCGCGCCGGTCGCGAGCGCGGACACGGCGACGGTCAAGGTCGCGGCCAGGCAGAACGTCAGCGTGGTCGCGTACTTGACGAGGAGCAGCCGGGTCCGCCCGGCGGGCGCGACCAGCAGGTAGCGCAGCGTGCCCGCGCTCGCCTCGCCCGCGACGGCGTCACCCGCGACGACGCCGATCGCCATCGGCAGGAAGAACGGCAGGGTCGCGGCGAGCGCGGTGAAGACCAGGAACAGGCCGTTGTTGGTGATCTGCGCGATGAAGGCGGGTCCGCCTTCGCCGCCGCCCCCGCCGATCGTCGAGCCGTCGCTGGTCTCTATCTTGACGGCGACACCGACGAGGACCGGCACGGCGGCGAGGACTCCGAGCAGCGCGATGGTCCGCCAGCGGCGGAACGTGATCCCGAGCTCGCTGCGGAAGAGCCCGAGCGTCCAGCTCCACCGCTGCTCCCTCGGACCGTCCGCCCGGGACACGCCCGTGGCCTCGGCCACCTCAGCCCGCGACATCGAAACCCTCCCCCGTCAGCGCCACGAACGCGTCCTCCAGAGAGGCACGTTCAAGACCGAAGCCGCGTACCCGGACCCCCGCACCGACCAGCGCGGCGTTCAGCTCGGCCAGTTCCACGTCCGGCCCGGACCCGTCCTGAACAGGTAGTTCACCGGTAACGCGGTCCTCCGTAGAGACCAGGTCCGTCACACCCTGCTCCTTCAGGACGCGGGCCGCCTCGCCCGGGTCCGGTGTCGTCACGACGAGCCTGCCCCGCGCGCCCGCCGCGAGTTCGGCCACGGGTCCCTGGGTGATCAGCCGGCCCTGGGTCATCACGGCCGCGTGCGTGCAGACCTGCTCGATCTCGTCGAGCAGGTGCGAGGAGAGGAAGACGGTCGTGCCCTCCGCGGCCAACTCCCGCACCAAGGTGCGGATCTCGCGCATGCCCTGCGGGTCGAGGCCGTTCGTCGGCTCGTCGAGGACGAGGAGCTTGCGGGGCTGGAGCAGCGCGGCCGCAAGCCCGAGCCGCTGCTTCATACCGAGGGAGTACGCCTTCGCCTTCTTGCCTGCGGCGGCGGTGAGCCCGACGCGGTCAAGGGCTGCCTCGGCCCGCGCCTTGCGGGTCCGCGGATCGGCGGTCGGGTCCGCGGAGTCGTACCGCAGGAGGTTGTCGCGGCCCGACAGGAAGCCGTAGAGGGCGGGGCCCTCGATGAGCGCGCCCACGTGCGGGAGGACGGTGCGCGTGGCGCGCGGCATGGGGCGGCCGAGTACCTGGGCGCGGCCGGAGGTCGGCTCGATGAGGCCCATCAGCATGCGGATCGTCGTCGTCTTGCCCGAGCCGTTCGGCCCGAGGAAGCCGAAGACGCTGCCTTCCGGGACGGTGAGGTCGAGCCGGTCGACGGCGAGGTGTTTTCCGTAGCGTTTGGTGAGCGCGTGCGTCTCGATGACGTACTCCACCGGGGCCTGGGGCCCTGCCGAGCCCTCCGAACCGCCGTTGCTGCCCGGCACGCTGCCCTCCCGTCGTCCGAAGAGACGGATGGAAGGTGCCCGGCCGGCACCTTCCATCCGCCGTTTCCCTATGCCGTACGCACTAGTGCGCCTCGTCGGCCGCCTTCACCAGCGCGTCCTTCGTGACCGCGCCCACGTAGACCGTGCCGTCGTCGGTGACGAGGGCGTTGATCAGGCGGGTCGAGAAGACCGTGCCGGAGCCGAACTTGCCGTCGACCTGGTCGCCCAGGGAGTCGAGCAGCTTCTGCGCGTCCTGCGGGACGTCGCCGGAACCGGCCGTCGGCAGGCCCTGGCCGCCGGGCAGCTTCAGCTCGGCGATGGAGCTCCAGCCCTCCCCGATGACCTTCGGTTCGTTGAGGTCGCCCTCCTCGAACTTCTTGCCGCCCTTGTCCTTGAAGCCGCGGCCCTGCTCGCCGTGCTCGTCGGCCTCGGTGACCTTCGTGCCCTTGGGCGGTGTGAAGTCGAAGGTGGACGCGGACGGCTTGCCGAAGTCGACCTTCGTGAAGCCCGCGTCGACGACGGCCGCGCCGCCGGACGCCGGGGTCAGCGTGAACTTGAGCGGGGTGCCCGTCTTCTCGTCCACCGCGACGGTGATGCGGCCGACCGTCGAACCGGCCTGCTTCGGCTCGATCACCAGGCGGTACGCGTCGCGCCCCGCGACCTGCGCGGTGCCGTCGACCTTGACGGACGTGGTGTCGTCGACGGCCTTCAGGGCCTGCTCGGCGAACTCCTTGGGGGTGGCGGGCAGCTTCCCCTCCAGGCCCTTCGGCACGTCCTTGCCGTGCTTTTCGCCCTTCTCCGGAGAGGCGCCCTCGTCCTTCGCGTGGTAGGCCTCGTTCGACGCGCTGTCGTACGCCCACACGTCGTCGCCGTTGTGGATCAGGCTGTACTCGGAGGCGTCGCCGAGGACGGACACCTTCTGCTTGTCGGGGCCGTCGGCCGCGACACGCAGCGTATGCGTGCCGGACGCCAGCTCCATCAGCTTGTTCTTGGGGTCGGCGGCCGAGCCCTCACTCCCGCCGTCCTCATCCCGGTCCGCGCCGCCACCGCCGCCGAAGCCGCCCGCCATGCCGCCGAACGACGGCAGGCCCAGGTCGGTGCTGATCTTGACGTTGCCGGAAAGCTGCTGTGTGTCCGACGCGGCTATCTTCTCGATGAGTTCCTGTGCGGTGACCTTCGGGAGGTCCGGGTCGCCCGACGTGGCGAGCGCCGGGACGAGCCCGATGGTCACGGCCGCCACCCCCGCCACCGCGATCGGGACCGCGTAGCGGGCCGCCTTGCGGCGGCCGGCGCGCAGGTCCGCGGACTCGCTGGTGTCCTTCTCCGGTTCGTACGGTGCCATTGTCTGCCTTACCTCCGTGGTCGGCGGCGGCCTTCCCTGTACGTGCCTTCGTCCACCCTGTGCCGCCATTCTCACCCGAACAGGTCAGGAGTGGTTGTTCTTGCCGGACTCCATCCGACCAAATCGGCCAACAAGAAGCGTCAGACCCCGGAAGCAACTCCATGTACTGCTCTGGGATGACATGAAGCGGCGGTGCCTCCCCCGTCCCGTAGGGGGTGGCACCGCCGTTCGACAGTCCGGGGTCATGCCACGGGCTCAGCCCGCCCGGTGCACCACGAGGTCGCAGAGCTCCACCAGGGACGCCTTCGCGTCGCCCTCGGGCAGCGGGCCCAGCGCGGCCCGCGCGCTCTCCGCGTAGGAGACGGTGTCCCTGCGCGCGTGCTCGAGGGCGGGGTGGGCGCGCAGCCTGGTGAGGGCCTCCGCGTGCCGCGCGTCGTCCGTGAGGTCCGAGTCGAGCAGCTCGCACAGGGCGATGTCGTCGGCGAGGCCGAGCCGCGCGGCCCGCTCGCGCAGCCGCAGCACCGGCAGCGTGGGGATGCCCTCGCGCAGGTCCGTGCCCGGCGTCTTGCCGGACTCGTGCGAGTCGGAGGCGATGTCGAGCACGTCGTCGGCGAGCTGGAAGGCGACGCCGAGCCGCTCGCCGTACTGCGTGAGGACGTCCACGACGGTCTCGTCCGCGCCGGACATCATCGCGCCGAACCGGCACGCCACGGCGACCAGCGAGCCGGTCTTGCCCCTGAGCACGTCGAGGTAGTGGTCGATCGGGTCGCGGCCCTCGGCCGGTCCCGCGGTCTCCAGGATCTGGCCGGTGACGAGGCGTTCGAAGGCCTCCGCCTGGATGCGGACGGCCTCCGGGCCGAGGTCGGCCAGGATGTACGAGGCGCGGGCGAAGAGGAAGTCACCGGTCAGTACGGCGACGGAGTTGCCCCAGCGCTGGTTGGCGCTGTCGACACCGCGCCGCACATCGGCCTCGTCCATCACGTCGTCGTGGTAGAGCGTCGCGAGGTGGGTCAGCTCGACGACGACGGCGGAGGGCACGACGCCCGGCGCGTAGGGGTCGCCGAACTGGGCAGCGAGCATCACGAGCAGCGGACGGAAACGCTTGCCCCCGGCTCGGACGAGGTGCTGGGCGGCCTCGGTGATGAAGGGCACCTCGCTCTTGGTGGCCTCGAGCAGTCCCTCCTCGACAGCCGCCAGTCCGACCTGGACATCGGCTTCGAGAGCCTGGTCCCGCACGCTCAGCCCAAAAGGCCCGACGACGGTCACGAGAGGTTCTCCTGTCTGCTGACGATCACATGGCCAACTCGGTCGATCATTGGATCTCGGTCGATGACACGGGTTTGTCGATGTGTCGCTGCCATCACTCAAGTCAGCGTATCCGGTCGACTTTCGATCACGGCGAGCACCTGCCCGCCCGTCGCACGCCGCCGCGCTGGTGGGAGCGGTTCCCGGGCCCCCGACCCCGCTTCGCACACCAGGCCGAGCGGTGTGCGAGGCTCGCCGGTATGTTCGTGATCAGCCCATAGGACCGAGAAGACCGTCCTGCACCACTGCACCCGTAAAGACCGGGAGAAGACACCTTTGTCCCGCACTACCGCCGAGTACGAGGAACCGGCCGGGGAGCCGCCGGCCGGCGAGCCTCCGCCGGGCGACGACCGCGCCTTCTTCGGGCAGCCGCGCGGTCTGCTCACCCTCTCGGGCCTGGAGGTCTGGGAGCGCTTCTCGTTCCTCGGTATGCAGGCCATCCTGGTCCTCTACTTCGCCGACTCCGTCGCGAACGACGGCATGGGTATGGACGCCGGCACGGCCGCTTCGGTCTCAGCGGCGTACGGCACGCTGGTCTATCTGGTCTCGGTGGCCGGCGGCTGGCTCGCCGACCGCATCCTCGGCTCGTACCGCGCGGTCCTGTGGGGCGGCGTCCTCATCGCCTGCGGTCACTACTCGATGGCCGTGCCGACTGCGACGATGACCTGGGTGGGCCTCGGTCTGATCAGCGCGGGCACCGGCCTCCTCAAGCCCAACGTCGCCTCGATGGTCGGCAAGCTCTACCGCACCGAGGACGAGCGCCGCGACGCCGGCTTCGCGCTGTACTACATGGGGATCAACGTGGGCGCCTTCGCGGGCCCGCTGATCACCGGCTGGCTCGGCGACCACAAGGGCTGGCACTGGGGCTTCTCGGCGGCCGCGATCGGCATGACCTTCGGCCTGGTCCAGTACGTCCTGGGACGGCGCCACCTCGCGGGCCGCAAGGCGTCCGCCGAGTACGCGCTGCCGAGGGACGCGATGCGCCGGGCCGTCCTGCTGATCGTCGGCGGGCTGGTCCTGGCCGCCGCGGCCGCCGGGCTCCTCGCCGCCGCCGGATGGCTCACCATGGACCGCTTCGTCGACCTGCTCACCCTCATCTCGGTGATCGCGCCGGTCGTCTACTTCGCGGTGATGTTCCGCAGCCCGCGGGTGAGCGCCGAGGAGCGCGGCCGTCTCAAGCCGTACGTGGTCCTCTTCCTGGCGTCGGTCGTCTTCAACTTCATCCTCTTCCAGGCGTACTCGACGATGATCCTGCTGGCGTCGACGAACGCCGAGACGTCGGTCTTTGGCTTCACCTTCCCCGCGAGCTGGTACGCCTCCGCGCTCGGCGCCTTCGAGGTCGGGCTCGCGCCCGTCGTCGCCGCCGTCTGGGCGCGGATGGGGAGGCGCCAACCGCACGCCTCCAACAAGATCGCGTTCGGCGTGATCCTGGGCGGCCTGTCGTTCCTCCTGATGACGCTCCCCACTTCGGGGCACGGCGACGGCACGTACCGGATGGCCGTCTGGTGGATCGTCGGCTCGTACCTGCTGCTCGGCCTCGGCGACATCCTCGTGGAGACCTCGGGCATGTCGGCGACGACCAAGCTCGCCCCGAAGGCCTTCGCCGGCCAGACCATGGCGCTGTGGTTCCTCTCCCTGGCGCTCGCCAACGGCATCCAGGCGCAGGTCGTGAAGGTCTACGGAAAGGTCTCCGACCCGGCGTACTTCGGCGTCAACGGCGCGATCGCCGTGGCCGCCGGCGTCGCCGTGATCGCGCTCGCGCCCTGGCTGCGCCGCACCATGCACCCCGTCCACTGAGGTTTCACTCATGCAGATCCGCGACTCCTTCCCGTACGAGACCACCCGCGAGGACTTCCAGGTACCCCTGTCCGACGGGACCAGGCTCTACGCGCGCGTGTGGCGACCGGTCACCGACGAGCCCGTCCCCGTGCTCCTCGAATACCTCCCCTACCGCCTCAGCGACTGGACGGCGCCGCGCGACTGGCAGCGCCACCCCTGGTACGCGGGCCACGGCTACGCCTCCGTGCGCGTCGACGTCCGCGGCCACGGCAACAGCGAGGGCCTGCCCACCGACGAGTACTCGGCGCAGGAGCTTGCCGACGGCGTCGAGGTCGTCCACTGGCTGGCCGCGCAGCCCTGGTCGACCGGCAAGGTCGGCATGTTCGGCATCTCCTGGGGCGGCTTCAACTCCCTCCAGATCGCGGCGCTCGCCCCCGAACCGCTCAAGGCGATCGTCACGGTCTGCTCGGCGGACGACCGCTACGACAACGACGTGCACTACATGGGCGGCTCCGTCCTCGCGGTCGACATGCACGCGTGGGCGGCGACCATGCTCGCCTTCGTGTCGCGCCCGCCGGACCCCTACTACGTGGGCGATGCCTGGGGCGACATGTGGCTGAGACGCCTCGAAGCCGTCGAACCACTCATCCACACCTGGCTGGACCACCAGACCCGCGACGACTACTGGCGGCACGGCAGCGTCAGCGAGGACTACTCCGCGATCGGCGCCGCGGTGCTCGCGGTCGGCGGCTGGCACGACCCGTACCGCGACACGGTGCTGCGCCTCGTCGAGCACCTCCCCGACGACCAGGTGCGCGGCCTGATCGGCCCGTGGTCGCACCAGTACCCGGACCGCGGTCTGCCGCCCGGGCCCGCTATCGGCTTCCTCCAGGAGACCCTGCGCTGGTGGGACCACCACCTCAAGGGCGTCGACACAGGGATCATGGCCGAGCCGAAGCTCCGCTCCTGGATCAGCGACTCGCACCCGCCTGCGACGGTCTATCCGGAGCTGCCCGGCGGCTGGGTCGGCGACCCGTCCTGGCCGTCGCCGAACGTCACCCCCGTCTCGTACGCCCTCCAGGGCACCCCGGTCCTCGTCGACTCCCCCCAGCACACGGGTCTGGACGCGGGCCGCTTCTTCCCGTTCGGGAACGACGCGGACCTGCCGCCGGACCAGCGGGACGAGGACGCGAAGTCGGCGTGCTTCGAGTTCGAGGTCCCTTCGGAGGTACGGATCCTCGGGCGCCCCAGGGTGACGCTGCGACTGCGGATGGACGTGCCGTACGGCCAGGCCGTCGCCCGGCTCTGCGACATCGCGCCGGACGGCTCGTCCACCCTGGTCACCCGGGGCGTGCTCAACCTCTCCGCGCGGCACGGCAGGGACCGCGCTGACGCCTGGCCGCTCGGCGCCACCGAGGACGTCACGTTCGAGCTCAACGGCATCGGCCACACCTTCCCGCCCGGCCACCGCATCCGCCTCGCCGTCTCCTCCGCGTACTGGCCCTGGATCTGGCCGCAGGCCGACTCGGTGGGCTTCACCCTCGACCCGGTGGGCAGCTCCCTCGAACTGCCCGTCCGCGAGGGCGATTTCGACCCTTCGATCACGTTCGCACCCCCGGAGCAGTCGGAGCCGCTCGGCGTGGCGTACCCGGCGACCCTGGACGAGCAGCGGCCCGAGCGCCTGGTCGTGCGCGACGTGGCCAAGGGCGAGTGGCGGCTCGAGGTCGACCCGCGCTACGGCGGCACGCGCGTGTACCCCGACGGTCTCGAGTTCACCGAGGACGCCCTGGAGACGTACACGATCCAGGAGGGCGACCCGCTGAGCGCCCGCACCCGCTCCGACTGGGCGATCCGCCTGCACCGCCCCGAACTCGGCTGGGACACCCGCGTGGAGACCCGCTCGGAGATCACGTGCGACGCGGCGGACTTCATCACCTCGAACGAGGTGGTGTGCAAGGCCGGCGACGAGGTGGTCTTCCACCGGACGTGGGAGAAGCGGATCCGGCGGACGGCGGGTTAGGACGTGTGCCTGAGGAGTCGTTCGAGGACGACGGCGATGCCGTCGTCCTCGTTCGTGAGGGCCAACTCGTCGGCCACCGCTTTGAGTTCCCCATGGGCGTTGGCCATGGCCACGCCGTGCGCGGCCCACAGGAACATGGGGATGTCATTGGGCATGTCCCCGAAGGCGACCGTGTCCGCGGCCGTCAGACCGAGCCGCTCGGCGGCCAGCGCGAGGCCGGTCGCCTTGGTCACCCCGCACGGCTGGAGCTCCACCGTGCCGGGGCCCGACATGGTGACCGACGCGAGCGAGCCCACCGCGTCGCGCGCCACCGCCGCCAACTCGTCGTCGGGCAGCAGCGGATGGCGCAGGAGCACCTTGCTGATGGGCTCCTCCCAGAGCACGTCCCGCTTGGGCACCCGCACCGCGGGGAGCGTGGGATGCGGCATCTCGTACCCCGGCTCGATGAGCGTGAGGCCGTGCACGCCGTCCTGGTCCACCGCCGCGTAGACCTGTCCGACCTCCGCCTCGATCTTGCCGAGCGCGGCCTCCGCGAGTTCGCGGTCGAGCTTCACCGACCACTCCATCCGGTTCGCCCCCGCGTCGTACAGCTGGGCTCCCTGACCGCACACGGCCAGGCCCTCGTAGCCGAGTTCGTCCAGGAGGGGCCGCACCCGTGGGGCCGGGCGGCCTGTCACCACGAGGTGCCGGGCGCCCGCCTCGCCCGCGGCGGCCAGTGCCCGCCGCGACCGGTCCGAGACCGTGTCGTCGCCGCGCAGCAGCGTCCCGTCCAGGTCAGTGGCGATGAGTGCATATGCGAGGGGAGCGGCCATGATCCAGAGAATACGGATCCTGCGCTCCACCGGAAGCTGCTTGGCACAGGTGCGCATTCGGGCGGGTGAGGCCGGGCGGTTCCTGCCTCACCAGAAAGCGGAAGGTGATATTCCGGGTGGTGTGGCGCGAGTTGAGCGGAAGTTATGCGGACATTGCGCACTCTTTAGACACTGCCGCAACAGGGCACTCCACACGTAACGTGTGGCACACCCCTATGGAAAGCGAGGCAGGTACGCATGTCCGAGCAGACCCCGCTCGACCCGGCCGCCGGTGACTCCACCGACCGCTCCGGAGGCCCCACCGGTCACCCCGTGGGCGGCCCCACCGGCCGTCCCGAGGGCGACCCCTTCGGCCTGCCCGAGGGCGACCCCTTCGGACCGCACAACCTCCCCTACGGCGTCTTCTCCCTGCCGGGGGAGGCGACCGGCCGGCGCAGGGTCGGGGTGCGGCTCGGCTCGTACGTCCTGGACGCGGGCGCCGCGGCCGCCGCACTCGGCTCGCCCTACGTCTCGCTCCTCGCGCGCCCCACACTGAACCCGCTGCTCGCCGCGGGCCGCACCGCCTGGTCCGACGTGCGGCGCGCCCTGACGGCGTGGGTGACGGTGCCCGCCCACCGCGAGACCGTACGCCCCTTGCTGCACCCCCTCTCCGAAGTGACCCTGCACCTGCCGTTCGAGGTCGCGGACTACGTCGACTTCTACGCCTCGGAGAACCACGCGACGAACCTGGGCAAGATGTTCCGCCCCGACTCGCCGACCCCGCTGACGCCCAACTGGAAGCACCTGCCCATCGGTTACCACGGCAGGTCCGGCACGGTCGTGGTCTCCGGGACGGACGTGGTCCGCCCGACGGGCCAGCGCAAGGCGCCCGCCGAAACGGCTCCCGTCTTCGGCCCCTCGGTCCGGCTCGACATCGAGGCGGAGGTCGGCTTCGTGGTCGGCGCCCCCTCGGAGCACGGCACGCCCGTCCCCCTGGCGGACTTCCGGGAGCACGTCTTCGGACTCACCCTCCTCAACGATTGGTCCGCGCGCGACATCCAGGCCTGGGAGTACGTCCCGCTGGGCCCGTTCCTCGGCAAGTCCTTCGCCACCTCGGTCTCCGCGTGGATCACACCGCTGGAGGCCCTGGACTCGGCGCGGGTGGCACCCCCGGAGCGCACGCACCAGCTGCTGCCCTACCTGGACGACTCCGCCGAGTCGGCGGACGAGCCCGGCGGCTACGACCTGCGCATGACGGTCACCCTCAACGGCCAGGTCATCTCCGAGCCGCCGTTCTCCGGCGTGTACTGGACGGCCGCGCAGCAGCTGGCGCACATGACGGTCAACGGCGCCTCACTCCGCACCGGCGACCTGTACGGCTCGGGCACGGTCAGCGGCCCCGAGCCCGGCCAGTACGGCTCCCTGATCGAGATCACCTGGAACGGACGCGATCCCCTCGAACTCCCCGACGGCAAGCGGACGTTCCTGGAGGACGGCGACGAGGTCACCCTCTCGGCCTGGGCCCCCGGCCCGGACGGCACGAAGGTGGGACTCGGCGAGGTGACGGGCCGGATCGTGGCGGCGCGCTGAGGGTCCGGCCGGGGGGGGCGGCGGGGTGTGGTGGAGGCGGTGAGGTGGCCGTGACGGTGGCGGCGGCCTCAGCGGCAGCAAGGGCAACGCGAGGGCAATCAGGGCAACGCCTGTGACAGAACGAAGACGTCGCGGAGGAACGCCTGTAACTCGGTGCGGGATACAAATAGTTACGACCGCACGCACGGCACCGCCCACCGCCGCACTCCTTCTGGGGGAAACCATGAAGCACACCCGCGTCACCGCCCTCGCCGCTGTCAGCCTCGCCACCGCCCTCTCGCTCACCGCCTGCGGAGGCGACGACTCCGGGACGGGCAAGTCGTCCAAGGGCTCCTCGACCTCGCACTCCTCGACGTCGAACTCCTCGTCCTCGAACGGTGAGGGGAAGTCGGAGGCCGGCTCGGGCTCGGGCAGCTCCGAGGCGGGCAAGCAGTCGGGGTCCGGCGAGGACACCAAGTCCGAGGCGGCCGCGGGCGGCTCGAAGACCGGCGCCAAGGTCACGTCCTGCAAGACGGCCGACCTGGCCATCACCGCGCAGGACGCCGCCCCCGACGAGAACACCGGCCGCATCGACATCACCATGGTCAACCAGGGTTCGACCACCTGCTCGGCGACGGGCTTCGCGGGCGTCGACATCAAGGACGCCGACCACACCAGCAGCCCGATCGAGCGCGGCCAGGCCCAGCCGCGGGTCACCACCCTCAAGCCGGGCGACGCCGCCGTCTTCAACCTCGCCTACGAGATCGACAACAGCGGCAAGAGCCTCACGTCGCCCACCCACATCCTGGTGACGCCCCCGAACGAGACCCACTCCGTGACCCTGAAGTGGCCCGCGGACGCCGGCGACATCAAGGGCGCCTACACCGACGTGCAGGTCTACCCCACGCACACGACCAAGTAGGCCCGCTCCGCCCCCTGCTCAGGACGTCCAGTCCGGCTCCTCGTCCTCCCAGCCCGGCTCCCCCTCACCGCTCAGCGGCGGCTCGGCCCCGGCAGAGGCCCCGGCCGAGGCACGGGGAGCGACACGGGGAGCGGCCCCACCAGAGGACCCCGCCGAGGCACCGGGAGCGGCAGCGGCAGAGGACCCGGCCGAGGCGCCCGCAGCCGCCCCGCCCCCGAACTCCGCCACGACCCCGACCACGCCCTCGCCGTACGTCGCCCGCTTCTTCTCGCCGACTCCGCTGATGCCGGCGAGGTCCGCCACGGACGTGGGGCGCAGGGTCGCGATCTCTCGGAGCGTGGCGTCGTGGAAGATCACGTACGCCGGGACGCCCTGCTCCTTCGCCTGGGCGCCGCGCCAGGCCCGCAGCGCCTCGAAGAGCGGCACCGCCTCCGGGGGCAGCTCGGCGACCGCCGCCGCCGACTTCGCCTTGCGCTCGCCCTTGGACGCCCGCGCGGCCGGGGCCCGCTTCGGCTCCTTGCGCAGCCGCACCTCGCGCTCCCGGCCCAGGACGGAACCGCTCGTCTCGGTGAGCACCAGCGTGCCGTACTCCCCCTCGACCGCGAGGAGGCCCTGGGCCAGCAACTGCCGCACCACACCCCGCCATTCGGCCTCCGCCAGCTCCTCGCCGATGCCGAAGACCGACAGCTGGTCGTGGTCGAACTGGATGACCTTCGCGGTCTTCTTGCCGAGCAGGATGTCGATGATCTGGCCCGCACCGAACTTCTGCCCGCGCTCGCGCTGCAGCCGCACCACCGTGGACAGCACCTTCTGCGCGGCCACCGTGCCGTCCCAGGTCTCGGGCGGGGTGAGGCACGTGTCGCAGTTGCCGCAGGACTCCGCCGCCGCTTCCTGGCCGAAGTAGGTCAGGAGCTGGGTGCGGCGGCACTGCGCGGTCTCGCAGAGCGCCAGCATCGAGTCCAGGTGGGACGCGGCCCGGCGCCGGAACGCCTCGTCGCCCTCGCTGCCCTGGATCATCTTCCGCTGCTGGACGACGTCCTGGAGGCCGTACGCCATCCAGGCCGTCGAGGGGAGGCCGTCGCGGCCCGCGCGGCCCGTCTCCTGGTAGTACCCCTCGACCGACTTGGGCAGGTCGAGGTGGGCGACGAAGCGGACGTCCGGCTTGTCGATGCCCATGCCGAAGGCGATCGTGGCGCAGACGACGAGGCCTTCCTCCCGCAGGAAGCGGGACTGGTGGGCCGCGCGCGTGCCGCCGTCCAGGCCCGCGTGGTACGGGACGGCCTCGATGCCGTTCCTGCACAGGAACTCGGCGGTTTTCTCCACCGAATTGCGCGACAGGCAGTAGACGATTCCGGCGTCGCCCGGGTGCTCCTCCTTCAGGAAGGAGAGGAGCTGCTTCTTCGGCTCGGCCTTCGGCACGATGCGGTACTGGATGTTGGGCCGGTCGAAGCTCGCCACGAAGTGCTTGGCATCGGGCATGCCGAGCCGCTCGGTGATCTCCCGGTGCGTGGCGTGCGTGGCCGTCGCGGTCAGGGCGATCCGCGGCACGTCCGGCCAGCGCTGCCCGAGCACCGAGAGCGCGAGGTAGTCCGGCCGGAAGTCGTGCCCCCACTGGGCGACGCAGTGCGCCTCGTCGATCGCGAAGACGGAGATCTTGCCCCGCGAGAGGAGGTCCAGGGTCGCGTCGAGACGCAGCCGCTCCGGCGCGAGGTAGAGGACGTCGAGCTCGCCCGCGAGGAAGCTCGCCTCCATGACGCGCCGCTCGTCAAAGTCCTGCGTGGAGTTGATGAACCCGGCGCGCACGCCGAGCGCCCGCAGCGCGTCCACCTGGTCCTGCATGAGCGCGATGAGCGGCGAGACCACGACGCCCGTGCCGGGTCTGACCAGCGCCGGGATCTGGTAGCAGAGCGACTTGCCGCCGCCGGTCGGCATGAGGACGACCGCGTCGCCGCCGCCCACCACGTGGTCGATGATCGTGCCCTGCTCGCCGCGGAAGGCGTCGTACCCGAAGACGCGGTGGAGCGTCCGCAGGGCGTCGCTCTCCGTCACGGAGCCGGTCGCCGCGCCCGGCGCCGGTACCGCCGCCGTCACCTCACTCATGCCTCTGGTCCCATCCATCGCCCTGTCCCCCGCCGTACGTCCAGCCTCGACCGCTGCCTCGACCACTGACTCCACGATAGGGCTCCCCGCCGACACCCCGGACAGTTATCCACAGGCCGCCGCCCGGCACCCCTTCTCGGGATGCCGGGCGGCGGCAACACATGTGCGCAAAATCGCTACCGGACGAAGACCCCCGCCTGGTTCGCCAGATCCAGGAAGTACTGCGGGGCCACACCGAGGACCAGCGTCACCGCGACGCCCACGCCGATCGCCGTCATCGTCAGCGGCGAGGGCACGGCGACCGTGGGGCCGTCCGCCTTCGGCTCGCTGAAGAACATCAGGACGATCACGCGGATGTAGAAGAACGCGGCGATCGCCGACGACAGCACACCGACCACGACCAGCGCGCCCGCACCGCCCTCCGCGGCCGCCTTGAAGACCGCGAACTTCCCGGTGAACCCGGAGGTCAGCGGGATGCCGGCGAAGGCGAGCAGGAAGACCGCGAAGACCGCGGCGACCAGGGGCGACCGGCGGCCGAGCCCCGCCCACTTCGACAGGTGCGTCGCCTCGCCGCCCGCGTCCCGCACCAGCGTGACGACGGCGAAGGCGCCGATGGTCACGAAGGAGTAGGCGCCCAGGTAGAAGAGGACGGAGGAGATGCCGTCCGGGGTGGTGGCGATCACACCGGCGAGGATGAAGCCGGCGTGCGCGATCGACGAGTACGCGAGGAGCCGCTTGATGTCGGTCTGGGTGATCGCGATGATCGCGCCGCCCAGCATCGTGATGATCGCGACGCCCCACATGACCGGCCGCCAGTCCCAGCGCAGGCCCGGCAGCACCACGTAGAGGAGACGCAGGAGCGCGCCGAACGCGGCCACCTTCGTCGCCGCCGCCATGAAGCCGGTGACCGGCGTCGGGGCTCCCTGGTACACGTCCGGGGTCCACATGTGGAACGGCACCGCGCCCACCTTGAAGAGCAGCCCCATCACCACCATCGCGACGCCGATGAGGAGCAGCGCGTCATTGCCCATGGTGTCGGCGAGCGCCGGGTTCACGGTCTTGACGTTGCCCTCGACGACGTTCGCGATCGTCGCGTACGACACGGAGCCCGCGTACCCGTAGAGGAGCGCGATGCCGAAGAGCGTGAACGCCGAGGCGAACGCGCCGAGCAGGAAGTACTTGACGGCGGCTTCCTGCGACATGAGGCGCTTGCGCCGGGCGAGCGCGCAGAGCAGGTACAGCGGCAGGGAGAAGACTTCCAGCGCGATGAAGAGCGTCAGGAGGTCGTTGGCGGCGGGGAAGACGAGCATGCCGCCGATGGCGAAGAGCGCCAGCGGGAACACCTCGGTGGTGGTGAACCCGGCCTTGGTGGCGGCTTGTTCGCCCTCACTGCCCGGTACGGACCCGGCCTGGGCCACGAACGAGTCGACGCGGTTACCGTGTGCCACCGGGTCGAGGCGCCGCTCGGCGAAGGTGAAGATCGCGACGATTCCGGTGAGCAGGATGGTGCCCTGGAGGAAGAGCGCCGGACCGTCGACCGCGATCGCGCCCATCGCCGCGATCTGGGCCTTGGTGGTGCCGAAACCGCGGGCCGCGAGCCCGACGACCGCGGCGAAGGCGGCGGCCAGGGCGACCACTGCCACGAAGAGCTGTACGTAGTAACGGGACTTGCGCGGAACGAAGGCTTCGATGAGCACTCCGAGGACGGCCGCGCCGATGACGATCAACGTCGGCGACAGCTGTCCGTACTCGATGTCCGGCGCGTCGATCTTGCCGATCGGCTCCGCTGCCGTTGTCCACAGGCTGTGGACGGCTGTTGCGCTCACTTGGCCGCCTCCACCTCGGGCTTGGGGTCTTTCTTCTGTACGTCGGACATCGTGTGCTCGACGGCCGGGTTGATCACCTCGGTGAGCGGCTTCGGGTAGACACCCAAGCCGATCAGGAGGGCGATCAGCGGTGCCACGACGACCAGTTCACGCACCCGCAGGTCGGGCATGGCCGAGACCTCCGCCTTCACGGGGCCCGTCATCGTCCGCTGGTAGAGCACCAGCGTGTACAGCGCGGCGAGGACGATGCCCACGGTGGCGATGATGCCGACCACCGGGTAGCGCGCGAACGCGCCGACCAGGACCAGGAACTCGCTCACGAAGGGCGCGAGCCCGGGGAGTGAGAGCGTCGCCAGGCCGCCGATCAGGAAGGTGCCGGCAAGCACCGGGGCGACCTTCTGCACCCCTCCGTAGTCGGCGATCAGGCGCGAGCCACGCCGCGAGATCAGGAAGCCGGCCACCAGCATCAGCGCGGCGGTCGAGATTCCGTGGTTGACCATGTAGAGCGTCGCGCCGGACTGGCCCTGCGACGTCATCGCGAAGATGCCGAGCACGATGAAGCCGAAGTGCGAGATCGAGGCGTAGGCCACCAGGCGCTTGATGTCGCGCTGGCCGACCGCGAGCAGCGCTCCGTAGATGATGCTGATCAGGGCGAGGACGAGGATGACGGGCGTCGCCCACTCGCTCGCCTCGGGGAAGAGCCCGAGGCAGAACCGCAGCATCGCGAACGTGCCGACCTTGTCGACGACGGCCGTGATCAGCACGGCGACCGGGGCGGTGGACTCCCCCATCGCGTTCGGCAGCCAGGTGTGGAGCGGCCACAGCGGCGCCTTCACCGCGAAGGCGAAGAAGAAGCCGAGGAAGAGCCACCGCTCGGTGTTGGTCGCCATGTCGAGCGAACCGTCCGCGCGCGCGGCGGCGATTTCCTGGAGCGAGAAGTTCCCCGCGACTACGTAGAGCCCGATCACGGCGGCCAGCATGATGAGGCCGCCGACGAGGTTGTAGAGGAGGAACTTCACCGCGGCGTACGAGCGTTGCGCCGAGGCGTTCTCGTCGCTGCCCGCGTGGGCGCGGTCTCCGAAGCCGCCGATGAGGAAGTACATCGGGATGAGCATGGCTTCGAAGAAGATGTAGAAGAGAAAGACGTCCGTGGCCTCGAAGGAGATGATCACCATCGCCTCGACGGCCAGGATCAGGGCGAAGAAGCCCTGCGTCGGCCGCCAGCGCGACGACTTTGTCTCCAGGGGGTCGGCGTCGTGCCAGCCCGCCAGGATGATGAAGGGGATCAGGAGGGCGGTGAGCGCGACGAGTGCGACGGCGATGCCGTCGACTCCGAGCTCGTACCGCACCCCGAAGTCCTTGATCCAGGCGTGCGATTCGGTCAGTTGGTAGCGGTCGCCGTCCGGGTCGAACCGTACGAGCACGGTCACGGCGAGGCCGAGCGTGGCGAGCGAGACGAGCAGCGCCAGCCACTTGGCGGCGGTCCGCCGGGCGGCCGGGACGGCTGCCGTGGCGATCGCGCCGACCGCGGGCAGGACCGCCGTCGCTGTCAGGAGGGGAAAGGACATCGGTATCAGACCGCCCTCATCAGCAGGGTCGCGGCGATGAGCACCGCAGCGCCGCCGAACATCGAGACCGCGTAGGAGCGGGCGTAGCCGTTCTGCAGTTTGCGGAGCCGTCCGGAGAGGCCGCCCATCGAGGCCGCGGTGCCGTTGACGACTCCGTCGACCAGGGTGTGGTCGACGTAGACCAGGGACCGCGTGAGGTGCTCGCCGCCGCGCACCAGGACGACGTGGTTGAAGTCGTCCTGGAGGAGGTCGCGGCGGGCGGCGCGGGTGAGCACCGAGCCGCGCGGGGCGGTGACCGGGACGGGCCGGCGGCCGTACTGGACGTAGGCGAGGGCGACGCCGATGACGAGGACCACCATGGTGGCGCCCGTGACGGTGGCCGCGCTCAGCGGCGAGTCGCCGTGGTCGTGGTGCGTGACCGGCTCCAGCCAGTGCGTGAAGCGGTCGCCGATGCTGAAGAAGCCACCCGCGAACACCGAACCGAAGGCGAGCACGATCATCGGGATCGTCATGGACTTCGGCGACTCGTGCGGGTGCGGCTCGTCGTGCGCTCCCTGCGTCTGCGCGGCGGGCTCGACGTCCGGCCGGTCCGGGGAGGCCGTCGGCCGGTTGCGCCAGCGCTCCTCTCCGAAGAAGGTCATGATCATCACGCGCGTCATGTAGTACGCGGTGATGGCCGCGCCCAGGAGCGCCACCGAGCCGAGGATCCAGCCCTCCGTGCCGCCCTTGGCGAAGGCGGCCTCGATGATCTTGTCCTTGGAGAAGAAGCCGGAGAGCCCCGGGAAGCCGATGATCGCCAGGTAGCCGAGGCCGAAGGTCACGAAGGTGACCGGCATGTACTTCCTGAGGCCGCCGTACTTCCTCATGTCGACCTCGTCGTTCATGCCGTGCATGACCGAGCCGGCGCCGAGGAAGAGCCCGGCCTTGAAGAAGCCGTGCGTCACCAGGTGCATGATCGCGAAGACGTAACCGATCGGGCCGAGGCCCGCGGCCAGGATCATGTAGCCGATCTGGGACATCGTCGACCCGGCGAGGGCCTTCTTGATGTCGTCCTTCGCGCAACCGACGATCGCACCGAACAGCAGCGTGACCGCTCCGACGACGGTGACGACGAGCTGCGCGTCCGGCGCGCCGTTGAAGATCGCGCCGGAGCGGACGATGAGGTACACGCCCGCGGTCACCATCGTGGCGGCGTGGATCAGGGCCGAGACCGGGGTCGGGCCCTCCATCGCGTCGCCCAGCCAGGACTGCAGCGGCACCTGCGCGGACTTGCCGCACGCGGCGAGCAGCAGCATCAGGCCGATGGCGGTGAGCTTGCCCTCGCTCGTCTCGCCGGTCGCCTCCAGGACGGGCCCGAAGGCGAAGGTCCCGAAGGTGGTGAACATCAGCATGATGGCGATCGACAGGCCCACGTCGCCGACCCGGTTGACCAGGAAGGCCTTCTTCGCGGCGGTGGCCGCGCTGGGCTTGTGCTGCCAGAAGCCGATCAGGAGGTACGAGGCGAGGCCGACGCCCTCCCATCCGACGTACAGGAGCAGGTAGTTGTCGGCGAGGACCAGGAGGAGCATCGCCGCGAGGAACAGGTTCAGGTAGCCGAAGAAGCGGCGGCGCCGCTCGTCGTGCTCCATGTACCCGATCGAGTAGATGTGGATGAGCGTGCCCACACCGGAGATCAGCAGGACGAACGTCATCGACAGCTGGTCGAGCTGGAAGGCGACATCCGCCTGGAAGCCCTCCACGGGGATCCAGCTGAACAGGTGCTGCGACAGCGAGCGCTCCTCGGCGCCCTTGCCCAGCATGTCGGCGAACAGCACCACGGCGATGACGAAGGAGGCGGCCGCGAGCAGCGTGCCGAGCCAGTGGCCCGCGCGGTCCAGTGCCCGGCCGCCGCACAGCAGTACGGCCGCTCCGAGCAACGGCGCCGCGACGAGCAGCGCAATCAAGTTCTCCACGATTCAGCGACCCCTCAGAGCTTCATCAGGCTGGCGTCGTCGACCGAGGCCGAGTGGCGGGAACGGAACAGCGACACGATGATCGCGAGCCCGACCACGACCTCCGCGGCGGCGACGACCATCGTGAAGAACGCGATGATCTGGCCGTCGAGGTTGCCGTGCATCCGGGAGAAGGCCACGAACGCGAGGTTGCAGGCGTTGAGCATGAGCTCGATGCACATGAACACCACGATCGCGTTCCGCCTGATGAGCACGCCGGTCGCGCCGATCGTGAACAGCAGGGCGGCGAGGTACAGGTAGTTGACGGGGTTCACTTCGATGCCTCCTCGGTCCGCCCGATGTCGTCGCTGCGCAGGTCGGGCCGCTCCAGGCGATCGGTGGAGCGCTGCTCGAGCGCCCGCAGGCCGTCAAGGGCCTCGGTCGACACGTCGCGGATCTGGCCGCGCTCACGCAGCGTCTTGTTGACCGTGAGCTCCGAGGGGGTGCCGTCGGGGAGCAGGCCCGCGATGTCCACGGCGTTGTGCCGGGCGTAGACACCCGGGGCCGGCAGCGGCGGCAGGTGCTTGCCCTCGCGCACGCGCTCCTCGGACAGCTCGCGCTGGGTCTTGGCGCGCTCCGTGCGCTCGCGGTGGGTGAGCACCATCGCGCCGACCGTCGCCGTGATGAGCAGCGCGCCGGTGATCTCGAAGGCGAAGACGTACTTGGTGAAGATGAGCTGGGCGAGGCCCTCCACGTTGCCCCCGGCGTTCGCCTTGCCGAGGCCGTTGAACTCCTTCACCGAGGCGTTCCCGATGCCCGCGAAGAGCAGCACCGCGAAGCCGAGGCCGCAGAGCAGGGCCAGCCAGCGCTGTCCCTTGATGGTCTCCGTCAGGGAGTCCGCCGCGGTGACGCCGACGAGCATGACCACGAAGAGGAAGAGCATCATGATCGCGCCGGTGTAGACGACGATCTGGACGATGCCCAGGAAGTACGCGCCGTTGGCCAGGTAGAACACCGCGAGGATGATCATGGTCCCGGCCAGGCAGAGCGCGCTGTGCACGGCCTTCTTCATGAGGATGGTGCACAGGGCGCCGATCACCGCGACCGTGCCGAGCACCCAGAACTGGAAGGCCTCGCCGGTGGAGGTCGTATAGGCGGCGAGCTGCGTCATCGGCCGACCACCTTCTCCGACGCCGGCTCACCGTCGCCGAAGTCCGCGGCCGCCTCCTGGGGCGTCTCCCCCTTGGAGAGGGCGACTTGCGGCACCGTGCCCGGTGCGGCCTCGGTCACCAGACCCCGGTAGTAGTCCTGCTCGTCCATGCCGGGGAAGATCGAGTGCGGGCTGTCGACCATGCCCTCTTCCAGACCGGCGAGCAGCTGCTCCTTGGTGTAGATGAGGTTCGCGCGGCTGCTGTCGGCCAGCTCGAACTCGTTCGTCATCGTCAACGCGCGCGTGGGGCACGCCTCGATGCACAGGCCGCACAGGATGCAGCGGGCGTAGTTGATCTGGTAGACGCGGCCGTACCGCTCACCGGGCGAGTACCTCTCCTCGTCCGTGTTGTCCGCGCCCTCCACATAGATGGCGTCCGCGGGACAGGCCCAGGCGCAGAGCTCACAGCCGATGCACTTCTCCAGGCCGTCCGGATGGCGGTTCAGCTGGTGCCTGCCGTGGAAGCGGGGAGCGGTGGTCTTCTGCTGCTCCGGATACTGCTCGGTCAGCCGCTTCTTGAACATGGCCTTGAAGGTCACGCCGAAGCCCGCGACAGGGTTCTGGAACCCCTGCTTCGATTGGTTCGTGTCGTGCGACTCCTGGTTCGACTCAGCCATCGGACGCCTCCTTTCCATCACTTCGGGTTCCGTCACTTTGAGTATCCGGGCCACCACTGACAATCAGCTCCCGCTCGTGGCGCGGGCGTCGGCGCGGAACGGGTGGCAGGCTCTGGCCGGGCAGCGGCGGCACGGGGAATCCGCCCGCCATGGGGTCGAAGGCGACCGGCTTCTCCTCCTCGGCGGCAGCCGCTTCCTTCTCGCGTTTGTCGCGGAAGATGTCGACGACGACGGAGAGCAGCAGCAGGGCGATGACCCCGCCGCCCACATAGAGCGCGATCGAGGTGAACTCGTAGTCCTCGTTCCGCATCGCCCTGACGGTGGCGACGAGCATCAGCCAGACGACCGAGACCGGGATCAGGACCTTCCAGCCGAGCTTCATCAGCTGGTCGTAGCGGACGCGGGGCAGCGAGCCGCGCAGCCAGATGAAGAAGAACAGCAGCAGCTGGACCTTGATCACGAACCAGAGCATCGGCCACCAGCCGTGGTTCGCGCCCTCCCAGAACGTGCTGATCGGATACGGCGCCCGCCAGCCGCCCAGGAAGAGCGTGACCGACACCGCCGAGACGGTGACCATGTTGATGTACTCGGCGAGCATGAACATCGCGAACTTGATGGACGAGTACTCGGTGTTGAAGCCACCGACGAGGTCGCCCTCGGACTCCGGCATGTCGAACGGCGCGCGGTTCGTCTCGCCGATCATCGTCACGATGTAGATGATGAAAGAGACGGGAAGCAGCAGTACGTACCAGCGGTCCGCCTGTGCCTCGACGATCGTCGAGGTCGACATCGACCCGGAGTACAGGAAGACGGAGGCGAAGGCCGCGCCCATCGCGATCTCGTACGAGATCATCTGCGCGCAGGACCGCAGGCCGCCGAGGAGCGGATACGTCGATCCGGAGCTCCAGCCCGCGAGCACGATGCCGTAGATGCCGACGGAGGCGACCGCGAGGATGTAGAGCATCGCGATCGGCAGGTCGGTGAGCTGCATCGTGGTGCGCTGGCCGAAGATCGACACCTCGTTGCCCGCCGGCCCGAAGGGGATCACCGCGATCGCCATGAAGGCCGGGATCGCCGCGATGACCGGGGCAAGGATGTAGACCGCCTTGTCCGCGCGCTTGACGATCACGTCTTCCTTGAGCATCAGCTTGACGCCGTCCGCGAGGGACTGCAGCAGACCCCAGGGTCCGTTCCGGTTCGGGCCGATGCGCAGCTGCATCCAGGCGACGACCTTGCGCTCCCACACGATGGCGAGGAGGACCGTCACCATCAGGAACGCGAAGCAGAAGACCGCCTTGAAGGCGACCAGCCACCAGGGGTCGCGGCCGAACATGGACAGGTCTTCCGCCGCAAGCGGCACCAGGGTGTGCGTCACGACGTCACCTCCGGGGCCTCAGTGGGCTCCGGCAGGACCGCCGGGCCGATGCGGACGAGGTCGCCGGGGCGGGCTCCGGTGTCCGAGAGGACGCCTCCCCCGGTCGAGTTCAGCGGCAGCCAGACCACGCGGTCGGGCATCTCCGTGATCTGCAGCGGGAGTTCCGTCGTCCCCGCGGGACCGGAGACGGCCAGCGCGTCGCCGTCCTTCACGCCCACCTCCGCGGCGGTGGCCGCGGACACGCGCGCGTGGGCGGCGTGCCGCGTGCCGGCAAGCGCCTCGTCGCCGTCCTGGAGGCGGCCCTGGTCGAGCAGCAGCCGGTGCCCCGCGAGAACGGCCTCTCCGGAGGCGGGCCTCGGCGGCTGTGCGCCGGTCTCCAGGGGCTCCGTGGCGTGCGGCCCGTCCCAGCCGCCGAGCCGGTCCAGCTCGCGGCGCAGGGTGACGAGGTCGGGCAGGCCGAGGTGGATGTCCCCGGCGTCGGCGAGCATGTGCAGCACGCGCGCGTCGGTGGGCGCCAGCCTGCGGACCATCTGGTCCGGCTTGAGCGCGGCGTCGAACATCCGCACCCGGCCCTCCCAGTTGAGGAAGGTGCCCGGCTTCTCCGCGACGGCGGCGACCGGCAGCACCACGTCGGCCCGCTCCGTCACCTCGCTGGGCCGCAGCTCCAGGGAGACCAGGAAGCCGACCTCGTCGAGCGCCGCACGCGCGCGTGCCGGGTCGGGCAGGTCGGCGACCTCGACGCCCGCCACAAGGAGCGCGCCGAGCTCACCGGTCGCGGCGGCCTCGACGATCTGGCCGGTGTCGCGACCGTAGCGGTGCGGGAGTTCGGCGACGCCCCAGGCGGCCGCGACCTCGTCCCGCGCGCGCGGGTCGGTGGCGGGTCGGCCGCCGGGCAGCAGCGAAGGCAGCGCGCCCGCCTCGATGGCGGCGCGCTCCCCGGCCCGGCGCGGAATCCACACCAGCCGGGCGCCGGTCGCGGCGGCGGCCCGCACGGCGGCGGTGAGCCCGCCGGGCACGGCCGCGAGCCGCTCACCGACGACGATGACGGCACCCTCGGTGCGCAGCGCCTCGGAGGCCTCAGTACCGGGAGCCTCCAGGCCGACGCCCGCGGCCAGTGCGTCCAGCCACTCGGTCTCGGTGCCGGGTGCGGCGGGCAGCAGCGTGCCGCCCGCCTTCGCCAGGCCGGGGGTCGCGAACGTCGCGAGGGAGAAGGCGCGCTGGCCGTGCTTGCGCCAGGCCTTGCGCAGCCGCAGGAAGACGCCGGGCGCCTCCTCCTCGGACTCGAACCCGGCGAGCAGGACGGTGGGCGCCTTCTCCAGGAGGGCGTACGTGACGCCGGTCCCGTCGAGGTCCACGCCCCGCCCGGCCACCCGGGCCGCCAGGAAGTCGGCCTCCTCGCTGCTGTGCACGCGCGCGCGGAAGTCGATGTCGTTCGTGTCGAGCGCCACGCGCGCGTACTTGCTGTACGCGTAGGCGTCCTCCACGGTGAGGCGGCCGCCGACGAGGACTCCGGCGCGGCCGCGCGCGGCCGCGAGACCACGGGCCGCGGTCTCCAGGGCCTCGGGCCAGCTGGCGGGCTCCAGCTCACCCGTCGATGCGTTGCGCACCAGGGGGGTGGTCAGCCGGTCAGGACGCTGCGCGTACCGGAAGCCGAAGCGTCCCTTGTCGCACATCCACTCTTCGTTGACCTGGGGGTCGTCCGCCGCGAGCCGCCGCATGACCTTGCCGCGCCGGTGGTCGGTGCGCGTCGCGCAGCCGCCCGAGCAGTGCTCGCACACCGAGGGCGACGACACGAGGTCGAAGGGGCGGGAGCGGAAGCGGTACGCCGCCGAGGTCAGCGCACCGACCGGGCAGATCTGGATGGTGTTCCCGGAGAAGTACGACTCGAAGGGGTCGCCCTCGCCGGTGCCGACCTGCTGGAGGGCGCCCCGCTCGATGAGCTCGATCATCGGGTCGCCGGCGATCTGGTTGCTGAACCGGGTGCAGCGCGCGCAGAGCACGCACCGTTCACGGTCGAGCAGCACCTGGGTGGAGATCGGCACCGGCTTCTCGTACGTCCGCTTCTTGCCCTCGAAGCGGGTGTCCGTGTCGCCGACCTGCATCGCCTGGTTCTGCAGCGGGCACTCGCCGCCCTTGTCGCAGACGGGACAGTCCAGCGGGTGGTTGATGAGCAGCAGCTCCATCACGCCGCGCTGGGACTTCTCCGCGACGGGCGAGGTCAGCTGCGACTTCACGACCATGCCGTCGGTACAGGTGATGGTGCAGGACGCCATCGGCTTGCGCTGGCCCTCCACCTCGACGATGCACTGGCGGCAGGCGCCCGCCGGGTCGAGCAGCGGATGGTCGCAGAACCGGGGGATCTCGATGCCGAGCAGCTCGGCCGCCCGGATCACCAGCGTCCCCTTGGGGACGCTGATCTCGATGCCGTCGATGGTCAGCGAGACGAGATCCTCGGGCGGGACCGCCGCCTCCCCGCCCCCGGAGGGAGCGTTGTTGGTGGTCACTGTCATGCGTTCACCTGCGCGCTTTCAGCGGGCCTGTCGGCCCAGAGAGTCGACTTGGCCGGGTCGAAGGGGCAGCCCCTGCCGGTGATGTGCTGTTCGTACTCCTCGCGGAAGTACTTCAGCGAGGAGAAGATCGGCGAGGCCGCGCCGTCGCCCAGGGCGCAGAAGGACTTGCCGTTGATGTTGTCGGCGATGTCGTTCAGCTTGTCGAGGTCGGCCATGGCGCCCTTGCCGGCCTCGATGTCGCGGAGCAACTGCACCAGCCAGTACGTCCCTTCGCGGCAGGGCGTGCACTTGCCGCAGGACTCGTGGGCGTAGAACTCGGTCCAGCGGGTCACGGCCCGCACGACGCACGTCGTCTCGTCGAAGCACTGGAGCGCCTTCGTGCCGAGCATCGAGCCGGCGGCGCCGACGCCCTCGTAGTCGAGGGGGACGTCGAGGTGCTCGTCGGTGAACATCGGGGTCGAGGAGCCGCCCGGCGTCCAGAACTTGAGCCGGTGCCCGGCCCGCATGCCGCCGCTCATGTCGAGCAGCTGGCGCAGCGTGATGCCGAGCGGTGCCTCGTACTGGCCGGGGTTGGTGACGTGCCCGCTCAGCGAGTAGAGCGTGAAGCCCGGGGACTTCTCACTGCCCATCGACTTGAACCAGTCTTTCCCGCGATGGAGGATCGCGGGAACGGATGCGATGGACTCGACGTTGTTCACCACAGTGGGGCATGCGTAGAGGCCCGCGACCGCAGGGAAGGGGGGACGCAGTCGCGGCTGACCACGGCGGCCTTCGAGCGAGTCGAGCAGCGCGGTCTCCTCACCGCAGATGTACGCGCCCGCGCCCGCGTGCACGGTGAGTTCCAGATCGAGCCCGCTGCCCAGCACGTTCTTCCCGAGGTAGCCCGCCGCGTAGGCCTCGCGGACGGCCTCGTGCAACCGCCGCAGCACGGGGACGACTTCACCGCGCAGATAGATGAAGGCGTGCGACGACCTGATCGCGTAGCACGCGATCACGATGCCCTCGATGAGGGAGTGCGGGTTGGCGAAGAGGAGCGGGATGTCCTTGCAGGTCCCGGGCTCCGATTCGTCGGCGTTGACAACCAGATAGTGCGGCTTGCCGTCTCCCTGCGGAATGAACTGCCACTTCATTCCGGTGGGGAACCCGGCACCGCCCCTGCCGCGCAGGCCGGAGTCCTTCACGTACGCGATGAGGTCGTCCGGGTCCATGGCGAGCGCCTTGCGCAGGCCTTCGTACCCGTCGTGCCTGCGGTACGTGTCCAGCGTCCAGGACTTCTCCTCGTCCCAGAACGCCGAGAGGACCGGGGCGAGCAGCTTCTCAGGGCTGGTCTCGTGGTTGATCTCGGCTGCCAAGGTCATCACTCCCCCTCCTCGGCCGTCGGTCCTGCCGGGTGCGCCGGATCGGATGCCGAGGTCTCCTGTGGTGCGTCGTGCGAGCTGAGGTGCTCGGCGGGCGCTTCGTCCTGGGGGCCGCCCGCGCGCGGGTGGACCACGCGCGGCTGCGGCACCTCACCCTTGGCGAGGCGCAGGCCGATCAGTGAGGCGGGGCCCGCACCGCCGGTCGCCTCGACGGCGCCGGGCCGCTCGTCCGGGAAGCCCGCCAGGATCCGGGCGGTCTCCTTGTACGTGCACAGGGGCGCCCCGCGGGTGGGCTCGACGGGTACGCCCGCGCGCAGGTCGTCGACGAGCCGCTTGGCGGACTCGGGCGTCTGGTTGTCGAAGAACTCCCAGTTGACCATCACCACGGGGGCGAAGTCGCAGGCGGCGTTGCACTCGATGTGCTCGAGGGTGATCTTGCCGTCCTCGGTCGTCTCGTCGTTGCCGACGCCGAGGTGCTGCTTGAGCTCGTCGAAGATCGCGTCGCCGCCCATGACCGCGCACAGCGTGTTGGTGCAGACGCCGACCTGGTAGTCGCCGGAGGGCTTGCGGCGGTACATGGTGTAGAAGGTCGCGACGGCCGTGACCTCGGCCGTGGTCAGGCCCAGCATCTCGGCGCAGAACCGCATGCCCGTCCGGGTGACGTGCCCTTCCTCGGACTGCACCAGGTGGAGCAGCGGGAGGAGCGCCGACCGGGAGTCCGGGTAGCGGGCGATGACGTCCTTGGCGTCCGTCTCGAGGCGGGCCCGCACGTCGGCCGGGTAGTCGGGGGCGGGGAGTTGGGGCATGCCCAGGCTGACGCCCGCGGCCTTCTCCGAAGGAGTGGTGGTCACCGGTCGACGCCTCCCATCACGGGGTCGATGGACGCGACGGCGACGATGACGTCGGCGACCTGGCCGCCCTCGCACATCGCCGCCATGGCCTGGAGGTTGGTGAAGGACGGGTCGCGGAAGTGGACCCGGTAGGGGCGGGTGCCCCCGTCGGAGACGACGTGCACGCCGAGCTCGCCCTTGGGCGACTCGACCGCGGTGTACGTCTGTCCCGGCGGCACCCGGAACCCCTCGGTCACCAGCTTGAAGTGGTGGATGAGGGACTCCATGGAGGTGCCCATGATCTTCTTGATGTGGTCGAGCGAGTTGCCGAGACCGTCGGGGCCGAGGGCCAGTTGGGCGGGCCAGGCGATCTTCTTGTCCTCGACCATGACGGGGCCGGGGGCGAGCCGGTCGATGCACTGCTCGATGATGCGCAGCGACTGCCGCATCTCTTCGAGGCGGATCAGAAACCGCCCGTAGGAGTCGCAGGTGTCGGCGGTCGGGATGTCGAACTCGTAGTTCTCGTAGCCGCAGTAGGGCTGGGTCTTGCGCAGGTCGTGCGGGAGGCCCGCCGAGCGCAGGACCGGTCCTGTGGCGCCGAGCGCCATGCAGCCCGCGAGGTCGAGGTAGCCGACGTCCTGCATGCGGGCCTTGAAGATGGGGTTCCCGGTGGCGAGCTTGTCGTACTCCGGGATGTTCTTCTTCATCGTCTTCACGAACTCGCGCAGCTGGTCCACCGTGCCGGGCGGCAGGTCCTGGGCGAGTCCGCCGGGCCGGACGTACGCGTGGTTCATGCGCAGGCCGGTGATGAGTTCGAAGAGGTCGAGAACGAGTTCACGATCGCGGAATCCGTAGATCATGATCGTCGTCGCGCCGAGCTCCATGCCGCCGGTGGCGATGCACACCAGGTGCGAGGAGAGGCGGTTGAGCTCCATGAGGAGGACGCGGATGACCGAGGCGCGGTCCGGGATCCGGTCCTCGATGCCGAGGAGCTTCTCGACGCCGAGGCAGTACGCCGTCTCGTTGAAGAACGGCGTCAGGTAGTCCATGCGCGTGACGAACGTCGTGCCCTGCGTCCACGTGCGGTACTCGAGGTTCTTCTCGATGCCGGTGTGCAGATAGCCGATGCCGCAGCGGGCCTCGGTGACCGTCTCGCCCTCGATCTCCAGGATGAGACGGAGCACGCCGTGCGTGGAGGGGTGCTGCGGCCCCATGTTGACGATGATGCGCTCGTCGTCGGCCTTGGCCGCGGACTGGACGACCTCGTCCCAGTCGCCGCCGGTGACCGTATATACGGTCCCCTCGGTCGTTTCGCGGGCATCGGAGAGGTGCGTCCCGGAGGGACTCGGTGAGGGGCGGTGGCCGGGAGACGGGTGGGCGTGTGAAGTGCTCATCAGCTGTACGACCTCCGCTGGTCCGGAGCCGGGATCTGGGCGCCCTTGTACTCGACGGGGATGCCGCCGAGGGGGTAGTCCTTGCGCTGCGGGAAGCCCTGCCAGTCGTCCGGCATCATGATCCGCGTGAGCGCCGGGTGGCCGTCGAAGACGAGGCCGAAGAAGTCGTACGCCTCGCGCTCGTGCCAGTCGTTGGTCGGATAGACCGGGACCAGTGAGGGCAGGTGCGGGTCGGCGTCGGGGACGGCGACTTCGAGCCGGATCAGCCGGTTGTGGGTGATCGAGCGCAGGTGGCAGACGGCGTGCAGCTCGCGGCCCTTGTCGCCGGGGAAGTGCACTCCGCTCACGCCGGTGCAGAGCTCGAAGCGCAGGGCCGGGTCGTCGCGCAGGGTCCGGGCGACGCGGACGAGGTGCTCGCGCGCGATGTGGAAGGTGAGTTCGCCGCGGTCGACGACGGTCTTCTCGATCGCGTTCTCCGGGACGAGGCCCTGTTCCTCCAGGGCGCCCTCCAGTTCGTCCGCCACCTCGTCGAACCAGCCGCCGTAGGGGCGCGGGGACGCGCCGGGCAGCGTGACGGTCCGGACAAGGCCGCCGTAGCCGGACGTGTCTCCGCCGTCGGCGGCGCCGAACATGCCCCTGCGTACGCCGATGACCTCGCCGGCCTCGTCGCGCGGCGCGGGGACGCCGTTGCCGTTCAGGTGCTCGTCGCGCGGGTTGGGCGCGTCGGGCGAGTTGGGCGCGTCGCTCACCGCAGCAGCCCCTTCATCTCAATGGTGGGGAGCGCCTTGAGGGCCGCCTCCTCCGCCTCACGGGCCGCGTCTTCCGCGTTCACGCCGAGCTTGGTGTTCTGGATCTTCTCGTGGAGCTTGAGAATCGCGTCCAGGAGCATCTCGGGGCGCGGCGGACAGCCCGGCAAATAGATGTCAACCGGGACAACGTGGTCCACGCCCTGCACAATCGCGTAATTGTTGAACATTCCACCCGACGACGCGCAAACCCCCATGGAAATGACCCACTTGGGATTGGGCATCTGGTCATAGACCTGCCGCAGCACCGGCGCCATCTTCTGGCTCACCCGGCCCGCCACGATCATCAGGTCGGCCTGGCGCGGCGAGCCGCGGAAGACCTCCATGCCGAAGCGCGCCATGTCGTACCGCCCGGCGCCGGTCGTCATCATCTCGATGGCGCAGCAGGCGAGGCCGAACGTGGCGGGGAAGACGGACGACTTCCGCATCCAGCCCGCGGCCTGCTCGACGGTGGTCAGCAGAAATCCGCTCGGCAGTTTCTCTTCGAGTCCCATGCTCTTTGACCCCTCAGACCCTTAGTCCCATTCCAGGCCGCCGCGACGCCATACGTACGCGTAGGCGACAAAGACGGTGAGCACGAAGAGCAGCATCTCCACGAGCCCGAAAATCCCCAGCGCGTCGAAGGTGACGGCCCAGGGATAGAGGAAGACGATCTCGATGTCGAAGACGATGAAGAGCATCGCCGTCAGGTAGTACTTGATGGGGAATCGCCCGCCGCCTGCCGGCGTCGGTGTCGGCTCGATGCCGCACTCATAGGCCTCTAGCTTCGCGCGGTTGTACCGCTTTGGACCGATAAGCGTGGCCATGACCACGGAGAAGATCGCAAAGCCTGCCCCGAGGGCTCCCAGCACGAGGATGGGCGCATAGGCGTTCACGCTCCTCGCTCCTCTCAGTCGGCACTGACTGTTGGCGGTTGCGTCGGGCCGGCCCCCTGCTCCCCATCGAAGATCGCTTACATGTGAAGCAGGTCACAAGCCCAACTGCCCCGCATCCTATGCCTGCCGGTCTGTGATCTGCGACACGGGGTGCGACAACGGCTTTGTGATCTCCACCACCTGACGAAGGATCATGAAGTCGGATGAGCGGTGATCTTCGTACGCGAAGCGCCTGAGTGATCACTAGAGGTGACATCTCAGCGCGTCGTGCCTGGTCGAAGGGGTGTCGCCCTATCAAGAAGTGGCGGGTACAAGCAAATTGGCGCTGGACGCGATCACTTGGTAGAGGGCCCGCGTTCACACTTTGGCGGCAGAGGCGTGGACGGATGTGGACACGTGCGCCGATTCACGAGCGGCCGGCCCCTGGGGGCGCGGGGTGCCGAAATATGCGGGAGATCTCAGGGAGGTATCAGCGAGATCTCAGGGAGATCCCCAGGAGGGCCATGCTGTGACCTGCGCCACAGAGGCAACTTCCGTGAATAAGCCGGGCTTGGCCAACGGACTCAACCGGTGGTAGACCGCGGGCAATTCGGGCGTATCGCAGAAAACCCATGATCACAGGCGTGATCATCGCTGTCCGCATTGCCCGTTACGGCGTCAATAAGAAGCGACACGCCCGGGATTCAGGGCCGAAATCCGCAACTGTGGCGCAGCACACGTTTCTTGAAGGGAACCGTGAGTCCCTGATAGCGGTTGTTCTCATGTCCCACACCGCTCACATACCCAGCCACCGGAAGCCCCGTCGCAGCGCCACCAAGGTCGCCCTGCGCGCCGGAGTTGCCGGTGGCGTCCTCAGCACCCTGGCAGTGGCCGCGGCGGCCGGTACGGCGAACGCGGCCGAGCCGGTGTCCGAGACCATCGAGATGCCCACGCTCACCACCGATCTGTCCGCACAGATCGCCCAGTCGGCGGACGCCACCCAGCAGGCCGCCGACACCTACGAGTCGCGCGCCGAGCGTGACGCGGCCGCCTCCAAGGCCGCCAAGCAGGCCAAGGAAGACCTGGCGAAGGCCGAGAAGAAGGCCGAGGCCGAGCGCAAGGCCGCGGCCGCCGCGAAGAAGAAGGCCGAGCAGGAGCGGGCCTCGCGCTCCACCGAGCGCACCACGCTCTCCACGCAGTCCGCCCCCGGCTCCGGCTCGTCCACCGCCTCGGACTCGGTCGCCCCGGCCAGCGGCAGCGTCGGCGCCGTCATCGGCTTCCTCAAGGCGCAGCTCGGCGACGCGTACGTGATGGGCGCCTCGGGCCCGAACGCCTGGGACTGCTCCAGCCTCGTGCAGGCCGCGTTCAAGCAGGCGGGCGTGGACCTTCCGCGCGTCTCGCAGGACCAGTCGACGATGGGCACCGAGGTCGGCACCTCGAACCTCCAGGTCGGCGACATCCTCTACTGGGGTGGCAAGGGCTCCGCCTACCACGTCGGTGTGTACATCGGTAACGGCCAGTACCTGGACGCCGCCAACCCCAGCAAGGGCGTTGTCATCCAGGACCTGTCGGGTTACCCGGCCTCGGGCGCCGTGCGCGTCCTCTGATGGCCTCTTAGAGCAGCGAACGAGGGCCGGACCCCCCCTGGTGGGGTTCCGGCCCTCGGCATGCCCTGAGCGGGCCTCTCAGCCGTTCTTGGGGGACAGCTCCGCCATCGCGGACCAACCGGAGCCCTCGATCTCGGTGTTCACGATCTGCGGCACGGTGGCGATGAGCTCGCCCATCGTCTCCAGGCCGGCCTTGAAGTGGTCGGAACCGACGTGCGCGGCGCCCGCGTCCCCGTCGGCGAAGGCCTCCAGAAGCACGAACTGGTTCGGGTCCTCGACGGAGCGGGACCACTCGAAGAAGAGGTTGCCCGGCTCCGCGCGCGTGGCGGCGGTGAATGCGGCGGTCCGCTCGATCCAGCTGTCGCTGTGCTCGGGGCGGACGGTGAACTTGACGGCGATGAAAATCATGCGGCCAGCGTCCGCCCGGCGGCCGCGCCCGGCAAGCGGGACCCGCCGCTATTCCGACGCTGCCGGAAACCCGTGCCGCGCCGCCCGCGAAAGGACCCGCGTCAACTCGCCCCGCCGCCCGCGGAACCGCTCGGTCGGCAGCGACACCGACAGCGCCCGCGCCCCGTCCGCCAGCGGTACGGCCACGCAGGTGTACGCCGGGTCCGTCTCCCCCACCGACACCGCGACGCCCGCCGTGCGCACCCGGCGCAGCTCGGCCTCGAAGCGGTCCGGGTTCGTGATGGTGTGCTCGGTGAGCCGCGGAAGGCCGTGCTCGTCGAGATAGCGGCGCCGGGCCGCCCGCCCCAGCGTGGCGAGCAGCACCTTGCCGTGCGCCGTGGCGTGCGCGCCCCGGTCGACGCCGACCTCGAACGGATCGCCGTCGCACCCGGACGCCGTGGAGTCGACGACCGCGATCCGGCCGCCCCTGCGGGCGCTGAGATACGCGTGGGCGCCCGCCAGCCGACGTACCGCGTGCAGCATCCCGTACGTCTCCTCGTCCAGGCCCGTGTGCCGGCGGAAGGAGCGGTACAGGGCCGGGACCCGCGGGCCGAGCACATAGCCCTGCGGGGTGCGGTCGACGTGGCCGCGCGCGACGAGCGGACCCATCAGGTGGTACACGGTCGACAGCGCGCAGCCCGCCTCCCGCGCGAGGGACTTGGCGGGGACGGGACGCGCCGACCGGGCGACGGCCTCCAGGAGGTCGAGCGCCCGGTCCACCGAATGGGGCACGCTCACGCCTTCGGTGCCACCTTGCTCAGCCCGTTGATGATGCGGTCCATCGCGTCGCCGCCCATCGGGTCCGTGAGGTTCGCCAGCATCTTCAGCGTGAACCGCATCAGGACCGGGTGGGTCAGGCCGCGCTGGGTCGCGATCTTCATGACCTTCGGGTTGCCGATGAGCTTCACGAAGGCACGGCCCAGCGTGTAGTAGCCGCCGTAGACCTCCTTGAGCGTCTTCGGGTAGTTCTGCAGCGCCAGTTCGCGCTGGGCGGGGGTGGCACGCGCGTGCGCCTGCGCGATGACGTCCGCCGCGATCTGGCCGGACTCCATGGCGTACGCGATGCCCTCGCCGTTGAAGGGGTTCACCAGGCCGCCCGCGTCGCCGACGAGCAGCAGGCCCTTCGTGTAGTGCGGCTGGCGGTTGAAGGCCATGGGCAGGGCGGCGCCGCGGATCGGCGTCGTCATGTTCTCCGGGGTGTAGCCCCAGTCCTCCGGCATCGAGGCGCACCAGGCCTTGAGGACCTCGCGCCAGTCCAGCTCGCGGAACGACTTGGAGGAGTTGAGGATGCCCAGGCCCACGTTGGACGTGCCGTCGCCCATGCCGAAGATCCAGCCGTAGCCGGGCAGCAGCCGGTCCTCGCCGGGGCCGCGGCGGTCCCACAGCTCCAGCCAGGACTCCAGGTAGTCGTCGTCGTGCCGTGGCGAGGTGAAGTACGTGCGGACCGCGACGCCCATCGGGCGGTCCTCGCGGCGGTGCAGGCCCATGGCCAGCGAGATCCGCGAGGAGTTGCCGTCGGCCGCGACGACGAGGGGCGCGTGGAAGGTGACCGGGGTCTTCTCCTCGCCCATCTTGGCGTGCACGCCGGTGACGTGGCCGGTCCGGTCGTCGATGATCGGCTCGCCCACATTGCAGCGCTCGTACAGACGTGCGCCCGCCTTCTGTGCCTGCCGGGCGAGCTGCTCGTCGAAGTCGTCACGCTTCCGTACGAGGCCGTAGTCCGGGTAAGAGGCGAGTTCCGGCCAGTCCAGCTGGAGCCGTACACCGCCGCCGATGATGCGCAGGCCCTTGTTCCGCAGCCAGCCCGCCTCTTCGGAGATGTCGATTCCCATGGACACCAGCTGTTTGGTGGCGCGGGGCGTGAGCCCGTCACCGCAGACCTTTTCCCGCGGGAAAGCGGTCTTCTCCAGGAGGAGTACGTCCAGCCCGGCCTTTGCCAAGTAGTACGCCGTCGTCGAACCGGCGGGGCCGGCTCCGACGACGATCACGTCCGCGGAGTGTTCGGAGAGGGGCTCGGTCACGGCGGGTTCTCCCCAAGGCTCGAAATCTGTGTGCCGGCCGGCACGGGATATGGGCAGTCTATGAGGCGGTACTGATCAGCCAGCCGAAGGGCCACACGTGACCGAGCAGACCGATACCCTGCCCGCGCTCCACCTCCCCGCCGTGGAGTTGCGCGTCCCCACCCACGAGGACGCCTTTGCCTGGCACCGGCTCTTCGACGACCCCGAGGTGATGCGGTTCTTCGGCGGCACCTCGGCGGAGCCCTCCATGTACGAGGAGCTGACCGCCCGGCAGCGCAGACACGACGCCGAACTGGGCTACTGCCTGTGGACGTTGCTCGACGCGGCCGGTGAGCCGATCGGCTTCGCGGGCGCCCAGCCTTGGCCCCGCAGCTACGGGCCGGTCGGCGAGACAGAGATCGGCTGGCGGCTCGGCCGGGCGGCCTGGGGCAAGGGGTACGCGACGGCGGCCGCCCTGGCGACGGTCGACCGGCTGCGCGCGGCGGGCGTACCTAGCGTGGTGGCGGTGGTCGCCGACGGCAACGAACGCTCCGTCGCGGTGACCCGGCGGCTCGGCATGGAACTCGCCGAGACGTTCACCACTCCCCCGCTGGTCCCGGGTGACGAGACGTCGCGGCGCACGTCGCACTGTTACCGGCTCACGCTGTAGCGGGGCTGCTCACGCTGTAGCGGGGGTGCGGGAAGGGTAGGCCCTCAGTCCGTGAGCCGCCAGGTGTCCAGTGCGGTCGTGTGCGTCTTCACGCCCTCTCCGGCGGGCCAGAAGTCCTCGCGCCAGGAGAGCTGGATGGCGTACTCCGTGCCGTTCTCCGCGACGTAGCTCTGGTTGACGGCGTGGATCGTGCGGCCCGCCTCGTCGGTGTACGTGTACTCCCAGATCGCGCCGTCCCGCCCCTGGAAGGTGTTCTCCTCCATCCGAATGCGCTCATAGTCCGACTTGTCCGGAGCCGACTTGGTGTGCTGCTCGATGTCCGTGAAGTTCTCGTACGAGGTGTAGGGGGCATCCGTGACGACGCCGACGAGGAACTCCTCACGTCCGGTCGACCCCGCGTAGGTGATCTGTCCGGGGCGCTCGGGGTTGACGGACTGCCGGGTCCACCCCTCGGGCACGGCGAAGGAGAACCCTTCGGGGTCGGTGACGCGCTCGGATCCGTCGGGGACCTCGGACGTCTTGGAGTTCTCCGAGTCCTCCGGGCTATCCGGGCTGTCCGAGCTCTCCGGGCTCTGTGACGCGAGCGGGGTGGGGGTGTCGTCGTTCGGGCTTCCGGCGGGTTCCTCGGAGCGGCTGACCGAGGGCCTGTCGTCCTTGCCCGCGCCGTCCGCCTTGTCGTCACCGGTGTCCTTCCAGAGCAGGACACCGGCGGTCACCCCGCCGCCGAGGACCAGGGCGCCGACGAGCGTGGCCACCCATACGCCGGCGCCGCCGCGCGGTTGGGGAGTCGTGGGCGGGGGCGCCGGTGCCGCTGGGGTCGCAGATACTGCAGGAGCTGCGGGGGCTGCCGGTGCTGCCGGGGCTGTCAGTGCTGTCGCCGTCGCCTGTGTCGCCTGTGTCGCCGGTGTCGCCGGTGTCGTCGGTGTCGCCGGTGTCTGTGGCGTGACCGGCGGTGCGTACGCCGGCGGGGCGGGCACATCGCCCCCGCCCGTCATCCGGAGCAGATACGGCGCCAGCAGCACGGCCGGGAAGATCCACAACAGGCCGAACAGCAGCATCTCGGGAACGCTCAGCCCGAGCTCCACGTTGCCGCTTCCGCTACTGCTGCCACCGCCTCCGGAACCGTCGAATCCGGACCCCCCTTCGAAGGCCCGGCCGGACAGCTCGACGCCGAAGCCGCTGAACCCGGCGAGCAGCAGGACGAACCCGAAGAAGATGCCCGCGGCGAGGAGCTGCTCGCCACGGCCCACGCAGCGCCGTGCGGCGAGCACGCCGAGGGTCAGCGCGCAGACCAGGCCGAGCGCCAACGCCCCGACGATCGCCCAGTCGTTGGTGACGTCACCCAGTTCGGAGAGGCCGAAGGACTCGCTCTCGCGCCCGCCCCCATACATCGAGCTGCTGCCGCGCACCGAGGCCTCGGCGCTCGCGCCCCATCCGATGCCGAGCGCCGTGACCGCGAGGTTCGGCAGGACCAGGAGTGCGACCAGGAGCGGCGAGATGTCCGCGTCGTCGAGGTCGGTGAGGTCGGCCAGGTCGTCGACCTGGGCGAGGCTGATGAAGGCGACGACCGAGCAGAGCACGAGGACGACGGCGAGGGCGCGCAGCGCGGTGCCGGTGGCCCGGATGACGGACTGGGCACCGGGACGCGCGGTCAGCGTCGCCCAGGCGGACGGCTGGACCTGCCCCTCCGCCCCGTATGCCGCCACGTCCACGCGGTGCAACACCCCGCAGGACACGCCGAGTCCGAGCAGCAGCGCGCCCAGCGCGGCGAGCGCCGGGGACGACGACAGCTCGACGCCCTCGATCTCGGGCTGGGCGAAGAGCGCGAGCGCGAGGACGCCCACGGTGACCAACAGCGCGACGCGGACGGCCGCTTCGAGGCCGGCGGTGCCGCCGCCGGCCTGACCCGCGCCCCGGGCCACGAGGCGGTTGCGCAGTACGCGTACGCCGATGAGGAGAGCCACGATCCACAGCGCGGTCATGGTGAGCGGGACGAGGTGCAGGGAGGCGGTGCCTTCGAGCGCGGTCTCCGTCGTGTCCGACCCCATACCCAGACCGTCGGAGCCACTGGAGCCGCCGAAGCCCGGCCGCTCCTCACGGCCCGTGAATTCGAAGCCGCCGCCGACCGATTGGAGCAGCAGCGCGAGGGCGACCCGGAGTCGGTCGGTGAAGTCGAAGACGGCCTCGTCGTCCTGGCCGTACGCCGGGGCCGCCAGCGAGGCGGCGCCGATCAGCAGCAGCACGACCGGCCAGAGCGCGGCCTGCGCGGCTCCGGCCCAGTCCCCGCGGAACGTACGCCCGAAGAAGGCGCCGACGGGTGAGGGGGCGACGGGGGCGAGGGGCGGGGGTGGGGGTGTGGCTGGGCTTGGGGGTGGGGTGTAGGTGGGTGGGGGTGGTGAGGTGGGGGGTGTGGGGGTTTGCTGCTGGGGCTCGGGAAGGCGTTCGCGCCCGCACTTCATGCAGAAGCGGGCTTCATCGGGGCTGGGTGCCCCGCAGTGTGGGCAGTACGACGCCATCAAGACGCTCCGTGGGACTCAGGAGTTCAGCAGGGAAGCGGACCGGCCCATAAGCGCCGCATAAGTAAACGGCAGGGTCGTATCAACGGACACATCTTGCCCGGTGGCCGGTTCCCTCGGTCCGCGGAATCCGAGTCTCAACTGGAGCGTTATGAAGCGGGCTTGCTCAGCTCCGCTTGAAACCGCGGTGCAGCGCCACGACGCCGCCCGTCAGGTTCCGCCAGGCCACCTTCGACCAGCCGGCCTCCTGCAACAGCGCGGCGAGCGCGGGCTGGTCGGGCCAGGAGCGGATCGACTCGGCGAGATAGACGTACGCGTCCGGGTTCGAGGACACCGCGCGTGCGACCGGCGGCAGCGCGCGCATCAGGTACTCCTCGTAGACCGTGCGGAACGGTCCCCACGTCGCGTGGGAGAACTCGCAGATCACGACCCGGCCGCCGGGCTTCGTCACGCGGTACAGCTCGCTCAGCGCGGCGCCCGTGTCCTGGATGTTGCGCAGCCCGAAGGAGATCGTGACCGCGTCGAAGGTGTCGTCCTTGAACGGCAGCTTCGTCCCGTCGCCCGCCGTGAACGGCATCCACGGGTGTCGCTGCTTGCCGACGCGCAGCATGCCGAGGGAGAAGTCGCAGGGCACGACGTACGCGCCGGCCTGCGCGAAGGGCTGCGAGGAGGTGGCGGTGCCGGCCGCGAGGTCGAGGACCTTCTGCGCGGGGCGTGCGTCGACCGCCTTGGCGACCTCCTTGCGCCAGAGGCGGGCCTGGCCGAGGGAGAGCACGTCGTTGGTGAGGTCGTAGCGTTCCGCCACGTCGTCGAACATCGTGGCGACTTCGTGCGGCTGCTTGTCCAAGGAGGCTCGGGTCACCCGGCCATTGTGTCAGGCCGGTCTTCTCTCTTGACGGCACCCTCTTCCGCCTGCGGCGGGCTTCCTCGCCTGCGGCGGGCTGTCTCGCCTTCGCGTGTGCCGGGGGTGGATTCTTCGCGGGTGCGGGTGCGTGGTGGCTGATCGCGCAGTTCCCCGCGCCCCTAAAAGCCCACCGGCGCCCCGCCCCACTGAAAAGCCGCCCGGCGCCTCGCGTCAGCGGGTTTCTTTGCAGGTGCGGGTCGCGTCGTGGCTGGTCGCAGCGCGCCTGCGGACGCCGGACGGCAGGCGAGGGCAGACGGGGGTGCGCAGAGACCCAGGAGGGGCGGGCCTAGCGGGATCGGTAGACCAGTCTGCCGGTCACCACCGTCGCCACACACGTCCCCGCACCCCGCCGCACCAACTCCCCGCGGTCGGGGACGTCGAAGACCGCGAAGCGGGCGGGGGCTCCGGGGGTGAGGGGCGGGAGGAGGATCAGGGGGGTCGGGGAGAGGGCGGGCGGGCCGGGGAGGCGGGGTGGGCGTTGGCCTACCGCGAGGGTCGCCCTGCGGACGGCGTCCAGGGCGGGGCGGGCGTGGAGTTCGCCCGCCACCGCCACCGTGCCGTGCGCCAGCATCCGCTGTACGCCGCGGCGTGCGCTCGCGCCCAGGCGCGACGGATCGGCGCGGAAGATCGCCCGCGCGCGCTCCCCGCCGATGGGCTCCGTGCCGAGGCGGTCGGCCTCGCGCGGGTCCGGGTGGTAGGTCGCTTCGAGGAGTTCGGGAGCGTACGGATTGAGCAGGCCGGGCGTGAGGATGCCGGGCCAGCGGCGGACGCGGGCCGACGGGTGCGCCGCGGCCAGCTCCTCGTACGGGCCGACGGCGGCGACGGTCGCGCCGTCGACCAGGACCGCCGCCTCCGGTGAGTGTTCGGCGACGTGGAAGGTGAGCAACAGGGCCTCAGTTGGCGGCGAGGAGCTTCAGCTCCGGGTGCGCCGTGCCGCCCTCGATCGCCGTGGACGAGATGTGCGAGGCGACGCGGTCGTCGACGGGGTCGTTCGCCGGGTCGTCGTGCACGACGAGGTGCTCGTACGTGGTGGCGCGCTGCGCCGGGACCCGCTCGGCCGTGCGGATCATGTCGATCATCTCGCGGAGGTTCGAGCGGTGCTTGGCGCCGGCCGACGAGACGACGTTCTCCTCCAGCATGACGGAGCCCAGATCGTCCGCTCCGTAGTGGAGGGTGAGCTGGCCCGCCTCCTTGCCCGTCGTCAGCCAGGAGCCCTGGATGTGCGCGACGTTGTCGAGGAAGATCCGGGCGATCGCGATCATGCGGATGTACTCGAAGATCGTCGCCTGCGTGCGGCCCTTGAGGTGGTTGTTCTCGGGCTGGTACGTGTACGGGATGAAGGCCCGGAAGCCTCCCGTCCGGTCCTGTACGTCGCGGATCATCCGCAGGTGCTCGATGCGCTCGGCGTTGGTCTCGCCCGTGCCCATGAGCATGGTGGAGGTGGACTCCACGCCCAGGTTGTGGGCGGTCTCCATGATCTCCAGCCAGCGCTCGCCGCTCTCCTTGAGGGGGGCGATGGCCTTGCGCGGACGCTCGGGGAGCAGCTCGGCGCCCGCGCCCGCGAAGGAGTCGAGGCCGGCGGCGTTGATCCGCTGGATGGCCTCTTCGACGGAGACCTTGGAGATGCGGGCCATGTGCTCGACCTCGGAGGCGCCGAGGGAGTGGATGACCAGCTGCGGGAAGTTCTTCTTGATGGCGGAGAAGTGCTCTTCGTAGTACTCGACGCCGTAGTCCGGGTGGTGCCCGCCCTGGAACATGATCTGGGTGCCGCCCAGCTCGACGGTCTCCGCGCAGCGGCGCAGGATGTCGTCGAGGTCGCGGCTCCAGCCCTTCTTCGTGTCCTTCGGAGCGGCGTAGAAGGCGCAGAACTTGCAGGCCGTCACGCAGACGTTCGTGTAGTTGATGTTGCGCTCGATGATGTACGTCGCGATGTGCTCCGTACCGGCGTAGCGACGGCGGCGTACGGCGTCGGCGGCGGCACCCAGCGCGTGCAGCGGGGCGTCCCGGTAGAGGACGAGCGCCTCTTCCGGAGTGATCCGGCCACCTGCGGCGGCGCGGTCGAGGACGGACTGAAGGTCGGCCTTCTCGGTCACCGGGGCGTCCCTTTCGTAAGTTTCGTAAGGGTTGTGGACGGACGCTGCCAGCGTACGCCAGGGCCCTCCGGCGCCCGACGCGGGCTGCGAATCGGGGCGGCTGCGACTCAGGCCGCGTACGAACCGAGCAGCAGACCCACGAACGCGCCGCCGATCAGGAAGGGGCCGAAGGGGATCGCCGTCTTGCGCCCGGCTCGGCGGGCGACGACCAGCGCGGTGCCGTACAGGGAGGCGAGCAGGAACCCGGCGAAGGTGCCGAGCAGCAGCACGCCCCACCCGTACCAGCCGAGCACGGCCCCCAGAGAGAGGGCCAGCTTCACGTCGCCGAAGCCCATGCCGTTCGGGTTGATGAGGAAGAGCACGAAGTAGGCGCCGGCGAGCGCGAGCGCCCCGTAGAGGGCCCCGGTCCAGGAGCCGCCCCGCTCCGGCAGCAGCGCGGCGCCCCCGAGCAGCGCGAGCGCGGCACCCGCGAGCGGCAGCGTCAGCACGTCCGGCAGCCGGTGCACGGTGAAGTCGACGAGCGCGAGCAGCACGCCTACGGGGGCGAGCAGCAGCCACACCCCGAGCTCGGGCCGCGCCCCCGTGGTCGCGGCGAGCGCGCCGCAGACGAGGGCGGTGGCGACGACGACGCCGGAGGTCCGTGGCCCGTACCCGCCGCCCTCCGGACACCGGGCGAGCCCCAGCCACGAGGTGAGGGGGTGCCCGTCGGGACACTCACCGCGCCACGTCTCTTCGGGCCGCACGGAGAGCCGGTAGGCGGCCCGCGGCACGAACAGCCCGGTGAGGGCGCCCCAGAGGGCGCCACCGAGGATGAGGATCAGCAACAAGAGTGACGACTCTCAGCCCGCCGCCGTGGCGCCGCTGCGCCAGGCCGGGAGCAGTTCGTCCAGGAGTGCCTCCGTGCGCGGGGGCAGGCCGCGGGCGCCGCTTCGGGCGACGAGGTCGGCCGCCAGCTGCTGGAGCCGGGCCGGGTCCTCCGTCGCGTGGGTGGCGCGGAGCAGTTCGTTCCAGAGCCGTTCGTCGCCGGGCGCGGAGCCCAGCGCCGCGTTGAGCGCCTCGATCGCCTTCTCGGCGCGCCCCTTCTCCAGGTGGAACTCGGAGAGGGCGAGCCCGATGTCGGCGACGAGGAGCGGCAGCTGGGCGTCGATGATCTCGTGCGTGAGCCACCCGTACCGCCCCTGCTGCCGGTCGGCGAGCAGCGGTCCGCGCACCAGGACGAGCGCGTCGGTGAGCATCCGGCCGCGCACCGCGCGGTTGCCCGCGCCGCGGCCCTGCGTCGCCTCGTAGTACAGCGACCGCAGCACGTCCAGGTCGGAGACGACGGACTTGGCGAGCGTGAGCCGCCCGGTCCGGTCGGCGTGCAGCCGGGGCGATCCGTTGGGGTCGGTGCCGAGCCAGTCGCGGAGCCGCTCGACGAGCGCGTCCCGCACGTCGTCGGTGACGCCGCGCGGCCACAGCGCGGAGGCCAGTACACGCGGGTGCACGCCTTCGCGGTGCAGCAGCAGGAGCGCGAGCGCCTCGTGCATCAGCGCGCTGCGTTCGCCGTCCGGCGTCTCGAGGCCGATGATCTCGTACGTACCGACGAGGCGGGCGTAGACCGCGGGCCGCCCCTGCTCGGTGACGTCGACGAGGAACGGCGGCGCGGCGCCCGTGGGGCCGTCGTCCGGCCCTGTCGGGCTGCCGGAGCCCTCCGGGTCGGCCTCCGTGAAGAGCTGGACGACGGCCCGCTGCTGGGCCTCGGGCAGCGTCTGCGCAGCTAGTTCGAGCCCGAGCAGCGGCGCGAGCAGCTTGCCGTCGCGGGTGATCTCCATCTCCCAGGCGGCGCCGGGCAGGTCCCCGGACTCCGTGCCGACCAGGTAGCCGATGCCAAGACGGCTCGCGTCCGCGGCGAGTTCGGCGAGCTTGACCGCGTCCTCGGCGCTCGGCTCGGCGGCGAGCAGGACGAGGTGCGGGGCCCAACGGGTGTGCTGGGCGGGCCCGGTGCGACCGGTGAGCACGGAGTCGTGCCCGGCGGCGCCGAGCGCCCCGCGCCGCTGCCGCGTCTCGGCCTCCATCGTCTCGATGAGCGCCTCGACGTCCTCCAGGTGCCGAAGCCGGTTGGGCGCGAGCGGCGTGAGGTCCTGGCCGAAGCCGACGACGGTGATGGTCATGCGGTCCGACCAGCCGTTGGTGGCGAGCTCGGCGGCGACGGAGGCGAAGACGGCGGCACGGTCGCCCTGGCTGCCGCTCAGCGAGACGATGCCTGGCACCGCCTCCAGGTTGAGGAGCAGCCGCGAGTCGTCCAGGGTGCCCAGGCAGACGAGGCCGGGGTAGGGCGCGGCGGTGTCCACGGCCTCGTACCGCTCGGCGTCGGCGCGCGAAAGGACCCAGAACGTCTGGTCCTGCCCCAACTGCCAGGGCGCGGGCGGCCGCCCGGCGGGCTGGGCGAGCTGCAGGTGCAGGTCGCCGTTGGTCAGCCAGGCCGCGTACACGGTCGGCAGTGCGCGGTTCTCCTCGGCGAGCGACGCGGCGAGCCCGCGCAGCGACAGGTCGAGGAGGCGTACGCCCTCGGGGTCGGCGCCCACGAGCAGCGCGTCCTGCACGTCGGCTGCGGCACCGGTCGGCGTCGGCGGCTGCATGCCGCCGCGCCCGCCGACCGCGCCCATCGCCGACTGCCACAGGGCGTGCCGGCGCCGGCGGCCGAGCGCGCCGAGGAGGCCCGCGGCGAGGAGGGGCGCGCCGAGGAGGGCCTCGGGCAGCCCGAAGTCGAAGCCGTCGGAGTCACTGGCGGCGGACGCCTCGGGAGTGGCCGGGGCCTCCGGCATGGCGGGGGTGGCAGGGGTGGCGGGCCGCTGCTCGGGAAGGACGATGTGCGCGGTGTCGCGATCAACGGAGCTCCCGCTCCCGCGACCGCTGCCACCACTCCCCTGTCCCTGCTCGTGGCCGCCCTGCTCCTGGCCTCCGCTCCCCTGCCGCTGATCGCCGGTCTTGGAGTAGTCGGAGATCTGCTCCTTCACGTCCTCGGAGACCTTGGGCGCCTCGTCGGGCATCTCGACGAGCTCGCCGCCGTACGCGTCCGCGGGCATCTCCATGATCCAGCCCGGCCGGATGAGGCTGGCCTCGGACAGCTTCGAACCGTCGGGCTGCTCACGGTCCTTGTTCAGCTGGTAGATCTCCTTGTACCGGCGGCCGTCGCCCAGGTGCCGCTCGGCGACCTCCCACAGGGAGTCGTGGTGGCGCCCCTCGGGCGGCTGGATCCGGTAGTACTTCGTGTCGCCGTCCTTGGCGGTGCCGCCGTCGGCGCGCGCGGCGGCCTGGTCGGCCTGTGCGGCGAGCGCGTCGGCGGCGGTCGCCGCGGCCTGCTGCTCCTGCCCGAAGAGACCGGGCGTCTGCTGGGCGCTCGCGGCGGAGGCGGGCTTCTGGTTCCCCTCGAGCGACTGCCCGAACTGCGAGAGGCCGGGCGCGAAGCTGGCTGCCGTGGCGCCCACGAGCAGCACGGTGGCGACGAGTTGCCGCGCGAGCAGCTGGCTGCCGCCGGCCCCCGGCACCCGGCCCGGGATCCCGACCCCGGAGAGCGCGGCCTTTATCTCCACGAGCACGCAGGCGGTGAACTGCGCCCAGGCGAACCAGACGACGACGGTCAGTACGTTGATGAACGTACTGACGGTGATCTCCTGCTGCAGCCAGCTCAGCGAGGGCGCACCGCCCGGCAGCGGCCACCCCACGAAGACGGCGAGGGCTCCGGGCACGCCGACGAGAAGCACGGCCAGCGCTACGAACGCGAGGAAGGCCTTGACGAAGTCCCCGAAACTGCGCCGCCGCCGCGGCAACGGCTGCGGCGTCCGGTTCCGCGGAGACTGCGGATCCGGCGGGCTCGTCGAGCGTGAGGTGGTGCGCGCCATGGCAGGTGTCCTGGTGTCCTGTGGGGAGAAGTGGGTGGGCAGAGGGGTCGGGAGAGCCTACTGAGGTGATGGTACGGAAGGGGCCGGAGGTCAGTCAGTGCCGGAGGCCTTGCCTTTCCCGTCGCCTTTCCCGTCGCTCTTGGCACCGCCCTTGCCGACCCTGCCCGCCTTCCCTTCCTTCACCGCGTCGTTCACCTTCTTCGTCAGGTCGTCGTCCAGCTTCTTGAACTCGCGGACGACCGCGTCGGACAGGTCGGCGAGCTGGTCCAGCTGCTGGCCGATGTCTTCGCGGCCGTCCTCCCAGTTGGACTCGAAGTCCTCCAGGGAGTCGTAGACGCCGCCGTCGCCGATGTCGTCCTTGTAGGACTCGAAGGTCTTCTTCGTGCGGTTCATGCGGGTCTTGATGGAGCGCAGCCGGCTGCCGTAGTCCTCCAGGTCGGTGAGTGGGATCGAGAGGTCGCTCTTGCCCTTGCCGCCCATTTCCGATGTCCCCCTGAGTCGTTCTGCCGTCGGATACCGATGCCGTCGGCGTCAGCCGACCTCGTTCTCCGCCACGGCCCGCCCCTTCACCGTCACGTCGCCGCCGTAGAACATGCCGGTGAACACGGGGCTGTACGTCATCTGGACCTCGACCTCGACCTGTTGCGGGTTCGCGGTGACGCAGTGGGTGTTGGCCACGTCCGCGCCCTTGAGGCCCGCTTCCTCGACGAAGGCCTTGACGCGGGCGCCGCAGTTCTCGAAGTTGATCGGCGCGCCCTTCGCGCCCTCGTATATGTCCTCGAGCTGAAGGTCCTGCGCGGCGTAGCGCGCGGCCTGTTCCGCGATGTCCGCGGCACGCTCCCGCTTGGAGATGGAGAGGCCGCCGTCGATGACGAACGCCGCGAGCGCGAGGAAGACGAGGCCGAAGATGATGACGGCGCCGGCACCCGAGCCCCGGTCGTCGAGGCGCGCGCGCCGGGACGCGGCCCAGTCGCACAGGGCACGGCGGGCGGCAGTGCTTGCCGCGGCGTGGCGTCTCACGCCGACCTCCGGTACGGGTCCAGCGGTGAGCTGAAGGTGGCCTCCAGCGTCGTCGGGATGTCCAGGCCGAGCATGGCGAGGCCCCTGACCTCACAGCTGACTTCCACCGTGAAGAACGGGTCGACCTTCTCGTCGAAGCCGGTGCTCTTCTGGACGACCGAGACCGGGCCCGAGCAGACGTCGGCGAGGTTCGCCCGCGCCGCCTTGCGCGCCTCGGCGAGCGCGGTGCCGTGTTCCTTCTGGATCGAGCCCGCGCGTGCCGCGTCGCGGGCCGCGCCGTCGATGGCGCCCCGGCCGTCGACGAGCTGCCCGAAGGCGACCAGGACCAGGATGAAGAGGATCATCACCGGGGCGAGGATCACGACCTCGACGGTCGAAAGGCCCCGGTCGTCGCGCAAGCCCCTGTCGTCGCGCAAGCTCCTGTCGGCACGGAAGTTCCGCATCAGCCGTTCTCCTCCACGAACCGCTCCACAGGCCCCGCCGACCGCGCGTGCACGTTCAGGTCGAGGCCGGGGAAGACTGTGGGGACCCGGGCCGTGATCTCCACGCCGACCGTGTTCTGCTCGGGCTGGATCGTCTTCACGTCCGGGCCGAGGACCAGCTTCGGGCCGAGCTGGCGGATGTACGCGTCGGCCGTGTCACGCGCCTCGCCGCGCCAGCCGCCCGCGTTCTCGTCGGCCGTGGCGCGGGCCTTGCGGGCGCCCGCCTGGGCCGCCGCCTGGGCGACGTGGTCCGCGAAGAAGTACAGCGCGAACTGCACCGTCGCGAAGATCATGAAGAACAGCACGGGGGTGAGCAGCACGAACTCGATCGCGGTCATGCCGGATTCGCCGCGGGTGGAGGCGGCCTCCACCCTGCGGCGCACGAATCCCCGCACTCCCCGCAATCCCCGCACCCCGTCGCCTTTCACCATGCGATCCCCGCGATCCCCCGCGATCCCCTCGCGCCCCGAGAGCAGCCCGTCAGCCGTCAGCAGGTGCTGCCGGCGTCCGCGCCCTCGATGCAGTCGCTGACCTTGTCGGCGCCGCCCTTCAGCGCGGCGTTGATGACCGCGGCGACCACGCCGACGATCGCCACGACGACCGCCGAGATGATGACCCACTCGACCGCGGACGCGCCCCGGTCGAGCTCGCCGGAGCGGGCACGCTGGACGCGCCCCTGGAGGAAGGTGATCATGAAGTCCAGCCCGGGGACACCGGTGCTGAAGTTACGTCCGTTCTGGCTGTCCATGGTGAGTTGTCCTCTCAGATGTGGTGGGGGGAAGAAGCGCCGGCCCCCGTTGTCGCCGACGCCGTCTAGACCTGGAACACGCGCATCGCCGCCGGGAAGATGAGGAAGACCAGGAAGCCCGCGCACAGGAGCAGCTGCGCGACCAGCATCGACTGGGATTTCTCGCCCGCACTGCCCTCGATCTCGGCCAGTTCGCGGTGTCGCATCGTCTCCGCGCGGGAGGCGAGCGACTCGCGCACCTTCGCGCCGTCGTCCGCCACCAGCGCCAGGGACGCCGACAGGTCCTTCAGCTCTTCCACGCCCAGTTCCTCGCCGAGCGAGCCGAGGGCCTGCCACTGGCTGACGCCGGTGATGCGGGCGTCGGCCAGCGCGCTTCGGATACGTTGCGTCGCCCATCCGTCGGAGACTTCCGCCGCCGCCATGAGCGCCTCGGGGAGGCCGCGGCCGCCCGCGAGGCTCATCGACACCAGGTCCAGATAGGCGCCGATGACGCGGCGCAGGTCGCGCCGCTTTTCTGCCGCGTCCCTGCGTACTTCGAGGTCCGGCAGGAAGAAGAAGAGCGCGCCGAACATCAGCGCGAGCCAGACCGGGATGATCGGGCTGCGGCCGACGCCGAGCGTGTAGATCACGGCGAAGAGGAACGGGCCGAAGAACACACCGGCCGCGGCGAGCAGCACCTTCGTCGCGAGGAACTTCTCCCAGCTGCGGTCGAGGACCGCCAGGTCGGCCCGGAGCGAGCGCTGCTCCCAGCCCTGCTGGAGGTAGAAGTCGGCGACCCGCTGGCCCACGCGGCCGCGCATCGTGCCGAAGCGGCCGGGGCTCTCCACGTCCGACGTCGCCCGGTGCGACTCGTACGCCGCGCCGCGCGCCCGCATCGCGTCGATGCGGGCGACCGTCGCGACGGCGCTCCGCTTCGACGGCATCAGGGCGCGTACGAGGGCGAAGACGCCGAGGCCGAGGACCGCGCCGATCACCACCGGCATCGTCAGGCTCATCGACGTACCCCCTCGGACGGGTTGGTGTAGCCGGGCACGACCTGCTGGGCCGCGCCCGGGCGGCCGAACTGCGGCGCCTGCTGCGGGTCACCCGCCGCGGGCGTGCCGCCGGGGCCCCGGGGACGTACGAACTGCACGCCCGGCTCGTCCTTGACCAGGAAGCGGTCCGGCGTCTCCACCGTCGACAGCTTCCGCAGCCACCAGAAGCCCAGCGCGAACAGGGCACAGACCATGGCGAGCACGAGCTGGCCGACGGGTGTGCCGTACGGCTCGACGAACTCGCGGTTGAAGATGGAGAGGCCGAGGACGAAGGCGATGGAGACGGCGACCACGATCTGGACGGAGCGGCGGGTCGAGGCGCGCTGCGCCATGACGCGCTGGCGCATGTCGACCTCTTCGCGCGCCGACTTGGCGAGCGCGCCGAGGACCTGGCGGAGGCCAGGGCCGCGCAGCTTGGCGTTGAGGATGAGCGCCGCGACGATGATGTCCGCGGACGCGTCGTCGATCTCGTCGGCCAGTATCTGCAGGGCCTCCGGGAGCGGGGTGCGGGCGCGGAGGCGGTCCACCAGGGCGTCGAGGTGGGGGCGGAGCACCGGGGCGGCGGCGCGCGCGGACGCGGGGATCGCCTGCTCCAGGCCGACCGCTCCCGCGATGGTGTCGCGCAGCGATTCGGTCCAGGCGGCGAGGGCCTCGACCCGCTTCATCTGGGCGCGTTCCTCGGCGGCGCCGCCGAACAGCTTGTCCCAGAAGAAGACAAGGATGCCGGAGGCGATGCCCGCCACCGCCCAGCGGGTGAGGAGCAGGACGACGAGGCCCACGCCGATCGCCGCCGAGCCGCGCCGGCCGATGAAGCGGACCAGTTCGCTCGCGCGCTCGCTGGCGCGGTGCTTCTCGTGGGCGGGCTTGGGCGGCAGGCCGCGGATCGCGACGGCGAGCAGCGCGATGCCGCCGCCGGCGGCGACGCCGCAGCCGAGTGCGTAGAGGACGGGCAGCGAGAACAGCCCGCCCATGGAGCCGAGGCCGCCCTGAGCGGCGAGTGTGTTCATGTCGTGCTCACCCCCACTGCCCGGCGGGGCGGTAGCCGAACGCGGCCAGGTCGTCCATGCAGGAGATCGGCGCGTGCGCGACGACCCGGCCGTCGGGGGCCTCCGCGAAGACCTCGCTGGACAGGACGCGGCCGTCGACGCCGTTGACCTCGCGGACGGAGGTCACCATGCGCTGGAGCTTGCCGCCGGACTGGTAGTTGTTGCGCCGCTGGATGAAGACGACGAAGTTGACCGCTCCCGCGACGAGCATCTGGCTCGCCTCGATGGGGAGGCGTTCGGAGGCCTGCAGCGCGTACGTCGAGATGCGGTTGAAGACCTCGCTGGAGCTGTTGGCGTGGATCGTGGAGAGCGAGCCGTCGTTGCCCTGCGACATCGCGTTCAGCATCGTCACGATCTCGTCGCCGAGCACCTCACCGACGATGACGCGGGAGGGGTTCATACGGAGGGACCGGCGGACCAGCTCCGCCATCGTGATCTCGCCCTGGCCCTCGGAGTTGGGCAGCCGTTCCTCGAAGGCGACGACGTTCGGGTGCAGGTCGGCGAACTGGTCGAGGCCGAGCTCCAGGGCGCGCTCGACGGTCACGAGGCGCTCGTGCGGCGGGATCTCGTTGGCGAGGGCGCGCAGCAGCGTCGTCTTTCCCGCGTTGGTCGCGCCCGCGATCATGATGTTCTTGCGGGCGCGGACGGCGCAGGCCAGGAAGTGGCCGATCTCCGGCGTCAGCGTGCCGTTGCCCACCAGGTCCGACATGAAGACCTTGCCCATGCGGGCGCGGCGGATGGAGAGGGCCGGGCGGCGCGTGACGTCCATGACGGCCGACAGACGCGAGCCGTCGGGCAGCCGCAGGTCGAGCTGCGGGTTGGCGGAGTCGAAGGGACGCGACGACAGGCCGGAGTACGCGCCGAGCACCTGGATGAGCTCGACGAGCTCCTCGTCGGTCTCGGCGACCGGGTCGGCCTTGGTCTCGCGGCCGTCGGCGTAACCGACGAAGACCTGGTCGCAGCCGTTGATGTCGATGTTCTCGACCTCGGGGTCGTCGAGCAGCGGCTGGAGCCGGCCGACGCCGAAGAGCGCGGCGTGCACGGCGGCCGCGTACTGCTCCTCGGTCTCCGCGTCGAGGGGGGTGCGCCCGGCGTTGATCTCCGCGCGCGCGTACTCCTCCAGGATCTGCGCGATGACGGCGCGGGCGTAGTGCCGCTCGTCCTCGCCCGACATCGGGGTGACGCCGGAGACCTGGTCGAGACGGCGCTGCTCGGCGATGCGGTCACCGGCGTCCTGCCGGAACCGCTTGACGAGCTGGTGATCGACGGGTGCGCTCATCGGCCCGTCCCCGGCTGCTGCGCGACGGGGTTGCTCCAGGCGGCGCCGTACTGCTGGTAGAGGTCGACGGTCACCTTGCGCGCGGAGCGGATGAGCAGCGACTTGTCGAGCCGTCCGCGGCGGCGTCCGGCCAACTGGTCGGAGCCCGCGGGGTCGTCGGCGAGCGTGCCGACGACGCGGGCGCCGGTCTGCGCGGCCATCAGCATGTCGTTGACCTGGTGCACGAGCTTGGCCGACGTCGACGGGTCCGCGATCAGGAGTACGCCGATGAGGGGCTGCGCCAGGGACGCGGCGCCGCGCGGGCCGCCGTGCAGCTTGGCGGCGAGGGCCGCGGCACGGTCCCGTACGCGCGCGATCGCCTCGGGCTCGGTGCGCGAGACGAGCAGCACGAGCGCGGCGTGCGGAAACAGCTCGATGGCCGGTCCGTCACCGCTGATCCGCCCGCAGTCCGCTATGACGTCGGCGGGCGCGTGCGGCGAGTCGGCGAGCTGGGAGAAGGCACGGCCGAGCGTGGGCCAGAGCCCGGCGAGCCCGGCGGCCTGCTCGGCGATGCCGAGCCCGACGAGCACCTCGAGGCCGCCGCTCAACGGCTGGGTGTGGTCCCAGAGTTGATCGGGCACGAGGCCGCGGCGGGCGGTGGCCGCGATGGACAGCATGCCGGTGTTGGGGTTGAGCGGACCGCCGTGCGCGGCGGCACTGCGGTAGACCAGGTCGCCGCCGGCCGGGTCGGTCTCCGCCACGAGCACGCGGCGCGGCCAGACGGCGGCGAGCGCGACCGCGGCGGTGGTGACGCCGGGGGACCCCTTGTCGGCGGCGAGTGCGATGAGCGCCATGTCCCTTGTACTCGCCTTTAGTTGTTGTCGTCGGAGACGCGGGCCACGACGGCCTTGCCCTCGGACGCCGCGCTGGCCAGGGCGGCGGCCTCCTCCTGCGGGACGAGGAGGGTGATGTTCTGGTTGCCGGTGCTCACGGTGGCGTCGCTCTTGGCCGCGATGGTGTTCACCTTGGCGGCGGCGACGAGCGGCGTACCGGAGGCGGAGCCGCTGCTTCCGCTGCTCGATCCCTTGCCGGTGGAGGTGCCGGAGACGACCGGGTAGACGGCGACGGTGTCACCGGGCTTCAGGTCGCTGGGGTACTGGCCCTCCTTGAGGGAGAGGCCCACGGAGGCCTTGCCCGCGGGCAGGCCGCTCTTGGCGCCGAACATCTCGCCGACGGCGACGGCGCCGCCGGGAATGGTGCTCTTCGCCTTGAGCTTGGTGAGGGCCTTGGCCTTCTCCCACGGGACGTAGTTGATGGAGTCGTCCTCGGCGACCATCACGGACCGGATGTTCCCGTCGATGACGGGCGACTCCCCGGCCGGGATCTCCTTGACCACCTTCACGACCTCGATACGGTCACCGGCGCGCAGCACGAGCACGGTGGCGCCGAGGGCGCCGACGAGGATGAGGAGGACGGCCAGCGCGGCCAGCGCCGGTTTGCGCTCGCGAGGCGGCGTAGGAAGGCGCTCACCGACTCCCGGCTGAACCGGCGCGGCGGAACGGTTGCTGCCCGCCCCCGTACGCTCCTGGATCTTCACGCAACTGCTCCCCGCACACCCAAGAAGATTCGGTCAAATTCCGTCATTTGTGACACTCGCGGCTTTCTCGTCGCCGCCTCGGACGGGCTATTCAGCCCATTCAGTCCCAGGCTCAGTGTCAAGTCATCGCACCGTATCAGCAGCACATAAGCCCCTCAAGACGCGTTAAAGATCGCGAACCTCACAGCGCTCATCGTTATCCACGTGCAATCCCCGTCGCCCGGTTTCCACTTGGTTCCTACGTGACGCCTACGTGGCGCCTACGCGGTTCCGCCGCCGGACCCGCGGCTCGGGAGGCGGCATATGTGTGCGTACGCGAAGTGCGGCGCCGAGGGCCAACGGCACCGCGCCGCGCGCCGTGCCATGATCCGTCAGCCCCAAGGATGACGCCTCGGGGGCGGGATCCGGTTCCCGCCCGCATCACATACCGCACCGCTTCGGCAGGGCACTTGCCGCACCACTCGTGAAGGGACACGGCCCACCATGGACACCCCCACCGAACACCCCTCACTCCTCCCCATAACCCACGCAACTCTCGCCGCCGACCCACGTCTTCTGGCGGCCGTACGGGAGGTCGGCACCAGGCACGGCTTCGACTACACGGACGACGCGGCGACGGCGGGGCTCCTGGCGGAACGCCGGAAGGCCGTGCGCGGGGCGGGCCGGGGCGCACCGGCCTGGCTGGGCCTGACGGCGATCGTCGCGGGCGTCTGCTGGCCCCTCGTCTCCGAGGCGATCCCCGACCCCGTCCCCGCCCTGACGGACAGGTCTCCGGGCGTCGTCCTGGCCGGCCCGGCGGTCCTCCTCATCGCGCTGGGCAGCTGGCTCTGGACGCTCGTATGGCGCCGCTGGAAGCGGGAGTTGCGGCATCCGCAGCTCGCCGGGTACCGCGAGGTGCTCGGGCTCGCGCAGGCGTACGGGGCGCCCGTGACGCATGTGCCGGACTGGTTGGTGGGGCGGTCGGACGGCGGGAGCGGGAAGGGGGCGGCGCCGATCCCTTCGTACGGGACGCCGGCCCCTTCGTACGGGACGCCGGTCCCTTCGTACGGGCAGGCGGATGTGACGAGGGCCGACGAGGGGGGACAGGGAGAGGCCCCCATCCCCGTCCCGCACAAATCGAGCGCGGTGTCCGCATACGAGGCGCGGGCGGACGAGGGCGGCTGGCACGACGAGGCGGGGTGCCTGCTGCTGGCCGCGGGCCTGATCGGCGTGGGCTGGGGCGTCACGCAGGACGTCCCCGCGGCGTACCTGGCGGGCGCGCTGGTGCCGCTGGCGGTCGTCACGTGGCTGGCGGGCCACCGCCAGGGCAACGAGAAGCAGGAGCTGCGGGAGGCGGCGGTGGCGTACGTACGGGCGCTTGCGGCCGCGCAGGCGGCGGGGGCGCGGCTGCCGGAACTGTCGCCGGTGCTGCAGAAGTTGCTGGCGGAGGAATCCGCGCGTGCCGGGGAAACGGGGCCTGCGGCGCCACCCGGCTGCACGACGGACTGAACCCGCGCCACGGACTGAACCCGCACGGCACATTCCCCCTCTCTCTTTTCAGCGCGAGGGGAACCGTGCGAGTTCGTTGAACGGCTAACAAATCCCGTCTGACTCAAGGCCGTTGACGGCATTCTGGTCCGGACCTTTCGCGCGTCAAGTGAATACGCAATTCCTGCCGTACGAAAGAGAAGCCACCCCCCATGCGTTTCAAGAGAACCCCCACCACCCCCGCCAACCCCACCAGCTCCGCCCGCCGGACCTCTGTGGCCGCGGGCCTCGCCGCGACGACCGCGGCCCTGGCGATGGTCGCCACCTCCGCCCCCGCCGCGCACGCGATCATCGGCGGCACCGAAGTCCCCAACGACTCCTACCCCTTCATGACGGCGGTCCTGGAGAAGGGCCCGGGCGGCGCGCGTGACCGCCAGTTCTGCGGGGCCGGCCTGGTCACCCCGGACACGGTCGTGACCGCGGCGCACTGCCTGGTCGACGAGGCGGGCAAGCCGGTGAAGCCGAAGACCCTCCAGGTGGCGGTGGGCCGTACGGTCCTGTCCTCGCGGCAGGGCCAGATACGGAACATCGCCAAGGACGGCGTGGTCGTGCACCCGCGCTACCTCAAGGGCAAGGAGGCGTACGACGTCGCCTTCCTCCAGCTGGAGAAGCCGGTCCGCGGCATCTCCGCGGTCGCCCTCCCCACGCAGGGCACCGACGCGCTGATCCGCCCGGGCCAGAAGGCGACGGTCGCGGGCTGGGGCAACACGGACACGGACCTGACCCACACTCCGGACCGCCTGCGCCAGGTGCGGGTCCCGATCCTCTCCCACGCGGAGTGCGGGACGAGCTACAAGGAGTACGACGCGAAGGTCAACTTCTGCGCCGGCGTCGAGACGAAGGACTCCTGCCAGGGCGACAGCGGCGGCCCCATCTTCCGCAAGGTCCCCGGCCGCGAGGCCCCCATCCTGATCGGCGTCGTCTCCTACGGCGACGGCTGCGGCGCACAGGGCGCCCCCGGCGTCTACACGTCCCTCAGCTCGGACAAGCTGTGGAAGACGCTGGACGAGTCGCGGTCGGGCAAGAAGATCAAGCGGGCGTTGAACCGCCGCTGACGCTCGGCTGAGGCAGGCGGTCGGCCCGGGGCGTGAACTCCCACGGCCCCGGGCCACTCGGCATACATCGGCATGCCGGCGAATTCAGCGCCATTCGGCAGAATCGAGCGCAGCCGCCACGAACCCGTCCCCCGCCGTGACGATCAGGTCGGGCTGCCGAACCCTGAGCGCGATCTCCTCCGGGTCGAATTCATTGAACTCGAAGACGAAGTGCTCGGCGATGGCGGGGCGGTCCAGGGGGTCCCCGTCGAGGTCGACCGCGGAATTTGCGCGGTCCGCTCCTTGACAGAGGACCGATACGAACAAGGGGAAATGGTCCGCCTCAAGCAGTACGTCCGCGTCGCGGATGACACCCACCACACCGACACCCCGCGTGACCGCCCCGCACAGGTCGTCCAGGCAGTCCACCAGGGCGTCCCAGTTGTTGCCGTAATACCCGGGGAATCGGAAGGACTTCGCGAAGGCGCGGTGGATTTCTTGCTCGGTGAGCAGGTCGGCGGCGGAGAAGTGGTGCACGGTGCCACCCGTCGTCTCCAGGGTGCGCAGCTGCCGTTGGACCTCGGCCGTCCGCTCGGGTACGAAGACGACCCAGGGGCCGGAGGTCCCCCTGATGTCGAACCCTCGCCGGAGCCGCACGCTCATCTGCCCTGCCGTATTACCCACGCCGTCACCCGGTCCACGGCCCCGGCGAACTCTCCCGCGTCGGCCAGGCACAGACGCTGCTCGGCGACGTGACCGTCGGCTAGGTCGCCGAGGGACGCGGCCTGCTTGGGCCGGTCGGAGGCGGGCCCCTGCCAGACGACCTCGTTCTCCGAGGTGGCGAGCCGGGCCGACAGCCGGTCGTACAGGGTGCGCAGCTCAGTCGGATCCACCGGTGAAGCCTCCTTATTGCTCGTGCCCGTAGGAGTGGTGGGTCGGTGCCGGAACGAGGCCGAACCGCTCAGGACACAAAGCGGAACGTAGAGGTCACCGCGTCGAAGATGTCGAAGAACGCGTCCGCGAGGTCGAGGACCTGGCTGCTGCCCGAGACGAGGGCGACCTTGCCCTCCTGGCCGGGGACCGGGATGAACGTCTGCATCAGGACGACGCGGATCGTGCGGTCGTCGCCGTCCACGGAGATGTCCTCGATGCCGTGCGTGCGGGCCGCGAGGCCGACGCCCGGGATGTCGACCGTCGTGACCTTGCGCCACGCGTCGCCCTCCCGCTTGGCCTCGCGTACGCCGAGCTGGGCGACGATGCGCTCCGGGTCGGTGGGGAGCACGTCGCCGTTCGGCGTGCGGGCGCCGACCAGGGAGACGGTCACCGAGCCCGTGACCGGCGTATCGCCGCCGAAGCTCTCCGCCATGCAGCCGCAGTACAGCGCGCCGGACTGCCACGCGTCCTTCGACGCCTTGCGCAGGAACGCCTCGAAGGTCTCCCGGTGCGGGGCCAGCTCCGGGCGGGCGCGGACGCGGTCGTTGATCATCTGCCGGATGGCGGCGTCGCGCGACTCGGGCCGCACGTCGAACTCCCACCACGTCTCGGGCACCTTGATGCTGAAGCCGCCGCGCGCGATGGTCTGCGGTGGTGTGTAGCGGGCCATGGCTGGCACTCTCCCCGTCCCCCGGTACGTCTGTTTCCGGCCGCCAGCCTACGGGGGCTACTCGCCGGTGGCTCCGTCGATCCGTTCCCTCAGCAGGTCTGCGTGGCCGTTGTGGCGGGCGTACTCCTCGATCATGTGCGTGAGGACGTAGCGCAGCGAGTACGTGTCGCCGCGGAAGTCGACGGTGACGTCGAGGGAGTCGAGGGCGTCCACGATGGCGCGGGAGCGGGCGCACTCCGCGTGCCAGCGCTCGAACGCCTCGTCCGGGTCGGCATCCGCCACGTCGAAGTCGGCGGGCTCACCGGGGACGCGGCCCTGCCAATTGGCGCCGACCGCCTCGCCGTTCAGAACGTTGCGGAACCAGCTGCGCTCGACCTCGGCGAGGTGCCGCACCAGCCCGAGCAGCGACATGTCGGACGGCGGCACGGCCCGCTCCTTGAGCTGCTCACCGGTCAGCCCCGCGCACTTCATCGCGAGGGTCTCGCGCTGGTACTGGAGGAAGGCGGTGAGGGAGGTGCGTTCGTCGGTGGGGGCGTGCGGGGGTTCGGTGCGGGGGTGGGGGGCGGGCGCGGAAGGTGCGGAGGGCGCGGTCTGCGTGGGCGACGCGGGGGGCACGGGAGTGGGGGTCTTGTCGGGCATGGAGTCATCATGCCGACGGCGGGCGGGCGGCGCTCGGGGATTACGGCCGAGGACTATGGCCGAGGCTTATGGCCGGGCCTTCGCGTACGCCCCGTCGGCACACTCCGTCAATTCCCGGCAAAGAAGTTGCACAGTACACGCTAATGGGTTCAAAGATCTCGCCAAGTCCTCGGCTCGGACTTGGATCAAGGCGGATCGGCAGCCGACGATCGACGGATCCACGCGCGCCCGTGCCGTCGCCCGCACCGGCTTCGCCTCGCCTCGCCTCGCTCCCAGCGATTACACAGGGAAACCGGTTCAACACATGAGTGACCTGCGGCTCGACGGAACGGTCTTCGAGGAGCTCAAGAGGACGTTCTCCTCGGTCAGCGACCGGATGGATGCCGCCCGCCGCACCCTGAAGAACACCGACGGCTCGGCCGTCGGCGCGGGCAAGCTCGTCGAGGACGTGCACGAGTTCGCCGACGAGTGGGGGTACGGGATCAAGCAGCTCGGCAAGCACACTCAGGGCGCCGTGAAGATGATCGACAAGATCGACGAGGAATTCAGCAAGCTGGACCAGGCCCTCGCGGAATCACTCAAGGCGGCCCAGAAGAAGTCGGCCAAGGAGAAGTCGGCGCAGAAGAAGGGCGACTGACGTGGGTACCAAGCGGCCCGCGTTCCCCCACATAGGCTGGGACCCCACTCCGGGCGATGTCGAGGACACCCGCGAACTGGCGAAGAAGCTGGGTGGGCTCGCATCGGAACTGGGCACAGCTGTGCGGGATCTGGAGCGGATCGAGTGCGGTGCCTGGAAAGGCAAGGCAGCACTCGCCTTCACCGAGTACATAGGTGAGGACGTCACCCCGCTCATCCGCAAGAGCCACCAATCCTTCGACAAGGCCTCCCGCGCACTGCACCGCTGGGCGCGGCAACTCCAGGAATTCCAGGACGAGGCCGACCGCCTGGAGAAGAAGGCGGGCGACAAGCTGGACGCCCGCTCCGAGGCGAAGCCCAACAGCAAGGAGTCCGCCAAGGCGTCGGGCGACGTCGACGGAGTCATCGGCGACGTCCACGACCTGGAGGACCGCTACAGCAGAGCCGCCGGGGCGATCAGCAAGGAGCTCGACAAGGCCGGCGACATCGCCCCGAACGAGCCCGGCTTCTGGGACAAGCTGGGCAAGGGCATCGCGGACGCGTGGGACGCCACCGGGGAGTGGTTCGAGGACCACGCCGACATGATCAAGGAAATCGGCGACGTGCTGAGCCTGATCAGTAATGCCCTGGGCGTCCTGGCCATCATCACCGCCCCCTTCGAACCCCTCGGCGCCATCTTCGCCGTCGGCGCCATGGCGACCAGCGGTGCGGCGCTGCTCACCCACCTGACGGCCAAGACGGCCGGGGCCGACGTCAGTTGGACGTCCATGACGTTCGACGCTCTCGGCGTCCTGCCCGGCGTCAAGGGGCTCACCGGAGGGGCCGCGCTGGCCAAGGGCACGAGTGCCGCGGCGCGGGCCGCCCAGCTCGGTTCCGGCTATCGCGGGGTGACGAGCGTCGGCAAGGCGTACAAGCTCTTCGGGCCGCTGAAGGCCACACCCGTCGTCAAACTCGGAGAGGGCGGCAGCCGCCTGAGGCTTGCCGCGGAGAGCGGTCTGCAGAATTTCCGTGGCGGGCAGCTGGCCGGCACCAAGACGCTCAACACGCTCGGCTCCAGACTCCCCTTCGTCAAGAGCGACGAGTTGCTCGCTCCGATGAGTAACGGCGGCCGCGCCTTGGATGCGGCCATCAAGAGCGGCTTGACGGGCTACAAGGGGTACACCATCGCGCACACCGATTACGGAAACTGAGGGCCGGCTCCATGAACGACACGGCATCAGTGGGGTCAGTCCCTGTCGGGTCGGTCCCTGTCGGGTCGGCCTCCCTGCCGCCCATGACGTTCGACCTGCCCGAAGGCATGCACGCGATCGAGGTGTCCCTCGACGCCGACGAACGCGCGGAAGCCGTCCGCCACTTCGTGCGTGCCATCTATCCTCGGGGCGAAGAGCCGCTGTGGGAGGCTCTGAGCGCGTTGTACGGCGAGACGGCGGACGGCATGCTGGCCGGCGGTGTCGCCTTCTTCGGACTCGGGTTGTACGAGGTCGACGACGGCGGCATCGCACACTGCTCCCTGACCTTGTCGGTCTTCGAATCCGGCTCCGCCGATCAAGAGGTGACAGCACAAGGAATTCGGGCCACCTTCGCCTCCGGCCCCCTGTACGACGTGACCTGGCTGGACCTGCCCTGCGGCCCCGCCGTTTCGGTGATCTCCACACGCCGCCTCGTCATTGACGGCGAATTCACGCGGAGCGGTGCGGACGAGGAACTGGTGATGGGCCAGTTCCAGGTGCACATCCCCTTTGGAAACGGCCCTTACACCGCGGTTTTCACGCTGGATACGGCGGCCGTGGAACAGTGGGAGGAATTCACCCATGCCGTCGCGGGCATCGTCGGATCCGTGGCGTTTCCCACTGCCACTGAGAACAGAGAGAGCCGAGAGAGCCGAGAGAGCAGAGAGATGACGCGCTGATGGACTGGTACCCGAACGCCGACGAGCAGCTGCTCCTGCGCACCACGGCCCGGTTCGCCACTGGCCTGGCTCCCGCGGTCGCCGGCTCGCGGTGGTTCCGGGACACCGGTCGCCGCGACGTGCAGGGCGAGTTGGAGCTGGCGGGGTGGCCTTCCGGACCGACGTACGAGCTGCGTTCCACCGGCGACAAGGCGGCCCGTCGCACCGGCCGCGCCCTGCTGGTGGGCATCCCGCTGGTCGCGAACCTCATCGCGAACCTCGGCGGAGCGGCGGGCACTCCCCTGGGAGAGGTTCCGGGCCGGGGCAGGCCCGACGAGCCCGAGAACGAGGTACGGGACTTCCCCGTCATGTGGGCCGAGCCCGGGACCCTCGCCAGGACCGTCCCCTGGCAGCTCGACCCCGGGCGGCGTCCCGGGGACTGCGTGACCGATCTGGTCCTGACCGACCGCCGTCTGCTGTTCCTCGCGACCCGCAGGGGCAGCCTGGACGAGGCCGACGTGCTCGCTGAGTACGCACGCGATTCCGTCACCGAGGCCCGCCGCATGAAGTTCAGCGAGCTCAACGCGGATGTGCGCGTCACGTTCGCCGACGGTTCGTGGGTGCGGCTGGCGGTCGGCAATCCGGACGACGCCGAGCGGCTCGGCCAGGTACTCGACGGTGCTGTCCGCATGCTCACGGAAAGCGAGTTGTCCGAGGGCCAGCGGGACCGGGTGACGCGCTTCATGGCCGACCTCCCGAAGACCGCTCACCCGCCGACGTACAGCCGCCTGCGCAGTGGCGTCACGCTGGTCGAGGCGCGGGTCCCGGTGAAGGCCGGGACGGGCCTCTTCGAGACTCACTCGATCCTGATGGATGAGTCCGGGGGCCCGGCGGAGCCGGCACCGGGCGACCTGTGAGACGGGACTCCGTGCGACCTGCTGCCTGTTGCCTGGCTGCCTGTTGCCTGTTGCCTGTTGCCTGTTCCCTGCTGTCTACCGTCTACCGTCTGGGACCGCCGTCTGCCGCCCACGTCTGGCGCCGGTCGGACCGCAGGCCGTCAAGCGCACGGGTGAGCCGCGCATAGCCGCCGCCTCAGGGCGCCGTACCGCGTGCGTCGCCCCAGTCACCCGCGAAGTAAAGTGCCGCGGACGCTCGCCGAAGCCGCCGACGCCCGCCCACCGACAGGAGCCTCAGCCCTCATGATGCGGACCCGAACTGCCCTGGCTGCGCCCGTACTTGCTCTTGTGTCCGTCGTGGCCCTCGCCGCATGCGGAAGCTCCGACTCGGATTCCTCTTCCTCCTCCTCTTCCTCTTCTTCGGGCGGCTCCGCCGACAAGCCGAAGGGATCTCCGGACAAGCCCGCCGACCCGGTCGCCGAGCTCCGCCGCGCCGCCCTCGCCAAGAGCGAGGTCAAGGGGTTCACGGTGAAGAAGCCCGACCAGGAATACGCGTTCGCCACGTCCCAGGACGAGGTCAAGCTCGACAAGGCTGTCTGCGCCCCGCTCGCGTACGCGACCAACCAGCTCCCCCTCGGTACGCCGAAGGCCGACCTGGTCCGTCTCGCCACGGGAGCGAAGGGGCCCGGCGACTTCACGTACATCACGCTCGCCACCTACTCGAACGGTGAGGCGAAGACCACTCTGGCCGGCCTCTCCAAGGCGATCCGTTCCTGCGGCTCGGGCTTCGCGGCGAAGGCGAACGGCAACACGGGCTCGTACGCCTCCGTCATCACCGAGTCCGCCCCCACGCCGCGCGGCGCCGACGAGTCGGTCGCCTTCAGGGTCACGACGGAGTACAAGGGCGTCACCCACACCATGCGCGCCCGGGCGGCCCGCCACGGCGACACCCTCGCCCTCTACTACGCGGTGGACGGCATGGCCTTCACCCAGGCGCGCCCCGGCAACGCGAAGGTCGGCGAGGCGGTGGTGGAGGCGCAGAGCGCGAAGCTGTCGTAGGAGCCATACATACGCTCCCTCTTCCTCAGCAGCCTCTTTCGCTCGCGTCCGCCGCCTTCGGCCCGGGGCCTTCGCGGCCTCAGCCGGCTGCGTGGGTGGAGGGTGACTTGTCGCGGTAGCGGGATGGCACGGAGCGGCTGGTTCTCGCGGGGCGCGGCTGGTTCTCGCAAGGCGCGGCCGAGAGCGGACGCGGGGTTTCGGACACTCGGACACGGGGCGGGCCCAATCCGTGACTGGACCCCCTCCGTCCCTCAACCGATCGGCCCCCAATCCCTCCGCGGCCGCTCAACCTCCCCCGTGGTCCCCCTCGCGGGAGCAGCCGTACGCTGCCGCCCGGCCCGCGCATCGCTGACCAGGCCGTACAGCACCCCGGTCAGCGCGCCGATCGCGGGCATTCCGAAGAGCCCGGCGACACCGATCGAGAACCAGCCCTGGCTGTCACCGGCGTACAGATCGCGGATGCCGGTGACGGCGAAGGACGTCACCACAACGGCCCAGGGCAGCAGCCACGGCCAGAAACCGGGCTCGGGGACCGGCTCCTCACGGCGGCCCTCGCAGTACGCCGCGTACCAGTACCGCACGCACCACCAGGCCACCGTCCAGACAGACACCGCCCCGGCCCCGAGCCCCACCCGCATCAACCGTCCGACGCCGTCGCCGAACGTGGCGAAGGTCAGCGCCGTACCGATGCACAGCGTGAGCAGGAAGAGCATCGTGCCGACGGCGAGACGGTGTCGGCGGCCGCCTTCGAGAGCGCGGGGTGAGATGTACATGCAGCCACCCTAGGGAGCGGCCGGCCGACTCCGGAACGGTCGCCTCCAGGGCTCCCCCACTTCCCCAGGACATCCACAGATCAGGCCCTGAAGGCGAGGCGTGATCATGGCAAAGTAGTGGCCCGTGCAATGCGGGCCCTCGCTTAAGTACCGTATGGATCGCGCCAACGAGGCCGAGACGCGACACAAATCCGGCAAGCGGGGCAAGCACGGCAGACAGTGAGAACGGGGGAGACATGTCTGGATCCGACCTGGTCGTCGACTTTCAGCTGCTCAACAAGTCGGCCGGCCAACTGAGCGCCATCGAGACCGAGTTCAAGAACCTCGGTGAATGGAAGGACGACATCAAGTCGGCGGTCGGCGCATCCGACATCAAGGACGCGATGGGCGACTTCGTCGACAACTGGGACAAGAACCGCAAACGCCTTCTCGAGTCCCTCGGCGAGGTCGGGAAGATGGTCGAGAACACGCGGGACGCGTTCAAGAAGCTGGAAGACCAGTTGTCGAAGTCGGGCAAGAAAAAAGAGAAGTGAAGTAAGAAAAGTGAAGAAAGAGAAGTAGCGCCCGGCTCGGGATCTTTCAGGAACATTCGGGGGAGAAAGAAATGGCACGGCCCAAGGACTGGCAACCACTGCGCGAGAGCGACCCCGTACCGGGCGACCCCGTGGCGGTGCGCGAGCAGGTCAAGCACATGAAGAAGATCGCCGAGTACCTGCGTACGCAGGCCGAGGCGCTCAACGCCATGGCGGACGCGGACAACCTCAAGGGCAAGTACGCGGAGAAGCTCGGCGAGGACTCCCGCGCCCTCGGCCGCAAACTCGACGAGGCCGAGGACCGCTACCGCGAGGTGAAGGGCCACCTGTCCGGCTGGGCCGAGGATCTCGAGGGGTTCCAGAAGCGCGCGGACAAGGCGCTCGGCGACGCCAAGGAAGCCCAGCGCATCATCGACGCCCACGAGAACAAGCCCGACGCCGACAAGAAGGCGAAGGACGGCGACGACAAGGACAAGAAGGGCGACAAGGGCGACAAGGGTTCCGACACCGAGGATCCGGCCCTGAAGAAGGCCAAGGAGGACCTGGCGGACGCCCGCGGGCGCCTCAACTCCGCGGCCGGGGACTACGACGAGCGCGCCGGCCACTACGCCGGCAAGATCCGCAAGTCCATCGACGACGACATGAAGGACAGTTGGTGGAACGACTTCAAGGCCTGGGTCGCCGACGCCGACTGGATCGGTGACTGGGCGGACAAGCTCAGCTGGCTCGCCACGGTCGTCGGCGTGGCCGCCATGTTCTTCCCCGCGCTCGGCGTCATCGCGCTCGCCCTGACCATCGTCGTGGCCGCCGCCCACCTCCTGATGGCGGCGACAGGCAACGGATCATGGTTCGACGTCGTCATGGACATCGGCGCGCTCAAGATGGCACGCAACGGCGTGAAAGCCGCCAAGGCCATCAAGGCGTTGCAGCAGAGCTCCCGCAAGACCGCCGCGGGGGTGGCGAAGGAGGGCGCCGAGTCCAGCGCGGCCGCGACCCGCAAGAACGCCATGAAGAACGCGGCCAAGGGCGAGAAGAAGGGCGGCGGCAGGTCGGGCGGCGACCGCCAGCGGAACCGGGCCCGCCGCCTCAAGATGGAGCAGAAGAACCGCACGGCCGGCAAGAAGGCGGGCGAAGAGGTACGCGAGGCCGAGATGCCCCAGATCACCGCGCAGGAGAAGGCCGGCGTCCTCGGCGACGCGAAGCTCGGCCAGCAGATGAAGGACATCAACAAGTGGCGTGACACCTACCCGGACAACACCAAGCTGGCGGACAACGCCCGCGAGGCCGCACGCCAGAAGGACGTGCTCCGGGGGTCGTGGGCGGTCGGCACCGGCCTCGACACCGCGGACAAGAGCGGCGACGCGGTCTCCGACGGCGAGTACGGCAGGATGAAGGACCGTATGACGCAGCCGGTGGGCTCGCGGTGGTGAGGAAGACGGCAGGTTGATGGCCAAGAAACGTTCCGCCGGGGCGGATGGCTCGCGGGGGGCCGCCGGTGGTGACCGGCAGGAGACCACCGGTGCGGACCGGCACGCGACCACCGGTGCTGACCAGTGCGCCACCACCGGTGCTGACCAGCGCGCCACCACCGGTGCTGACCGGCACGACGACGCCACCGCCGAACGGCGCCTCGCCCTGCGCCTCGGCATCTTCCGGTGGGTCTTCCTGCTGTCCATGCTGCGCATGTTCGCCGCGCCCGCGAGCAAGGACTTCTTCGACGAGCAGCTGGTGCCGTGGCCGACGTGGGACTGGGTGCTGTGCGCACTCGTACCCGTACTCCTGATCTACGTCTCCCGGCGTCCGGACGACTGGCACGACCTGCGGGGCGACCACAGCCTCATCAAGTGGGCCCTCGTCCTCTTCCTCTTCTACGCCCTCCTGGGCGCCATCGGCATGGGCCACGCCGTTCTCTGGATCGCCGTCGCCACGTCCCTCGCCGGCCTGGCCGGAATGTGGCATCTCAACCGCAAGGAACAAGCACGTGCTGCCTGACCAGTCCGCACCGTCCCCGGACCCAGTTCCGGACCCAGTTCCGGACCCAGTTACGGACCCAGTTACGGACCCAGATACGACGCCGGCCACCGGCTACCGCATCCTCCTGCCCTCCGAATGGGCCCAAGTCCCCCTGCGCCACGGCACGGAGGACGCTGTCCGCCGCATCCTGGAGGAGGCGTACTCCCGCATACCCGCGAACGCCCCGCAGGACAAGATCGGCCCGTACAAGCGCGAGCTGGAGCGCCGCTTCCGCGCGTCCGTCGACGAGGCCCGCCAGAGCAAGGCCCTGGACCTCTACCTGCCGGTGAAGCCCATGGGGGGTGACTTCACCATCGGCGCCTCGATCCTGGTGTCGGAGTCGGTCGTGCCGCGCCGCCCCGGACAGCGCGAGGCCGCCGCCGAACCCACCGAGGTGGCCGTGCAGTTGCTGTCCCGCGACGGCGTCGAGGACGCCGACCTGAGCTCGGGCGACATCGACGGAGCGCTGGCCGTACGGCGGGAACACGTGGCGGACGCCGCCCCCGGCAAGGGGGCCGAGCTCGCCTCGCGGCGGGTCGAGTACATCCTGTCCGTGCCGGGCGACCCGGACCGCTGGTTCGTGGCCGCGTTCTCGACGGTCGGCGGCGGGGATCCCCGCGACGAGCTGGCCGAGGCCCTCGTCGAGTGGTTCGACGCCGTGATGGCCAACTTCCGCTGGAGCCACGCATGAGCGAGCTGTTCTGGCCGATCATCGACATCGACGACGTCGACGACGACGCCTGGGTCATGGTCCCGCCCCGCACCGGGCGCGCGGCGCCCTTCCCCGAGTGGGACGACATCGGCGCGTGGGCCCGCGAAGTCGCCGAGGACCTGTGGACGGACAGCGACCTCGACCCCGGCCCCAAAGGCGTCGACTTCGTCGCCGGCACCCTTCAGCGCACCGCCGAGGCCCTGTCCCCGCCCGGCTCGGACCACTGGCTCTTCCTCCACCTCGACCACCCGGCCGACGTACCGCTCCCGGTCTGCGCGGCACTCGGCCCGGCCTCGGGCCCCCGCGAGAAAACCCTCCGCGCCCTCACCGAGGCCGACGACAAGACGGCCGTCGAGCCCCCTGTCGTCAAGCCCATCAAGTCCGACAAACTCGGCAAGGGCATGACCACCTTCCGCTACGTCCCCCAGGAGGACTCCCCGCACCTGCTCGCCTGCGTGCGGTACGCGTGGCAGGTCGAGGAACACGGGGCGGACGTCGTCATCTGGACGGCGTCCGAAGACATCGCGCACGTCATGCGGGCGGCGGAGGACCTGGAGGCGCTGGCGCGGGCGCTGGGGGTCTGGGCGCCCTGACCGACTCCGCGGAATCCGCACTGAGCGTCACCTTCCGCGTCACGACACGGTGACAGTCGGCCAGGATGCGGCGCCTTGCCCCGCTATGAACCCTGGCGGAACCCGCAACCCCACGGTTAACGTCGGCTCGCTGGAGACACCCCTCGCCCCACCGGGAGCCGACCGTGAACCGCCGCACCATGCCCGTCACCGCCGCGCTCGCCGCGACCGCTGCCCTGCTTCTGACGGCCTGCGGCAGTGGGGACGACGGCGACTCGAAGGACAAGGACAAGATCGCCGGAGCCGATGAGGCCCCGGCGAAGCCGAAGAAGTCGGCGGACCCGTCAGGCGCCCCGGCCGCCGACAAGCCGGACGGCGTCGACGTGTCGCTGCCGAAGAGCATGAACCTCGTCTTCGACTGGGACAGGCCGAAGGACGCGGATGAGGCGGCGGCGATGAGTGACGCCGCGAACTTCTTTCGCGCCATCTACCGAGGTGTCGACAAACGTACGACGAAGGACGCGTCCTTGACCGTCTACGCCACCGGCGACGGCCTCCACTACGCCAAGGTCCAGATCGACAGCTGGATCGACGGCGGGTGGACGGCTGACGGAACCCTGCGCCATTACCGCGCAACCACTCGGTCCGCGCCGAACGGCAAGTCGGTCGAGGTCGCGTTCTGCGCCGACGCGAGCAAGTTCTACGGCAAAGAGATCAAGTCGGGGAAGATCCTGAAGACCGAGAACAGCATCAAGGACTTCGACTACTACAAGCTCGTGATGGTCAAGTACCCGACAGGGCGGGACATGTGGCAGGCGTCCAAGGTGTTCGTCGAGACAAAGGCGGGGAAGTGCCAGTGATCAATTCGCGCCGTGCAGCCTTCACCACCGCAGCCCTGACCCTCGCGATCAGCGCCCTCGTCCTCACCGAAGCCGCTTACGCGGGGAAACCGGTGGGGTCCGGCAAGGGCGCCAACGCGAAAGAGGAGGGCGGCACCGACAAATCAGGCACCGGCATCTACGCCGCCGCCCAAGTCAGGTACTCCGGAGCGGTCGCCAAGGGTGGCGGCAGCGGCAACGTCGCCTCGGCGGACGTCAACTGGAATCCCCCGCCCTGCTGGTACGCCCCGACCTACGGCGCCAAGGAATTCAAGAAGAAGATGTCCAAGGAGCTCAAGGACGCCGCGAACGCCCCCGGGATGACCGGGCACGCGGGCGCGGCGATCAACGAGCTCCAGCGCCACTACGAGGACGACTACGGCTGGACGGACACCCCCGGCTACAAGGACTACAACGTCGACAAGGACGGCGAGGGGATGTTCTGGGCGGCCGTCGAGAACCCCAACGAGCCGGACATCCTGAAGCGCTCGTCTTGTAGCGAGATCCCCTTCTGGGTCGAGAACGGCGAGACGCCCCCGCCCCAGTACGAGGAAGCCATCTCCCCGGAGATCCTGGCCGCGCTGGCCTACCAGCACATGGAGCTCCCGAAGACCAAGGTCACCCTCGCGCCCGACGGCAACACGAAGGTGAACCTGCCCACTTGGGCGTGGCTCGACAAGGCCACCTTCGACGAGGTCGAGGCGACCGCGGCGATCGACGTCCCCGGTTTCAACATCCAGGCGACGACGACGGCCAAGCCCAAGTCGCTGACCCTGGACCCCGGCACAGAGGACGCGACCACTTTCCCCGCGAACGGCGAATGCCCCATCGACGGCGACAAGATCGGCGAGCCCTACGCGAAGGGCAAGTCCAAGGAGACCCCGCCCTGCGGCATCACCTACGGCCGCTCCTCCGCCGGCGCCACCTTCCCCCTGAAGGCCTCCCTCACCTGGGAGATCAGCTGGACGGGCACGGGCCAGGACACCGCTGTGGGCATGCCCGACGGAAAGATCGAGGCAGTACAGGACATCACGGTCGAGGAAGTCCAGGCGATCAACCGTTGACGGAGAACACACCGGCTCAGGGCCGCCGGACCACTCGGCACCGCTCTGCCCCCGTCGGTTCCCGTTCCGCCGGTTCCAGGAGCAACCAGCGCATGATCACCGACCGCCTCGGCATCCGGGCCGAGGCGGCGGGCTGGTGCACCATCGACAAGATCCCCGACCCTCCGGCCGAGGTGCTTCGGGCAGCCGGTGATCCGCGGCTGCGCCCGGCGACCATGCCTCCGTTGGGCATGCTCGGCACGGCACTGGCCATACCGCTCCTGCCGTTCGTCACGCTGCTGGCCCTGCTGGACCAACTTCGGGAGTGGTTGTTCGAGAACAAGGGAGCGGAGAACCGGCGAGCGCGCGAGGACGAGGCGCGGCTCAAGGAGCTTGCCGCCGAGCAGGGCCTCGACCGTGTCTTCGACGGCGACTGGCAAGGCGAGGCGGGCCGGTTCCTGCTGGGCTGGTACGGCCACTCCTCGCACCATCAGCGATTCGTCGTCGTGACCCACGACGAGATCGTCCTGGCGGCTCCGCCGCGTCGCGTTTCGATGGGGCGGGAGAAACACATGGAGATCGTCGCCCGCCTGCCCACCGGGACAGCCGAGCTCGTCGACCCGTTCCACGGTGAGTTCAGGTCCCAGCTGCTGGTCCTGAAGTTCCCTGACGCGTCCTGGCTCAGGCTCATGACGGAGGAGTTCCGCAGTCAACTACACATGCATGCGCTAAGGCGTTCCTCATCGACCGACAACGGCCGGGCGAGATAACAGGGTTGGCCCGTCGGCCTCATCCGCCTCCGTCGTTAATCCTGGTCCGCTGCTTCGGCCACGTTGCCCGTACCTGGGTCCGCGGGGACCGGCAGGAGACGCATGGTGGTCATGAGGCGGTCCACGAGCTGCGTCAACTCGTCCGTACGGAAGGACTGCAGCCACCCCGCCTCGACCACCAGGATCTCCTCCGTCCCGTCCGGCCAGACCCCGTATCGGAGGGAAAAGCTGCGCTTCTTGCCCCACCAGAAGCGGCGCCTCTCGGCCAGCGCAGCCTGTACGCGCACTGCCTCCCCGATCGGGAGTCGGACGTCGGAAACCTGCGGCTGACCGTCCACCTCGGTGTAGGTCCACTTCGTCAGCCGGGGAAGGTACTCCTGCGGTGACGGGCGCTGGACACCGTCCTCGCCGTAGGCGTAGACCGCCAGGTCCGCCATGACAATGCCGCCCACCGTATACATGACCGATGCCAGGACCGGACCGCTCTCGAACGCAGTGAGGGCGCGGTCCTCCAGGTCCTGCTGCAGCGCCGCCTTGCTGACGCCGAGACGCGACGCGTCGAACTGCTCGACAAGGTCCGCGGCGATCTGTCGCGCCTCCGCCCGAGTGCCTTCGTGGAGCGTCAGTCCGAGCCAGTCGCCCTCGAAGTCGAAGTCGACGACGTAATCGTCCTCGGGGGCGAGTGGGCTCTCAGCAGACACCATCTGCTCACGCTCCATTGATCGGTTCACGCCGGCCGAAGCCAAGCATCCGTTTCATCTCGAGCATCGCCTGGACGCGGACGGCAGGACCGGCCGACAGGTTCAGGTGCGTCACGGCGGGCTCGCCCCTGACCTTTGCGTTGCCCCAGTCGAGAAGCATCGGCTGGACCTCTTCAGGTGTCGGCCGGGTCACCCCCGCTACACACGCCTCTCTCCCGTTTTCCCTCCGTGCCCGGACGCGAGAGCGGGGCGGCAAGAAGCACCCGCTCCCCGTCACCCCGCTCCCCAACCAGCCACGCCCGTCAGTAGCTCCCGCTCCCGCTACTTCCGCGCCGCGCGGCCCAGCTCGTCGTCGATCTGCTCGTACTTGTCCGCGGCGTTCGTCAGGTAGTCGCCCATGCCGTCCAGGCCCTCGAGGGTCTTCTTCGCACCCTCGACGAAATCGTCGAAGTTCTCGTCGAACGCCTTCGAGGCGCTCTTCGTGACGAATCCCGTCTCGACGAGGTTCTTGATGTACTTCTTCAGGCCGTCCAGCTTCTCGTTGAGCTTGTCCTTCTCCTTGACGACGTGCTTCGCCGCGTCACGCATGTCCTGATATGTGACGTCAAGGTCCTTGGCCATGAGGCTCTCTCCTATCAACTGGCCGCAGGGCCAACCCCCGTGGCTCCACTTTGCGGATGGTGCGATCTTCCGCTCTTGCGCCAGCAGCTTACGGGTGGGGCTGATGGGAACGCAGCCCGGTTGAGTCACAGGTCTGCTATGAGCAAGTGCGAAGCGGTGCCGGCCGCGGCGTGTGCGGTTCCGGCCGCGGCGGGTGCGGTTCCGCCATGAGACCGGGTACGGGCCGTTGCCCGTGGGAAGGGGGGAGCGGATATCGTCAGGCGCATTGTTCAGCTCCGGGGAGGACGATCGTGCGCCTGACTCTGACCGTCGTCGATCCGTTCGGCGGGGACTCCGCCGACGTGGTTCTCGACGCCGATCCCGAGTCCACCGTGCAGGACATCGCGGTGGAACTGGCCCGGCAGGTCGGGCACAGCGGCGCGCAGATCATTCCGATCGGGCAGGGGCAGCAGGCCCCGGGCGGCGGTGCTCCGATGATCTACGTCGACGGGTACGCCGTCGATCCCACCGCCACCGTCGTCACCTCGCCGCTCCGCGAAGGCGCCGTCGTCAGCCTCAACGACCCGGCAGGATGCCTGCCCGGCGAGCCGTCCGGGCTGGTCGAGCTGCGCGTCGCGAGCGGGGCCGCGGCCGGTGCCGTGCACCGGCTCGGCATCGGGCGGTACGACATCGGGAGTGGGCCCGCCTCGTACATCCGGGTGGATGACCCGGAGATGCCTGCCCGCGCCCTGACGTTGTCAGTTGCAACCGATGGGACCTGTCAGGTCACCCTGCACGGGAGCAGCGAGGAGAAGGAAGGTGTGACCCTCGACGGCGTCCCCTTCGGGGAAGAGAAGGAGGAGGCCGAGCCGGCCGCGGGCGTCCCGCCCGAGGGGGAGTCCAAGAAGGACAGGAAGGCACGGGAGAAGAGGGAGAAGCAGGAGCGGAAGGAGTGGAAGGAGCGGAAGGAGGCCCGGGCCAAGGCGCGGGCCGCGGGGCCGCGTGACACCGTCGCCTGGCCGCTCGGCGCCCAGATCGCCCTCGGCAACACCCTCTTCGAGCTCGTCAGGTACACCCCGCCGAACGCCGCGTTGAAATGGTCCGAGGACGGCGCCGGGCTCGACTACAACCGGCCACCGCGGCTCCGCCCGCCCGAGCGGCAGACCACCTTCCGGCTGCCCTCCCCGCCGCGGGAGTTCGAGGCGCGGCCGCTGCCCTGGCTGATGGCGCTGTTTCCGCTCGTCGGTGCCGTCGTCGCCGCCATGATCTTCAATCGCTGGTACTACCTGATCATGGCGGGGCTGAGCCCCATCATGCTCTTCGGCAACTACTTCATGGACAAGAAGCACGGGCGCAAGTCCCATGCGAAGCAGGTCAAGGAGTACAAGGAGACCAAGGCGCGGATCGAGAAGGACGCGCAGGACGCGCTCGTCGCCGAGCGGCTCGACCGGCGCAACGCCGTGCCCGACCCCGCCGCCGTCCTCGCCCTGAGCACCGGTCCCCGTACGCGGCTGTGGGAGCGGCGGCGCACGGACGGCGACCACCTCCTCATGCGCTTCGGTACCGGTCGGCTGCCCTCCGAGGTCGTGCTCGACGACCCGGAGAAGGACGAGCACCGGCGGCAGGTGACGTGGCACATCGAGGACGCGCCCGTCGCGCTGCCGCTGAAGGGGCTCGGCGTCATCGGCATCGCCGGCCCCGGCGACTCGGCCACCGCGCTGGGCCGTTGGGCCGTGGCGCAGACGGCGACGCTGCACAGCCCGATGGACGTCCAGTTCTACGTCCTGACCGAGAACGGTTCCAGGGAGAGCTGGGACTGGGTGCGGTGGCTGCCGCACGCCAGGCCCTCGGGCGGCCAGGACATCAACGTACTCATCGGGACGGACGCCGAGACCGTCGGCGCCCGCATCGGTGAGCTGACGCAGATCCTCGACGCGCGGGTGAAGGCCGCGGAGGAGAACAAGGGGCAGGGCGCCAACTTCAGCGACCCGGACATCGTCGTGGTGTGGGACGGGTCGCGGCGGTTGCGGTCCCTGCCGGGTGTGGTGCGGATCCTGCGCGAGGGCCCCGCCGTGCACATGTACGCCCTCTGCCTCGACACCGAGGAACGGTTCCTGCCCGGTGAGTGCCAGGCCTTCGTGGTCGCCGAGCCGAAGCCCGACCCGAATGTCTACGGCCAGGCCCAGCAGCGGCCCATGAACGCGCCCGCGCCGCCCCAGCAGGCCCCCGGCGCCTTCCCCTCCTTCCAGGCCTGGCACACCGCCGCGCCCGACACGGAGCAGGCCAACACCCCGCGTGAGCTGCGGCTGCGCGTCGAGATGACCGGTGCCGAGCGGCTCAGGGACGTACGGCCCGACTTCGTGACGCCCGCCTGGTGTCTGCGTCTGGCACGGTCCATCTCGCCGCTGCGCGACATCAGCGGGGAGACCGAGGACTCCGCCCTTCCCGGGTCCAGCCGGCTGCTCGACGTGCTGCAGCTGGAGCCGCCGACGTCCGGTGCGATCACCGCCAGGTGGCAGGCGGGCGGGCAGTCGACGATGGCCGTCATCGGCGAGTCGTACGACGGGCCGTTCGGCATCGACATGCGCAAGGACGGCCCCCACGGCCTCATCGCCGGTACGACCGGTTCCGGTAAGTCGGAGCTGCTGCAGACCATCGTGGCCGCGCTCGCCGTGGCCAACACCCCCGAGAACATGACCTTCGTCCTCGTCGACTACAAGGGCGGCTCCGCGTTCAAGGACTGTGTGAAGCTGCCGCACACCGTCGGCATGGTCACCGACCTCGACGCGCACCTCGTGGAGAGGGCCCTGGAGTCCCTCGGCGCCGAGCTCAAGCGGCGCGAGCACATCCTCGCCGACGCCGACGCCAAGGACATCGAGGACTATCAGGATCTCGTGCGGCGCGACCCGTCGCACGCGCCCGTGCCCCGACTCCTCATCGTCATCGACGAGTTCGCGTCCATGGTGCGCGACCTGCCCGACTTCGTGACGGGGCTCGTCAATATCGCTCAGCGTGGTCGTTCGCTGGGCATTCACCTGCTGCTCGCCACCCAGCGGCCCTCCGGTGTCGTGTCGCCCGAGATCCGCGCCAACACCAACCTCCGCATCGCGCTGCGCGTGACGGACGGCGGCGAGTCCACCGACGTCATCGACTCTCCCGAGGCCGGGCACATCAGCAAGAACACGCCAGGTCGCGCCTACGTCCGGCTCGGGCACGCCTCGCTCGTGCCCTTCCAGTCGGGGCGCGTCGGTGGGCGCAGGCCCGGCGCCGCCGACCCGACGCTGCTCGCGCCCTGGGTCGACGCCCTGGACTGGTCGGCGCTCGGCCGCGCCTCGCTGGTGAAGCCGAAGGCGGAGGCCCGCGAGGAGGAGGAGATCACCGACCTGAAGGTTCTTGTCGATGAGATCATCGAGGCCAACCGTGTCATGGGCATCCCCGCCCAGCACAGCCCGTGGCTGCCCGCGCTCGGCGAGACCGTGCTGCTCGACGAGATCCCGGCGCCCGCGCCGCGCACGGCTCCCGGGGCGCTCACGCCCGCCCCGTACGGCGTCGAGGACCTGCCCGCCGACCAGGCGCGCCGCCCGGTCGTCGTGGACTTCGCGAGCTTCGGCCACCTGATGATCGGCGGCGCCCCGCGCTCCGGCCGCTCGCAGGTGCTCCGTACGATCGCGGGCTCCCTGGCGCGCACGCACTCCTGCGCCGACGTCCACCTGTACGGCATCGACTGCGGCAACGGCGCGCTCAACGCGCTGACGCGGCTGCCGCACTGCGGCGCCGTCGTCGGGCGTAACCAGACCGAGCGCGTGGTGCGCCTCATCAACCGGCTCAAGGGCGAACTCTCGCGCCGCCAGGACCTCCTCGCCGACAAGGGGTACGCGGACATCGGCGAGCAGCGGGCCGACGCCGCCGAGGACGAGCGGCTCCCGCACCTCGTCGTGCTGCTCGACCGGTGGGAGGGCTGGCTGCCCACGCTCGGCGAGATCGACCACGGCTCGCTCACCGACGAGATCACGACGATCATGCGTGAGGGCGCGAGCGTCGGCCTCCACATGGTGATGACGGGCGACCGGCAGATCCTGGTGGGCCGCATCTCCTCCCTCACCGAGGACAAGTACGGCCTGCGCCTCGCCGACCGCTCCGACTTCTCGATGCTCGGCATCCCGGCCCGCAAGGTGCCCGAGGAGATCGCGCCGGGCCGCGCCTTCCGCAACGAGAGCGGTACGGAGACGCAGTTCGCGCTGCTCTCCGAGGACTCCACGGGTCAGGGCCAGGCCGCGGCGATCGCCGCGATCGGCGAACAGGCGGCGGCCCGCGACGCCGACGTGCCGCGCCACCGCCGCCCGTTCCGCGTCGACACGCTGCCGAGCCGCATCTCCTTCGAGGAGGCGTGGGAACTGCGCGACCCGGACGCCTCGCGCTCGAAGCTGTGGGCGCTGGTGGGCATCGGCGGCGACGAGGTCATGGGGTACGGCCCCGACCTCGCGCAGGGTGTGCCGGCGTTCGTCATCGCGGGCCCGGCCAAGTCGGGGCGTTCGACGGTCCTGATGAATATGGCGCGTTCGTTCCGGGCGCAGGGTGTACGTCTCGTCGTCGCCGCCCCGCGCCAGTCGCCACTGCGCGAACTGGAGGGCAGCGAGGGTGTGTTGAAGGTGTTCACCGGTGACGACATAGACGAGGACGAGTTCGAGGAGCTCATCGACGAGGCGGACGCGTCGCCGGAGGAGCCCGTCGTCGTACTCATCGACGACGCCGAGATCCTGGAGGACGCGGACGCGGCGAGCCAGTTCAAGCGCATCATCCAGCGCGGCGCCGACCAGGGCCTCGCGCTGGTCCTCGCCGGTGACGAGGAGGACGTCTGCAGCGGCTTCTCGGGCTGGCAGGTCGACGCGAAGAAGGGCCGCCGCGGCATTCTGCTGTCGCCGCAGGACAGCTCCAGCGGCGACCTGATCGGGCTCAGGATCTCGCGCAGCGTGGTCGGCGGCCCGGTGACGCCCGGCAAGGGCATGCTGCACCTCGGCAACGGCGAACTCGCCACGCTGACCACGCCGTTGTAGAGGGGGGCAGGTCATGGGCGGTTCGACGCGGAGGCCCCGGCGGCGGGCGGCAGGGCCCGCGCTGCGGTACGAGCATGTGCCGGGGGCGCGGACCTCGGGCCGGGCGACGGGGCGCGAGGGGAAACGGGTCGGGTGGCGTGCCCGGCTGCGCTCCGTCGGCTTCGGCTGCACGGTGGCCGCCTGCCTGGTGGTGGGCTCGGCGGCGCTCATCTTCGGGCCCGTCAACTGGGCCGGCCAGATGTGGCACGAGCTCGCACCGGACTGGCCCGGCGGGGGTTACGGCTTCGCGGCGACGACCGGGCTCTTCCTTCCGCTGGCCGGCGCGTGGATGATCGCCGCGCTCTTCCGCACGAACTGGCGGAAGGAGAAGGCCCGGTCGGTCCTCTGGGCCGTCGTCGCGCTGCCGGGGGCGTGCGGGGCGCTCATGGCCATGGCCATCGCGGCACAGACGATCCGGCCCAAGCACAGCCGCCGCCACGGATCGTGCTCGGCGGCCGGTGAGTACTGCTGGGTCAGCAGCAACTACCCGTACGTCTGGGTGGTGGGCCTCACGGCGACCGTCCTCGGCGTCGCGGGCGTCCTGGGCGCGTACGACTTGCGCAACATGAGGCGCAGGCGGCGGCTCACCGCACCGGAGACAGCCGCGCCTTCGGATCCCCCGCCCCCGGATCGTCCGACGTGTACATGAGCTTCTTGCCGTCGACGCGCAGACGGACCGCGTGGGACGTCTGCGAGCACTGACCGCCGTTGCCCGCCGCCCCCTTGCCCGTCGCCACGAGCCGCTCGGGCGTGACCGACTTGAGGGTGAGGACGTCCGTGCAGGTGTTGCCGATCGGGTCGCGCTGCAGGACCGTGCCGACCCGTTCGCCGGGCTTCGCCTGGCGCAGGGTCACCGTGAACGTGCCGAGCGGGATCGTGCCGTCGCTCGCGTCGGCCTTGCCGCGCCAGGTGCCGAGGTAGGCCTCGGGAACCTTGCCCCCGGTGGAGTCACTGGGCGCACCCGTCGCCGCCGGCGGCTGCGCGGCCCCGTCGTTGTCGCCCGACTGCTCGTCCTTCGGCAGCATCCCGAAGACGAACACCGAGCCGACGGTGACGGCGGCCAGCGCCCCGGCCACGGCGAGCGCGACCGTGCAGCTGACTCTGCGGCCCCGCCCGTTCGGCCCCTCGGGCACGGAGGTGGCGGCCACGGACAGCGAGAGCTTTCCGGGAGGCGGGCCGGGGCTGGGTTCCGGCGCCGGGGCGGAGTAGCCGTACGAAGGGTCGGGAGGCCCGAACGAACCCTCCACGGAGGGCGTGCTGAACGGCACCGGACCGGAGGATGCGCTGAACGGCACCGGACCGGAGGGCTCGGCCACGGCCGCCCCCGCCCCCGCCCCCGTGTCCAGGTCAAGGAGCCGCACCGCGCTCCGGCTCACCCGCTCCACGACAGGACCCGGCAGCCAGCCCGCCGCCACCAGTGCCGCCGCGCCGTCCGGGGCGAGGCGGCGGGCCAGCTCCGCCGGGGCGGGCCGTGCGGCCGCGTCCTTGGCCAGGCAGGCGGCGGCGAGGTCGCGCATGTCGCCCGTGAGCGCGCCGAGTTCGGGCTCCTCGTGGACGACCTTGTAGAGCAGCGCGGCCGACGAGTCGCCGGGGAAGGGTGACTCGCCCCGCGCCGCGTAGACGAGGACGGCGCCCAGGGAGAAGACGTCGGCCGCGCCGGTGACGCCCTTGCCGAGGATCTGCTCGGGCGACATGTAGCCGGGCGAGCCGATGGAGACGCCGGTGGCGGTGAGCGACGCCGTGCCGTCCGTGGCGCGGGCGATGCCGAAGTCGATGAGGCGCGGCCCGTCGAGCGTGAGCAGCACGTTCGACGGCTTGACGTCGCGGTGGACGAGCCCGAGGCCGTGCACGTGCACCAGGGCCTCGGCGAGACCCGCGCCGAGGACGCGTACGGAGTGCTCGGGGAGCGGCCCGCCGTCCCGCACCGCCTCGGTCAGCGAGGGCCCGGCCGCGTACCCCGTGGCGATCCACGGCACGGCCGCGTCCGGGTCCGCGTCCAGGACGGGCGCCGTCCAGTCGCCGCCGACCCGGCGCGCCGCGTCCACCTCGCGGCGGAAGCGGGCCCGGAACTCCTCGTCGAGCGCGAAGTGCGGGTGCACGACCTTGACCGCGACGGTACGGCCGCCCGCGCTGCGCCCCAGATAGACCCGGCCCATTCCGCCCGAGCCGAGCCGGCCGAGCAGCCGGTAGGGCCCGATCGTGGTGGGTTCGCCGGCTTCGAGCGGATGCATGGTCGTGGCCCTCCCCCAGGCGGTGCCGTCGGGACACCTCGCGCGCCTTCGGCACTCCGGATCAGCGTAGTGCGGCCGTCCCGGACAATTGCCGTCGTCGGCCATGCGCGTGCCCTATTCGGACTGCCGCGGACTGCCCCGGAATATCGCCGACGTCGCAATAGCGCATTGCGTCCGGATTGATCACGGACATCACTTCGCGCCGCCCACCACGCCCCAGGCTTCACGGGCGACTCCCCCGATATCGGCGTGCGCATTGGTGCGCATTGGTGCGCATTACACACGGGCTCTCAGGACTTCAGCAGCTCCACGTGTACGTCCGCGGGGAAGCCCGTCGTCGGGCCGACCCGGCGGGCGAACTCGGTGACGCCCTCCAGTTGCTCGGCGCCGAAACGGAAGTCGAGCGTCGTGAAGTACCGCTCCAGGACTTCGGCGTCGAAGGACTCCCAGCGCGCGGCCTGCTCGGACACCTTCCCCACCTCCTCCAGGGAGAGGTCGCGGGAGGAGAGGAACGCCTTGTGCACCGCGCGCACGACCTCCGGCTCGCGCGCCGCGTAGTCGCGCCGGGCGGCCCAGACGGCGAAGACGAACGGCAGGCCCGTCCACTCCTTCCACATCTCTCCGAGGTCGTACACGTCCAGGCCGAGCCGTGGCCCGTCGATGAGGTTGGCGCGCAGCGCGGCGTCGCCGATGAGGACGGCGGCGTCCGCCTCCCGCATCATCAGCCCCAGGTCGGGCGGGCACGTGTAGTAGTCGGGCCGCACGCCGTGCCGCTCCGCGAGCAGCAGTTGGGCCAGTCGCACGGAGGTACGGGAGGTCGAGCCGAGGGCCACCCGGGAGCCGTCCAGCTGGTCCAGCGGGACCTGCGAGACGATCACGCAGGACATCACGGGGCCGTCGCAGCCGACCGCGAGGTCGGGGAAGGCGACCAGGTCGTCGGCGTTCTTCAGGAACTCGACGAGGGTCACGGGCGCGATGTCGAGATCGCCTGCGACCAGCTGCTCGCTGAGCTTCTCGGGGGTGTCCTTGGTCAGCTCGAAGTCGAGGAGCGTCCCGGTCCGCGCGAGCCCCCAGTACAGCGGGAGGCAGTTCAGGAACTGGATGTGACCGACGCGCGGCCGGGGAATGCGGCGGGAGTCGTGCGGCTGTTCGGCGCCTGCCCCCGCGAAGGCGTTCAGGGGAGAATTGTCCACATCGGCGAGGCTAGCCCTCGTGCGGCAGGGGCCGGGCGCCGGGTCCCCGGCGCGCCCCGTCAACCCCGTCCGGGGCCCCGTCAAACATCCGGGTGACGTGATCTTGCCCCCTATTGCATTCCCGGGTCTGCGTGCTAAGCTCGCCGCAAGTTGCAGTTTGGTTTCCCTTGCAGTACAGAGCCTGCGGAGCATGTAACCCGCAGGCTCTCGTCGTTTTCAGACTTATGCAGTTGTTTAAACAATCGCTGGTTCTGGAGCAGGGCAACCCTTTGGCCCAAGGAGGGCTTATGGCTACCGGAACCGTGAAGTGGTTCAACGCTGAAAAGGGCTTTGGCTTCATCGCCCAGGAAGGCGGCGGCCCGGACGTCTTCGTCCACTACTCCGCGATCAACGCGAACGGCTTCCGCTCCCTCGAGGAGAACCAGGCCGTTTCCTTCGACGTGACGCAGGGCCCGAAGGGTCCGCAGGCGGAGAACGTCACCCCCCAGTAATCAAACGCCTCACGTGAGTGAGGTGTGTGATTCCTCCGGTGACTTGATCCGGACATGGATGCAGTACCCAAGGAGCCCTGCTCCTCCGCTTCGGCGGGGGAAGCGGGGCTCCTGCCTTTTCCGGCCCCTCGGCCTTGGCGGCGCGGCCTCAGGTGTGCTGCATGATCATCACGAACGTGGTGCCGGGCTCCAGCGCCTCGTAGGAGTGCGGGACATCCCCGCGGTACGACATGTAGTCGCCCGGCGCGAGCTCGACCGCCTCCCCCTGCGGCCCCGCGAGGAGCCGTCCCGTGCTGATGACCAGGTGCTCCACCGAGCCCGGGATGTGCGGGTCGGACTCGCGGGCCGCGCCCGGCTCCAGGGCGCCGTGGTAGATGTCGCGCCGCACGCCGGTCGGCCCTGCGGAGAGCAGCGTGCCCGCGTAGGAAGAGTTCTCGGCGTGCATGGTGGGGCCCTCACCGGCCCGGATCACCGTGACGGCGGGCGCGGGTGACTCCACGAGCACGCTGAACGGCACGCCGAGCGCGACGGCCAGCGCCCAGAGCGTCTCGATGCCGGGGTTGCCGGTGGCCGCCTCCAGCTGGGAGAGCGTGGACTTCGCGATGCCCGCGCGCTTGGCCAGCCCGGAGAGGGAGAGTCCGGCTCTGGTGCGCTCACGGCGCAGGGCCGCGGCGACCCACTCGCGCGGCATACGGGACTTGTCGGTCATCACGCCTGCTCCTGAACCTCTCCCCCGCCCATCGTTCGGTACAGCGGAAGATTCGTTCGCCTTGACGAACGACGCCCGCTCCGTTCATTCTACGACGCATGCGTTCGCCACACCGAACAGATGACCCGTCCGACCGAACGGACCGCACGCGGGGGCTCGTCCGTTTCTCCGACCTTCCGCCCGGCGTTCTGCGCGACATCGCGCTCGTCTGGCTCGCCGACGCCGTCGTCGGCGTCTCCTTCGGCGCCATCGCCGTCGGCGGCGGGCTCCCCGTGTGGGTGCCGGTGCTCATGTCGCTGCTCGTGTACGCGGGCTCCGCCCAGTTCAGCGCGGTCGGCATCCTCACCGCGGGCGGCGGCCCGGTGGCCGCGGCGGCGACCGGACTGCTGCTCAACTCCCGTACGGCCGCGTTCAGTCTGGCGCTCGCCGACGACCTCGGCCGGTCCTGGGCGGCCCGGCTGATCGGCGCGCACCTCGTCACGGACGAGACCGCCGCGTTCGTACTGGCACAGGAGGGCCGCGAGCGGCGCAGGGCCGCCTTCTGGATATCCGGCGTCGGCCTGTTCGCCGCCTGGAACCTCAGCGTGCTCGCGGGCGCCCTCGCCGGGTCCGCGCTCGGCGACACCGACCGGTTCGGGCTCGACGCCGCGTTCCCCGCGGTGCTGCTCGCGCTGGTGCTGCCCGCGCTGCGCGGTGACGGTGCGGCGCGGCGGGCCGCGGCGGCCGGTGCGGTCATCGCGGTCGTCGCGGCGCCGCTGCTGCCCGCGGGCGTGCCGGTCCTGCTCGCCCTCCTCGGCCTGCTCGCGGCCCGCCGCCCCACCCCTTCGAGGAGCACCTCATGAACGCCACACTCGCCTGTGTCCTCGCCCTGGCGGCGGGCACGTACGTCTTCCGCCTGGCCGGTCCCGTCCTGCACGGCCGCGTAGAACTCCCGGCCCGAGTCCAGGAGTTGCTGGCCACCGCCGCCACGGTCCTGCTCGTCGCCCTGCTCGCCACCGGCGCACTCACCGAGGGCCAGGACTTCGCGGGCTGGGCGCGTCCGGCCGGGGTGCTGGCGGGCGGGCTCCTCGCGTGGCGCAGGGCACCGTTCGTGGTGGTCGTGGTGGGGGCGGCGGCGACGGCGGGGCTGTTGCGGCTGCTGGGGGTGGAGTAGAGCCCCTCAAATCCCGGCGTCTGCCTCCGGGGCCGGGCCCCGCTCGTACAACTCCTCCACCACCTTCGCGTACCGCTCCGTCACCGCCTTCCTGCGCACCTTCAGGCTCGGGGTGAGGAGGCCGGTCTCCACCGTGAAGTCCTCGTCCAGGAGGGCGAACGCGCGGATGCGGGCCGGGCGCGACACCTTGGCGTTGGCGGCGGTCACGGCCTCCTGGACGAGGGCGCGCACGCGCGGGTCGCGGGACGGCGGGTCCGACAGGGACACGCCCTCGCGCTCGGCCCAGCCGGCCACCTCCTCCGCGTCCAGCGTGATGAGCGCGACCGGGTAGGGGCGGTGGTCGCCGACCATGACGGCGCGGGAGACGAAGCGGGAGGTCTGGAGGGGCAGTTCGGTCAGTGACGGGGTGAGGTTCTTGCCGGCGGAGGTGATGATGAGGTCCTTCTTGCGGCCCGTGATGGTGAGGAAGCCGTCCTCGTCGAGCGCGCCCAGGTCCCCCGTGTGCAGCCACCCCTCGTCGTCGACGGTGTCGCGGGTGGCCTGCGGGTCGTTGTGGTAGCCGGCGAAGACCATGGCGCCCCGGGCGAGGACCTCGCCGTCGGGTGCGATGCGCAGCTCGACGCCGTCGACGGGGCGGCCGACGGTGCCGTGGCGGACGGAGCCCGGGTGGTTGAGGGTGAGGACGCCCGCCGACTCCGTCATCCCGTACCCCTCGTACACCTCGATGCCGCAGGCCCGCAGGAAGTCCAGGGTGTCGGGGGCGATGGGCGCGCCGGCGGTCAGCGCCCACCGGACGCGGCCGCCGAGCGCCTGCCGGACCGGGCCGTAGAGCGCCTTGTCGGCGGCTTCGTGCGCCTCGGCGAGCTCGGCGGGCAGCTTCCCTCCGGCCGCGAGGACCCCGATGCGGACGGCCTCCTCGAACCGTTCGCGCCCGCCCTCCTGCGCCTCGGCGAGGGACAGCACCACGGACCGCACCTTCTCGAACAGGCGCGGCACGGACGGCAGATGGGTGGGCCGCGCCTCGGCCAGCTCGGTGACGACGTTCTCGACGCGCCCGCCGAAGAACGTGAGCGTGCCGCCCCCGACGAGGGTCGTGAACTGAATGAGCTGCGCGAGGAGGTGGGCGAGGGGCAGGTAGAGGTACGTCGTGTCGCCCGGACCACCGTCGACCAGCGGCACCGTGGCGGTCTGCACGGCCAGCAGGTTGCCGTGCGTGAGCAGACAGCCCTTGGGCGGTCCCGTGGTGCCCGAGGTGTAGATGATGGTGGCCAGGTCGTCGCCCCGGCGGGCCGCCGCGCGGGCCAGGAGGTCTTCCAGCGGCGCGAGTTCGGTGGGTTCCCGGGTCATGAGGACCACGTGCCGCAGGCCGGGCAGCCGCCCCGCTTCCCGCAACCGCTCGATCTTCGCCGCCTGCGCCTCGTCCTCGCAGATCATCACCGTCGCGCCCGAGTCGGTCACGACCCAGGCCACCTCGTCGTCGCCCGCCGTCGGGTAGACCGGGACGGCGACGGCGCCCGCCGCGAGCACGCCGAAGTGGGTGCGGGTCCACTCGGGGCGGGTCTCTGCGAGGACCGCCACGCGGTCGTCCGGGCGCACGCCGAGCGCGAGCAGGCCCCGGCCCACCCGGCGCGCGGCGTCCCGGAGCTCCACGTACGACGTCTCGGCCCACGTCTCCCCGCGCCGGAAGCGCAGGGCCGGCAGCCGGTCGTGCCGCTCCGCCGCCCACTCCGTCAAGCGGGCGAGCGTCGGCGGGAGTTCGGCCGGCCGCACGGGGTCCTTCCGCGTCTGCTGCATGCGTACGACGCTAGGGACCGCGCCCGGCTCCCGGGATGACGCGAAACGTCAGCAGCACTGGCCGGTCCGCTCAGCCGTCACTAACGTCGTGACATGGCCAGGCGGACGATCACCGTGCACCATGTGCGGGCCGTGCTGCGCGGCGCCGAGCGGCGCGGCGTGGACACCGTGCCGCTGCTGCGGGGAGCGCAGATCCCGCCGCTGCTCCTCGGCGACGACCGGGCCCGGGTCACCGAGCCCCAGTTCGCCCGGCTCTTCCGGGAGCTGTACCGCGTCACGGAGGACGAGTTCCTGGGCCTGGGCTCCGCCGTCAGCAGGCCGGGAACCTTCGCGATGATGTGCAGGGCCTCGCTGGGCTGCCGCGATCTGGGCGCCGCCGTGCGGCGGGGCGCCACCTTCTACGGCCTGTTCCCGGGCGGCCCCGACCTCGTCCTGGAACGCCACGGCGACGACGCCGTCTTCCGCGTACGCAACGATCTCGAACAGGACTACTTCCTCGCCGAGTGCCTCGTGATCATCTGGCACCGCCTGTGCAGCTGGCTGATCGGCCGCCGCATCCCGCTGCGCTGGGCCGAGTTCGGGCATTCGCCGCCTCCGCACATGGACGAGTACGAGCTGCTCTTCGGCTGTGCCGTGCGGTTCGGCGCCGAGCGGACCGGGGCCGGCTTCGACCCGCACTGGCTCGACGCGCCGCTGGTCAGGGACGAGGACGCGCTGGACGAGATGCTGTGCCGGGCGCCCTTCGAGCTGCTCTCCCGGCGGGAGTACGACACGACGGTCGCCGAGCAGGTGCGCCGCGTCCTCGTCCGCGCGCTGCGCTGCTCGCCGCGGCTGCCCTCGCTGGGCGAGATCGCGGCGCGGCTCGCGGTGAGCCCGGCGACGCTGCGCCGCCGTCTCGGCGACGAGTCCACCTCGTACCAGCAACTGAAGGACGCGGTGCGGCGGGACGCGGCGATCGCCGGTCTCGCGGAGGGCCGGGAGCCGATCGCGGAGCTCGCGGCGCGGCTCGGCTTCTCCGAGGACACGGCGTTCCACCGGGCGTTCCGGCGGTGGACGGGGACGACGCCGGGCGCGTACCGGACGGAGACGGAACGCCCCGGCGGCCCGGTCCGCTACGACTCCTTGCCGCCCGCCGAGCCGTCCGACTCCGGGTCGTCCGGCCCCGGAGTGTCCGAAGGCGCCGCCCGCGGCTGATCCCCCGGCTCGTCGAACACCGCGCCGTTGACCACCGCGCCGTCGCCCCGCACCGTCGTCTCGCCCTCCAGCTTGCCGAGCCGCCGGCTGACGCGGCCGAGCGCGATGAGCACGGTGATCAGTGACGTCGACGTCCCCTCGATGCGCCGCGTGTACCGCACGGCCTCCTCGTAGGCGGCGTGTGCCTGTGCCACCATGTCCTGCGCGTCGTAGGCGTCCCCCATGTCCTTGAGTACGGAGGCGTACCAGCCGGGGTCGGTCTCGCCGTCGACGAGGGCGAGCACGGCCTGGCAGGCGGCGACCCCGTCGGCGTAGGCGCCCTCGACGCCCAGCCGCCCCAACTCCTCGTACGTGAGCGCCATGTTGTGCAGGACGGCGGCCCGCCGCTCGGTGTCCGGGATCTTCGGGACCTCCGCGCCGAGCCGCTCCAGGACGTCCCGTGCCTCGGTCCGCTCGCCCATCGCGACCAGCGTGTTGGCGAGCGCGGTCATCGTCGTCGCCAGGTCGCCCGGGTTGTCGGCCTGCTGCTTGTACGAGACGGCCTGCCGGAAGTGCTCGACGGCCTCCTTGTAGTCGCGGGCGTCGCGGTAGGTGTCGGCGATGTCGTGCAGGATGATCCCGTAGACGCCCGGCGACTCCTCCGGGTCCGTCAGGCCGCGGGCCTCGTAGAAGCAGGCGAGCGCCTGGTCGAGGCGGGCGGGCCGCGGCTGGCTGGTCTCTTCCGGCATGACGGTTCTCCGTTCGGTGTCGGATGGTGGGGTGCTGATCTCGTCGCTCAGCTGCCGTCCGCGCTGGACCAGCGCGTGGGCCAGGTTCGCGGTGTCGGCCACCGTCTCGGCGTGCTCGGCGCCGAACGTCTCGCGCAACTCGTCGACCTGCTGCCGGAAGGCGAGGACGGCTCCCGCGGCGTCACCCGCCTGCTCCCAGCAGAAGGCGAGGCTGCGCAGGACGGCGAACAGTTCGATGTGGCACGGTCCCAGCACCCGCTCCAGGTCGACGACGAGCCGCTCAAGGGCGAAGAGCGCCGCCCTGTTCCGGCCCGACTCCCTGAGCCAGTGCGCGTGTTCGGCGCGGCTGGCCAGTGTGTCGGTGTGGTCGGGGCCGAGGACCCGCTCCCGGTCGGCGAGCAGCTCCTCCGACGCCGTCACGGCACCGGCGGGGTCACCGGCGCGCCCCCGGTAGCCCGCGAGGTTGTGACGGGCCCAGAACAGCTCGGAGTGGTCGCGGCCGAGTACCTCCTCCCGGTCGGCGATGAGGTGTTCCAGTGCGGTGATCGCGCCCGCCGTGTCCCCCGCCTCGCCCCACCACAGGGCGAGGAAGTTGCGGGCGCTCAGCGTCTCGGGCGCGTCGTCGCCCAGCTCGCGCTGGAAGTCGATCAGCACCTGCTCGAACGCCACGAGCGCGCCGGGCACGTCCCCCGCGAGCGCCCGCGCGTGGGCGAGGGAGTGCCGGGCACGCAGCGTGTCGGGGGAGTCCACCCCGCAGACCCGCTCGGCGTCGTCGACCAGGTCGCGCAGTTCACCGAAGGCCACCCGCGGATGGCCGGACATCGCCCACATCTCGGCCCGGTCGGCCCGGGCCCGGAGGGTGTCGACGTGGTCGGCCCCGAGGCGCCGCCCGGCCTGCTCGGCGAGGACCTTGAACTGTTCCAGGGCGTGCGTGTAGTGCCCGGACGCCGCCACGCTGTTCGCCGCCCGGAAGATGACGTCGTGCGCCGCGCCCGCCCACAGCGCCCCGTCGGCCACGCGCCGCAGCGCGTCGGTGTTCGCCCGCAGCGCCGCGCCAAGGGCGGTGTCCTTCTCGACCTCCGGCCACGCCTCGACCAGCGCGTCGGCGGCCACCACGGCGGCCTCGTCGATCCGCTCCCGGGACAGCGACTCGCGGATGCTGCGCTGCACCAACTGGTGGGCGCGGACCGCCTGGTGGGCCACGCCCGGCGTGTAGTCGACGAGGTGCATGCGGTGCAGGGCGAGCAGTGCGTCGGTGGCGTCGTCGGGCTCGAGGGCGTCCACTGGCTGCGCGGGTTCAGCGGCCTGCACGGGTTCCGCTGTCTTCGCGGTCTCCAGTGCCTTCGTCGGCTCCGTCGCGGCCCGGTACCGGGCCAGATAGCGGCGGGCCGCGCCACTCGTGAGCACCGCCTCGGGGATGCCGCTGGGGTCGAGCAGGGCGATGAGGGCGAGCAGCGGGCTCGCCACGCCCTTCGGGCGCATCCGGTCGGCGCGGTCGACGGACAGCGACCAGGTCGCGGCGAGGGTGACGGTCTGCGCGTCCGGCAGCGAACCGGGCTCGGGCATCAGACGGGCCAGGTCGCGCGTGCGTCCGGCGAGGCGTTTGCGGTACTCGGAGCAGTCCAGGCCGGTCTCCAGGAGGTACGCGGCGGCCTGCGCCAGCGCGAGCGGCAGGTCGCCGAGGTCCTGCGCGAGCCGGGCGATGCAGTCGGACGACGGCTGCCCGGGGGGCGGGTCGCCGCCGTTGCCCGTGCCCCGGCCACCCGCATCACCCCTGCTGCCCGTACCGCCCGCGTCACCCGTACCGCCTCCGTTGCCCCGGCGCGCCCCCGAGAGCACCTGTGTGAGGTAGCCGACCGACTCCTCCCTGTCGAAGAGGCCGACGTCGATGCAGCGGTGCCCGTGCCCGGTCAGTACGGCGTCGCGGCGCCGCGTCGTGACCAGCGTCCTGCCGTGCGGGCCCGCCGGGGGCCACAGGGCGATGCGCGGCGCGGAAGGGTCGGCGAGCAGGTCGACCGGGTCGGCGAGGTCGTCGAGCACCACCATCCAGCCGGGCCCCGGCTCGCCGTCGCCGCTCGGTGGCCGCGGCTCCAGCCAGGCGAGGAAGCGGGCGGCGGCCTGCTCCGGGTCGGCCAGGGAGATGCCGAGCACGTCTTCGGCGGCCTGCGCGTACGCGGCGACGACCGCCTCGCGCTTCACCGCCGTCACCCACAGGAGCAGGTCGACCTCGCCGCCGCGCAGCAGGTCGCGCGCGTACCGGGCGGCCAGCTGGGTCTTGCCGACGCCGCCGGTGCCGGACAGGACCTGGCCGAGCACGGCGGTGCCGCCGTCGGCCATCTCCCGCGCGAGCCGCCTGCCGACTCCGCGGTCCTGGAAACAGTGCGCCTCCTGGGGCAGTACTCCGACGATGTGGGGGCTGCGCCGCGTGAACGGCCTGACACCCGCCGGTCCGCTCAGCCCTCGGCCGGATCCGGCGGGGAAGGGCGGTCCAGCCTCAGGTCCCCGTGCATTTCTCCGATGTTGACCGGGCTGCCGTAGTTCACGACGGGCCCCGCGGCGGCCTGCGCGCCGGGGCCGGAGACCGTCATGTGCCCGACGGAGGGCCCGCTGCGCGCGACGGCGGCGCGCAGTTCGCCGACGAGCGCCCGCAGTTCGTCTCCGCGCTCCCCGCGCGCGCCGTCGTCGAGGTCGTCGAGGGCGATCTCGAACCGGGTGCGCCAGGAGATCTGCTCGTCGCCGCGCAGCCGGCGTCCCAGGTCGCCCGCCGCTCCCGCGACGTTCGCGTCCGTGCGGTCCAGGCGGGCCAGCTCGGCCCGCTCGCGCGCCGGATCGCCCCTGCTGAACCACCGTGCCACCGGCCCCCGCACGCCCGGCCAGGCGTCCGTGCCCGCGGCCTGCACGACGGCGGCCGAGCCCGCGGCCGCCAACTCGTTCATGGCGTCGTCGAGCATCGCCACACCCCCACTCGCTCCAGAGCCCGCGGCTCCCCCTCTGCGAACGTAGCGCCGGGGCGGCGCGCTGGATACCTGCGAGCCGAAGTCAACGAAGGTGAGCGTCCCGGTCAGCCCCTGGATTACCCGCGGGTCTCTACGGTCGTTGCCAGAACACCCTCGCCTCCACAGACAGTTGGGAGAGCCGCATGCACACACGTACCAGCGTCAGAGCGTGGGCCGTGGTGGCCGCGCTCGGCCTGTCGGCCGTCACTCCGCTCACCGCGGCGCACGCCGGGGAAGCCGGCTCCCCCGGCGATGTGGTGAGCGCCGAGCCGAGCAGCTTCCACCCGCTGCCGGGCCAGCCCACGAACACCCGGGCCTGGAAGATCCACTACCGCTCGACCACGGCCAAGGGCGAGCCGAACACCGTCTCCGGCACGGTCATCGTGCCGCAGGACGGCCGCGAGGGCCCCCGCCCCTTGATCACGTACGCCGTCGGGACCGTCGGCGTCGGCGACCACTGCGCGCCCAGCGCGGGCTTCCCCAAGGGCACCACCCTGGAGGCCAACCTCATCCAGCAGCTGACCCGGCGCGGCTGGGCGGTGGCCGTCACCGACTACGAGGGGCTCGGCACGCCCGGCGACCACACGTACACGGTGGGCCGTGCCGAGGGTCACGCCGTGCTTGACGCCGCGCGCGCCGCGATCCGGCTGCCCGAGGCGGGCCTGGACGAGGACACGCCGGTCGGCATCATGGGCTACTCGCAGGGCGGCCAGGCGTCGTCGTGGGCGGCCGAACTGCACGGATCGTACGCCCCCGACCTCGACGTCAAGGGCACGGCGGCCGGCGGTATCCCGGGCGACCTGCTGAAGGTGGCGAAGTTCAACGACGGCCTGTACGGCTCGGGCCTGATCTTCATGGCGGCGATCGGCCAGAACGCGGCCTTCCCCGAACTGAACCTCGACTCCTACCTCAACCCGCTGGGCAAGGGGCTCTTCAGCGCGATGAAGGACGCCTGCGTCGCGGACGGCGCGGTGCTCGGCTCGTTCCGCACCATCGCGTCGGTGACCACGAAGAACCCCCTCGACCAGCCCGACTGGAAGCGGCGCCTCGACGAGTCGCGGGTCGGCACGGTCAAGCCGGACGCGCCCGTGTACCAGTACCACGCGCTCGGCGACGAGCTCATTCCATACGGCGTGGGCAAGCAGGTCCGCGAGGACTGGTGCGCGCGCGGCGCGAACGTGGAGTGGCAGACGGTGCGGGTCGGTGAGCACGTCAGCGGCGTGATCACGCAGTCGCCGCACGCGGTGCAGTGGCTGGCGGACCGGTTCGCGGGCAAGCGGGCGCGAGGGGACTGCTGAGCCCGGTCGATGCCCCGGGTTACGGCTCCGTCGGTGAGCCTTAACCCGGGTATCTCCGGATGGTCGGCAAAAACCGGTGGGCAGCGCGGTGTGGCCCCCCATAGGATTTCGAGGTTTGCATGAGGTTTGCACGACTTCGAGAACCGGGGGGAATTCTCGTCATGCTCTTGGCTCCCACGGCACTGTCCCTGGCCATGCTGGCCCTCTTCGTCCTGGCGATGAAGGCGTCCGACGCGCGGCCGCACCGCCCCACGACGGAGCCGGGTGCGGATCCGGAGGTCACCGGACAGGAGGCCGCCCGGTGACCGCACAGGCCCCGTTGGCACCGCCGCCGGGTGACCCTTCGCTGGCGGATCCCGCGCCGGGCCCCGACTTCGTCACCCCGGTGGACAACGTCTTCGTACGCGCGCACCTGGGCATCCCGGAGATCGACCCGGACACCTGGACGCTGACGGTCGAGGGCCTGGTCGCCCGCCCCCTCCGCCTCGACCTGCCCGCGCTCCTCGCCCTCCCCCGACAGCAACTCACCGCCGTACACGAGTGCTTCGGCAGCCCGCTCCGCCCGGACACGCCCACCCGCGCGGTCACGAACATCGAGTGGACGGGCCTGCCGCTGGCCGCGCTCCTGGACCGCGCGCTCCCGCTGCCCGCCGCGCGGCACGTGCGCTTCGAGGGCGCGGACACGGGCTCCTTCCAGGGCGAGGACGGCCTCACGTACGTCAAGGACCTCCCCCTGGAGACCGCCCGCCGCGACGTGTTCCTGGCCCACGGCATGAACGGCGCGCCGCTGCCCGCCCGGCACGGCCACCCGCTCCGGACCGTCGTCCCCCGCATGTTCGGCACCAACTCGGTGAAGTGGCTGACCCGCGTCGTCCTCACGGCCGAACGCCCGCGGCACATGTTCACGACGACGCTCTACACACGGGTACTCCCGGGTGACGACGCCCCGCGGCCGGTCCGCGAACTGGACGTCAACAGCAAGATCCTCTCGCCGGCGGGCGACGCGCGGGTGGCCCACGGCGAGGTGGTGTTCCGCGGCCGCGCCTGGAGCACGGCGGAGGTCGTCCGCCTCGACCTCTCCGTCGACGGCGGCCCGTGGGAACCCGCCACCCTCGACGTCCTCGGCGCCGACCCCACCTGGCAGGGCTTCTCCCTCCGCCGTACGCTCCCGCCCGGCCCGCACACGGTCCGCTCCCGCGCGACGGACGCCGCGGGCCGCGTCCAGCCGCCGCCGGGCTCCCGGAACTCGGTCCACGAGGTGCGCTTCACGGTGGGTTAGCCGCGGCCTGACTGCCCCTCGTGGCGCAGCTCGGCCCAGACGGTCTTGCCGACGGCCCGCTCGGTCACGCCCCAGGCACTGGCCAGCGCCTCGACGAGCAGCAGCCCGCGTCCCGACTCGGCGTCGGGGGCGCCCTGTTGCTCCTCGGGCCGCCGGTCGCCCCGGCTGTCGGCGACTTCGACACGGAGCGTGTCGGGCCTCGTCCGGACGAGGCGCAGCTCGAAGTCGCGGCCGGCGACGTGGCCGTGCGTGACGGCGTTCGCCGCGAGCTCGGCGACGACGTGCGCGACGGCGTCGGACAGCTCGCTCCCGTGCGGGATGCCCCAGAGGTCCAGCTGGTGGGTGGCGAGGCGCCGGGCCAGGCGGGCGCCTCGCCGGGTGGAGCTGAACAGTTGCGCAAATCTCTGGGGTGCGGCCTCGGAGTCGCTGACGCGAGTGGTCATTTGGGGATTCATGTGACTCAGCGTGGTCGAGTGGTCCTACGGTGGCCAGGTACGACGCCACGACGCCGGGTAGCAGTACGGGTACGGCCCGTTGGCGTACGAGACGTCGACCGTGACCCAGACAAGGGCGGTACGGGCAATGGCGAGTAATCACGAGGAGCGCCCCGAGCGGCCCTCAGTAGTGGACGGAACTGCCCACCTTTTCCGGGCACTCGGCAAACAACTGAAGGTCCTGCGCGAGCACGCCGGGATGAGTCAGAAGGAACTGGCCCTGGAGGTGCACTGCACGGAGGGCCTGATCTCCGCGATGGAACGCGGCGTCCGCACGCCCCAGCCGGAGTTCCTCCGGCGGGCCGACAAGGTGCTCAGGGCCGGCGGGGTGCTGGTGGCGGCCATCGAGGACGTCGAGGAGGCACTGAAGAAGGCGCGGACTCGACATCCGGAGTGGTACCGGGGCTACGCGGAGTTGGAAGCCCAGGCCGTTGAGTTGTACGACTACAGCTGCATGGCAATCCTCGGTCTCCTGCAAACCGAGGAATACGCACGTGCCGTCTTCACGCAACGTCGGCCGCCGCTGGACGAGGAGACTGTCGAGACGCGGATCGCCGACCGGCTATCGCGTCAACAGATCTTCGAGCAGTGGCCGCCCCCGGAATTCAGCTTCGTCATCGAAGAGTCGGTCCTGCGACGGCCGATCGGCGGCCCTGACGTCCACGAGAAGCAGCTGCAGCATCTCCTGCGCATCTGTCACATGCGAACTGTCCAGCTCCAAGTGATGCCAACAGAGCGCGAGGAACACCCGAGCCTGGGCGGCTCGTTCACGCTGCTTACGCCTAAGAAGCGTGAGTCAGTGGCGTACATGGAAACACAGGGATACCCCCGGCTCATCACAGACCGGGAAGAGGTCCGCATCATCGCCCTCCGCTATGGAATCATCCGAGCCCAGGCCCTCAACCCTCAGGAGTCCCGGGCGCTGATCGAGAAGATGCTGGGAGATCGATGAACACCGAGCAACTCCACTGGTACAAGAGCAGCTACAGCGACGGGGAGGGCGGCCAGTGCCTCGAAGTCGCCTACAACTGGCGGAAGTCCAGCCACAGCGGCGGCGAGGGCGGAACGTGTGTCGAAGTCGCTTATCCCTGGCAGAAGTCCAGCCACAGCAGCGGCGAGGGCGGCCAATGCGTAGAGCTATCGTCCTGCCCCCACGCCATCCACATCCGTGACTCCAAGAACCCCACCGGCCCCACCCTCTCCATAACCCCCGCCACCTGGTCCGAGTTCCTCCCCTACGCCAAGGCCTGACGTGGAGGAGGCCACCCCCACCGTGCTCCGCACGCTCCTCAAGGAGCAGCACCCGGACCTCGCGGAGCTGGAGATCCACTCCCCGGTGAGGGGGTGGGACAACGAACTCTGGCGGCTGGGCCAGAACCTGGCCGCCCGCCTCCCCCGCACGGAGCGCGCCCCGGAACTGCTCCGCAAGGAACACCGCTGGCTACCGGCGCTCGCGCCGACGCTCCCCCTCCCCGTACCGACCCCCGTACACCTGGTGGAGCCGACGCCCCGCTTCCCGCAGCCGTGGACCATCGCCGCCTGGGTGCCGGGTTCTCCGGCGGACCGCACGCCGATCAGCAGGGCCGACCACGGGGCGGAGACGCTGGCGGAGTTCCTGCGGGCGCTGCACAAGGAGGCCCCGGCGGACGCACCCCGCACCCAGGACCGTGGCGCACCCCTCCCCACCCTCGCCCACGCCTTCGAACGGCAACTGCGGGACCTGGCCCAGGAAATAGGGGAGCAGGAGCCGGCCCTCCGCACCATCTGGCAGGACGCCGTCACGGCACCGCCGTGGCAAGGCGCCCCCGTCTGGCTGCACGGCGACCTGCACCCCGCGAACGCCGTCGTCACCCACGGCACGCTCTCCGGCGTCATCGACTTCGGCGAACTCTGCGCGGGCGACCCGGCGCTGGACCTCGCGGCGGCGTGGCTGCTCCTGCCGGCGGGGGCGGCGCCACGCTTCTTCGCCTCGTACGCACGGGCCGACGAGGCGACAGTCCGTCGCGCCCGGGGACGAGCCGTCCTGCAAGCCTTCGCCCTCATCTCCGTCGGCCGGGCCGGCGAACGCGGGCTGCCCGGCGGCAAGGTGACGTGGGGCTGCGCGGGCCGGGCGACGCTTCAGAGGCTGATCGCCCGGTAGTTCAGCAGCTCGTCGACGACCCGCGCCGCCGCGCCGGCACCGTCGCCCGCCAGGACCAGGTCGCGGGCACGGGGGTGCGGGACGTTCGCGGCGAGAAGCAGCAGGTAGTACTCACAGTCCGTGGAGCCCGGATCCGCCAGAACCCGCCGCACGATCTCGACGAGCTCGTCCCGTGTGGCATCCGGCACCCGGGGCCACGCGGGCCGCGCGGCCTCCCGCGCGAACTCCTCCAGGCTCCGCCACCCCTCGTACTCGACGAAGTCGAGCGGACCGTAACGGTGTCCGGTCGCCGCGTTGAACGCCGTGACGGCCTCGCCCCCGTCCCCGTCGAGGACCAGCGCGGCGACGCGCTCGATCTCACGGCTCAGCGCGGCCAGCCGTCGCGGGGGCACGGGCGGGGGCAGGAGTTCGGGTCGCAGGTCCACGGTGGGGATTATGGGCGCGCGGAACCGGAGTCACGACACCTCGTGCCCGAGCGACGCCATCGCCTCCGCCGCCGCGAGCGCGCGGGCGGCCTCCTCGCGGACCACCGGGTCGGCATCGGCGTCCGCACGCTCCCGGAGCAGCCGCAGCGTGTCCGGGTACGCGGGCCGGCCGAAGGCCAGTACGCGGAGGGCCGCGATACGGACGTCGGCGGCCGGGTCCGCGACGGCCCGGTCGCGCGCGGTCCCGGCGGCGAGGTCACCATCGTCGACCACGGCCAGCCAGCGCAGGGCCGCGCGCCGGACCTCGGGCTCGGCGTCGGAGAAGGCACGGTCGCGCAGCAGCTCACGTGTGCCGGGGTCCGGGGCGTGCCGGGCGCCGAGCAGACGGACGGCGATGAGGCGGACGCTCTCATGGGGGTCGGTGGCGGCGGGACCGGCGATGTCCTCCCAGCCGCCGGGCGCGTCGTCGGGGCGGCGGCCCAGCGCCTCCAGGGCGGCGCGACGGACCGAGGCGGACGCGTCGCCGGTCGCGAGGGTCTGGAGAAGGTCTCCCGCGTCGGCCCGGCCGGCCAGCTGCCGGGCCGCCTCCGCCCGGACGAGCTGGTCCGGGTCCGTGGCGGCGCGGTTCCGGACCAGCTGCCATGTGGCGGCGTCGGCGCCCCGGTACACGCCCAGCCGGCGCAAGGCCACCGCGCGAAGGGCACCGTGCGGAGCGTCGGCCGCCAGCTCACTGGCCAGCCGCCAGGTGGTCTCCTCGGCGGGGCGCGCCTCCGTGAACAGGCGCAGCGCGGTGGCGCGGTTGGTGTCGTCGGGTTCGGAGAGTGCGCGATCGTGCAGCAGGTCGGCCGTGGCGGCGTCGTCTCCGGCGAGGCCGCTCAGCCGGTTGAGCGCGACACTCCGCAGCCACGCTTCCTGGTCGTGCAGTGCGCAATGACGCAGCGGTTCCCAGGCGAGGGGGTCGCCGTCCGGCCCACGGGACCACGCCCACAGAGCCGTCTCGCGGACGTACGCGGAAGGGTCGTGGCGCAAGCGGTCGGCCGCGAGCTCCCGCACCCCGGCGTGGCCGGGGCGGTCGGCCATCAGGAAGTCCAGCACCCCGCCCCGGACGAGCTCGGCCGGATCGGCGACGGCCCGTTCGCAGAGCAGCCGCACAGTGGCGGGATCGCCGCCCCAGCCGTGGAGCAGCACGAGCAGCGCCACGCGGCGGACATGGGCGGAGGTGGACCGGACGGCCGCCTCGGTGATCAGCTCTCGCGTGCCGGGGTCGGACCTCCGGTGCAGAAACAGGGCCTCCAGTGCCGCGGCGCGCAGGCCCGCCTCCGTGTCGGACTCCGCGCGGGACCGGATGAGCCGCATCGTCTCGCCGTCGCCGTCCCGCAGCCGGGCGAGGGCCAGCAGCGCCTCGGCACGGACCAGCTGATGGGGATCGGCCGCCGCACGGTCCCTGGCCAGGGCCACCACCTCGGCCTCCTCGTCCATCGGGGCCACGGCGAGCTGGGACAGCGCGGCCTGGCGCACCCGTTCATCGGGGTCGGCGACCGCCCGCTCCGCCATCAGCTGCCGCGTGGCCGCCTCGCCCCACCGGTGGTCGCACAGGAGCAGCACAGCGCTCTTCCGCGCCTCGGCGGCACGGTCGGCGACGGCGCACTCGCGGATCAGCTCCCAGGTCGTGGCCTCCCCCTCCCACCGCAGGACCAGCTGCCGCATGGCCTCGCGCCGCACCGCGGCACTGTGTCCGTGCACGGCGAGGAACCGGTGCGACGCGGCGTCCGGGTACAGCGCGCAGGCGATGCGTACGGACAGCTCCGCGGCCCGCGCGTACTGCCCCCGCAGGTGGAACCAGCGCAACAGGCGGGCCCGGCCGCTCCAGTGCGGTGCGAACGTCCCGAATGCCGGGACGGCGTCCGCGAGTTCCGGCAAGAGAGGGCTCTCCGGGTCCACCGCCTCCAGCACCCCGATCACCGCGTCCACGACCGCCCGGCTCTGCGCGGCCAGCGGCCCGATCCTCCGCACCTCCGCCAGCGCGCGGACGGCCAGCACGACGAAGCGGGTGTCGTCGTGCTCGGTCCGCGACCGGTGCAGGCCAAGGAGCCGGTCGATCGCCGCCGCGGCCTCCGGTTCCCCGATCTGTCCGACCAGGAGCAGCAGCACCTCGTGCCAGGCGGGGTCGGCGGCGTGCCGTGCGAAGACCTCCTCGACGAGTTCGTCCCGGCTCCACTCGCGGTAGCGGGTGTACCGGCGGTCGATGTCCTCCGCCGCCAGGTACTCCAGGAACGCCCGGTGCACGAACCCGTACACGCCGCCGCCGTAGTGGCTCAGGATGAAGTTGCGCTCACGGAACTGCCGGACCATCGTCCGGGCCGCCGACACCGCCTGCGCGGCGGGCAATTCGTACTGCTCGCGGAGGTAATCCCTGAACGTGGCCAGCAGCTCGTCGGTGTGGATGTGGTTACCCGCGATGCCGCCCCGCCCGTCCTGCATGCGGCGCGCCACGAGGCGGAGCAGCTCGTGCCGGTCCTCGTCCCCCAGGTACGAGAGGGCCTCGGCCTCCGCCGGGTCGCGCAGGTGCTTGGCGTGCTCGTCCCAGTGGGCGACGAGGACCGCGACCGCGTGCCGGTAGACGCCCTGCCGGTCGCGCGGCAGCTCCCGGCGGCGGCCGATGATGGCCAGAATCGTCAACAGGAGCGGGTTTCCCGCGAGTTCGCGTACGGGGCGGGAATGGGTGACCGCCTCCTTGAGGCGGCGGCACAGGCGCGCGGCGCGCTCGGCGTCGTGCGGGCACGCGGTCGCGTACCACTGGTGCGCGAATCGGCCGATCTGCTCGGCATTCAGGTCCTGGATCATGTGGTGGGCGAAGTCGGCGCGTTCGAGTACGCCTCGCTGGTAGCCGATGACGCGCGAGGTGACGATCACCCGCACGCCTGCCGCCCGGTAACGGCTCGCGAAGTCGGCGATGCGGTGGCTGACCTGTTCGCGCGCGCCCGGGTCGAAGAGCTCGTCGAGCCCGTCGAATACCACCACGACCCGTCCGCCGACGAGGAGTTGCCCGAGCACCGCTCGCGCCGGCGCCAGACCCTTCGTGATGTGCAGGTGGTCGAAGAACTCCTCGAAGGTACGGTCCCGCCAGGGCGCGGCGGCGTACTCGCGGAGCTCCACGACGAGCGGTACGCGGCCCGTCAGGGCTTCCAGCGGTCCGGGCGGCACGGCACCCGTCAGCGCCAGCGCCACGTGGTGCGCCAGTGTCGACTTGCCGGACCCCGGGTCGCCGAGCAGCACCGTCCGGTCGGCGTCGGGCTCGGCGAGGGCCTCCAGGACCTCCCGTACGGGACGCCGCAGATAGGCCTGGCGCGCGTGCTCCAGCGTCTGCGGGTCGAGCTCCACGCCCGGCGGCACCAGATCCGCGGGCCACTCCCCGGCTTCGAGGAGCCGGTTGAGGAGATCGCGCGGCAGCTCCACGGGGGGCGGGTCGGCGCGGACGAGGGGCGGCACGAACACCGCGTTCAGCTCGACCGGTGGGTGGTCGCCCTCCTCCGTGGGGATCAGGACGTCCAGGTCGAGCCGCCCGTAGCACTCGCGGACGCGGACCGCGTACTGGCGCAGGGCGTCGTCGACCTCCTCGGGCGACGCCGGGCCCGGACCCGGGGGCGGGACCGCCTGCTGCACCACGAACTGCTGCTCGATGTGCGTGTGCGTGACGCTGCTGTGCGCGCCGATGGCGTTCCCGGCGACGTCACCCCCGGCGCCGATCGCCCCGTCCCCGCGCACCCCGACGCGCTGCCGCCACGCCTTCCGCCCGGCTGCCTCTGCCCCGTCGCGCGTCGAACTCATCGCTGCCCGGCCTCACTTCCGTCGCCGAACGCGTTCCCGTGTACGTCACCTCCGGCGGCGACGGCACCGTCACCGCGGGCGGAGACGTGGGAGCCGGGTGCAGGGCTGCTGGGCGCAGGGCCGGCGGGCGCAGGGCCGGCGGGCGTTGGGCCAGCGGATGCAGGGCCGGCGGATGCAGGGCCGGCGGGCGTTGGGCCGGCGGGCGCAGGGCCGGCGGGCGTTGGGCCGGCGGGCGTTGGGCCGGCGGGCGTTGGGCCAGCGGATGCAGGGCCGGCGGATGCAGGGCCGGCGGGCGTTGGGCCAGCGGGCGCAGGGCCAGCGGGCCCAGGGCCAGCGGGCCCAGGGCCAGCGGGCCCAGGGCCAGCGGGCGTTGGGCCAGCGGGCGTTGGGCCAGCGGGCGTTGGGCTGGCGGGCGTTGGGCTGGCGGACGCGGAACCAGTGGGCGCGGAACCAGTGGGCGCAGGGCTGTCGGACGTCGCCCTGCTGCGGGTCCCGAACGCGTTCCCGGTCACATCGCCGCCCGCCGCGACCGCGCCGCGCCCCCGGGCCCGTACGACATGAACATCCCCGCCTCCACCGCCCGGACCGCCACCCGCCTGCGTCAACGCGTGCGCGGAGAACCCGAGGCCCGCCAGCCCGGCGACAGCTCCCACGAGACTCGCCGTCCGGTCCGCGGTGTCCAGGTCCACCAGGAACGCCACCAGCGTCAGCCCCACGGCGACCAGTGCGCCGCCCGCCGCGACGCACCACACCACAGCCCGCCGAGCCCCGGACAATCCCGCCATCCCGCCCCCTCGTACGCCCGCCCCTGCACCGCCACGCCCCCCGAAGCTAGCGCGCCGGCCGGCCGGAGCGGGCCCGGTCCGGGGAAGCGGGTCAGTCGCGCGGGAGCAGCCAGGCCGCGAGGGCAGTCGTCGCGCAGAGGGTTACGCCAGCGACGACCAGCCCCGTGTGCATCCCGGAAAGGGAGAACCCGGAGGCCCCAGCACCGGCACCACCGCCACCGCCTCCGCTCGCGAGGAGCGCTCCGAACAGGGCCACGGACATCGCCCCGCCCGTCTGGCGGAGCGAGTTGAGGAGGCCGGAGGCCGTGCCCGCGCGTTCGCCCGGGACACTGTCGAGGAGTTGGGCGGTCAGCGCGGGGACGGCGAAGGCGCCGCCGAGGCCCGTGGGGACGAGCAGGACGAGGACGAGCCACAGCGGCGTACCGGCGTTCAGTGGGACGAGTGCGAACATGGCGAGGGCGAGCATCGCCTGCCCGAGGACGATGACCGTGCGCCGCCCGAGCCGCTCGGCGGCCCGCGGCGAGACGAGGTTCGTCCCGGTGATGAACGCGGCGAGCGGCACGAACATCAGGCCCGCCTCGATGCCCGACATGCCGCGCAACTGCTGGTAGTAGAGGCCGAGGAGGAAGGTCACTCCGTAGAACCCGGCGTTCACCGCGAAGCCGACCGCGAGGGCGACCGCGACCGGCCGCTGCCGCAGCAGACCCAGCGGGACCATCGGCGCGGGGTGCCGCTTCTCGGCGCGGTGGAAGGCGAGACCGGCGCCGACGGCCACGGCGAACGCGGTGAGCACGGGCACGCTGCCCCAGCCCAGGTGCCCGCCCTCGATGACCGCGAACGCCAGCCCGGCCAGAGCCAGTACGGCCGTCACCTGCCCGGCGAGGTCGAGCGGCGCCGGGCGGCGCGGGGAGCGGGCGACCCGGGCGAGGAGGACGAGGATCACGGCGCCCACCGGCAGGTTGAGGAGGAAGACGGACCGCCACCCGGCGGTCTCCGTCAGCACGCCACCGAGCACGGGCCCCACCGCGACGGACGCGGAACCGCCCACCGTCCACAGCGCGATGGCGCGGGCGCGGCGGCGCGGATCGTCGTACGCCTGCCGGATCAGCGCGAGCGAGGCGGGCATCACGACGGCCGCGCCCGCGCCCTGCGCGACCCGGGCCGCGATCAGTGCCCCGATGCCGGGCGCCAGCGCGCACGCCAACGACGCGGCGGTGAACACCCCCACGCCCCACACGTACGCCCGCCGCGCCCCCGCCCGGTCGGCCAGCGCCCCGGCGGACAGCATCAGCGCCGCGAACATCAACGTGTACGAGTCCACGACCCACTGCAGCCCCGCCATGCCCCCGTGCAGGCTGTCCCGGATGTCGGGCAGCGCGATGTTCACGGCGGTGACGTCGATGGTGATGACCGCGAACCCGAGCAGGGCGGCGACGAGGGCGAGGTGGGCGGAACGGGTGGGGCGGGCACCGGCCTGGGTGGGGCCGGGCGCCAGCACTGCGGTGGGCATGTCACTCCTATGGCGAGACCACCCCGTCACGGGGTGGCGTATGGAAAGGGCCGTCGCCGAACCGTGCGGCGGCACGACGGTCCGGGGCACGAGCGCCGGCACCGCGGAAGGCACGGCCACCAAGACCGCGGCCCGGCGCCATGCACCCCCTGGGCCGAGGCGGCCGAGCCCCCCGCAGCAGCGACCACTCTCCGCCCGATCCCGACGCGGTGGCAGGCCGCGCTTCACAGGGGCCCCCCGTTCCTGGCCCTCACACGGCCCCTCAGGCCGGCCCCGCCCCTCGTACCCCACCAGGGACAATGAACGGATGACGGACAGCACAGCGAGCGCCCCGGCGCGACCGGGAGCCACCAGCACCGGTACGGAACTCGGCCGGTATCTGCGGGCCCGCCGGGCCAGGGTGACGCCGGCCGAGGCGGGGCTCCCCGCCGGTGCGGGGATCCGCCGCACGCCGGGCCTGCGCCGCGAGGAACTCGCCACCCTCGCCGGGGTGAGCGTCGACTACTACACGCGGATGGAGCGCGGCCGTGAGACCAATCCCTCCCCCGCCGTCATCGACGCCCTGGCCCGCGCCCTGCGCCTGACGGGCGACGCCCACGAACGCCTCCGCGACCTGGCCGAGCTGGCATCGGGCCGCCTCACGGAACCGCACCCGACGGCCGACCACACGGTCCGCGACTCCACGCTCCGCACACTGGAGGCGCTGGCCCCGCTGCCCGCGTACGTGGTGAGCAGGCACAGTTACATGCTGGCCGCCAACGCCCCGGGCAAGGCGCTGCTCCCCGGCCTGTGGGAGTGGCCCGCCGAGCAGCGCAACGTGATCCGTTACGTCTTCCTGCACCCCGTGGGCCGCGAGCTCTACCGGCCGTGGGAGGAGACGGTCGCCAGGTCGGTGTCCCACCTGCGCGCGATCGGCGGCACGGACACCGACTCGCCCCAGCTGACGCACCTGGTCGGCGAACTGCTCCTGAAGTCACCGGACTTCGCCCGCATCTGGGAGCGGTACGACGTGTGCGAGCGGGGCGGCGGCACCAAGTCGTTCGAGCACCCGAAGGTGGGCGCGATGACGCTCACGTACGAGGTGATGACGCTGGCGAGGACGGGCGGGCAGCGCATGGTGGTCTACCAGGCTCCGCAGGGCACCCCGGACGAGAAGGCGATGCTGGGCCTGACCCGGGCCCACTGACCGGCGGCCGGCTCACTCGGCTCACTCCGCCGCGCACGAACTCCCCGTCTTGGGCGTCTCCCCGTACAGCAGGAACCCGTTCACCTTGTCCTGCACGCACTCGGACCCCAGGTAACCCGTGTGTCCGTCGCCCTTGTTGTCGAGGACGACGGCCTGCGGCCCGAGGCGCCGCGCGGTCTCCTCCGTCCACCGGTACGGCGTCGCCGGGTCGCCGCGCGTGCCGACGAGCAGCAGCTTGGGCGTCTGCACGTCGCGTACTTCCTCACGGATGTACGTGGTCCCGGGAGGCCGCCCGAAGCAGAGCAGCACGGGCGTCAGCATCGACTTGCCGAAGACGGGCGACGCGGCGTCGAACTCCTTCTGGAGCCTGCCGACTTCCTTCTCTATGCGCGCGGCGTCGGGCCGGTCCGGATCGTCGGCGCAGTTCACGGCCATGAGGGCGGCGGCCATGTTGTCGCCGGGGACTTCTTCCCGCACGGCCGTGTGGGCGAGACCGCCGCTCATCCGTATCAGCGCCCGCGGGTCACCGTCCGCGAGCAGCGCCCCCAGGGCCTGCGACAGCGCGGGCCAGGCCTGCCTGCTGTACAGCGCCTGGCCGAGGACGCCGACGACGTCCTGGCCGGTGAACTCCTCGCCGCTCATGGACCGCAGCGGCATCTCGTCCATCTCCTGGATGAGCCTGACCATGCTCTGCCGCGCGGCACGCGAGTCCGTGCCGAAGACGCAGCCCGCGTTACCCGTGCACCAGGTGAGGAAGTTGTCGAGGGCGGTCTGGCGTCCCTCGGCGGTGGCGAGGGACTGCGCGGCGACGGGTTCGGTCAGCGTGTCGACGCCGTCGAGCGCCATCCGCCCGACCTTCTTCGGGAACTGGGCGGCGTAGACCGCGCCGAGCCGGGTTCCGTACGAGAATCCCAGGTAGTTCAGCTTCTTGTCGCCGAGGGCCTGCCGCATGACGTCCATGTCGCGGGAGACGTTGACGGTGCCCATGTGCGGCAGGACGGGTCCCGACCTGGCCGCGCACTCCTTGGCGACCTCGCGCATCTCCTTCAGGACGGCGGCCGCGTCCTCCGCCCCGCCGGACGCGGGGCCGGTGCTCTCCTCGGCGTCGCCGCAGCTGACCGGGGCGCTCCGGCCGACTCCGCGCGGGTCGAAGGAGACGACGTCGTAGTCCTTGCTCAGGAAGCCGAAGTCCTTCTGCGCCCCCGCGAGCGCGGAGACGCCGGGCCCGCCGGGTCCGCCGAAGTTGAGCAGCAGGGAGCCGCGCGGCTTGCCGCTCGTGCTGGACTTCATGCGGATCATCTGGACGTCGACGGTTCCGGCGCCGGGCTTCGCGTAGTCGATGGGGACGGTCACGTGTCCGCACCGGATGTCCTCGGCGCCGCCCGTGGCCTCCGCCATGGCCTCGGTGTCGCCCGTACAGGCGGCCCACTTGATCTTCTGCGTATAGAAACGGGACAGGTCGGGGCGTCCGTCACCGCCTCCGCCGCCACTGGCGCCCACGGCACCCGGCACGCCCGCCACGCCCGCTCCCGCGACCACCAGCACGGTGACGCCGGCGACTGCACAAGCCTTGCGCACGGCAACCTCCCAGGGTGTGCCCCTCGATCACCCTAAGCGCGGCACGCGCCCCTCGCCCGTTCAGGAGATACGTCTGGCCGGGCTCCTGACCTGCGGGTACCCTTCGCCCGGCACCGCGCCCCGGCCAGCAGGAGGCCCCTCAGGGGCACGACCACCGGCGCCCCTCCATCAGGCCCCCGAGCCCCGCCCACGCGAAGTTCATGAGCGTGCCGGCGGCCTCCCTGGCCGAGACGGACCCGTCCGTGTTGGCCCACCCCGCCAGCGACTCCGCCGCCCCCACCAGCGCCTGCGCGAGCCCCGCGACCTCCCGGTCGGGCAGCGACGGGTCACCGTGCGCCGACCGCGCCGCCTCCGCGATCAGCGACGTCACGAACGCGACGATCTCCTCCCGCATCGCGGCGACCTCCGCCGCGAACGGCTCCCCGTGCGTCCGGGCCTGACTGTGCAGCACGGACCAGCCGTCGGGCCGTTCGGCGGTGTGCGTGAAGAACGCCCGCAGCCCTTCCCACAGCTGCCGGTCGGCGGGCTCCCCCACGGCCCCGCCGGCCCCCTCCCGCACCGCGGCGACCAGCGCGGCGGCCTCCCGCCGTATGCACGCGCTGAAGAGGTCTTCCTTCGAGTTCAGGTACAGGTACACGAGGGGCTTGGACACCCCCGCGAGCTCCGCGATCTCGTCCATGGAAGCGGCCCGGTACCCCCGCTGCCCGAAGGTCCGCACCGCCGCGTCCAGCATCTGCTGCTCGCGCACGGCCCGCGGCATCCTCTTCTGCCGCCGCTTCTCGCCCATGCCCACGCCCACCCCGGCCCCCGCCTTCCCACGCTGTCCGTCCACACGTCAGCGTACGGTCAACGGACGCCGGGTCACGATCACCGGAAAGCCCCGCCCCGGAATCCCGGGACGGGGCTTCGGCCGAGAACTCGGACGGACTCAGACGGTGGCGGGCACCGCACGCGACGGTGCCGCGTCCTCGGGGGTGTCGGTCCCGTCGAACTCGTCGAGCGGCGACGCCGACGCGCTGTCGTACGCCTCGTGGTCGAGGATCTTCTCGCGGGCGGCGACGATCACCGGGACCAGCGCCTGCCCGGCGACATTCGTCGCCGTGCGCATCATGTCCAGGACCGGGTCGATGGCGAGGAGCAGGCCCACGCCCTCCATCGGCAGGCCGAGCGTGGAGAGGGTCAGGGTCAGCATGACCGTGGCGCCGGTCAGGCCCGCCGTCGCGGCCGAGCCGACGACCGAGACGAACGCGATGAGCAGGTACTCCTTGATGCCCAGGTTCACGTCGAAGATCTGCGCGACGAAGATCGCGGCGATCGACGGGTAGATCGCGGCGCAGCCGTCCATCTTCGTGGTCGCGCCGAAGGGCACGGCGAAGGACGTGTACTCCTTCGGGACGCCGAGGCGCTCGGTGACCTTCTGGGTGACCGGCATGGTGCCGACCGAGGAGCGGGAGACGAAGGCCAGCTGGATCGCGGGCCAGGCGCCCTTGAAGAACTGGAGCGGGTTGACCTTGGCGACGGTGGCGAGCAGCAGCGGGTAGACGCCGAACATCACCAGGGCGCAGCCGATGTAGATGTCGGCGGTGAACGTCGCGTACTTGCTGATGAGGTTCCAGCCGTAGTCCGCGATGGCGAAGCCGATGAGGCCGACGGTGCCGATCGGGGAGAGCTTGATGACCCACCACAGGGCCTTCTGGAGCAGGGCGAGGACGGACTCGCTGAGCTCCAGGATGGGCTGGGCCTTGTCACCGATCTTCAGTACGGCGATACCGGCGACGGCGGCCATGAAGACGATCTGCAGGACGTTCAGCTCGGTGAAGGGCGTGATGACGTCCGTCGGGATGATCCCGGTGAGGAAGTCGATCCAGGAGCCGGCGTGGTCGGGGGCCTTGCCATCCTTGGGGGTGAGGCCGGTGCCGGAGCCGGGGTTGGTGAGCAGGCCGATGGTGAGGCCGATGGCGACCGCGATCAGCGACGTGATCATGAACCACAGCAGGGTGCGGGTGGCCAGCCGTGCGGCGTTGTTGACCTTCCGCAGGTTGGTGATCGACACCAGGATCGCGAAGAAGACGAGCGGGGCGACGGCCAGCTTCAGGAGCCCGATGAAGGTGTCACCGACCTTGGAGAGGGTGGTGACGAGCCAGTCGACGTCCTGGTCGCGGGCTATCCAGCCGAGCAGGACACCGAGGACGAGACCGCCGAGGATCTGCGCCCAGAACGGCATCTTGAGGTACTTGGATATCCGGAAGCTGGGCTCCCGCTGCTCGTGCTTCTCGGGCTTCTCGGGCTTGCCGGCCTTGTCGGCGGGCGTCGCGGGGTTCGCGGACACGGACACACTCCGGTGAGGAAAGTCAGGGTGAGGGGGACGTACGGGAGCGGCGACCGCGAAGGGTCAGCAGCGCCGCCGCAGCGGGGGTCACGTTCAGATGTGACAGGCCGCGGACATGCAGCGGCAGAGGTCGACATGCAGGCGCGCCACGAGCGGGACGCTCATGGCGTGGCGGTGCGCTGCTGCTGTCTTCATGACAAACACGTTAACACTCGTGCTTTGAGAACATCAAAGGTCTTGTTTGAGGTAGCGCCCGTCCGCGAATGCCCGGAACGCACGGAACCCCGGCGCCGCAGCGCCGGGGTTCCGGTGAGAGTGATGAACGTTACGAACGCTGGGCGCGCGCCACGTCGTCCGCCTCGTCCTCCTGGGTGCGGTTCGCCTCCAGGTTGGCCTTGGCGCGGTCGACCTTGGCGACGACCTGCTCCGAGGCGCGGTCGCGCTCCTTGCGGAGGGCCACGAAGCTGATGGGCGCGGAGACGACCAGCGAGAGCAGCAGCACCCACAGGAGGTTGGAGTCGCCGAGTCCCCGCGGCAGGATCTCCGAGTAGACGAGGCCCCAGACGACCAAGAAGCAACCCACGAAGATTCCGAGGCGCATCAGCGTGTAGCGGAGCATGTCAATCCACTCTTCCGTTCCGAAATGGGCCCGAGCAGGACGAGCCTCTCCAGTGAAGCATGAGAGGGCTCGTCCCCGGCAAGGGGGTCAGACCCGCATCGCCTGCGGGGTCTCCCGCAGCATCGGGTCGGGTCCCTCGTACTCGCGGATCGCCTCGTAGCGCGTGTTCCGCTCGACCGGGCGGAAGCCTGCCTCGCGGATCAGGTCGAGGAGGTCCTCGCGGGTCAGCTTGTTCGGCGTACCGAAGTTGTCCGCGTCGTGCGTGATCTTGTACTCGACGACCGAGCCGTCCATGTCGTCGGCGCCGTGCTGCAGCGCGAGCTGCGTGGTCTGGAGGCCGTGCATGACCCAGAAGACCTTGACGTGCGGCACGTTGTCGAAGAGGAGCCGGGAGACCGCGAAGGTCTTCAGGGCCTCGGCGCCGGACGCCATGGTGGTGCGCGCCTGGAGGCGGTTCCTGACCTTGCCGTCCTTCATGTCCACGAAGTCGTGCTGGTAGCGCAGCGGGATGAAGACCTGGAAGCCGCCGGTCTCGTCCTGCAGCTCACGCAGGCGCAGGACGTGGTCGACGCGGTGGCGGCGCTCCTCGATGTGGCCGTACAGCATCGTGCACGGGGTCTTCAGACCCTTCTCGTGCGCGAGGCGGTGGATGCGCGACCAGTCCTCCCAGTGGGTGCGGTGGTCGACGATGTGCTGGCGCACCTCCCAGTCGAAGATCTCCGCGCCGCCGCCGGTCAGCGACTCCAGGCCCGCCTCGATCAGCTCGTCCAGGATGTCGGAGGCCGACATGCCGGAGATCGTCTCGAAGTGGTGGATCTCGGTGGCGGTGAAGGCCTTCAGGGAGACGTTCGGGAGCGCCTTCTTGAGCTCGCTCAGCGAACGCGGGTAGTAGCGCCACGGCAGGTTGGGGTGCAGGCCGTTGACGATGTGCAGCTCGGTGAGGTTCTCGCCCTCCATCGCCTTGGCGAGGCGGACGGCCTCCTCGATGCGCATCGTGTACGCGTCCTTCTCGCCCGGCTTCCGCTGGAACGAGCAGTACGCGCAGGACGCGGTGCACACGTTCGTCATGTTGAGGTGACGGTTGACGTTGAAGTGCACGACGTCGCCGTTCTTGCGCGTGCGCACCTCGTGGGCGAGGCCGCCGAGCCAGGCCAGGTCGTCCGACTCGTAGAGCGCGATGCCGTCCTCGCGGGACAGCCGCTCGCCGTCCCGGACCTTCTGCTCCAGCTCGCGCTTGAGACCTGCGTCCATGCCCTCGCCCTTACCTCTCCAGCCACCTACGACAAACTCACGCCAACGGTACGCCCCGGAGCTCACTCCTCTTCCGGCAGCTCCCCGACCCGGTTCTCCCACTTGGTGGAGAGCACGATCGTCGTACGCGTACGGGACACCCCGCGCGTGCCGCTGAGCCTGCGGATCGTCTTCTCCAGGCCGTCCACGTCGCTGGCCCTGACCTTGAGCATGTACGAGTCGTCGCCCGCGATGAACCAGCAGTCCTCGATCTCGTGCAGGTCCTTCAGGCGTCGCGCCACGTCCTCGTGGTCGGCGGCGTCGGAGAGCGAGATGCCGATGAGGGCGATGACGCCGAGGCCGAGCGAGGCGGAGTCGACGGTCGCGCGGTAACCCGTGATGACACCGGCCGCCTCGAGGCGGTTGATCCGGTCCGTGACGCTGGGCCCGGAGAGGCCCACGAGCCGCCCGAGTTCGGCGTACGAGGCCCGGCCGTTCTCCCGCAGGGCCTGGATGAGCTGCCTGTCCACGGCGTCCATAGGTGCGATGCCTTTCATTATTCAGCGATACCGCGAGTCTATGTGCAGAATCTAAGGCGCAACAGGGTCTAAACCCTGCGAATCTCGGAGCGCACCGCCAGGGAGCCGGAGGCGCTACTCCCCCCGGGAGCCGGAACCCAGCTCCCCCTTCCACCGGCGGTACAGGCTGTGCGGCACCCCTGCCGCGTCCAGCGTCCGCCCGGCGACGAAGTCCACCAGGTCCTGGATGTGCGTCGCGCCCGCGTAGAACGCCGGAGAGGCGGGCAGCACGATCGCGCCCGCGTCGTCCAGGCTCACCAGGTGCTTCAGCGTCTGCCCGTTCAGCGGCGTCTCGCGCACGCAGACCACGAGCCGCCGGCCCTCCTTCAGCGTCACGCTCGCCGACCGCTGCAGCAGGTCCTTCGAGAGCCCGAGCGCCACCCCGGCCACGCACGCCGTGGACGCCGGCACGATCAGCATCCCCTTCGTCGCGTACGACCCCGAGGACGGGCCCGCCGCCAGATCACCGGCGGCCCAGTACCGCACGTCGGACACGTCGGGGTCGAACACCCCCGGCTTGCCGTCCGCGCCGCGCGCCAGCCACTGCCGCAGGTCGTCCCGCCAGTGCGCGTCCCGGAACGCGATGCCCGTCTCGTCGAGCAGCGTCAGCCGCGAGGCCCGCGAGACGACGAGGTCGACGCTCTCCCCCGCCGCGAGCAGCGCGCGCAGCACCGCGGCGGCGTACGGGGTCCCGGAGGCCCCCGACACCCCCACGATCCAAGGCCTACGCTGCGTGTCTCCTGGGTTCACGCTGTGCAGCCTATCCGTCGGCGTTTCAGACGGTGAGCCCGCGTACGAGCAGATCCAGCAGCGCGCACGCGAACAGGGCGATCCCGATGAAACCGTTCACCTGGAAGAAGGCGCGGTTGAGGCGGGACAGGTCGTGCGGCTTCACGATCGAGTGCTCGTAGACGAAGGCACCCGCGACCACCGCGAGGCCCAGCCAGAAGAACACGCCCGCGTCCGTGGCCGCGGCGTACCAGACGAAGAGCGCCGTCGTCACCAGGTGACAGCCGCGCGCGCCCCAGATCGCGGCCGGGATGCCGAACCGCGCGGGCACCGACTTCACGCCGACCTCGCGGTCCGTCTCCACGTCCTGGCAGGCGTAGATCAGGTCGAAGCCGCCGATCCAGACGCCGACCGCGAGCCCGAGGATCACCGCCAGGCCCGACCACTCGCCCGTGACCGCGATCCACGCGCCGACCGGGCCCATCGCCTGGGCGAGACCGAGGATGGCCTGCGGGAAGTTGGTGAACCGCTTGCCGTACGGATAGACGACCATCGGGATCACCGCGACGGGCGCGAGCGCCAGACAGAGCGGGTTGAGCAGCGCGGCGGCGCCCAGGAAGATCACGAGCGCGATGAGCGCACCCGTCCACGCGGACTTCACCGACACGGCGCCCGTGACGAGCTCGCGGTGGGCGGTGCGCGGATTGCGGGCGTCGATCTCGCGGTCGATGATCCGGTTCGCCGCCATGGCGAACGTACGCAGACCGACCATGCAGACGGTCACCAGGAGCAGCCGCCCCCAGTGGATGTTCTCGTCCAGCCGGAACATCGCGGTCAGCGCGGCGATGTACGCGAACGGCAGCGCGAACACGGAGTGCTCGATCATGACGAGCCGCAGGAAGGCCTTGGTGCGTCCCGGCTGCGGGAGCGCGGCTGATGCTGAGGTCACGAGAGTCCGTACTCCTTCCAGCGACGGTCGACCTTCTCCGCGACGGCCGGGTCGGACTCGACCATGTTCGGCCAGCCGCCGTCCCGGGTGTAGCCCTCCTCAGGCAGCTTCTTCGTCGCGTCTATGCCTGCCTTGCCGCCCCAGAACTGCTGGTAGGAGGCGTGGTCGAGGTGGTCGACCGGGCCCTCGACGACCGTGAGGTCACGGGCGTAGTCCGTGTTGCCGAGCGCGCGCCAGGACACCTCGTGCAGATCGTGGACGTCACAGTCCTTGTCCACCACGACGATCAGCTTCGTCAGGGACATCATGTGCGCGCCCCAGATGGCGTGCATGACCTTCTGGGCGTGCTTCGGGTACTTCTTGTCGATCGAGACGATCGCGCAGTTGTGGAAGCCGCCCGACTCCGGCAGGTGGTAGTCGACGATGTCCGGGACGATCACCTTGAGGAGCGGCAGGAAGAAGCGCTCCGTCGCGCGGCCGAGGGGGCCGTCCTCCGTCGGCGGGCGGCCGACGACGATGGACTGGAGCAGCGGCCGCTGCCGCATCGTCACGCAGTCGATCTTCAGCGCGGGGAACGGCTCCTGCGGCGTGTAGAAGCCCGTGTGGTCGCCGAAGGGGCCCTCGGGGAGCATCTCGCCCGGCTCCAGCCAGCCCTCGATGACGACCTCGGCGTGCGCGGGCACCTGGAGCGGGACCGTCTTGCAGTCGACCATCTCGACGCGCTTGCCCTGGATGAACCCGGCCAGCATGTACTCATCCATGTCGCCGGGCAGCGGCGCCGTCGACGCGTACGTCACGGCCGGCGGGCAGCCGAACGCGATCGCGACCGGCAGCTTCTCGCCCCGGCGGGCGGCCACCTGGTAGTGGTTGCGGCTGTCCTTGTGGATCTGCCAGTGCATGCCGATGGTGCGCTTGTCGTGGCGCTGGAGGCGGTACAGACCCAGGTTGCGGACCCCGGTGTCCGGGTCCTTGGTGTGGGTCAGGCCCAGGTTGAAGAAGGAGCCGCCGTCCTCGGGCCAGGTGAAGAGCGCGGGCAGCTGCTCCAGGTCGACGTCGTCGCCGGTGAGCACGACCTCCTGGACAGGAGCATCCTTCACCTTCTTCGGCGGTACGTGCGTCATCGCGCCGAGCTTCCCGAACGCCTCGCGCACCCCGACGAAGCCGTGCGGCAGCTCCGGCTTGAGCAGGCCGCCGATCTTGTCGCTGATCTCGCCGTACGACTTCAGGCCCAGCGCCTTCAGGAGGCGGCGGTCCGTCCCGTACACGTTCATCGCCAGCGGCATCGCGGAGCCCTTGACGTTCTCGAAGAGGAGCGCGGGCCCGCCGGCCTTCTGTACGCGGTCGACGATCTCGCCGACCTCCAGGTACGGGTCGACCTCGGCCTTGATGCGCTTGAGATCGCCCTCGCGGTCCAGTGCCCGGAGCAGGGAGCGAAGATCGTCGTAAGCCATGCGTTCCAGTATCCGGCACCGGTTACCCTGGCCCCGTCACCGGGGGGCTGCACGCCTGCCGCCGTCATCGCTTGGGGGACCCCGCCACCATGCTCAGGTATCTGCCGTTCCTGCTGGTCCTGGCGGTGTGGATCTACGCCTTCATCGATGTCCTGAACACTCCGGAGAAGGAGGTCAGGCATCTGCCCAAGGTGGTGTGGGTCATCATCGTGCTGCTCTTCGGAGAGGTGCTGCTCGGCCCGATCGCCTGGTTCGTCACGGGCAAGGTGCGGCACACCCCCGCCGCCGGCGGCGGACGCGGCCGGACCCGGTGGGTGGCGCCCGACGACAATCCGGAGTTCCTGAAGTCCCTGCGGGACGAGGACCCGGACGAGAAGAAGCGGGACAAGGGCGACGAGGGCTGAGCCGATGGAACTGCGGCTCCTCGTGACCTTCGAGAAGGTCGCCACCGTCCTCAGCTTCACCCGCGCCGCCACCGAGCTGAAGTACGCGCAGTCCAGCGTCACCAGCCAGGTCCGCGCCCTGGAGAGCTCCCTCGGCACCGAGCTCTTCGACCGGCTCGGCAGCCGGATCCGGCTCACCGAGGCGGGCGAGCGGCTGCTGCCCTACGCCCGGCAGCTCATCGACCTCGCCGACGAGGCGCGGGCCGCGGTCGTCGACGCCGAGGAACCGTCCGGCGCGATCGCGGTCGGCACGATGGAGTCGCTGACCTCCTACCGGCTTCCGCCGCTCCTCGAACTCTTCCACCACCGCTATCCGAAGGTGCGGCTCTCGCTGCGCCCCACGCTGGGCGACGAGACCCGGCAGGCGCTGCGGCAGGGGACGTACGACGTGGGGTTCCTGATGGAGCCGGAGACCGCGCACCAGGGGCTGGAGAGCGAGGTCCTCGCCGAGGAGCCGCTGGTCCTGGTCTGCGCCCCGGCCCACCCGCTGGCCGCGCGGGGAGCGGCGGAGCTCACCACGGACGATCTGGCCGCCGCCCAGCTCGTCGGCACCGAACCCGGCTGCCCCTACCGGGACCTCTTCGAGGCGGAGCTGCGGGAGCGGACCGGCGCGCCCCCGCCGTTCATGGAGTTCGGCACCATCGAGGCGACGAAGCAGGGTGTGGCGGGCGGGCTCGGAGTGGCGCTGCTGCCCGCCGTCGCGGTGGCGCGGGAGCTGGCGGAGGGCACGCTCGTACGGCTGCCGTGGGAGCCGCCGTTCACACTGTGGACGCAGCTCGCGTGGCGGTCGGGGAAGCGTCTTCCGCCGCGGGTGCGGCTGTTCGTGGAGCAGGCCGTGCGGCTCGTGCGGGAGCAGGGTTCGCCGTCCGGGCCAGCGTGACCTTGAGGCTGGCGAGGACGATCAGCGGGACGCCGAGCGCCTGGACGAGCCCGATGTGGTGGCCGTAGACGGCCCAGTCGGCGACCATCGCGACCGCCGGGTAGGTGAAGGCGAGCACGGCGATCTTGGCGGTGGGCAGCTTGGCGTACGCCGCGTACATCAGGACGTACATGAGGCCGGTGTGGATCACGCCGAGCCCGGCGAGCCAGGCCCACCCGGCGCCCGTGCCGCTCATCGCGCCGAAGTCGGTGAAGGGCAGCAACAGCGGGATGCCAACGACGACTTGGACCAGGGCGATGAGGTGCGGGCGCACGCCGGTGACGCGCTTGGTGACGAGGGTGGACAGGGCGTAGAGGACGGCGGCGAGGAGCGCGAGGCCGATGCCGGCGAGCGAGCCCGCGTCACCCGGGCGCACCCCGGACACCAGCACGAGCCCCGCGAACGCGGCGACGAGCCAGCCCAGTTGCGCTCGGGAGAGCCGCTCACGCAGGACGACGGCGCTGAGCAGCACCAGGAAGAACGGCTGCGTGTGGTACACGACGGTGGCCAGCGAGATCGAGGTGGCCTCGTACGCCTTGAAGAGGAACACCCAGTTGAAGACGATGAACACGCCGCCCAGCGCGGCGAGTCCGAGCTTCTTGGGGGTGAGTCCGTGGTTGCGGAAGTAGCCGCGGGCGTAGGCGTACGCGCCGAGGGCTAGGGCGCCGAACAGGACGCGGAAGAAGACGACGTTGAAGGCGGACGCGCCGGACTCGACGACGAAGATGCCGAGAGTGCCGGACAGCATCATGGCGGCGGTGAGCTGGGCCGTGCCCGTGCGCTCGGAAAGCTTGGCTGAGGTCATGCCCATGAAGCTACGAGCGGGCGTATGTGCTGGTCCACGCGCCAGTGGGGCGTCCTCCCGATGGCTCCATCGGCGCTGTCGATGAGGCCTGACCGGGGCCTCACGTGGGCACGATGGGAGGCATGAGCAGCGCATCCCGCATTCCGACGGTCGACCTGCGGCCGTGGCTTTCCGGCGCCCCCGACGCCCGCGCGCGGACGGCGCGGACCGTCGACGAGGCCCTGCGGACCGCCGGGTTCCTCCTCATCACCGGGCACGGCGTCGACCCGGCGCTGCGCGCGGCGATCCGGTCGTCGGCCCGCGGCTTCTTCCACCTGCCGGCCGGGGCGAAGCAGCCGTACGCGGTGAAGGTCGGCGGCCGCGGCTGGCTCGGCCCCGGCGCGGAGGCGAACAGCTACGCGGAGGGGACGGCCGCTCCCCCGGACCTCAAGGAGTCGCTGTCGTTCGCGGCGGACGAGCCGACGGGGAACCCGGCCGTGGACGCCGAGTGGTTCACGCCCAACACCTGGCCGGAGGAGACGCCCGAGCTGCGGGCGCTCGTCCAGACGTACCTGCGGGAGATGCGGTCGCTCTCGGACCGCCTCCTCGAACTCCTCGGCGTGGCCCTCGGCGAGGGCGAGAACTTCTTCACCCGCCACACCGGCCACCCCACCTGGGGCTTCAACATCAACTGGTATCCGGGGCGGGAACGGGTGGGCGAGCCCGAGCCGGGCCAGTTCCGCATCGGCCCGCACACGGACTTCGGCACGGTCACCGTCCTCGACCGGGAGGCGGGCCGGGGCGGCCTCCAGGTCTTCACGGAGGACGGCGGCTGGGAGGACGCGCCGTTCGACCCGGCGGCGCTCACGGTCAACATCGGTGACCTGATGGCGCGTTGGACCGGCGACCGCTGGCAGTCGGGCCGCCACCGCGTCCTGCCCCCGCCCGCCGACCTGCCCGCCGAGGAGCTGATGTCCCTCGTGTACTTCTACGAGTGCGACCCGGGCACGGACGTGAAGGGCATCGACTCGCACGTGTACCTGCGGGGGCAGCTGGACGCGATCACGGTGGAGTGACCGGGCCGCGGCACCCCCGCCCGCGGCCCCGGCACTCGCACGTGCCTAGGGGCGCCGTCCCGCCTTGTCGACGACGACGCGCTCCAGGACGGCGGTGTGGGCGGTCACCGTGCCCTTCTTGAAGCCCGTCGGCAGGTCCTCGACCGCCACCTGCCGCTCGCCGAGGAACTGCTTGGTCTTCTTGTCGAAGATCAGCTCCTGGCGCTGGCCGTCGTTCTCGCGGGTGATGGCCACCCCGTGCCGCCCCACCGCGTCCACCGCGTCCCCGCGCACCTCGACGCCGGGGATCGTCGACGCGGCGAGGTAGAGCGCGGCGGCCTGCTTCGGCGGCATCAGAGCACCGCACATGTCGCCGACCTGGACGAACGCGTTCTGGTCCTTGCTCTCGCCGCCCGTGGCCACCCGGTAGAGCCAGTCCCGCATGTTGACCGGGTCGGTCGGCAGCTTCTGCAGGCTGCGGTAGTGGGAGTTGCCCTCCACGAGGGGCGGGTCCGGCGGCAACCGCTCGTGGTCGAAGCCGTCGACACGGTCGTTGATCACCTCCGTGTGCCTGCCGTCCACCGAGTTCCAGTACTCCCGGACGTGCAGCGGCTGGATGCGGGACTTCTCGTCGCTGCCCGACTCCATGTACCTCTCCTTGGTCCTGATGTACACGAACTGGTCGTCGCGCAGGCCCTTCGGTGCGGGCTGCGCCTTCGCCGCCGCGGCGATCTCCTCCAGCATCCGCACGGTCTCCTTCGACGGCGGCCCCGCCTGCGCCGCCCGGTCGCCGAACGGCGAGGCGACCAGGACGCCCGCCACCACCGTCGCGGCGACCGCTCCCGCGACGAGCGCGGGCCGGAACCAGACCTTGCGGCTGTTCTCGTTCCGCTTCTGCCGGATCTCGGTCAACAGGTGCTCCTTGAGCAGGTGATGACGGCCCGGCGGAAGGTCGCGCTCGGGAAAGTCGTTCATCGGTTTCCCTCCTTGACGGGCCTGACCGCGGTGGTGCGGTCACCTCTTACCTGTCCGCACCTCTTGGCTGGTTCCAGGGCTTTTGCGAGTTTCGCCCGGGCGCGGGAGAGCCGGGAGCGCACCGTCCCGACGGGGATGCCGAGCGCGGCCGCCGTGGAGACGTAGTCGAGCCCCGACCAGACACACAGCGCGAGCACCTCCCTCTCGGCGCGGCGCAGCCGGCCCAGTGCCGTGCGGACGAGGGAGAGCTGTTCCTCGTCGTCGATGCGCCCGGCGAGCTCGTCCGCGAAGTCGGCGACGACCTCGTCCCGGGGCAGCCGCGCCACGGCGGCGGCGTGCCGGCGCGCGGCCCTGCGCGTGTTGCGGGTGACGTTCGTGGCGACGCCGAGCAGCCACGGCCGCAGCGAGCCGCCGTCGACGTCGACCCTGTCCCGCAGCCGCCACGCCTCCAGGAACGTGAGGGACACCGCGTCCTCCGCCGACGACCAGTCGCCCGTCAGCCGGAAGGCGTGGTTGTAGACGGAGCGCGCGTACGCGTCGAAGAGCTCGCCGAAGGCGTCGGCGTCCCCGTCCCTGATGCGGACGCGCAGCGCTCTGTGCCGTGCCTGAAGTTCCCCCTCATTGGTCTCCACGCCTCCTACCTGTCCGTACGGAAGAAGCCGGTTCCCGTGACCTGGATCACGGGAACCGGCTTCTCTCGGAGGCGCGTTGCTCAGACTCCGGCGTACGAGTGCTTGCCGGTGACGAAGATGTTGACTCCGTAGTAGTTGAACAGCCAGCAGCCGAAGGCGATCAGGGCCAGGTAGGCGGCCTTGCGGCCCTTCCAGCCGGCGGTGGCACGGGCGTGCAGGTAGCAGGCGTAGGCGACCCAGGTGATGAAGGACCAGACCTCCTTGGGGTCCCAGCCCCAGTAGCGGCCCCAGGCGTCGCCCGCCCAGATCGCGCCCGCGATGATCGTGAACGTCCACAGCGGGAAGATCGCGGCGTTCAGGCGGTACGAGAACTTGTCGAGCGAGGCCGCCGAGGGCAGCCGCTCCAGGACGGACGTGGCGAACTTGCCGGGCTGTCCGCCGTTCTGGAGCTTCGCCTCGTAGCTGTCGCGGAAGAGGTAGAGCAGGGTGCCGACGCCGCCGACGTAGAAGACCGCGCCGCAGAAGATCGCCGTGGAGACGTGGATCCACAGCCAGTACGAGTGCAGGGCGGGGACCAGCTGGTCGCTGTCGGTGTAGAGGACCGTGACGGCGAGGCCGAGGTCGAGCAGGACCGTCGTGACCAGTGGGAGGCCGAGCCAGGCGATGTTCTTCTTCAGCGCGAGCAGCACCAGGTACACACCGACGGCGACGGTGGAGAAGGTGATGCTGAACTCGTACATGTTGCCCCACGGCGCGCGCTGCACCGACAGGGCGCGGGTGAGGACGCCGCCGAACTCCAGGAGGAACGCGAGCACGGTGAGGGAGACCGCGATGCGGCCGTAGAGGTCGCCCTTCTCGTCACCGGCGGCCGCGCCGGGCCCGTCCGGCACGTCGCGCGTGCCGGCCACGGACCGGGTGACGACCTTCGGCCGCTCCAGGGTGGCGGTGCCGCCGCCCTTGGCCTGGACGGTGACCGCGGGCGCCGCCGTGGCGGACGCGGCGGTCTTGCTCGGGGTGAGCGCCGCGGCGGTGCGGGCGACCTTGCTGCGGCTGCCGAAGAGCCACTCCGCCATGTGCGCGAAGAAGGCCAGGAGGTAGACGGCCATCGCGGAGTAGATCAGCACGTTGCTGATGTGCGCGAGGTTCTCGTTGGGCTCGGCGGCCAGGGTGGTGGCGAGATTCACTTCTCAGCCCCTTCGGCAGGTACGGCATCGGGGTCGGGCGCGGGCGCGGTCGGCGCCTTGTCGTGCAGCTGGGCGGCGAGCTGGGAGAGCTCCTCGGGAACCTTCGCGGACTCGCTGCGGCCGAGGCCCGCCATCTCCACGACGGTGACGCCGTCGGCGTCCCGGACGGCCCGCACCCATACGCGGCGGCGCTGGATGAACAGCGAGCCCGCGAGGCCCGCGACGGCGGCGATCGCGCCGCCCAGCGCCCAGCCGGTGCCGGGCTGCTGCGAGATCTGGAAGGTCGCCCACTCCTTGAGGTTCTTCTCGAAGGTGATCGACCCGGCGCCGTCGGGGAGCTTCATGGTCTCGCCGGGGCGCAGCCGCTGCTTGAACAGCTCGCCGTTCTCGTCCTTGAACTTCTTCATCTTGCGGGTGTCCAGCTGGTACACGTTCTGCGGGACACCGGCGTCGACGCCGAGGCTGCCGTGGTACGCGGACAGCGCGAGCACCGGGTAGTCGGCGGCGGGGAACTGCGAGAACATCTGGCCCTTGCCGACGCCCGCGAAGGTGGGCACGAAGAAGGCGTTGAAGCCGAGCTGGTCGGGCTTGCCGTTCTTGTCGCGGTAGTTGTCCATGACCTTGATGGCGCCGGTCGCGGTGCCGTTCTGGTCGATGGGCAGCAGCGGCACGGACGCCTGGTAGACGACCTTGCCCTTGCCGTCGCGGACGGTGACCGCGGGGGCGAAGCCGTGGCCGATGAGGTAGACCTTCGAGCCGTCGACCTCCAGCGGCTTGTTGACCTCGATCGACTTCTTCTTCTCGGGGCCGTCGGCGCCCTCGCTGTAGGTGACGTCCGCGCGGTAGGTGCGGGCCGTGCCGCGGTTGGGGCCCGACTTCTCGTACGTACCTACGAACCGGTCGAGCTTGAAGCTGAACGGCTCCAGGTTCGAGGAGTCGAAGAGGCTGCCGGACTTGAAGTCGTCGTACTGGCTGAGGGTGTTGGCGAAGCCGTCACCCTCCATGATCAGCTTGCCGCCCTCGGACTTGAAGAGCTGTCCGGCGGCGAACGCGAGCAGCATCACGATCAGCGCGATGTGGAACATGAGGTTGCCGGCCTCGCGCAGATACCCCTTCTCCGCGGCGACCGAGGCGCCCGCGCCGGAGCCCTCGGTGTGCACGCGGAAGCGGCGCTGCTTCAGCATCGCGAGCGCGGCCTCGTGGACCTGCTCGGGCTCGGCCTCGGTGCGCCACGTCGTGTACGCGGGCAGGCGCGTCAGCTTCTTCGGGGCGCCCGGCGGGCGGCTGCGGAGCTGGCCGACGAACTGCCAGCTGCGGGGCACGATGCAGCCGATGAGGGAGACGAACAGCAGGATGTAGATCGCGGAGAACCACACCGAGCTGTAGACGTCGAAGAGCTGCAGCTTTTCGTAGATCGGGGCGAGCGTGGTGTGCCGGTCCATGAAGTCCTGGACCTTGAGCTCGTCGACGTTGTTCTGCGGGATCAGCGAGCCCGGGATCGCGCCGAGCGAGAGCAGCAGGAGCAGGATCAGCGCGACGCGCATCGAGGTCAGCTGCCGCCAGAACCAGCGCAGCCAGCCGATGACGCCGAGCCTGGGGAGGTTGGGTGCCGCCTCTTCCCGGTCCCGGTCGCGTGGAGCGGTGGACATGCTGGCGCCCGCGGCACCGTACTCGCCCTGCTCGTCGGTGGTCCCGGTCGTGCCTTCGGGAGCTTCGGTCTTGCCCATGGATCAGATCCCCACCGTGTAGCTATTGGTCCAGACCTGCATGTCCTGCACGATGCTGTCCCACGCACCGGTGACGAGCAGCAAGCCGGTCGCGATCATCATGACGCCGCCGACGCGCATCACCCAGACGTAGTGCCGCTTCACCCAGCCGAAAGCACCGAGTGTCTTACGGAAGGCCACGGCCGCGAGGATGAACGGAATGCCGAGCCCCAGGGAGTAGGCGACACCGAGGATCGCGCCACGCTCCGCGTTGGCGCTGTCGGCGGAGAGGGCCATGACCGAGGCGAGGGTCGGCCCGATGCACGGCGTCCAGCCCACGGCGAAGAGCGCGCCGACCACCGGCGCGCCGGCCAGCCCGACGGCGGGCCGCTTGTGGAAGCGGAACTCGCGCTGCGTGAACCACGGCATGAGCCCCATGAAGAAGAGGCCCAGCACGATCATCACCACGCCGAGCGTCGTGTTGATGGCGCTCTGGTGCTCCTTGAGCGTGCGGCCGAGGGCACCGAAGAAGACGGTGGCGGAGACGAAGACCACGGTGAAGCCGGCCACGAAGAGACCGGCCCCGGCGGCCATCCGGCCGCGCCGCGCCTCGCCGAGGTCCTGCCCGCCGACCCCGGTGACGTACGACAGGTAGCCGGGCACGAGCGGCAGGACGCACGGCGAGAAGAAGGAGATGAGCCCGCCGAGCAGGGCGACCGGGATAGCGAGGAGCAGGGCCCCGCTCATCACGGTCTGGTTCGTGCCGGTGACGGCCGCGAGCGTCGACATCACTTCTCCGCGAGCACGGGGTCGATCATCTTCCGCAGCTTCTCCTCGCTCAGCGGCTGCTGGGCGCGGGCGGCGATCTTCCCGTCCCGGTCGACGACGAGCGTGGAGGGGATGGCGTTCGGATTGAGCGAACCCTGCGGGAAGCGCAGCATCAGCTTGCCCATCGGGTCGTACAGGCTCGGGTAGGGAACCTTGTGCTGCTTCTCGAACGAGATCGCCGGGCTGCGCTCGGGGTCACGCGTGTTGATCCCGACGAACTCGACGCCCTTCGGCTTGGTCTCCTTGGCGACCTTCACGAAGTTCGGCGCCTCGGCCCGGCACGGAGCGCACCAGGAACCCCAGACGTTTATGACGACGATCTTGCCCTTGTAGGCCTTGGTGATGTCCAGCTTCTCGCCGTCGAGGGTCTCCCCGTCGAGCGAGGGGTTCGCCTTGCGGTCGGCCTTCTTGACGGTGGCGATGCCGTCCGAGCCGGCGACGAAGTTGGTGTTTCCGGAGCCGCCCGACACACCGCCGGAGCTGCAAGCGGACAGAGCCAGCGCAGCAACCGCGGCGCCTGCGGTGAGCAGGGCGGCACGGCCGCGACGGTGACTGCTGCTATCGACGCGGTGTGGGGCACGGCAGGCAACACTCATGTGAAAAGTTTCGCATGTCCATTTCGGGGATCTTCCGCACCCCCTCCACCGAACGAATCGCCCACTTCAGGCGCCGTACAGAGGGCTAGCGGAGGCTCTTCCAGCCACCGGCGGGCCGCTGGCCGACCTCCAGGCCCTGCAGCTTGGCGAGCACCTTCGGGTCCTGCACGTCGAGCCAGTCGACGAACTGGCGGAAGGAGACGAGGCGCACGTCCTTCTTGCCCGCGATGTGCTTCAGGGCCTCCTCGACGGCATCCATGTAGATGCCGCCGTTCCACTCCTCGAAGTGGTTGCCGATGAAGAACGGCGCGCGGTTGGACTCGTAGGCCCGCTTGAAGCCGGCTATGTAGGCCTCGGTGGCCTGCTTGCGCCAGCCCGGGTAGTTGTGCGGGGGCGCCTTCGTCGAGTTCTGCGACTGGTTGGCGAGGATGTTGTAGTCCATCGACAGGACCTCGAAGGAGTGCCCCGGGAAGGGCATGGCCTGCAGCGGCAGGTCCCAGACGCCCAGCTTCTTCTGCGGCCACTTCTGGCGGCCGCCGGGCGAGGACGCGTCGTAGCGCCAGCCGAGCTTCTTCGCCGTCGGCAGCAGGTTGTCCTGGCCGAGCAGACAGGGCGTGCGGCCGCCGACGAGTTCCTTGTCGTAGTCGAAGGGGAGCGACGGCAGATCGGTCCAGCCGGTGTTCGTACGCCACTTCTTCACAAAGGACTTGGCCTGGTCTATCTCGTCCTGCCATTGCGCGGACGTCCAGTTGGCGACGGAACCCGTGCCCGCGCAGAAGTGCCCATTGAAGTGCGTGCCGATTTCATGGCCCTCGAGCCACGCCTGCCGGACGTACTTCAGGGTGTCCTTGATGTGACCGTCGGTGAGATAACCGATGTCGGATGCGCCGACCGCGTTGTTCGGCGGCCGGTACATGCGCTTCTTCGATTCCGGCAGCAGATAAAGCCCGGAGAGGAAGAACGTCATACGCGCGTCGTGGTCCTCGGCGAGCTTCAGAAAGCGCGGGAACAGACCGTTCCCCACTTCGCCCGCACCGTCCCAGGAGAAGATGACGAACTGCGGGGGCGTCTCGCCCGGCTCCAGTGGAACGGGCTTGCCCGGCTGACGAGGCTGCTTACCGGTGTAGGCGGTCGACCCGTCACCGATCGGCTTGGCCGGGTGCTTCTCGGCGCCTGCGCCTTCCCCGGCCTTTCCCGCGGGCTTCGACGAATCGCCGTCGCCCCCGGAGCCGCACGCCGCGAGCCCGAAAGCGGCGGCCGTGCCCGCTCCCAGTCCGAGCATTCCCCTGCGGCTGATGTCGCGCATTCCATCCCCATTCGTCGCGCCCTTGGTCGGGACGACCCGTTAGAGGGCGCGACGAACATCGGGGTTCCGGCAGGATCCACATTATTTGGAGCGTTTTGCCGGAGATGGACCTACAGTCGCTGCGCGATTACGCGCGGTTGATCAAAGGGCCGGTTTATCAGGCCCCGAATGCCTTGCTGTTGCCCTTATTCCCGCCCTTCACCGGCTTGGCGCCGGCGCGAAGATGTGCGGGCACGAGATCCCGGGCCGGTTCGCTGTAACCCACCGAGACGATCTTGTCGCCGCGGTACGTGAACGTCGTCAGCGACGCCAGCGTGCACTGCCGCTTGCGCGGGTCGTGCCACAGCCGCCGCTTCTCCACGAAGCTGCGCACGATCCAGATCGGCAGCTGGTGGCTGACGCACACCGCCTCGTGCCCGCGGGCCGCGTCCTTCGCCGCGTCCAGGGCGCCCATCATCCGTACGACCTGCTCGACGTACGGCTCGCCCCAGGACGGCTTGAAGGGGTTGACGAGGTGCTTCCAGTTCTCCGGGTTCTTCAGCGCGCCGTCGCCCACCCCGAAGGTCTTGCCCTCGAAGACGTTGGCCGCCTCGATGAGGCGGGCGTCGGTGGCCAGGTCCAGGCCGTGCGCCTTGGCGATCGGCGTGGCCGTCTCCTGGGCGCGGTCGAGCGGCGACGCCACGACGTGCGTCACGTCACGGTGGGCGAGGTGCTCGGCGACCCGGTCGGCCATCTGCCGGCCGAGCTCGGACAGGTGGTAGTCGGGCAGCCGCCCGTACAGGATCCCGTCCGGGTTGTGCACCTCGCCGTGGCGCATCACGTGGACGACGGTCAGCTCGTCGTCCGCCGGGGTGCCGCTCATGCCGTGGCCTCCGTCGCTTCCGCGGCCGCGCGCGCGGCGGCGGGCAGGGCGGCAGCGATGCGCTCGACCGCACGCTCGTCGTGAGCGGTCGACACGAACCACGACTCGAAGGCCGACGGCGGCAGGTACACGCCCTGCGACAGCATCGAGTGGAAGAACGCGGTGAAGCGGAAGGACTCCTGTCCCTTCGCGTCCTCGTAGTTCCGCACCTCGCGGTCGGCGAAGAACACGGAGAACATGTTCGACGCGTTCTGCACCCGGTGCGCGACACCCTCCTTGGAGAGCGCCTCGGTGACCAGACCGCGCAGCTGCTCGGACACGGCATTGACCTTGTCGTACGCCGCGTCGTCCAGGAGCCGCAGCTGCGCGAGGCCCGCCGCCGTCGCGACCGGGTTACCGGACAGCGTGCCCGCCTGGTAGACGGGGCCGGCCGGGGCGAGGTGCGCCATGACATCCGCGCGACCGCCGAAGGCCGCGGCCGGGAAGCCGCCGCCCATGACCTTGCCGAAGGTCATCAGATCGGGCTTCACACCGTCCACGCCGTACCAGCCCGCCTTCGAGGTACGGAAGCCGGTCATCACCTCGTCCGAGATGTACAGCGCGCCGTTCTTGGCACAGGCGGCCTTGAGGCCCTCGTTGAAACCGGGGCGCGGCGGCACCACGCCCATGTTGCCGGGCGACGCCTCGGTGATGACGCACGCGATCTCACCGGGGTGCTTGTGGAAGGCCTCCTGCACCGCCTCGAGGTCGTTGTACGGCACGACGATGGTGTCGCCCGCCTGGGCGCCGGTGACGCCGGGCGTGTCGGGGAGACCGAGGGTCGCCACGCCCGAACCCGCCGAGGCGAGCAGCGCGTCGACATGCCCGTGGTAACACCCGGCGAACTTGATGACCTTGGCGCGGCCGGTGAAACCGCGGGCGAGCCGGATGGCGGACATGGTCGCCTCGGTGCCGCTGGAGACGAGGCGGACCTGCTCGACGGGCTCGATACGGGCGACGATCTCCTCGGCGAGCGCGACCTCGCCCTCACCGGGCGTACCGAAGGAGGTGCCGTGCGACACGGCCTCCTGCACGGCGGCGATCACCTCGGGGTGGGAGTGCCCGAGGATCATCGGACCCCACGAACACACGAGGTCGACGTACTCGCGGCCGTCGGCGTCAGTCAGGTACGGACCGGTACCGGACACCATGAAACGGGGCGTACCACCCACAGCGCGGAACGCGCGCACGGGAGAGTTCACACCGCCGGGCGTCACGGCCGCCGCACGGTCGAAAAGAGTCTGCGAAACTGGGGCGCTATACGGGAAGCTCACACGAGCCATGGTGTCAGAGCGTGCGGACATCCTGCGGACAGGTGTTTCACTCCACGTTTTAGCGGGTGACCGTGGGGGAGGTCACTGACACGATGATCGGGTTGCGTGGCGGGGGCCGCGAGGCCTAGAAAAGACAGGGCCGTGCCGCCCTGGCAAAGCAGTCGGGTGGAGATATGCATCGCGGTGGCGGACTGGGCGAGGGGACCGACGGCCTGGGCCCCCGGCGTGCCCGGCGGGGCAAGCACCGGCGCGAGGCGGAAGCGGAACCGGCGCAGGCGCAGGCGTCCGACCAGACGCTCGGCGCTTCCGGCGAGTCCCGGCGGGACCGGGTGACCAGCAGGAGTGGCGGGGTGGGGGTGACGTACAAATACTTCGGCGCCCCGGACGGCGCGACCGCCGCCCGCGTGCCGATCTCGATGCGCCCCGAGGAGCTCGGCGGCGACGAGCTGGGCATGGGCGGCATGTTCACGAAGATCAAGCCGGAGACGATGGCCGCGATGGTCCTGACCGGCATCGAGGGCATACCCCTGCACAAGGTCCCCCCGCTCGAACTGGTCGTCCTCCACCCCGACTACGCCGTGGTGAAGCTCCCCATGACCGTCGTCGACCCGCTGCGCGGCGTCGGTGAGGAGTCGGTGGGCGCCGCGGCGTTCATCTGGTCCACCGTCCCGGACCGCGGTGGCCCGCGCGACGCCTTCAACGTGTACCAACTCCTCCACGAGTGGCAGGACTTCAGCCACCGCCTGCACGACGCGGGACATCAGGCGTACTGCCTGGTCTGGCCCTGACGCCCCCTCACTCCACCCTGAGGGCGGCGAGTTGCTGCTCGAAGGGCACGACCTCGAAGCCGCTCGCCGGGTCCACCGACGTGATGGCGCCGGTCAGCGAGCGGGGCGCGATCGCCGCGGCCGTGTCGGTGTCGGGCACCGCACCTGCGGTCACCGGCGCCTCCTCGCCGCCGGGCGCCATGAACCGTGCCAGCTCCGCGCCCGCACGGGTGATCCGCGCCGCGAGGCCCTCCTCGCCCCAGTCCTCCGACGCCGCGTACACGGCGGTCGGCAGGACCAGCGCCCGCAGATAGCTGAACAGCGGGCGCAGGGCGTGCTCGGTGACCAGCGAGTGACGCGCGGTGCCGCCGGTCGCGCCGATCAGCACCGGCTTCCCGGTCAGCGCGTCCTTGTCGAGCACGTCGAAGAACGACTTGAACAGTCCGCTGTACGACCCCGAGAACACCGGCGTGACGGCGATCAGCCCCTGCGCGCCGGCCACCGCGTCGAGCGCGGCGGCCAGCCGGGCGGGCGGGAACCCGGTGACGAGGTGCTGGGCGATCTCCGTGGCCAGGTCCCGCAGCTCGACGACCTCGACCTCGACGTCGACGCCGGTGCCGGCGTGGTGTGTCGTGGCGGCCGTGAGCCGGTCGGCGAGCAGCCGGGTGGAGGACGGCTGACTCAGCCCCGCGGATACGACGACGAGCTTCATGCGCTGACCTCCTGCTGAGCCTGCTGGGCCTTACGGGCGGCGTGGGTGGGGGCGTCCGGGACGCCGGCCGGGCGGTTCTTCGCGAACTCCTCGCGCAGCACGGGGACGACCTCCTCGCCGAGGATGTCGAGCTGCTCAAGGACGGTCTTCAGGGGCAGCCCGGCGTGGTCCATCAGGAACAGCTGCCGCTGGTAGTCGCCCACGGTGTCGCGGAAGGACAGCGTCCGCTCGATCACCTGCTGCGGGGAGCCCACGGTGAGCGGGGTCTGCGCGGTGAACTCCTCCAGGGAGGGCCCGTGACCGTAGACGGGCGCGTTGTCGAAGTAGGGCCGGAACTCCCGTACCGCGTCCTGCGAGTTCTTGCGCATGAACACCTGCCCGCCGAGCCCGACGATCGCCTGCTCCGGCGTGCCGTGCCCGTAGTGCGCGTACCGCGACCGGTACAGCTCGACCATCTTCGCGGTGTGTTCGGCGGGCCAGAAGATGTTGTTGTGGAAGAAGCCGTCGCCGTAGTACGCGGCCTGCTCGGCGATCTCCGGGGACCGGATCGAGCCGTGCCAGACGAAGGGCGCGACGCCGTCCAGCGGCCGGGGCGTCGAGGTGAACGACTGCAGCGGCGTACGGAACTTGCCCTCCCAGGTGACGACATCCTCGTCCCAGAGGCGGCGCAGGAGCGCGTAGTTCTCGATGGCGAGGTTGATGCCCTGGCGGATGTCCTTGCCGAACCACGGATAGACGGGCCCGGTGTTGCCGCGCCCCATCATCACGTCCACGCGCCCGTCCGCGAGGTGCTGGAGCATCGCGAAGTCCTCGGCGATCTTCACCGGGTCGTTGGTGGTGATGAGGGTGGTGGAGGTGGAGAGGACGAGCCGCTCGGTGCGGGCGGCGATGTAGCCGAGCATCGTGGTCGGGGACGACGGCACGAAGGGCGGGTTGTGGTGCTCGCCGGTCGCGAAGACGTCGAGGCCGACCTCCTCGGCCTTGAGGGCGATGGCGACCATGGCCTTGATCCGCTCGGCCTCGGTCGGCGTGCGGCCGGTGGTCGGGTCGGTGGTCACGTCGCCGACGCTGAAGATCCCGAACTGCATGGCTTGCTCACTCTCCGCGGGTCCGCATTTTGTTTACGGTTCAACTATACCCACAGAACGGGGGCGTCCGCTCACCTATTCCTTGGTGTCAGACCCGCCGCCTACGGTGGGGAGATGGAGCGATCACAGGCAGCGGCCCAGGCATCGGCCCAGGCACCGGCGATACGACTCGAACCCTGGTCCGACGAGGGCGGCCTCGCGCTGCTCCTGCGGCTCAACACCCCGGAGATGACGGAACACCTGGGCGGCCCCGAGACCCCCGAAAAGGTCGCGGACCGCCACCGCCGCTACCTCCGGCTCGACGGCAAGGGCGAGATGTTCCGCATCACCCTGGACGGCGTGGACGGCGTGGACGGCGTGGACGGCGAGGTCGCGGGCTCGATCGGGTACTGGGAGACGACCTGGCAGGGCGAGCCGGTCTGGGAGACCGGCTGGGGCGTCCTGCCCGAGTTCCAGGGCATGGGCATCGCCGCGGGCGCGGCGCGGCTGGTGACCGGGAAGGCGAGGGCGGCGGGCCGCCACGCCCACCTGCACGCGTTCCCCGCGACGGACCACGGCGCGTCGAACGCGGTATGCCGCAAGGCGGGCTTCACGCTGCGCGGCGAGTCGCGGGTGGAGTACCCGAAGGGGAACTGGCACGCGTGCAATGACTGGCGGTTCGCCTTGGGCGGGGACTGAGGTAGCCCACGGAAGGGCGGGCCCCTGCTGCGCCCGGGGGCCCCTCTTCGGGGGTGCCCCGCTCCCCGGGGCTACGCGTGCCACCCTGTCGACCATGCTCATCGCCCGTTCCGCCGCCCTGTTCGTTCTCGCCGCGCTGTTCGAGATCGGCGGTGCGTGGCTCGTCTGGCAGGGGGTGCGCGAGCACAGGGGCTGGGCGTGGATCGGCGCGGGGGTCATCGCCCTCGGCGTCTACGGCTTCGTCGCCACGCTCCAGCCCGACGCCGAGTTCGGCCGCATCCTCGCCGCGTACGGCGGGGTCTTCGTCGCAGGCTCGATCGCCTGGGGGATGGTGGCCGACGGCTACCGGCCCGACCGGTGGGACGTGACCGGGGCGCTGATCTGCCTCGCGGGCATGGCCGTGATCATGTACGCACCACGATCACGCTGACGTACCGGCGCACGCACCGCGTAGGCGCTGCGCGCACCGCGGGGTCCCCGCACGTACGCCACCGTGCGGGCACTGCGCACACGCCGCGGGGGCCTCCGCACACACCGTGTGGGCACCGCACGCATGCACCGTGTGGGCACCGCACGCATGCACCGCGGGGTCGCCGCACGCATGCACTGCGGGGTCCCCGCCCGCACGCACCGCGGGGTCCCCGAGCCCGCACCGCATGAGCACCCCGTCCACGCACCGCCGGACCACCGCCCGGCCACTGCGTCCCGCGCCCCCACACCGTCGCACCCCCACACCCCGCAACCCCCCGGAACCGAACGCATATCCTGGCGAGGACCGACCCCGCCGTACGCCGTACGCCCTGCGCCGTACGCGGCACCCGTACCCCCGCCCGAGGAGCGCCCATGACCGCCGCCGCCAACCGCATCGCGATCATCACCGGCGCGAGCAGCGGGATCGGTGCCGCCACCGCCCGCGGCCTGGCCGCCGCCGGATACCGCGTCGTCCTCACCGCGCGCCGCAAGGACCGCATCGAGGCGCTCGCCGCCGAGCTGAACGACGCCGGGCACGACGCGATGGCGTACGCGCTCGACGTCACCGACCGCGCGGCCGTGGACGAGTTCGCCACCGCCTTCCGCAAGATCGCGGTCCTCGTGAACAACGCGGGCGGCGCGCTGGGCGCGGACCCCGTCGCGAGCAGCGACCCGGCCGACTGGCGCCAGATGTACGAGACGAACGTCATCGGCACGCTGAACGTCACCCAGGCCCTCCTCCCCGCCCTCACCGCGAGCGGCGACGGCACGGTGGTGGTCCTCTCCTCGACCGCCGGGCACGGCACGTACGAGGGAGGCGGCGGTTACGTCGCGGCGAAGCACGCCGAGCACGTCCTCGCCGAGACCCTCCGTCTGGAGATCGTCGGCACCCCGGTCCGCGTCATCGAGGTCGCCCCCGGCATGGTCAAGACGGACGAGTTCGCGCTGACCCGCTTCGGCGGCGACGCCGAGAAGGCCGCGAAGGTCTACGCGGGCGTCGCCGAGCCGCTCACCGCGGACGACGTGGCGGACACGATCACCTGGGCGGTGACCCGCCCGCCGCACGTCAACATCGACCTCCTGGTGGTCCGCCCGCGCGCCCAGGCCTCGAACACCAAGGTCCACAGGGAGTCCTGACGATGCGGCTCCCCGGCGACGACCCCGGCAGACCCGCGTACTCGGCGGACTCCCCCGACCCGCTCGAACGCCTCACCCACGAACACGAGGCCCGCAGTCTCGCCGAAGAGAAGAAGAACGAACGCCTGGTCTGGTGGTACCTGGCGTACTTCCTCTTCGGCATCCACATCGTCGCGTTCATCATGATCTACGCCGTCACCCACGCGAAGTAGGCGTCCCGCCTTAGGCGCCCACTGACGAGAGTCACCCACATCGGTGAACGCGACGTATCGCCACGCGAGTTGATGTTCGTCCTGCCTAGGCTCGGCACGACAACATCACATGCGACGGCCCCCGGCCGGGCTGCAACCCCGAGCCGAGGGCCTGACCACACAGGAAGGCCTAGAGCTTCCTCATGGCTGAACACGAGCCTAGCGCTCCGCAGTTCATGGACCTTCGCGTGCCCGAGTACGCGTACATGTTCGGCTTCTTGCAGGCCGATGGGCACCTTCATCAAGGAGCCGGCCAAAAGGGCAGGCTGACCGTCGAGATCAGCGTGCGGGACATCGAGATCCTGCGCGAGTTCCAGAGGCTGACCCCGTACAACAGCACCATCAGCGAGCGCACCCGGTCGACGAACTTCGCCGAGAGCCACACCTCGGCCACCTGGACCCTGTGCTCCCTCGAAGCCAGAACCAAGCTCAACGAACTCGGCCTGCCCTACGGTCGCAAGTCGAAGAGGATCACGCCTCCGCGTGTCGAGTTCTCTCGGCGGGACTATCTACGGGGCGTCGTCGACGCGGACGGCTCCCTCGGCTACACGGCGCAGGGATTCCCGTTCGTCTCCCTGACCACGGCCAGCACGGCCGTTGGCGTCTACCTATGCCGTCATGTGCGCCAACTCTCTGGGGTCGAGCGTCTGATCAAGCGGAACACGCGGGACGGCATCTACAACATCAACTACGAGAAGGAGCCGGCCCAGCGCCTGGCGCAAGACCTTTACTACCCCGGCTGCCTCTCTCTGGAGCGCAAGCAGTTGAAAGCCGAGGCGATCGCGGCATGGACCCGCCCAGCGGATATGAGAGCAGCACACACACGACGCCGCTGGAAGGAGTGGGAGGACGAAATCCTTCTCCTGGCCTGCGACGATGCCGCTGCGGCCAAGGAGCTCGGGCGGACCGAGAAGAGCTGCCACCTGCGTCTATGGCGGCTTCGCACCGGACAGGTCCCCGCACGGGAAGAAAGGTGAGCGACTGATCCAGTGCGGCCCGGGGCTACACCAGCCCGGGCCGCCCGACCGTTCAGCCCTTCACACAGACGACCTGCTTCAGCTTCGCCACGACCTGGACGAGGTCCCGCTGCTGGTCGATGACCTGCTCGATCGGCTTGTACGCGCCCGGGATCTCGTCCACGACGCCCGAGTCCTTGCGGCACTCGACGCCCCGCGTCTGCTCCTCCAGGTCCTTCGTCGAGAAGCGGCGCTTGGCCGCGCCCCGGCTCATGCGCCGGCCGGCGCCGTGCGAGGCCGAGTTGAAGGACGCCTCGTTGCCGAGGCCCTTCACGATGTACGAGCCGGTGCCCATCGAGCCCGGGATGATCCCGTAGTCACCGCTGCCGGCGCGGATCGCGCCCTTCCGGGTGACAAGGAGGTCCATGCCGTCGTAGCGCTCTTCGCTGACGTAGTTGTGGTGGCAGGAGATCTCCTGCTCGAACATCGGCTTGGCCTTCTTGAACTCCTTGCGGATCACGTCCTTGAAGAGCGCCATCATGATCGCGCGGTTGTACTTCGCGTACTCCTGGGCCCAGAACAGGTCGTTGCGGTACGCCGCCATCTGCGGGGTGTCCGCGACAAAGACCGCGAGGTCGCGATCGACCAGGCCCTGGTTGTGCGGGAGCTGCTGGGCCACGCCTATGTGGTGGTCGGCGAGCTCCTTGCCGATGTTCCGGGAGCCGGAGTGCAGCATGAGCCAAACTGAATCGGACATATCTATGCAAACTTCCGCAAAATGATTCCCGGATCCAAGCGTTCCCATTTGCTTGACCGCCCGCTCCTCACGGAACTTCACCGCCTCGGCGACTCCCTCGAACCGCCCCCAGAACTCCTCCCACCCAGCCGTGGCCATGCCATGGAAGCCCCCCGGCCCGACGGGGTCGTCGTGCATGGCGCGCCCCACCGGAATCGCCTCCTCGATCTTCGAGCGCAGGCGGGACAGGTCGCCCGGCAGGTCATTGGCGGTCAGCGACGTCCTGACGGCGCTCATCCCGCAGCCGATGTCGACGCCGACCGCCGCCGGACAGACCGCGCCCTGCATGGCGATGACCGAGCCGACCGTCGCGCCCTTGCCGAAGTGGACGTCCGGCATGACGGCCAGGCCCTTGATCCACGGCAGCGTCGCCACGTTCTGGAGCTGGCGCATCGCCGAGTCCTCGACCGTGGCCGGGTCCGTCCACATCCGGATCGGTACCTTCGCACCGGGAACCTCTACGTACGACATATCGCCCTCATTCCCCCGTAAACAACATCAATCAACCGTAATCAGCTACAAGCCTTGAAGCGCAAATACCGGCGCCAAGGTCAACGAAAGGGGTGACGGACCGGCGGCCACGGCAGCGCGTGCGATACACATTGTGTCCACCGGCCGCCCACCAGCGGCAACCCAATAACCAGGCAGAGCCAGGCACAGCCAGGCGAGAGGAGCCATCACGGTGCAGCGGAAGGCCAAGGCCTGTGTACCCGGCGTCGCCGCACTCATCGCGGCGCTGCTGACCGGCTGCACCGCCGGCTCCGGCGGCGACGGGGGCGACGACTCCAAGCCGGGGGGCAGCGGCAGCTCGACCGCCGCCGCCCAGCCCGGCAAGTACCGCACGCTCCCCGAGCCCTGCGGCGAGGTGGACACCGACACCCTCGACGCGATGCTGCCCGGCATCGCGGAGATGGAGGACGTCGAGCAGCGCGAGAAGGCGTACGAGGGCACGCCGACGGGGACGTACGACACGGACCGGCGCGTGGGCTGCCGCTGGAAGGTCGAGTCGTCCGGCGCCTCCCACCACCTCATGATCGACTTCGAGCGCGTCGTCTCGTACGACGGCACGGTCAGCGACGACGCCCGCGCCGCCGAGGTCTACGCGACGAAGCTGCGCGAGGCGGGCCTCACCCGGCCCCCCGGCTCCTCCTCGGAGGACACCTCCCCCACGGCCGACGACTCCGAGCCGGGCGACAAGCCCCAGGGCGGGAAGAACGCCAGGCGCGACGACGACAAGGGCAAGAAGGACAAGAAGGACAAGGAGACGGAGAGCCCCGAAGCCGGGGCCGGGTCCTCGGAGTCCGCCACCCCGCCCCCCGGCCTGGAGCCCCGCACCCTCCCCGACCTCGGCGACGAGGCCTTCATCGACGACGCCCTCACCACCTCCGCCTCGGCCTCCCGTCACCGCACCGTGACTGTGGTGTTCCGCACGTCGAACGTCGTCGTGACCATCGAGTACGACGAGCAGCCCGGCCGCCGCACGGATGTCCCGGACAGCAAGGAAATGCAGGACAAGGCGCAGGAACTGGCCGACGGCCTCGCCGGGGAGTTCGACGAGTAGCGGGGTGCCGGAGCGGGTACCGGCGGGGCCCCCGCTCCCCGAAGCAGAGCCGTCCGTCGTCCCATGCGCGTACCGTGGCCCCTCGGACCCGACGACGTCACGAGACGAACTGGACGTCACGAGACGAACAGAGTGAAGGAACCATGCACCGACCTGCACAGCGAAAGCGACAGCTCCGCAGCCGCCTCCTCGTCTGCGCGGCCGCCGTACCGGCGATCCTCGTCGCCGGTTGCTCCTCCGACTCCGGCTCCGACTCCGGCTCCGACGGGGCCAAGAAGGACTCGGGCGCCAAGGCCTCGGCCTCGGCGAAGGCCGCCGACAAGGCCCCGAGCGTGGAGAAGGCCGCGTACGCGAAGCTCCCCGAGCCCTGCGAGGTCCTCTCGAAGAAGACACTCGACGAGCTGGTGCCGAAGGCCAAGGACAAGTCCGGCAAGGCGGGCACGTCCAGCGACACGGCGCTGCGCGGCAGCTGCTCCTGGGACAGCCTCGACAACAACGGCGTGGACGGCTCGCAGTTCCGCTGGCTGCGCGTCTCGCTGATGCGTTTCGAGTCGGACCCGTCGCTCGGCAGCGGCGCCAAGCGCGCGCAGGACAGCTACGCCAAGCAGGTCGCGGACGCCCAGGCGACGAAGGACGCGAAGGGCGTCAAGGCGGAGCCGGTGCAGGGCGTGGGCCAGCAGGCGACGCTCGTGCGGTACGACCTGAAGAAGGACAAGGACACCTTCAAGCAGCAGACGTTCGTGACGCGCGTGGAGAACGCGGTCATCACGATCGACTTCAACGGCGCGGGCCTCGCGGGCGACAAGTCGCCGGACGCCGGCAAGCTGGGGAAGGACGCGCAGAAGGCGGCCAAGGAGGCCGCGGAGGCGGTCGTGGCCGCCAACGAGGGCGGCGGCAAGGCGTCGTCCGGCGCGAGCGACAAGCCGAAGTCCGACGACAAGTCGGACGACTCGAAGACCGACTCGAAGGCCGACGACAGCAAGTCCGACGCCAAGCAGAAGGCCGGCAGCAGCAGCAAGTCCTGACGGACGTCCGCACGTCCGTCAACTCGCGCGCTGAGCAGGCACGTTGTGGAAGCCCGGCCCCTCGGGGGCCGGGCTTCCGGCGTACCGGCACGCGGCCTTCCGCACGCGTGTGCCAGGCTGTCGCTCGCAACAAGCCGACACAGGCCTTGAATCAGGGACTTGTACAGGGAGGGGTTCGCGGGTGGCCGCGATGCAGCTGACACGCACGCACCGGATACTCATCGGGGTGGTCGTCGCCGGAGCGGTCGTCATCGCCGGGATCGGTTTCGCCGGGTCGTACGCGGCCGTGCGCGAGCTCGCCGAGAAGAAGGGCTTCGGCGACTTCTCGGCGGTCTTCCCCATCGGCATCGACGCGGGCATCTGCGTACTGCTCGCGCTCGACCTCCTGCTGACCTGGCTCCGCATCCCCTTCCCGCTGCTGCGGCAGACGGCGTGGCTGCTCACGGCGGGCACGATCCTCTTCAACGCCGCGTCCAGCTGGGGCGATCCGCTCGGCGTCGCCATGCACGCGGTGATCCCGGTGCTGTTCGTGGTCGCCGTCGAGGCGGCGCGGCACGCGGTGGGCCGGATCGCGGACATCACCGCCGACAAGCACATGGAGGGCGTGCGCCTCACGCGCTGGCTGCTCTCCCCCGTGCCGACGTTCAAGCTGTGGCGCCGCATGAAGCTGTGGGAGCTGCGCTCCTACGAGCAGGTCATCAAGCTCGAACAGGAGCGTCTCGTCTATCAGGCGCGGCTGCAGGCCCGGTTCGGCCGTTCCTGGCGGCGCAAGGCGCCGGTCGAGTCGCTGATGCCGCTGCGTCTCGCGCGCTACGGCGTTCCCCTGGCGGAGACCGCGCCGGCCGGTCTCGCCGCGGCGGGCATCGAGCCGGTGCTGCTCCCGCCCGCCCCCGCGGTCTCGATGACGAAGCCGGCGGGCGAGCAGCACCAGCCGCCCCAGCCCCACCCCCAGCTGACCGCCGCGTCCGCCGCCGCCCCCGAGCCGGACGAGGACCCGGAGCCCGCGGAGCCGCCGCACCCGGAGGAGACGCTCCCGGTGGCCAACCACGCGAGCCCCTGGTTCGCGGCGCACAACGCGTCGTACGCGCCCGTCGCCCCGTACGACGAGTGGTACGCCGAGCAGGAGCGGCAACAGGCGACCGACGACGGGGTGGGCGTGGGCGTGGCGGACGGCACCGAGCACGGCCCGGAGTTCCCCGTCGAGCACGGCCCCGAGTTCCCCGTCCCGAACGGCGCCGGCGGCACCCGCCCGCTCGGTGACGGCACCCCGCAGCCGGCCCCCGCTCCCGCTCCCGCCCCCTCCGACGAGGACCTGTACCAGGTGTTCCGCCAGTCGATAGAGGGTGAGGGCATGCCGACTCCCGGCGCGTTCGCCGCGAACGCGGAGGCGGCGTTCGGCCTGCGCCTCCAGTCCCGCGAGCTGAACAACTACATGGACCGCTTCTCGGCCCGCCTGGAGAACGAGTTCGTGGAAGACCACATCGCGTAGCCCCGCACGGGTGATGCCCGCGGCGTCAGGCCCGGGCCCTGTGCCGCTGCTTCGACGTCTCGCCGTAAAGGGCGAGCCCCGCGCCCACCACGAAGAGCAGGACGTACAGGGGTGTGGGCACGTCCCACCACTTGTGCAGCATGCCCCAGGGACCGTCGCCGAACGTCCGTCCGGCGACGCCCAGGGCGCCCTGAATTCCCACGATCCATCCGACGATGGCGATGATCTCTCTCATACGTCCACGATCGGCCACGGATTCGCGGCACACGTCCTGCCTCCGGCCGAATCCGCGGTAGTCCGAAGGATGGATGCACCGCACACGGCGAAGGCCCCGTTCCGGCTGGAACGGGGCCTTCGCCGTGTCACTGAGGCCCTAGGCCGCCAGCAGCTTGCGCACGCGGTCCGCGCCGACCGCGAGGAGCAGCGTGGGCAGGCGCGGGCCGGTCTCGCGGGTGACGAGGAGGCGGTAGAGGAGCGCGAAGAACGAGCGCTGCGCCACCTTGATCTCCGGCGGGAGCTCCTTCGCCGTCGCGTCGGCGGAGAAGCCCGCCTGCACCTTCGGCACGCCGTACACGAGGTGCGTGAGGCCGTCCAGGGACCAGTGCGAGTCGAGGCCCTCCAGGAGGAGGCGCAGCGATTCGCGGCCCGCGTCGTCGAGTGAGGCGAGCAGCTCCGTGTCCGGCTCGGAGCGGACGATGGTGCGGGCCTCGGCCGGGACCTGGGTGGTGATCCAGTTCTCGGCGCGGTCCAGTCGCGGCCTGGTCTCGTCGAGGGACGTGATCGGGTCGGACGGGTCGAGGTCGCGCAGGATGCGCAGGGTCTGGTCCTCGGCGCCGGCGGTGATGTCGGCGACGGAGGCCAGTGTGCGGTAGGGCAGCGGGCGCGGGGTGCGCGGCAGCTCACCTGCGGCCGTGCGGACCGCCCGGGAGTGGGCGGCGGCGTCGGCGGGCAGCGCCGAGCCGTCGGCGACCTTCGCCTCCAGCTTGTCCCACTCGTCGTAGAGCCGCTGGATCTCCTGGTCGAAGGCGATCTTGAAGGACTGGTTCGGCCTGCGGCGCGCGTACAGCCAGCGCAGCAGCGGCGCCTCCATGATCTTCAGGGCGTCGGCCGGGGTGGGCACGCCGCCCTTGGACGACGACATCTTCGCCATGCCGGAGATGCCGACGAAGGCGTACATGGGGCCGATGGGCTGCACGCCGTCGAAGATCTGGCGGACGATCTGGCCGCCGACGACGAAGGACGAGCCGGGCGAGGAGTGGTCGACGCCGGACGGCTCGAAGACGACGCCCTCGTACGCCCAGCGCATGGGCCAGTCGACCTTCCAGACCAGCTTGCCGCGGTTGAACTCGCTGAGCAGGACGGTCTCGCCGAAGCCGCACGCCGTGCAGGTGTAGACGAGCTCGGTGGTCTCGTCGTCGTACGAGACGACGGTGGTGAGGTCCTTCTCGCACTGTCCGCAGTACGGCTTGTACGGGTAGTACCCGCCCGTGCCGCCGCTGCCGTCGTCCTCGCTCGCCGCGCCGGAGCCCTCGGCGGCCTCCAGCTCGGCCTCGTCGACGGGCTTCTGCTGCTGCTTGCCCTTGCCTGCCTTGGCGGGGTCCTTCTTCGTCCGGTACTGGTCGAGGATCGCGTCGATGTCGCCGCGGTGCTTCATCGCGTGCAGGATCTGCTCGCGGTAGGCGCCCGAGGTGTACTGCTCGGTCTGGCTGATCGGGTCGTACTCGACGCCGAGCTCGGTGAGCGCCTCGGCCATGGCGGCCTTGAAGTGCTCGGCCCAGTTCGGGTACGCGGAACCGGCGGGGGCCGGGACGGAGGTCAGCGGCTTGCCGATGTGCTCGGCCCAGGACTCGTCGATGCCGGGGACGCCGGCCGGGACCTTGCGGTACCGGTCGTAGTCGTCCCAGGAGATCAGGTGGCGGACCTGGTACCCGCGGCGGCGGATCTCGTCGGCGACCAGGTGCGGGGTCATGACCTCGCGGAGGTTGCCGAGGTGGATCGGTCCCGACGGGGAGAGGCCGGAGGCGACGACGACCACCGGCGCGGTGCCATCGTGTTTCGCGCCCGGGGCACGACGCTCCGACTCGGCGATGACCTCGTCCGCATAGCGGGAGACCCAGTCGGTGGTATCGGTGCTCTGAGCCACGATCGGCACGCCTTTCTTCTACGTGTTTCTTCTACGTGAGTACCGCTTGACGAAGCCATTCTCCCAGGTCGCCCCTCAACCGCGAAAACCGCTTTTCACCGCGTGGGATACTCGGTTTTCGTAGCTACAGCACACCCAGGCACCCGAGCAGAACGGCACCCATTCATGGCCTCGGTCACGTCCCTCACCGCCTCCGTCCACCAGCGCCTCGCGGACGCCCTCTCGGCTGCCCTGCCGGAAGCGGGCGCCGCGGACCCGCTGCTGCGACGCAGCGACCGGGCCGACTTCCAGGCCAACGGCATCCTGGCGCTCGCGAAGAAGGCCAAGGCGAACCCGCGTGAGCTGGCCACCCAGGTCGTCGAGCGGATCACCAACGGCGACCTGCTCGCCGACGTCGAGGTGTCGGGCCCGGGCTTCCTGAACGTCACGGTCACCGACAAGGCGATCGTCGAGACGCTCGCCGCCCGTGCCGCCGACGGCGACCGGCTCGGCGTGCCGCTGAACCCGCACGCGGGCACGACGGTCATCGACTACGCCCAGCCGAACGTGGCGAAGGAGATGCACGTCGGCCACCTGCGGTCCGCCGTCATCGGTGACGCCCTGCGGCACATGCTGGACTTCACCGGCGAGAAGACGATCGGCCGCCACCACATCGGCGACTGGGGCACCCAGTTCGGCATGCTCATCCAGTACCTGATCGAGAACCCCGACCAGCTGGCCCCGGCCGACGAGGTCGACGGCGAGCAGGCCATGTCGAACCTGAACCGGATCTACAAGGCGTCGCGCGCGGTCTTCGACGCGGACGAGGCGTTCAAGGAGCGGGCCCGCAAGCGGGTCGTCGCCCTGCAGTCCGGCGACAAGGAGACCCTCGACCTGTGGCAGCGGTTCGTCGACGAGTCGAAGGTCTACTTCTACTCGGTCTTCGAGAAGCTGGACATGGAGGTCCGCGACGAGGAGATCGTCGGCGAGTCCGCGTACAACGACATGATGGCCGAGACGGCGCGGCTCCTGGAGGAGTCGGGCGTCGCGGTCCGCTCGGAGGGCGCGCTCGTCGTCTTCTTCGACGACATCAAGGGCAAGGACGACCAGCCGGTCCCGCTGATCGTGCAGAAGGCGGACGGCGGCTTCGGTTACGCGGCCTCCGACCTCTCCGCGATCCGCAACCGTGTCGTCGACCTGCACGCGACGACGCTGCTGTACGTGGTGGACGTGCGCCAGTCACTGCACTTCAAGATGGTCTTCGAGGCGGCCCGCCGGATGGGCTGGCTGAACGACGACGTCACGGCCCACAACATGGGCTACGGCACGGTGCTCGGCGCGGACGGCAAGCCGTTCAAGACGCGTGAGGGCGAGACGGTGCGGCTGGAGGACCTGCTCGACGAGGCGGTCGAGCGCGCGACCGCGGTCGTCCGCGAGAAGGCGGAGAAGATCGGCCTGACCGAGGAGGAGATCGTCGAGAACGGCCGGTACGTGGGCATCGGTGCCGTGAAGTACGCAGACCTGTCGACGTCGGCGAACCGTGATTACAAGTTCGACCTCGATCAGATGGTCTCCCTGAACGGCGACACGTCGGTCTACCTCCAGTACGCGTACGCGCGCATCAAGTCGATCCTGCGCAGGGCGGGCGACAGCGCGCGCCCCGCCGCGCACCCGGAGCTCGAACTCGCCCCGGCCGAGCGTGCGTTGGGCCTGCACCTGGACGCGTTCGGCGACACGGTCGCGGAGGCCGCCGCGGAGTACGCGCCGCACAAGCTGGCCGCGTACCTCTACCAGCTGGCGTCGCTGTACACGACGTTCTACGACAAGTGCCCGGTCCTCAAGGCGGACTCCCCGGCGCAGGTCGAGAACCGCCTGTTCCTGTGCGACATCACGGCGCGGACGCTGCACCAGGGCATGGCACTCCTCGGCATCAGGACGCCCGAGCGCCTCTGACGCCCGGGCGGGCCTGACGGGGGCGGGGTCAGGCGTAGTAGTGGATGGTGCCGGCGGCGGTCTGCGCGGGGGCGGCGACCGCGGTCGGGCCGACGGCCACCGCGAGGCCGACCAGGGAGCACCCCAACTACGCGTGCTGTCGCGGCAGTTCGCCTACATTTCGCCGAGCCCCGGACCGAGCCCCCGCCCGAGCCCCCGCCCGAGCCTCCGCAGCCCCTCCGCGATCTCCTCCTCCGTCTGCGTCACGAAGCACATCCGCAGGGTCGTCCGGTCCGGTTCCCCGGCGAAGAACGGGGCGCCCGGCACGTACGCCACGTCGTGGGTGATGACGGTCCGCAGCAGCTCCGTCGTGTCGTATCCGTCGGGCAGCTTCGCCCACACGAACATGCCGCCCTCCGGCCGGATCCACCGGGACCCGGCCGGCAGCGCGTCGGCGAGGCCCGCGAGCATCGCGTCCCGGCGGTCGCGGTAGACGCCCGCGACGCGGGCGACGTGCGCGTCCAGGTCCCGGTCGGCCAGGTAACGCGCCGCGGCGAGCTGGTTGACGGTGGGCGTGTGCAGGTCGGCGGCCTGCTTGGCGACGGCGCAGGCGCGCAGCAGCGCGGCGGGCGCCCGCAGCCAGCCGAGCCGCAGGCCGGGCGCCATGACCTTGGAGAAGCTGGAGAGGAGGACGGTGCGGTCGGCGGCGCCCGGATACGTGGCGATCCACGGCGCGCGCTCGCCCTCGAAGCGCAACTCGCCGTATGGATCGTCCTCGACGATCCACAGCCCGCGCCGCTCGGCGACCAGGGCGATCGCCGCGCGGCGGTCGGCGGGCAGGGTGCGGCCGGTCGGGTTCTGGAAGGTGGGGACGGTGTAGAGCAGCTTGGGGCGGTGCAGGGCGACGAGTCCGTCGAGGGCGGCGGGGTCGATGCCGGACTCGTCGCAGGGCACCGGCACGACGCGCGCGCCCGCGAAGGCGAAGGCCTGAAGTGCCGCCAGGTAGCAGGGGTTCTCGACGAGGACGGTGTCGCCGGGCTCGATGAGCGCGATGGCGAGGAGCGAGAGCGCCTGCTGCGATCCGGTGGTGACGAGCACGTCGTCGGCGCCGGTCGGCAGCCCGCGTACGGTCGTGCGCGCGGCTATGGCGGTACGCAGCGCGGGCTCGCCCTCGGTCGTCGCGTACTGCAGCGCCCGCTCGGGGGTTTCCTCGAGGACCGCGCGGAAGGCGGCCGCGATGCCTTCGCCGTCGAAGAGGCCGGGGGCGGGCAGCCCGCCCGCGAAGTTGATGACTTCGGGCCGCGCGGTGACCGCGAGGATGTCCCGTACCGGCGAGCCGCCGACCGCTGTGGCGCGCGCGGCGAGCGGCGGGGTGGGGGCGGCTGCGGTACGGGCGGGCTCGGTGACGGTCACGGCGGCGGCTCCTTCGGCACTGGCGGCTCTCGTGCAGAGCGATGTGCCCGCACCCTAGACACGTAGGTGCGGGCTACACACGCCATTCCGGGATGCGGACGCCGGCGTACCGGGCTCCGCGGGCGTACCGGAACTCAGCCGTCCTGCAGCTGCCTCTGCCACTTGGATGCGCCGGGCGGCCAGCCGTAGGTGGGGCGCCCCTTGCTGCCGCTGGTGCGGAACGGCTTGCCCTGGTCGTCGACGCGCAGCGCGTCGTGCCGCCTGCCGCTGGACCACTCCAGCTCCAGGTACCAACGCACGTCGTGCAGATCGGTGTTGGCCATGATGTAGAAGACCTCGGGGTCGCTCTCGCTGACCTTGTACGGGAAGTCGCGCTGGCCCGCCACGGGCTTGGCGTCCGGTGCCGCGGCATCGAGGTCGACGGAGAAGGACTTGGTGTTCACGGTGCCGCCGCAGCCGGTCGCCATCTGGAAGTTGTTCCAGGCGAGCGGCGCGCTGGTGCTCTGCACGCGGACGTTCATGTCTTGGAGGACGACGGTGTCCTTGCTCATGCCCTGCACGGTGACCTCGATGAACTGGTAACCGGCCGGGACGGCGCCGAGGTCGCCGACCCAGCTGGGCGCGTCCTGCGCGGCCGGCTGCTGGGGCACCTCGGCGGCCTTGCGGTTCACCAGGAAGCTCTGCAGGCAGGGGTCGTCGTAGGCGTACGGTCTGGTGCGCACCGTGAGCGGCACGCCGGGGTCGTCCTGCGCGCCGCCGGACGTAGGGCCCTTGCCGTCGCGACGCGGGGCGTCGGGGGCCGGCGCCCCCTTTTTGGCGGGCGCCTCGGAGGGCTCGCCCTTCTTGCCGTTCTTGCTGTCGGCCTTGCCCTTCTCACCGTCCTTGTTCTCGGCGTTCTCGGCGTTCTCGCCGTTCTCGGCCTTGCCGGGCGAGGTGTCCGTGGGGACGCCGGGGCCGGGTGAAGTGGCGGTCCCGGCCTGCCGCTTGTGGCCGTCGCCGTCTCCGTCGCCGCTCATGGCGAGAGCGATGGAGCCGAGGCCGACGACGGCGGCGACGGCGGCCGCGAGCACGACGGTCCGCCGCCTGCGCGTCGGCGGCCGCTTCGAGACAACCACGACTTGGTCCGACTCCGGCACGGACTCAGGCGTAGGCGTAGGCGCCGACGGCGGCGGCTGTGGCGGCTGCGGCTGCTCCGCCTTCTTCCCCCGCGCCGCGTCCGCGAGGATCCACCGCCGGTGGACCTCGACGAGCTCTTCGGGCGTCGCCTTGCAGAGACGGGCGAGCCGCTCCACGGGAGCGAACTCCGTCGGCACGGCATCGCCGTTGCAGTAACGGTGCAACGTCGACGTACTCATGTGAAGCCGTCTCGCCAGCACGCCGTAGCTGAGCCCGGACCGCTCCTTGAGCTCCCGCAGCAACTCCGCGAGAGACGCCATCTCCGCCCTCCACCATTCCATTCAGACGTTCCAGGGGGAGGTCGTTCCCTCCTGACCAGAGCCGGTACGAACGTTCCAGCGTCCCCACAGACGACGACCAAGCACAGCACGGTTCCGCAGCCCGCCACCAACCGGCGCACCGGAGACGGAGCACGGCAGTCCGCCCCGGAACGGTGAGACCCAGGTCACACCCATACCTGTCACATCTCACCCGTGCCCGTCCGTCGTAGCTGTGTAGCACCCGGAAAGCACCCGGAAACAACAACGGCAGAGGAGCACATCATGGGACCCCGTTTGAACGTCTTCGCCAGCCCGTCCGCCGGCAAGGCCCTGAAGCACCTGTCCGCGGTCGCCAAGGTCATCTCGGACACGGGGCTGCCGGACTCGACGCAGGAACTGGTGAGGATCCGCGCGAGCCAGATCAACGGCTGCGGGTTCTGCCTCGACATGCACACCAAGGAGGCGATCGCCGCCGGTGAGGCGCCGACGCGGCTCCACCTGGTCGCGGCGTGGCGCGAGGCCACCGTGTTCACCGAGGCCGAGCGGGCCGCGCTGGAGCTGGTGGAGGAGGGCACGCGCATCGCCGACGGGGCGGGCGGCGTCCCGGACGACGTCTGGGCCAACGCCGCGAAGCACTACGACGAGGAGCAGCTCACCGGCCTGGTGATGTCGGTCGCGCTCATCAACAGCTTCAACCGGCTGAACGTCATGGTCCAGCAGCCCGCCGGGGAGTACGAGCCCGGCATGTTCGGCTGACACCACCCGGCACCGGGGAGCTCCGACCTGCTCACTCACCTTTTGGTGAGTACCGCACAAAATAGTCGGTACTTGTCCGGCTTGCGGCGCCCGACGAGGATCAGACGCGTACCCGCCGGAACCCCGGCGGAACGCCCTCGAAGGAGCTCCCCCGTGCCCAGCGACAGCAACCACGACAGCGGCAACCACGACGGCAAGACCCCCGTCACCGTCCTCGGACTCGGCCTGATGGGCACCGCCCTCGCCACCGCGCTCATCGAGGCCGGCCACCCCACGACCGTGTGGAACCGGACGAAGTCCAAGACCGGCCCCCTCGCGGCTCAGGGGGCGACCCCCGCCGACACCGCGCGGGACGCCATCACCGCCGCCGGCCTGGTCATCGTCTGCCTCACGACCAATGACGACGTACGTGGCCTGCTGGCGCCGGAGGCCGACGCCCTCGCCGGCCGCACCGTCGTGAACCTCACCAACGGAACCCCGCGCCAGGCACGGGAGTTGGCGGACTGGGCGGCGGCGCACGGCGTCACGTACATCGACGGCGGCATCATGGCCGTCCCGCAGATGATCGCGACACCCGGCGCGTACATCCTCTACAGCGGCACCGACGAGGCGGCCTTCGAGACGCACCGCCCGGCGCTGGCCGCCCTGGCCGACACCAAGTGGGTCGGCAAGGACCCCGGTCTCGCCGCCCTCTACGACCTGTCGCTGCTCACCGGCATGTACGGCATGTCGATGGGCGTCGCGCAGGCGTTCGCGATGATCCGCAGCGAGGGCATCCCGGCCCGCGAGTTCGCGCCGCTGCTGACCGACTGGATCGTCGCGATGACGCACGGCCTGGTGCCCTCGGGCGCCGAGGCACTCGACTCCGACCAGCACCTGACGGACGTCTCGAACCTCGCCATGAACCGCGAGGCGTTCCGCAACTTCACCACCGCGTTCACCGAACAGGGCCTGCGCACCGACCTGTTCGAGCCGCTCCAGGACCTCCTGGACCGTGCCGTGGAGCAGGGGCACGGCGCGGACGGCTTCTCGCGGATGTCCCTCCTGCTCGAGAAGGACTGATTTCCCGGCAAGAAAGCCTGCTACGGGACGAGTACGACCTTGCCCGTGGTCTCCCGGCGCTCGATGGCGGCGTGCGCCTCGGCCGCCCGCTCCAGTGGGAACGTCTGGACGGCGGGCACCAACTCCCCCTTGGTGGCGGCCTCCAGCGCCGCACGCTCGTACGCGGGACCGTTCTCCGGCCCTTCGAGGAGCTGGAGCAGCGCGTTGACGAAGGTGATGTTCCGCTCCGCGAGCAGCTCCGGGCCGGGCTCGAAGCTCTCCTGCGACGACCAGCCGATGACGACGTACCGTCCCCCGTCGGCGATCAACTCGAAGGCGGCCGCGCCCTTCTCACCGCTCACTCCGTCGAGTACGGCGGTGACGCGCCGCCCGCCGCCGAGCCGCTCGGCGACCTCGCGCTGCCAGCCGGGCCGGTTGTAGTCGACGGCGATGTCGGCGCCGAGCTCGCGCACGGCCTCGACCTTGGCGGGACCGCCGGCCGCGCCGATCACCGTCGCCCCGAGGGAGCGCGCGTACTGGACCACGAGCCGCCCCACGCCACCCGCGGCGGACGTCACCAACACCACGTCGTCCGACTGGAGTTGAGCTGCCGCCAGGAGCCCCATGGTGGTGGCTCCGGTCATCACCATGGTCACCGCGGCCTCGAAGCCGAGCCCGTCGGGGAGGGCGTGCAGTGTGCCGACGTCGGCGACCGCCAGCTCGGCGTACCCGCCGGGGGCCGACCGCGAGACCACCACGGGCCGCCCGATCCACGTCGTGTCGACGCCGGGGCCGACGGCGTCCACCGTCCCGGCGACCTCACCGCCGAAGACGGCGGGCAGCTCGGGCAGCGGTGGCGCCATGTCGGACGCCTCGCCCCTGCGCATGACGGTCTCGACGAAGTGAACTCCCGCCGCCCGTACGGCGATCCGGACCTGCCCGGGCCCCGCGACGGGGTCGGGCAGCGTCTCGTACCGCAGATTCTCGGCGGGTCCGAACTCGTGCAGGACGACAGCGCGCATGGTGTGCTCCTCGGAACGTGGGAACGAACGTCGATGCACACCACCCTCCGACCTCAACCAAGGTTGAAGTCAAGGGAAGCAGGGCCCGGGGCGTCCGGGGTTCTCAGAGCTGTCGCGCGACCTCGGTCGCCCAGTACGTGAGGATCATGTTCGCGCCCGCGCGCTTGATCCCCGTGAGGGACTCCATGATCGCCCTGTCACGGTCGATCCAGCCCCGCTCGGCGGCGGCCTGGATCATCGCGTACTCGCCACTGATCTGGTACGCCGCCACCGGCACGTCGACCTCGTCGGCGACCCGCGCCAGGATGTCGAGGTAGGGACCGGCGGGCTTCACCATCACCATGTCGGCGCCCTCTTCGAGGTCGAGCGCCAGCTCCCGCAGGGACTCCCGGACGTTGGCCGGGTCCTGCTGGTAGGTCTTGCGGTCACCCTTCAGGGACGACCCGACGGCCTCCCTGAACGGCCCGTAGAAGGCCGAGGAGTACTTCGCGGTGTACGCGAGGATGGACACGTCCTCGTGGCCGACCTGGTCCAACGCGTCACGGATGACGCCGACCTGACCGTCCATCATGCCGCTCGGGCCCACCACGTGAGCGCCCGCGTCGGCCTGCACCTGCGCCATCTCCGCGTACCGCTCCAGGGTCGCGTCGTTGTCGACCCGGCCCTCGGCGTCGAGCACACCGCAGTGCCCGTGATCGGTGGTCTCGTCGAGACACAGGTCCGACATGACGATGAGGTCGTCACCGACCTCGGACCGCACATCACGGAGCGCGACCTGCAGAATCCCGTCCGGGTCGGTGCCCGCCGTCCCCAGGCCGTCCTTCTTCGACTCCTCCGGCACACCGAACAGCATGACCCCGGAGACCCCGGCCTCAAGCGCCTCGACGGCGGCCTTCTTCAGGCTGTCCCGGGTGTGCTGGAAGACACCGGGCATGGCGCCGATCTCCACCGGATCGCTGATCCCCTCGCGCACGAACGCGGGCAGGATCAGATCGGCCGGATGCAGCCGCGTCTCGGCGACCATGCGCCGCATAGCGGGAGTAGTCCGCAGCCGCCGCGGCCGCGCCCCGGGAAACGATCCGTACTTAGTCACTGCAACCCTCACCTCGAACCGCTGGGCGTTTACCCGTTGTGGGCAGGCGTGCCGTTGGGGGTCCCCCCAGGCCTTTAGGGCTCTGGGGGAGGCACGGGTGGGCACAACCCCCGGTGCGGAGCACTGTTCAGGGAGGCGCCCACCCGTAGAAACCTACGGCGCGGCGCGCCGCCGACGCGAACCGGGCCGCCGCTCACTGGGCCGAGTGACGGGATCCCCCGCCTCAAGAGCCGCCTCCCGACGCCGCGTACCGAACTCCGCCAAGGCCTCGGCCAGCTTGTGCACGGACGGCTCCGGAGCCATCACATCCACCCGCAGCCCGTGCTCCTCCGCGGTCTTCGCGGTGGCAGGCCCGATGCAAGCGATCACCGTCACGTTGTGCGGCTTGCCGGCGATGCCGACAAGGTTCCGCACCGTGGACGACGAGGTGAAGAGCACCGCGTCGAACCCGCCGCCCTTGATCGCCTCCCGCGTCTCCGCCGGCGGCGGCGACGCCCGCACCGTCCGGTAGGCGGTGACGTCGTCGACCTCCCACCCGAGATCGATGAGCCCGGCGACCAGCGTCTCCGTGGCGATGTCCGCCCGCGGCAGGAACACCCGGTCGATCGGGTCGAAGACCGGGTCGTACGGCGGCCAGTCCTCCAGGAGACCGGCGGCCGACTGCTCACCGCTCGGCACCAGGTCCGGCTTCACACCGAAGGCGATCAGCGCGGCGGCGGTCTGCTCGCCGACGGCCGCGACCTTGATCCCGGCGAAGGCACGCGCGTCGAGCCCGTACTCCTCGAACTTCTCCCGCACCGCCTTGACGGCGTTGACGGACGTGAAGGCGATCCACTCATACCGGCCGGTGACCAGGCCCTTGACCGCGCGCTCCATCTGCTGGGGCGTGCGCGGCGGCTCGACCGCGATGGTCGGGACCTCGTGCGGCACGGCGCCGTAGGACCGCAGCTGGTCGGAGAGCGAGGCCGCCTGCTCCTTCGTACGCGGTACGAGCACGCGCCACCCGAAGAGCGGCTTCGACTCGAACCACGACAGCTGATCGCGCTGGGCGGCGGCGGAACACTCGCCGACCACGGCTATGACGGGCCGGCCGCCGTCCGGCGAGGGCAGCACCTTCGCCTGCTTGAGGACCTGCGCGACGGTGCCGAGCGTCGCGGTCCAGGTGCGCTGGCGCGTCGTCGTACCGGCGACGGTCACGGTCATCGGGGTGTCCGGCTTGCGGCCCGCGGCCACCAGCTCACCGGCGGCCGCGGCCACGGAGTCGAGCGCCACCGAGACGACGACGGTCCCGTCGGACGCGCCGACCTCGCTCCAGCAGCGGTCGGAGGCGGTACGGGCGTCGACGAAGCGGACGTCCGTGCCCTGCGCGTCCCGCAGCGGCACACCCGCGTACGCGGGCACACCGACGGCGGCCGCGACGCCCGGCACCACCTCGAAGGGGATGCCCTCGGCGGCGCAGGCGAGCATCTCGCCCGCCGCGTACGTGTCGAGGCCCGGGTCGCCGCTCACCGCACGCACGACCCGCCTGCCGCCCCGCGCGGCCTCCATGACAAGATTGGCGGCAGCTCGGAACGGCGTCGCGTCGGCGGTCATTGACGTGTCGTCAGCTGTCGGCTGGGGTGTGTCCACACCTCCCCTGGCATGCACGCGGACGACGTCGAGCACATCAGGCTCGGCGATCAGCACATCCGCTCGGGCCAGCGCCTCGACGGCGCGCAGGGTCAGCAGTCCCGGATCTCCGGGTCCGGCACCGAGGAAGGTGACGTGCCCGTGTGCGGGAAGGCCGGGAAGGTTCGAGGTGGGGCTCAAAGTGCTCGCTCCCCCATCAGACCGGCCGCGCCCTTGGCGAGCATCTCGGCAGCGAGTTCGCGGCCCAGCGCCATGGCCTGGGTCTCCGTCTCGGGCACGGGACCGGTGGTGGACAGCTGCACCAGCGACGAGCCGTCGGTCGTACCGACGACGCCGCGCAGGCGCATTTCCTTGACAATCTGCCCGTCGGCCAGCAAGTCGGCCAACGCACCCACAGGTGCGCTGCAACCGGCTTCCAGGGCGGCGAGCAGGGACCGCTCGGCGGTCACGGCGGCCCGGGTGTACGGGTCGTCGAGCTCGGCGAGCGCGGCGGCGAGTGACGCGTTGTCCGCGGCACACTCGATCGCCAGTGCCCCCTGGCCGGGGGCGGGCAGAACGGTGTCGACCGACAGCAGGTCGGTCACCGCGTCGGACCTGCCGACGCGGTTGAGTCCGGCGGCGGCGAGCACGACGGCGTCGAGCTCCCCGTTCTCCACGTATCCGATGCGCGTGTCGACGTTCCCGCGGATCGGCACGGTCTCGATGGTGATGCCGTGGCTGCGCGCGTAGGCGTTCAGCTGCGCCATGCGGCGCGGCGAACCGGTGCCGATCCGGGCAGCCCCCTTGCGGGAGTCGGCTGCGAGCTCCGTGAAGGTCAGCCCGTCGCGCGCCACCAGGGCGTCGCGCGGGTCCTCGCGCACCGGCACGGCGGCGAGCGTGAGCTCGGCCGGCTGCGCGGTGGGCAGGTCCTTCAGCGAGTGCACGGCGAAGTCGACCTCGCCGCGGGCCAGCGCCTCGCGCAGCGCGGCGACGAAGACACCGGTGCCACCGATCTGCGTGAGGTGCTCGCGCGAGGTGTCGCCGTACGTGGTGATCTCCACCAGCTCGACGGGGCGGCCCGTCAACTCCCTGACTGCCTCGGCCACTTGGCCGGACTGGGCCATGGCCAGCCTGCTGCGCCTGGTCCCGAGCCGATAAGCCCTCTCGGTCATGCCCGGCCTCTATTCGGGTCGTCGTTCTCGTTGTTCATGTGGTCAGCCCTGCTGACCGCCGCGACCGTCTGCGGGTCGAGGTCGAAGAGCGTGCGCAGCGCGTCCGCGTACCCGGCGCCGCCGGGCTCGCTCGCCAGCTGCTTCACCCGCACCGTCGGCGCGTGCAGCAGCTTGTCGACGACGCGGCGCACGGTCTGCGTGATCTCCGCGCGCTGCTTGTCCTCGAGACCCGGCAGGCGTCCTTCGAGCCGGGCCATCTCGCCCGCCACCACGTCGGCGGCCATGGTGCGCAGGGCGACCACGGTCGGCGTGATGTGTGCGGCACGCTGCGCGGCGCCGAAGGCGGCGACCTCGTCGGAGACGATGCCGCGGACCTGCTCGACGTCGTTGGCCATGGGCGCGTCGGCGGAGGCCTCCGCCAGCGACTCGATGTCCACGAGCCGTACGCCGGGGATGCGGTGCACGGCGGCGTCGATGTCGCGCGGCATGGCCAGGTCGAGGAGGGCGAGCACGGCCGGGCGGGCCGCGGCGGCGGACGACGCGGGGACGCGCCGCTCCGGGAGCCGGCCGGCGACGCGCGCGGCGGTCGCCAGCGCGGCGATCGCCTCGGCCTCGGCCCGCGGGTCCGGGGCCTGCTCCTCGCGCCGCTCGGCCGGGGCGTTGTCCATCCAGGCCGCGTGCTGTTCCAGGGCCGCCGCGTCCATTCCGGCGACGGCCGCCTCGCCCTCCACGGAGAAGCCGCGCGGCGCGGACAGGTCGACCGGACAGCCCTCGTCGGCCACGGTGGCCGTCCGCGCGCCCTGGTCCGCAGAACCGTTCCTGGCCTGCGGGGGCACCTCGCCGGTCCGGCCTGCCGCGGCGGGCACCCGCCCCTCGACGGCGGCGGCGACGGCGTCCGCGGTCAGCACCAGGCCGGTCGCGCCCGTACAGGAGACGGCCACGTCGGCACGTGTCAGTTCTTCCGCCACGGCGTCCATGGGAACGGCACGGGCACGCAGGCCGCCGTCACCGGAATCGCCGAGGATCTCCGCGAGCCGCTCGGCGCGCTCCAGGGTGCGGTTGGCGACCACGACCTCGGCGACGCCCGCGCGCGCGAGCGTCGCGGCGGCCAGCGAGGACATGGAGCCGGCGCCGATGACCACGGCACGCTTGCCCGCCGCCCAGGCGTCGACCGGCCCGTGCGCGGCGAGCTGCTCCAGGCCGAAGGTCACCAGGGACTGCCCGGCCCGGTCGATGCCGGTCTCGGAGTGCGCGCGCTTGCCGACCCGGAGGGCCTGCTGGAAGAGATCGTTGAGGAGCTTGCCCGCGGTGTGCAGCTCCTGCGAGCGCGCCAGAGCGTCCTTTATCTGCCCGAGGATCTGCCCCTCGCCGACCACCATCGAGTCCAGCCCGCACGCCACCGAGAAGAGGTGATGGACGGCACGGTCCTCGTAATGGACGTACAGATAAGGAGTGAGCTCCTCCAGGCCGACGCCGCTGTGCTGCGCGAGCAGCGTGGACAGCTCGGCGACGCCCGCGTGGAACTTGTCCACGTCGGCGTAGAGCTCGATGCGATTGCAGGTGGCGAGCACGGCCGCCTCGGCGGCGGGCTCGGCGGCGAGGGTGTCCTGCAGCAGCTTGGCCTGCGCGTCCGCGGACAGCGCGGCACGCTCCAGGACGCTCACGGGGGCGCTGCGGTGACTCAGCCCCACGACCAGGAGACTCATGCCGGCATCACGGCGGGTACGTCCCCGTCGGGTCCCTTCCGCTGCTGCTTGGCCGAAACGGGCGGGACGGGGCCCTCGGGCGCCGCGTCCTCCCCGGCCTTGCGCTGCTCGTGGAAGGCGAGGATCTGCAGCTCGATGGAGAGATCGACCTTGCGTACGTCGACACCGTCCGGCACGGAAAGGACGGTCGGCGCGAAGTTCAGGATGGAGGTCACACCGGCGGCGACGAGCCGCTCGCAGACCTGCTGGGCGGCGCCGGCCGGGGTCGAGATGACACCGATCGAGACGCCGTTGTCGCTGATGATCTTCTCGAGCTCGTCCGTGTGCTGCACCGGCATGCCGGCGACGGGGGTGCCCGCCATCGCCGGGTCGGCGTCGATCAGCGCGGCGACCCGGAACCCGCGGGAGGCGAACCCGCCGTAATTGGCGAGGGCGGCGCCGAGGTTGCCGATGCCGACGATGACGACCGGCCAGTCCTGGGTCAGCCCGAGTTCACGGGAGATCTGGTAGACGAGATACTCGACGTCGTAGCCGACGCCGCGCGTCCCGTAGGAACCGAGATACGAGAAATCCTTGCGCAGCTTCGCGGAATTGACCCCCGCGGCGGCCGCGAGCTCCTCGGAGGAGACCGTGGGCACCGAGCGCTCCGACAGTGCGGTGAGGGCTCGGAGGTACAGCGGAAGCCTGGCGACGGTGGCCTCGGGAATCCCTCGGCTGCGGGTCGCCGGTCGGTGAGTTCGGCCAGTTGCCACGGTGCTCCTGCGGGTAGAGCGGGGCTGCAGGCGGTCACTCGTCCCCAGACCGCCCCGTCGAATGCAGGCTATGTCTTTGTGAACGCGTGCACAAAGATGGTGTCCGATTTGCCCGGCCAACGTGACCGGGGTCACGCGCTCCCGGCGCACAATCGTGGAACCGGCGCACGGACGGCGTCGTTGCTCTTTTGAAGGGGGCAAAACCGCACACTCTCCTCACGATCATCGCCCCCGAGACCAAAACCGCCCCAAAGCGTAATCGACTTCGCGGGAACTTTGGACTGGCCGGTCAGTAGGTAATGCCCCTAAGCCATGAGCTCCCGACGCAGCCGATCCTCGTCCACGCGCCAGAAGGTGTGCTGCTCCCCGTCCACGAGCACCACCGGAATCTGCTCCCAGTAGGCCCGGTGCAGCTCCTCGTCCTGCGTGATGTCCTTCTTCTCCCAGGGCGTGCCGAGCTCCCCGCAGACCTTCTCGATCACCGACTGTGCGTCATCGCACAGATGACACCCCGGCTTCCCGATCAGGGTGACCAACCGCTCCTGCGGCTGCCTCTTCTCCGCGCGACTCTTCTCCGTACGACCACCACTGCGACGAAAAATTGGGCTCATGGCCCCATTCTCGCCCGCCGGACACAGCTGGAGGACACTCCCGGCGCGGCCCGATTAACGGCCCGGACGCGGAGAGTTCACAGGCCCGAATCCTCCCGACTCCGGGCCCGCCGGACAGACTGGCTATGCTCACGACATGGCCGCTCTCGGATGGCTCACCCCCCGTAGGCGCTCCGCCACGGCGCGGAGCGTGTTGGCAGGCGAGGCCTCGGCCGAGGCAGCGCGCAAGTCCTCCCAGGAGCTGGAGGAGCTCGAAGCCCTCGCCGCGAAGAGCACGCCCGGTGAGGGTCCGCGGGAACCGGAGTTCCCCGTTGTCGGCGACGACAAGGCCGCCGCCTTCTTCGACCTCGACAACACCGTCATGCAGGGCGCCGCGATCTTCCACTTCGGCCGCGGCCTCTACAAGCGCAAGTTCTTCGAGCGCCAGGAACTGTTCCGGTTCGCCTGGCAGCAGGCCTGGTTCAGGCTCGCCGGCGTCGAGGACCCCGAGCACATGCAGGACGCCCGCGACAGCGCCCTCTCCATCGTCAAGGGCCACCGCGTCGCCGAGCTGATGTCCATCGGCGAGGAGATCTACGACGAGTACATGGCCGAGCGGATCTGGCCGGGCACCCGCGCCCTCGCCCAGGCCCACCTCGACGCGGGCCAGAAGGTCTGGCTGGTCACCGCGGCCCCGGTGGAGATCGCCACGGTCATCGCCCGCAGGCTCGGCCTGACCGGCGCCCTCGGCACCGTCGCCGAGTCCATCGGGGGCGTCTACACCGGCAAGCTCGTCGGCGAGCCCCTGCACGGCCCCGCGAAGGCCGAGGCCGTCCGCGCCCTGGCCGCCGCCGAGGGCCTCGACCTGGGCCGCTGCGCCGCGTACAGCGACTCGCACAACGACATCCCGATGCTGTCGCTCGTAGGACATCCGTACGCGATCAATCCCGACGCGAAACTGCGCAAGCACGCGCGGGAGCGGGACTGGCGCCTGCGGGACTATCGCACCGGCCGCAAGGCCGCCAAGGTCGGCATCCCGGCCGCCGCCGGAGTCGGCGCGCTCGCGGGCGGCGCCGCCGCTGCCGTGGCGCTGCACCGCCGCCGCCACTGAGCATCCGACGGTCCTACCCCACCCCGTCCGCCGCCAGTCACGCCGGTAGCACTCGGCCACAACACGCCTCAGGCCGACACGGAATGTGAACTCATTCGATCAACAAGTGCTCACTCTGCGGCACTTGAACGGGCGTCAATCGGTTACAGAAGCGACGTAATCGATGATTTGAGCAACTGGGTGTAGTGCTGCCTGTACGAAGCGTTATTCTCCTCAGACGCATAAGGGACCCCACACGTCGCTACGACGGGTGAACGGTCCCGCACTGCACGTGATGGAAGCTCTGCCTCTGGGAGTCCCGTGTACCCACACGTCGGGGTTGACGCCTCGGGCCTGGCTACGCTGCGCGCAACGGTCGTCGACCGCTTGCGCGGCTTCGTCCCCACCGCGTACGCCGTCCCCGCCGTCCCCGCCCTCGCCGTCCCCGCACCCGCCGGGCCGTGCTATGCCCTGGCGAACGGCGGTGCGGCAGTCAGCAGACGAGGCCGCTCCGGCGCCGCTGCCGCCACCTCTGCCCCCACCCCCCGCCGTCCCGCCGCGGACAGCGACAGCGCCCGCATGATGGAGCTCGTCGAGCGCGCCCAAGCCGGCGAGTCCGACGCCTTCGGCCGCCTCTACGACCAGTACAGCGACACGGTCTACCGCTACATCTACTACCGCGTGGGCGGCAAGGCGACCGCCGAGGACCTCACCAGTGAGACCTTTCTGCGCGCCCTCCGCCGCATCGGCACCTTCACCTGGCAGGGCCGCGACTTCGGCGCCTGGCTGGTCACGATCGCCCGCAACCTGGTCGCCGACCACTTCAAATCGAGCCGTTTCCGCCTCGAAGTGACCACCGGCGAAATGCTCGACGCCAACGAAGTCGAGCGCAGCCCCGAGGACTCCGTCCTGGAGTCCCTCTCGAACGCCGCCCTCCTCGAAGCCGTCCGCCGCCTCAACCCCCAGCAGCAGGAGTGCGTGACCCTGCGCTTCCTCCAGGGCCTCTCCGTCGCCGAGACCGCGCGGGTCATGGGGAAGAACGAAGGCGCGATCAAAACCCTTCAGTACCGCGCGGTGCGCACCCTCGCCCGGCTGCTGCCCGACGACGCCCGCTAACACCCCGTCATGCCCAACTCACCTTCTGTGGCGGCCAGATGGTCGCCACGGAATTGTCGCGGTCCGATCATCCGTCGTCCGTAACCCAAGTGCCGCGACGCTCGTTGTGCGGGATGCAGGCTCCCTGTGGTCGCTAACTGGCTGGCTCCGCTCACTCGATCGTGTGGAAATGGTCAGGACATGCGACCCTCAGGACCCCCTGGGGAGTCGACCGTCATGACGAGAGGAGGTGCCGCCAGTGATCGCGAACGTATCGGCCCACCGGCGGGCGAACGCCTTCGCCCAGGCCCTGGAGGAGCGTTCCGACCAGGGCCCGGCAGCCGAGCAGTCCGAGGACTCCGCGCTCACATCCGCGCCCGCGGCCGCACCCGTGGAGTCCACCGAAACCACCGCGGCCCGTGCCGAACCGACCGAGCGGAGCCGGCTGCTGGCTCTGGCGGACGGTCTCGACGCGCTGCCCAAACCCGCCCTCGACCCCGAGGTCAAGGTCGTCCAGCGCGCCCAGCTCGTGGCCGCGATGGAAGCCATGCTCCTCGAGGGCGGCACACCGTCGGTGCCCGAGCAGCGGTCCCGCAAGGGCGCCCACCGAGCGGGCACCCTGCGGAAACTGCGGCCGCGCTCCCGCCTGTCCAAGGGCATCGCGGCGGGCGGCCTCACGGTCGGCGTCGCGGCGGGCGCGTTCGGCGGTGTCGCCGCCGCCAGCTCCGACGCCCTGCCGGGCGACTCGCTGTACGGGCTCAAACGCGGCATGGAGGACTTCAAGCGGGGCCTCGCCGACGACGACAGCGACCGCGGCCGGATCTACCTCGACCAGGCCTCCACCCGGCTGAGCGAGGCCCGCAGACTCATGGAGCGGGGCCGCTCCGGCACCCTCGACCACGAGTCGCTCGGCGAGGTCAGGCGAGCCCTCTCCGGCATGCGGCACGACGCCACGGAAGGCCACCGCCTGCTCCTCGAGGCGTACGAGCGGGACGGCTCCCTCGGCCCCATCCAGACGCTGTCGGCGTTCTCCCGGTCCCACCGCGAGGCGTGGAGCGACCTCCAGGGCCGCCTCCCCGTCCAGCTGGGCGACGTGGGCGAGCAGGTGAACTCGGTCTTCGACGCCATAGACCAAGAGGTCGAACCGCTGCGTTCCCTGCTGCCCCGCACGCCGGACAAGGGCGGCACGACCGGCCGGACGTCGCAGAGCCCCAGCGGCTCGGACAGCTCCGACGGGCGCCCCGCCCACCCCTCGGGCGGCGGCAGCTCGCACGGCGCCGGGTCGGGCAGCGACAGCAAGCCCAGGCCCTCCACGTCGGGCCGCCAGGACGACGGCCTCATCGGCGGCACGACGGGCGGTCTCCTCGACCCGCCGGCCGACAAGACGAGCCCGAGCCCCTCGGACGGCAAGAGCAAGCCCGGCCAGCACGCCACCCCGTCCAAACCGGACGTGACGCTGCCCCCGCTGCTGCCCGGCCTCCAGATCCCGGAGCTCGGCATCAAGGGCGAGGACGCGGACTAGGGCCTGTCCGGCGGATCAGGTCGCGGCAGGGTGGCGGCCACCCGTCGGTGCAGGTGAGCGGGGTCTGGTGCGTCGAGATGCAAGGCGGAGGAGGGCGGCAACGCGGAGCGTTGACAACCGACGACAACGCCGCAGATCGGCGTGCCAGACCCCGCGGCCCGCGGCATGATCCGCCGGACAGGCCCTAGCCCCACCAGCACGCGAACAGGGGGCGCCCTCCACCAGGAGGGCGCCCCCTTCCGCGTACACACGCACGCCTGAAACCTAGAAGAACACCGACCGCCGCTGCACCAGCAGCTTGTACAGCGAGTGCTGGATCTGCTCCCGCACCTGATCCGTCAGGTTGAACATCAGCATCGGGTCCTCCGCGGCCTCCGGCGGATACCCGTCCGTGGGAATCGGCTCCCCGAACTGAATCGTCCACTTCGTCGGCAGCGGCACCGCTCCCAACGGCCCCAGCCACGGGAACGTCGGCGTGATCGGGAAGTACGGGATGCCGAGCACCCGTGCCAAGGTCTTCGCGTTGCCGATCATCGGGTAGATCTCCTCCGCCCCGACGATCGAGCACGGCACGATCGGCGAGCCGGTCCGCAGCGCCGTCGACACGAAACCGCCGCGGCCGAACCGCTGCAGCTTGTAGCGCTCGCTGAACGGCTTTCCGATGCCCTTGAAGCCCTCCGGCATCACGCCGACCAGCTCACCCCGCTCAAGAAGCCGCTCCGCGTCCTCCGCGCAGGCCAGCGTGTGCCCGGCCTTGCGGGCCAGTTCATTGATCACCGGCAGCATGAAGACGAGGTCGGCGGCGAGGAGCCGCAGATGCCGGCCCTGCGGATGGTTGTCGTGCACGGCGACCTGCATCATCAGGCCGTCCAGCGGCAGCGTCCCGGAGTGGTTGGCGACGATCAGCGCCCCGCCGTCGGCGGGGATGTTCTCGATGCCCTTCACCTCCACCCGGAAGTACTTCTCGTAGAAGGGGCGGAGCAGCGACATCAGGACCTGGTCGGTGAGCTCCTCGTCGTAACCGAAGTCGTCGACCTCGTACTCCCCGGTCAGCCGCCGCCGCAGGAAGGCCAGGCCGCCCGCGACGCGCCGGTCCCATCCGCCGGCGCTCCGGGTCCCCTGACGGTGCCCCTGACCCTGTCCTGAAGGCTCCGGGGGCGCCACCCCCGGGTCGCCGCCCTGCTGGGCCCCGTCCTGCTGCCCGGGCAGCGCCTTGACCCCGGCCACGGGGTCGCCCTTGCGCCGGGGCGCGGACCTGCGGCGCGAGGTGCGCTGCGCGCTCCCGCGCGACCGGTCGTCGTCGAACGGAATGACCTTGGCGTCCGCCATGGTTGACGCTCTCCTCAGTTGGCGCTCTGGTGGCCACCCGCGAGGGGCAGCGCGGCGATCCGGTCGACTGCCCCCGCGAGGGCGCCCGGTGGCAGCAGCCCGGGGCCCCGGCTGCGTACGAAGTCCGCGAAGGCCTCCGCCGTCGTGTACTTCGGCCGGAACCCCAGTGTCTCGCGCATCTGCCGGGTCGCCACGACCCTGCCGTGGGTGAGCAGCCTGATCTGCTCGGGCGAGAAGTCCGTCATGCCGACCGTGCGCAGCGCCGAGCCGACCCAGGTGACGGCCGGCAGGAACACGGGCACGGTGGGGCGGCCGAGCCGCCGCGAGCACTGGGACAGGAGCAGCTGGCCGTCGCCGGCGATGTTGAACGTGCCGCTGTTGAGCGTGCCGCGCTGCGGCTCGTGCGAGGCGAGCCGGAGCACCTCGACCGCGTCGTCCTCGTGGACGAACTGCAGCCGCGGGTCGTAGCCGAACACGGTCGGCAGGACCGGCAGCGAGAAGTACTCGGCGAGCGGCGAGTCCGCGGCGGGCCCCAGGATGTTCGCGAAGCGCAGCACGCACACGGCGACGTCGGGCCGGCGCCGCGCGAAGCCGCGCACATAGCCCTCGACCTCGACGGTGTCCTTGGCGAAGCCGCCGCTGGGCAGCGACTTGGGCGGCGTGGTCTCCGTGAAGACCGCGGGGTCCTTGGGCGCCGAGCCGTACACGCTGGTGCTCGACTTCACCACGAGCCGCTTCACCGTCGGCGACTTCTGGCAGGCGCCGAGCAGCTGCATCGTGCCGATGACGTTGGTCTCCTTGACCGACCCGCGGCCGCCCCTGCCGCCGCGGCCGCCGAGCGCGGTGGCGGTGACGTCCATGTGGACGACCGTGTCGACCGCGTGCTCCGCGAGCACCCTGGCGATGGTGGGCTGGCGGATGTCGGCCCGGATGAAGTCCGCGCCGCCGAGATGGTGCTCGGGTGGGACCGCGTCGACGGCGATCACCCGGTCGACTTCGGGGTCACGCTGGACCCGCCGGACGAACCGCCCGCCCAGTTGCCGGGCCACTCCGGTCACGAGCACGACCTTGCCCAAGATCAGCGCCTGCCTTTCCCCGACCCTCGCCGCACCACTGTCGGCTGTTGCGGACCACGCTAGCGGGTGGACGTTGCGCTGTGATGTCCGTGCGTCCAGAGACGGCCGAAAACACCGAAGCCCTCCCGTCGGATGACGGGAGGGCTTCGGTGCTCGCTGTTGCAGCTGTCGCCTACTTCTTGTTGCGACGCTGAACGCGAGTGCGCTTCAGCAGCTTGCGGTGCTTCTTCTTGGCCATCCGCTTACGCCGCTTCTTGATAACAGAGCCCACGACTACCCTCGCTCACTTCTCTTCACTCGGTGCGGGGCAGCAGACTGGGCCCACACGACCTACGTCGGCCTAGCCTACCTGTCCCCGCGTGAGGGACGTAATCGAGGAGCCATGACCCCTGCGCCACGGGCCCGGGGGGCCCATGGCTCAACCGGCCTCAACCCCCACATACGACTCGCGGAGGTACTCGTGAACCGCCTGCTCGGGGACCCGGAATGACCTTCCGACCCGAATGGCGGGCAGATGACCACTGTGCACCAGGCGGTACACGGTCATCTTGGACACTCGCATCACCGCGGCGACTTCCGCCACGGTCAGGAACGCGACCTCGTTCAGCGGCCTCTGCTCTGCAGCCATGACACCCCACCTGAACCTTCCGCACATGACGGGCACCGGCTTCCCCTTCCGGTGACTCTTCGTCTCTGCGCGCTCACTCCCCAGACTAGGGGCGGATGATGCGAGTGGGGAAGAGGAGCCGCGATCGGCCGCCTACTGTGACAGACACGCTCGATTGAGTACATAGCGAGTAAGCGGTCGGTAGTAATCAGACCGCACAGCGTCATCAAGCGGAACGACGACGGACACCTGCCCCTCGGCCTCCCCGACGAACAGCGCGGGATCGTCCGTATCCGCCAGACCGATCGCCTCAAACCCCAGCTGACCTGCTCCGCAGACCCATCCGTGGTCTCCGATGACCAACTCGGGAAGCGGCCCGCCGGCCTCCGCCGCACCATCCAGAGCGGCCCGAATCGGGAGGGGTGAGTGGGTGTGTGCGCCGGTCTCACTCCCGGTGGGACGCGCGCCGGGTTCGCGCACCAGCGCGACTCCTTGTACGTAGTCAAGGTTGTACGTGCGTAGGCCAAACCGGGTCGTTATGTCGACACTGCTGCCCTGCGCGGGGGTGAGGACGGTGCATCCGGCCGCCGACAAGGCGTCCGCCAACGCGGCGTAGAACCCGAGCAGTCGGTGCGGATGACCGGTCCCGAGGAGCACCGGGAGCCGCCTCCGCGCCGCCGCCGCGAGCCGTTCCGCGAAGGCGTCGAGCGCCGCCAGCGTCCGTTCCGGATCGATGACATCGGCGCCCGTGGTGCACCCGGGGTCGGCGGACACTCCACACTTGTCGGACATCAGGCGCAGCAGGTCGCCGGCGCTCCAGCTCCACTCGGGGTCCAGCCCCAGCATTATCCGTGGGTCCCGGGCCGCGAACAGCCGATAACTGCGCAGGCTCTGTTCCCGCGAGGTGGCAACGGGCCCGGCCAACCGAGCCGCCAGCAGATGCGCACGCAGGGCGCCGGTGCTCAACACGGTCCGATGCTGGCCCATCGGAGCCCACGCTGCCTCAAAACCCCGGAAACCCCCCACACTTGGGCTAACGCGGGCATAATCCGGCGGGCGCGCCGCGCATTCTCCACGGCGACAGCCTTCTACGCCGACAGCTCTCTACGCCAGCAGTCCCCGCAACGGGAACACGGCCTTCCGTGCGGCGAGCACCGCCTGGTCGAGCCGGTCGGCGGGGTCGTACCCCGACTCCCAGCCCTTCCACTCCACCGGCCAGCGCCCGTCCGTCATCCGCCCCGGCGCCAGCTGCCGCGTCCGTGCGAAGACTTCCTGCCGCCAGGACTCGGGGATCTCCGCCGTCGGCTCTACGGGCCGCCCCGCGGCGATGGCCACCAGATGCGTCCAGGACCGCGGCACCACATCCACCACGGCGTACCCCCCACCCCCAAGAGCCACCCACCGCCCCTCGGCGTGCTCGTGGGCCAGCTCGTGGCAGGCGACCTGCACGGCCCGCTGCGCGTCGAGCGACACCGCGAGGTGGGCCAGCGGGTCCTCGAAGTGCGTGTCGGCGCCGTGCTGCGTCACGAGAACCTGCGGCCGGAACTCGGCGAGCAGCTCGGGCACCACGGCGTGGAAGGCGCGCACCCACCCCGCGTCACCGGTCCCGGCCGGCAGCGCGACGTTCGCCGCGGTTCCCTCGGCCGGGCCGTCCGCACCCGTCTCCTCGGGCCACCCGGTCTGCGGGAACAGCGTCCGTGGATGCTCGTGCAGCGAGATCGTCAGAACCCGCGGGTCCTCCCAGAAGGCGGCCTGGACCCCGTCCCCGTGATGCACGTCCACATCCACGTACGCGACGCGCTCGGCGCCCAGTTCGAGCAGCCGGGCGATGGCCAGCGCCGCGTCGTTGTAGATGCAGAACCCGGAGGCACCCCCGGGCATCGCATGGTGCAGCCCACCCGCGAAGTTCACCGCATGCAGCGCTTCCCCGCGCCACACCGCTTCGGCCGCGCCCACGGACTGCCCGGCGATCAGCGCCGACACGTCGTGCATCCCGGCGAAGGCCGGGTCGTCCTCCGTGCCGAGGCCGTACTCCCCGCGCGCGGACGCGGGATCGACGGAAGCGGCCTTGACCGCGTCCACGTAGTCCCCGCGGTGCACGAGCCGCAGCGTCGAATCACCGGCACGCTTCGCCGCGACGACATCGAGCTCCCGGTCGAGCCCGAAGGCGTCGACCAGACTTCGGGTCAGCCCGAGCCTGACCGGGTCCATCGGGTGACCCGGGCCGAAGTCATAGCCCGTTACTGCCTCGTCCCACATCAGCTGCGCGCGGCCACTCATGCCCGTCACCGTACCGGTCCGGTCCTGGGGCGAAGGAACGGGCGTACAGCAAGGTCAGGAGCACCAACACCAGAGGAACGACCATGGCCCCCCGATAGTTCCAAACGTCCCCGAGCCCGCCCACCAACGGCGAACCGATCAAAAACCCCACATAGTTGAAGACATTCAGTCGCGCAACGGCCGCGTCCGAATCTCTCGGGAACAATCTCCCCGCCGCGGCGAAAGTCTGCGGAACGATCACGCACAACCCCAGCCCCAGCACGGTGAACCCGGCGATCCCCACCCACGCCCCCGGCGCCACCGCCACGACCGCGAACCCCAGCGCGGCGACCACCGACCCGCCCCGCACCACGGCCACGGCCCCGAACCGCCGCACCCCCAGATCCCCGAGCCCGCGCCCCACCAGCGTCATGACCATGTAGACGTTGTACGGAACGGTCGAGACCTCTTCCGAACTCCCCAGCACGTCCTGCAGATACTTGGCGCTCCAGTTGGAGACCGTCGAGTCACCGATGTACGCGAACGTCATCACCAGACAGAGCGGCAGCAGCACCTTGAAGACGACACCCCCGCTCCGAGCCTCCCTGCCCCTCTCCGCCGCTGTCCCCGTCACCGGCGTCGCATCGACGTACCACCGGCTCCCGACCAGCGCCGCCGGCAGCAGCACCGCCACAGCGGGCAGATAGGAGACGAAGAGCGAAAGGTCCCAGTGCGCTCCGGCCCAGGCCAGCGAGGCCCCCACGATTCCGCCCAGGCTGTACGCGGCATGGAACCCGAGCATGATGCTGCGCCCGTACGCCCGCTGGAGACTCACCCCGAGCATGTTCATGGACGCGTCGAGCGCCCCCACGGCGAGCCCGAACGCCCCGAGTGCCACGGCCACTTGCCACATCGTGTCGCCCGCGCCCACCCCAAGCAGCGCGAGCAGCACCGCGGGCTGCGACCACCTCAGCACCGCGCTCGGCGGCACCTTCTTCACCAGCTGCTCGGTGCCCACACTCCCGATTCCGGCCAGGACCGGCACCGCCGCGAGGAAGACGGGCAGCAGCCCGTCGGATATCCCGTAGCGATCCTCAATCGCCGGAATCCGCGTCACGAGCAGGGCGAACGTGACTCCCTGTACCAGGAACGCGAACGCCAGCGATGCCCTGCCGCGCCGCAGCACTTCGGTCATGGCTGGAGAGCGTAGGGCCCCGGTCTACCAGTGGGTAGATGGATCACCTGCCTAATCCCGGCCCGTGGTCATGCGAGCAGGTCCATCAACTCCCGCATGTCCCCGAAGAGTTTGGTGGCACCCGCCAGCCGGTCGGCCGGGGTCATCGCGGTGAACCCGAAGACATCCATGCCGGCGGCGACGGCGGCCTGCACTCCCAGCGGGCTGTCCTCCACGACGACACACTTCTCGGGCACCACCCCCATACGCTCGGCGGCATACAGAAAGAGATCGGGCGCCGGCTTTCCCCGCCCCACGTCCTGCGAGCTGAAGATCCGCCCCTCGTCGAACCACTTGTCGAGCCCGGCCTTCCGGTGCCCGACCCGAATCCGCTCATGACTCCCGGAAGACGCCAGACAGTAAGCCACCCCATCCCCGGTCAGCTTCTCCAGCACTTCCACGGCCCCGTCCACAGGCTGCAGCTCCCGCTCGAAAGCGGCGAAGACCCGACCATGGAACACATCGTCGAAGTCCTCGGGAAGCCGCTGCCCACTCCGCTCGAGGATCAGATCGTGTACGCGATGGACGGCGGCGCCCATGTAGTCGCGCAGGGAGTCCTCGTAGGAGGTCGGGTGCCCGAGCTCGGTCAGATAGCCGGCGAGGATCGTATTGGAGAGCGGCTCGCTGTCGACGAGGACCCCGTCATTGTCGAAGATGACCAGTTCATATCTCATGACCCGACCCTAAACGCAGAAAACCCCCGCACCGAATGGTGCGGGGGTTTTCTCTACAATTAGTTCGGCGGCGTCCTACTCTCCCACAGGGTCCCCCCTGCAGTACCATCGGCGCTATGAGGCTTAGCTTCCGGGTTCGGAATGTAACCGGGCGTTTCCCTCATGCTATGACCACCGAAACACTATGAAACTGTCAACCGCACCATGCGTGACCACACATGGGGTTGTTCGTGGTTTCAGAACCAACACAGTGGACGCGAGCAACTGAGGACAAGCCCTCGGCCTATTAGTACCAGTCACCTCCACCCGTTACCGGGCTTCCAGATCT
>NZ_JBJDPY010000007.1:0-42322 GCF_044903205.1 Streptomyces sp. NPDC029674
GGGCGCGGGGCGGCGGGGGGGCTACGCCTGGGGGGGCTCCCCCGGGTCGCCCCCACCCTGTGACGGCCGCGGGGGGACGCCCCGGCGCGCACGGGGCGGGCGTAGCCCCGCCCTTTCCGCTCCGGGCAGTCCCGGCCACGCCCTGGAGCCTGCGCGGCAGATGCCACCGCCGGCCGGTGGGGGCTTGTCGCGCAGTTCCCCGCGCCCCTGACGGGGCACTACCGGCGCCACGACGCCAGGCCGGAGCCACAGCCGGCCCCGGATCCCGCCGTGCAGCCCGCCGCAGCAGACGTCACCGCGGGTCGGTGGGGGCTTGTCGCGCAGTTCCCCGCGCCCCTGACGGGGCGCTGCCGGCGCCACAGCCACCCCCTCGCCCCGGATAGGGCGCGGACCGGCCTCAGGAGGCGGCTACAGCCACGCCAGTGAAGCCGCTCTTGTCAGGACTCGGCGTACTGCTGACTCGTCGCCCGATGTGCCGCGTGGTAGTTGGTCGGGGGTGCGGCGGCCGCCTACCAGGAGGCAGAAGTCGACGGGGTCCAGGACAAGTTCGGCGCTGATCGGGTCGGCCGAGCTGCCGAGGACCCACTCCGTTTCGCCGCCGTCTCCGGTGATGGTGAGGGCGACGGCCGGGGCCTGTGGGCCGAGGGCCGGGCCGAGGATGCGGACGGCGAGGCGTACCAATTGCCACAGGTGGGGGGAGGGGGGTGGGGGGACCGTGCGGTCGAGGGCGACGCCGATGTCGTCGGCGTGCACCCAGGTCTCGAAGGCGCGGGCCAGGAAGTGGTCGGCGACGGGGAGGCGTATCCCGGCCAGCACCGTGGCGCGGGCGGCGAGTTCGGGGTCGTGGGCCGCCCGGGAGGAGAGCAGCCCGGCGGCCTGCACCCGCCACGCGGAGACGGTCTGCGCGGGTGTGCGGGTGCGCTCGCGGCGGATCACCTCGCGGGTGCGCGCCTCCCACGCGGCGCGCCACGGTTTGCCGTCCGGCGAGTGCGGGGCGGGTTCGCGCGCGGGCAGGCCGAGGTGCCGGGCGAGCGGCTCGTCGGCGGCGATGAGGTGGGCGACGGTGTCGTGGACGTCCCAGTCGTGCACGACCGGTGTGCCCCAGGGTGCCTGCTCGTCCAGCTCGGCGAGGAGCGCCTGGAGCCCGGTGACCGCGGCGGCGTAGGGCGCGGCGTGCGGGGCGGTGCGCAGCGCGGGGGCGCGGCTGCGCAGGGCGAGGGAGAGCCCGTGCCGCCCGGGGTGCCCGTCCGGTGCCGGGTCGGGCAGGGCGGGGCCGTCCAGGTGCCGCACCGTGGCGCGCAGCCGTGCGGCCTCGGCGGCACAGCTCTCGCACTGCCGCAGGTGCCGGGCGAGCTCGGCCTCGTCGCCCGGCATGAGGGCGTCGACGGCCCAGGCGCCGAGGAGTTCGCGTACCGCTTCGTGGTTGCCGGTCAAGGGAGTTCACCTCGCAGGGGTGGGTCCGCGAGCGTCTCGGCCAGCGTACGCAGGGCCGTTCTCAGGCGGGTCTTCGCGGTGCCTTCGGGGATGCCCAGTTCGACGGCGGCCTGCCGGTAGGTGCGCCCCGCGAAGTAGGCGAGGTGCACCACCTGCTGCTGGGGCAGCGGGAGCCGGGCGAGGGCGGAGTGCAGGAGCAGGGAGCGCTCCTGTTCGAGGATCGCCTCGTCCGGGGCGGGGCTGGCCGCCGGGACCGCCCGCAGCCCCGCCTCGTCGGCGTGCGCGGCCTTGCGGTGCCGTTCCTCGCCGCGCACCCAGTCCACGGCGCGCCGGTGGGCGAGCATCGAGAGCCAGCCGCGCAGGCTGCCGCGGCGCGCGTCGAAGGCGTAGGGCCTGCTCCACAGGTGGGCGAAGACCTCCTGGGCCACGTCCTCGGCGGCGGTGTGGTCTCGGGTGACGCGGGTCGCGACGCGGTGGACGAGCACGCCGTACGCGGCGTAGACCTCCGCTAGGGCCGCCTCGTCGCCGTAGACAAGGCGTCGGTGCAGGTCGGCGTCGGCGGACGGCCTGCCCGCGCCGGACGGCAGGCGCGACGCGCCCGGCCGCTCGAAGGACGGCTCCGGCCTCTCGAAGGACGGCTCCACCCGGCACCACCACCTCGCGCGGCCACGCGACCACGTAGTCCTGCCAAGCCTGGCGTCCCGCGGCCCGCCGCGCCAGGCCTCAGCCGGACAGCACGTCGAGGATCCGGTCCACATCCGCCTCGGTGTTGTACAGGTGGAACGTGGCTCGCAGGTGTCCCGCCCGTGCCGAGGTGAGGATGCCCGCCCGGGCCAGTTCGGGGGCGCGGTCGCCGAGTCCGGGCACGGAGACGATGGGTGAGCCGCCCGGCACCGGGGTGTGGCCCAGCTCGGCGAGTCCGGCGCGGTAGCGGGCGGCGAGCGCGGTGTCGTGCGCGTGGATCGCGTCGATCCCCGTCTCCTCGACGAGGGAGAGCGCGGCGGCGGCCCCGTGGTAGGCGAGGAAGGCGGGCGGTTCGTCGAAGCGGCGGGCGTCCGGGGCGAGTTGCGCGAGCGGCCCGTACGTGGAGTTCCAGGTGTCGGCCGCCGCGAGCCAGCCTCCGTGCAGCGGGACCAGGGACTCCTGTGCCTCCTCGCGCACCGTCAGGAACGACACGCCGCGCGGGCACAGCAGCCACTTGAAGGCGCCGGTCACGGTGTAGTCGTACGCGCCCGCGTCGAGGGGCAGCCAGCCCGCCGCCTGCGTCGCGTCGAGGAGGGTGCGCGCGCCGTGGGCGGCCGCCGCCGCGCGGACCGCCGGCAGGTCGGCGGCGCGGCCGTCGGCCGACTGGACGGCCGAGAAGGAGACGAGCGTCGTCGTCGGGGTGACGGCCGCGGCGAGCTCGTCCAGGGGCGCGTACCGCATCTTGAGGTCGCCGCGCAGCACGAAGGGGTTCACGATCGACGCGAACTCGCCCTCGGGCGCGAGTACTTCGGCGCCGGGCGGCAGCGAGGCGGCGATCAGCCCGGCGTGCACCGCGACCGAACCGCCGGTCGCGACACGGCCGTCCGGGACGCCGACGAGCCGGGCGAAGGCGGCTCTGGCCTCGTCCACCACTTCGAAGTCGCCCGCGCCGCCCGGCCGTCCCGCGCCGTTCTCGGCGGCGAGCGCGCACACCGCGTCGACGGCGCGGCGGGGCAGCAGACCGCAGCTCGCGGTGTTCAGGTAAGTCGAAGCGGGAGCGAATTCGTTGCCGTTGTTGATCCCCATGGACTCCATGGGGATCAACCTATGCGGCGGCTCAGGCCTGCGGAACCGCGCATCCGTCGGGCCCGCAGGCGTCGCCGCCGTCGGCCGTCGCGAGGGTGGTGAGCGGCGGACGCTCGCCCCACGCCTGCTCCAGGGCCTGCGTGAAGACCTCGGCGGGCTGGGCGCCGGAGATGCCGTACTTGCGGTCGAGGACGAAGAACGGCACGCCGTTCGCGCCCAGCTCGGCGGCCTCGCGCTCGTCGGCGCGGACGTCGTCGGCGTACCGCTCCGGGTCGGCGAGGACGGCCCGCACCTCGCCCTCGTCCAGACCCGCCTCGACGGCGAGCTCCACGACGCGCTCGTCGTCCGTGAAGACGGACCGCTCCTCGGCGAAGTTCGCGCGGTAGAGCAGCCCGATCAGCTCGTCCTGCCTGCCCCGCTCCTTGGCGAGGTGCAGGAGGCGGTGCATGTCGAAGGTGTTGCCGTGGTCGCGGCCCTCGGTGCGGTAGTCGAGGCCCTCGGCGGCCGCGTTCTCCCCGAGCCGCCGCTCGCCCTCGCGGGCCTGCTGCTCGCTCATGCCGTACTTCCGCATGAGCATCGGCAGGACGAGCCCGGTGTCGCCCTTGGCGCGCCCCGGGTCCAGCTCGAAGGAGCGGTGCACGACCTCGACGCCGGCACGGTGCGGGAAGGCGGCGAGGGCCTTCTCGAAGCGGGCCTTGCCCACGTAGCACCAGGGGCAGGCGATGTCGCTCCAGATCTCGACGCGCATGTGTGGCTCTTTCCAGGTCGTACGGTACGAAGCAGTCGGTGCGGAGGCTGCCTCCGCTCAGTCCGTCAACGTACGCCCGGAGCGTCTCATTCCCCTCGCGCCGGAACCGGGCCGCGCCTCAGCGGCGCGGCCCGGTACACCGCGTCAGTCCTGGCGGCTGGTGACCTCGACGAGGTGCGACCCGAACTGGGTCTTCACCGGGCCCTGGACCTCGCCGACCGGGGCGGAGAAGACGACCTGGTCGAACTCGGGCACCATCTGCCCGGGGCCGAACGAGCCGAGGTCCCCGCCGGCGCTCGACGAGGGGCACGAGGAGTGCTTCTTGGCCAGCTCGGCGAAGTCCGCCCCGCCCTCGATCTGCTCCTTCAGCTGGAGCGCTTCCGTCTCGGTTGCGACCAAGATGTGTCGCGCAGTGGCCCTAGCCATTTTTCACTCCTTCTCGAATACACATGAACGCCGCCAAGGGTAAGCACCTCATTCCCCTGTCGGTGACTCCGCGGCCGCGAACCTGCCCGTGTTCGCCCTGACCCAGGTGCGCAGGTGGGCGAGGGGTTCCAGGGCGCCGCGGCCCAGCTCGGTGAGTTCGTACTCGACGCGGGGCGGGACCTCGGCGTGGACGGTGCGCGTCACGAGGCCGTTCTCCTCCAGGCGGCGCAGGGTCTGGGTGAGCACCTTGGGGCTGACGCCCTCCAGCTTGCGGCGCAGCTCACCGAAGCGGCGCGGACCGTCCGCGAGGGCGGTGATGGCGAGGCCGGTCCATTTGTGGACGAGCAGCTCGAAGACCGCGCGGCCGGGGCAGAGCAGGCCGTAGATGTCGTGCCGGTTACGGGCGCCCTCGCGGCTCTGACCAGTCATGGTTTCCAAAATATAGTTGGTGCCCTTGCGGGTGATCAGGGCCTCCCGCCTACCGTCCCGCTCATGAACTCCACCACCGCACCCGTCCGTGTCGGCCTCGTCGGTCTCTCCGCCCGCGGCGGCTGGGCGCCCCGCTCCCACGTCCCCGCGCTGGCCCGCCTCGACGGATACGAGCTGCGCGCCCTGGCCGCTTCCAGTGCTGCGTCGGCGCGGGCCGCGGGTGAGAAGTACGGGGTGCCGTTGGCGTTCGGCTCGGCCGCCGAGCTCGTCCGCAGCGACGAGGTCGACCTCGTCGTGGTGAGCGTGCGGGTGCCGCTGCACCGCGAGGTGATCCTCGGCGCGCTCGGCGCGGGCAAGGCGGTGCTCTCGGAGTGGCCGCTCGGCAACGGCCTCTCCGAGGCCGAGGAGCTGGCGGCGGCCGCGGACCGGGCGGGGGTGCGGACGTTCGCGGGGTTGCAGGCCCGCTCGGCGCCCGCCGTGCGGTTCGTCCGCGATCTCGTCGCCGACGGGTACGCCGGTGAGGTCCTGTCGACCACTCTCGTCGCGTCGGGGCGGCGCTGGGGCCCCGTCTTCGAGCCGTCCGGGGAGTACCTCCTGGACCGGCGGAACGGCGGGACCATGCTGACCATCCCCTTCGGGCACACCGTCGACGCCGTCGCCATGGTGCTCGGCGAGTTCACCGAGGTCTCGGCGACCCTGGCGACCCGGCGTCCCCTCGTGCGCGAGGAGGGCACGGGCCGCGCGGCGGCGATGACCGTCGACGACCAGATCGCGGTGAGCGGGCGGCTCGACTCGGGGGCCGTGGCCTCGGTGCACTTCCGGGGCGGTCTCTCCCGTGGCACGAACTTCCACTGGGAGATCAACGGCACGGAGGGCGACCTCGTGATCACGGGTGACTCGGGCCACCTCCAGCAGGCGTCCCTGACCGTACGCGGCGGGCGCGGCACGGATCCGGAGACCGCCGAACTCCCCGTGCCCGCCCGCTACTTCGACGTCCCCGAGCTCGACGACGTGCGCGGCCTGCCCGCCTACAACGTGGGGATGCAGTACGCCCGGATGCTCGCCGGACCGGCCGAACGCGGCTCGTCGGCGCCGGACTTCGCGCACGCGGTGCGGCGCCAGCGACTGCTCGACGCCATCGAACGCGCGGCGGCCACCGGCACCCGCGTCGGCCTTCAGGAGAGCTAGGAACCGTCGCGCAGCCCCTCCGGCCAGTTGGGGCGGAACTCGATGTGGTCGTACGTCACCACACAGCCCTCGCCGACGGGTGACTGGGCCATGAAGCCGACGAGTGCGGCGCCCGCCGTCTTCTCGTCGCCGAGCGAGAAGATCCGCACGAACGTCCACCGCTCGCCGTCCGTCGAGGCGTGGAACGCGAACGCCGACCCCGTACGGCTGACGCGCAGCCAGGCGCTGCTGCCGTCCACCACGAAGGCGTTGGCGTCGTCGGAGCGGCCGCGGGTGACGACCGTGCACACCGTGGGCTCGTCCGGGGAGCGCTCCAGGCAGAGCTTGGCCCACTCCCGCTCGCTCACGTGGAGGTACAGCACGCCCGCGTCGAAGGCGGCGGCGAAGCCGACCGTGACGCGGGCGATCAGCTGGAAGTCGCCCTCGGGGGCGCCGAGCAGGCGGGGCGCGTCGGAGGCGGGCTCGAGCGCCTCGCCCGTCGGGGGCACGAAGCGGTCCTGCCGGGCGCCCGCCCAGCCGGTGAGCACCCCGTCCTCGTACGACCAGTGCCCGTCGGGGCCGTATGTGCGCAGCGAGAACGGGAGGTGCCCGATGGTGACGTCCATGCGGTCAGTGTTCCAGGCGCCCGTCGTAACGGCGCGGCAGGCCCAGCGGGTTGTCGTCGCGCAGCTCCGGCGGGAGCAGCGCCTCGGGGGTGTTCTGGTACGCGACCGGGCGCAGCCAGCGCTCGACGGCCGTGCCGCCCACGGACGTCGAGGTCGACGTGGTCGCGGGGTAGGGGCCGCCGTGGTGCTGGGCGGGGGCGACGGCGACGCCGGTGGGCCAGCCGTCGACGAGGACGCGCCCCGCGAGCGGGGTGAGCTCGGCGAGCAGCTCGGCGCCCCGGCCGCTCTCCCCCGCCGCCTCCTCGGAGGAGAGCTGCACGGTGGCGGTGAGGTTGCCGGGCAGCCGGGAGAGGACGGCGGTGATCTCCGCCGCGTCGCTGTACCGGGCGACGACGGTGACCGGGCCGAAGCACTCCTCCAGGAGCAGGTCGTACGCCCCTTCTTCGGCGAGGCGCTCGGCCGGGACGGTCAGGAAGCCCGCGCTGACGGTGTGCTCGCTGCCCGCACCGGGGGTCACGGGGGCCTCGACGTCGGGGAGTCCGGCGCGCTCGCGCACCCCGGCGACGAAGTTGTCCCGCATCCGGTGGTCCAGGAGCACCCCGGCCTCGGTGTCGCTCACCGCTTCGGTCAGGGACTTCACGAGGCGGTCGCCGCCCGCGCCCTCGGGGGCGAGGACGAGGCCCGGCTTGACGCAGAACTGGCCGACGCCGAGCGTCACGGAGCCCGCGAGTCCGGTGCCGATCTGCTCGCCGCGCTCGGCGGCCGCGGCCTCGGTGACGACGACGGGGTTGAGGGAGCCGAGCTCGCCGTGGAAGGGGATCGGGACGGGCCGGGCGGCGGCCGCGTCGAAGAGGGCGCGCCCGCCGCGGATGGAGCCGGTGAAGCCGGCGCCGGCGACCAGCGGGTGCTTGACCAGTTCGACGCCCGCCTCGAAGCCGTGCACGAGGCCGAGGACGCCCTCGGGGATGTCGTGCGCGGCGGCGGCCCTGCGCAGCACGGAGGCGACCAGTTCGGAGGTGCCCGGGTGGTCGGGGTGGGCCTTGACGACCACGGGGCAGCCCGCGGCGAGCGCGCTCGCGGTGTCGCCGCCGGGCACGGAGAAGGCGAAGGGGAAGTTGGAGGCGGAGTAGACCGCGACGACGCCGAGGGGGATCTTGTAGCGGCGCAGGTCCGGTATGGGCGGAGTCGCCGTGGCGTCGGGGTGATCGATGACGACACCGAGGAAGGCGCCCTCGTCGACGATGTCGGCGAAGGTGCGCAACTGGTAGCAGGTGCGGGCGAGTTCGCCGGCGAGCCGGACGGGCCCGAGCGCGGTCTCCGCGTCCGCGGCCTCGACGAGGTGGTCCTTCGACTCTTCGAGGAGGTCGGCCGCGGTGCGCAGGAAGGCGGCGCGCACCGCGCGGTCGGCGAGGGCGGGCGCCGCGTCGCGGGCGGCGCGGACCGCGCGGTCGACCTCCTCGGCCGTGGCCTCCACCGCAACCTGCTCGCGCTGCTTCCCGGTTCGGGGGTCGACACTCCAGACTGGTGCTGCTGCCACCGCGGATTCCCTTTCCAGACGTATGCCACTCACCAGGGCTGTTCGATATGCTGAACACTGTCTCCGTTGATGAACGGCGGGGACTTGAGACTATTTCTCGGCGTTCAAAGGGGTCAAGGGCGATGTCGGCTGGCGAGACCGGAGGCGGTGCGCAGGTCAAGTCCGCCGTGCGCACGGTGGAACTGCTCGAGTACTTCGCGGGCAGCCCCGGAATGCACTCCCTGGCCGCGGTCCAGGAGGCCGTCGGCTACCCCAAGTCGAGCCTGTACATGTTGCTCCGCACCCTGGTCGAGCTCGGCTGGGTCGAGACGGACGCCACCGGCACGCGGTACGGGATCGGGGTGCGCGCCCTGCTCGTCGGTACGTCGTACATCGACGGCGACGAGGTCGTGGCCGCCGCCCGGCCCACCCTGGACCGGCTCTCCGACGACACCACGGAGACCATCCACCTCGCCCGGCTCGACGGCACGAACGTCGTCTACCTCGCCACCCGCCAGTCCCAGCACTACCTGCGCCCCTTCACACGCGTCGGCCGCCGCCTCCCCGCGCACTCCACCTCGCTCGGCAAGGCGCTGCTCGCCACGCACACCGACGAACAGGTCCGCGCGCTGCTCCCGGAGACGCTGCCCGCGCTCACCGAGCACACCATCACCGACCGCGAGAAGCTCATCGAGGAGCTGCGCGCGGTGCGCGAGCAGGGCTTCGCGGTGGACCGCGAGGAGAACACGCTGGGCCTGCGCTGCTTCGGCGTCGCCATCCCCTACCGCACCCCCGCGCGCGACGCGATCAGCTGCTCGGTGCCGGTGGCGCGGCTCACGCCCGCGCACGAACAGCTGGTCAAGGACGCCCTCTTCGACGCGCGGGACCGGCTGACACTGGCGACTCGTAGGCTCTGACGCATGGATGTCACCCTGCGCGCAGTCCACGACAGCGATCTGCCCGTCTTCTTCCGGCAGATGAACGACCCCGAGTCGACCCACATGGCCGCGTTCACCTCCGAGGACCCCGCCGACCGGGACGCCTTCGACGCGCACTGGACGAGGATGCGGGCCGCCGCGGACATCCAGATCCGCACGGTCCTCGCGGACGGGGACGTGGTGGGCAACGCGGGGGTGTACGGGGCGCCCGGCGAGCGCGAGGTCACGTACTGGATCGACCGCGCGTACTGGGGCCGGGGCCTGGCCACGGCGGCCCTCCGCGGCCTCCTCGAACTCGAGCCGGAGCGCCCGCTCTACGCCCGCGCGGCGGCGGACAACGCGGGCTCGATCCGCGTCCTGGAGAAGTGCGGCTTCCGCGTCTCCGCGACGGACCGGGGTTACGCCCAGGCCCGCGGCAAGGAAATCGACGAGGTGGTCCTCGTCCTGCACGAGGCCTGAACCTCACGCCGCCCGGGCCTCCGCCGCGCGGCGGAGGCGGATCGTCTTCGCGCAGGAGGTGTCGGGGCGGTCCGGGCGGGAGCTTGGAGGTATGCCGCAGACAGCGTTCCCGTCTCCCGCCCCGCCGGCCGCCGCGCCCGCCCTCAGCCGTTCCCGCCGCTCGCTGCGGATCGTCGCGCAGGTCGCCTGTGTGCCGTATCTCGCTCTCAAGGCCGCCTGGATCTCCGGGAGTCACCTCGGGATCCCCGACGGCAGCCCGCTGCTCGACCACCGGGTGCCGATGATCTTCGTCAACGGGCTGACCGTCCTCATGGACGCGTCCGTCATCGTGCTGGCGCTGCTCCTGACCCGGCCCTGGGGGCTGCGCGTGCCGGCCCCGCTGCTGCTGGTGCCGATGTGGGTCGCCACCGGTCTCCTGACGCCGATCATGGCCGGATATCCGCTGCAGCTGGTGGTCAAGGTGCTCGGCGGCAGCGTCCGCGGCGGATCGGACGGCGGCACGGGCGAACCGTTCCTGGCCGACTGGGTGTTCGCCGTCGTCTACACCGGCTTCATCGTGCAGGGCGTCGCCCTCGGCGCCCTCTTCGCGCTGTACGCGCGGGACCGCTGGGGACACCTGTGGCGGGGGCGGGTGCCGTGCGGTGGGGCTCGGCGGGGGCCGCGGGCCGTCGCCTGTGCCGTCGCGCTGCTCGCGCTCGTCCCCGGCACGCTGCACGTGCTGTGGGCCACCGGCTCCGCGGCCGGGCTCAACGAGGCGCAGGTCAGGGGGCGTACGACCGACTTCCACGTACTGGAGTCCCTGGACGCGGTCTACCTCGTGGTGGCCGTCGCGGGCGCGCTGCTCCTCAGCTTGTCGTGGGGCCGCGCCCTGCCCCTCGAGGTGCCGCTCACGGCGGCCTGGCTCGGCTCGGGCACGGTCGCCTGCTGGGGAGGCTGGCTGTTCCTCGGCTCCCTCGCGGCCGTCGGTGACGCCGAAAAGCAGCCCACCGGTGCGATGTTCCTGACCTACGCTGTCCAGATGATCATCGGGGCGCTCGTCGCCGGCCTCCTGGCGCACTTCCTCCGGCAGCGGTCGGGAAGCACGGCGTGAGGCCACTCGCCACCACCTTGTTCGGGCGCCGGGCGCGCCGCCGCTGGATCCATCTGATCCTCGGCGGCGCCCTCGCCATGCCGTACGTGTTCGTCGGCGCCGTCGTCGTCGGGCCGTTCTTCGAGGACACCGCCGTCCTGGGCTCGCTCGGCGCCCAGCTCGCCGCGTTCGCGGTCGGCCTGCCGCTCGCCGCGGTCACCGCGCTGTTCCCGCTGACCCGGCCGATGTCGGTGGCCGCCGTGCGGACGCTGTGCGGGGTGCCGGCCGACTCCCTCGCCGAGGGGCCCGCGCGCACCCGGGTCGCCCGCACCCGCACCGCCGCGTGGTTCACGCTGCACCTCGGCTTCGGCGGCGTCATCAGCGGCATGTCGCTCGCGCTGCCGCCCTTCGCGTGCGTCCTGATCCTGCTGCCCTTCTTCTCCGTACTGGCGGACAGCCGCATCGGGATGCCCGAAGTCTTCGGCGAGACCTGGCTGCTGGCCCTCTCCCCGGTCATCGGCTGCGCCTCGCTGGTGGCGCTCGCGGCGTGCGCGGCCACCGCCGGCGGGCTGCTCGCGCGCTGGGCGCCCGGCCTGCTCGGGCCCACGCCCGCCGACCGGCTCGCCGCCGCCGAGCAGCGCGCCGCCGACCTCGCCGTGCGCAACCGGCTCGCCCGCGAACTGCACGACTCCGTCGGTCACGCGCTGAGCGCCGTCACCCTCCAGGCGAGCGCGGCCCGCCGGGTCCTCGACCACGACCCGGAGTTCGTGCGCGAGGCGCTGGCCGCCATCGAGGACACGACGCGCCGCACGGTGGGCGAACTCGACGCCGTACTGGGCGTGTTGCGGGAAGCGGGCGGCGCGGAACCGACGGCTCCCGCGCCCACCCTCGCCGCCGACCTGGACGGCCTGCTGCGCCGCACCAGGGCGGCCGGGCCCCGGGTGACGGCCACCGTCTCCGCGGACCCCGAGTCCCTGCCCCCGCTGGTCTCCCGGGAGGCCTACCGCATCGTGCAGGAGGCCCTCAGCAACGCGCTGCGGCACGGCGGCGACGCCACCTCCGTGACGCTGCGCATCGCCCTGGACGGCCCTGCCCTGGCCGTCACCGCGGAGAACCCGCTGCCGCCCCGCTCCCCCGCGCCCCGGCCCGGCGGCGGCCACGGCCTGCGCGGTGTCGCGGACCGGGCCCGGCTGCTCGGCGGCACGGCCGAGGCGGGCCCCGCCGACGGGATGTGGCGCCTCCACGTACGACTTCCCCTGAAAGGACAGCAATGACGGCGAACGACATCCGGGTCGTCCTCGCGGACGACGAGCGCATGGTGCGCACCGCCCTGCGCGCGATCCTCTCCGCCGAGCCCGGCGTCGAGGTGGCGGGCGAGGCGGCGACGGGCGCCGAGGCGGTCGCCGTCGTACGGGAGCTGAAGCCGGACGTGGTCCTGATGGACGTCCGCATGCCGGAGATCGACGGTATCCGCGCGACCGAGCAGATCCTGCGGACCATGACCGAGCCGCCGCGGGTCGTCGTCGTGACGACCTTCGAGAACGACGCGTACGTGTACGAGGCGCTGCGGGCCGGAGCCGCCGGGTTCCTCCTCAAGCGGGCGGACGCCGACGAGCTCGTGCAGGCGGTCCGGCTCGTGGCGCGCAGCGATTCGCTGCTCTTCCCCGCGGCCGTGCGCGCCCTGGCCGCCGAGTACGGCCGCGCCGAGCCCGCGCCGCCCGCCTGGGTGGCGCGGCTCACCGGCCGGGAGAGCGAGGTGCTGCGGCTGATGGCGGCGGGCCTGACCAACGCGGAGATCGCGGGACGGATGGGGGTGGGCGCGGCGACGGTGAAGACCCACGTGGCGTCGGTCCTCGCCAAGACGGGCGCGCGGGACCGCACGCAGGCGGTGATCGCGGCGTACGAGGCGGGTTTCATGAAGGCTCGATGAGAAAACGGTCGCAAGCACACCACAAGGGAACGAAACCCTCCCCTCCGCTCGTCCTCCCACGGGATGAACAAGACGATCAGGCACGCCTCGGTCTTCGCGCTGCTGCTCGTGCTCGCCCTGCTGCTGCGGGCGACATGGGTGCAGTTCCACGACTCGAAGGCGCTCGCGGACGACAAGCACAACCGGCGCAACGCGATAGAGCAGTACGCGGCCCCGCTGGGCGACATCATCGTGGGCGGTGAGGCCATCACCGGCTCCGAGCGGACGAAGGGCGGAGACCTCGCTTACAAGCGCACCTACAAGGACGGCGACCTGTACTCGCCCGTCACGGGCTACAGCTCACAGGTCTACGGCGCCACCCAGCTCGAAGGCATCTACCAGGACCTGCTCGACGGCACCGACAACCGTCTGAAGAACCCCCTCGACACGCTCACCAGGAAGCGGGCCGACCCCGGCGACGTCGTCACGACGATCGACCCCGCGGTGCAGAAGGCCGGCTACGAGGCGCTGGGTGACGCGAAGGGCGCGGCGGTCGCCGTCGACCCCAAGACCGGCAAGATCCTCGGCATGGTCTCGACCCCGTCGTACGACCCGTCGAAGATCAGCGGCGCCACGGACTCCGAGGCGTGGCGGAAGCTGACCACCGACAAGGAGAAGCCGATGGTCAACCGCGCGCTGCGGCAGCCGCTGCCGCCCGGCTCGACCTTCAAGCTGGTGGTCGCGGCGGCGGCCCTGGAGGACGGGCTCTACGGCTCGGTGGACACCAGGACGAGCAGCCCGAACCCGTACACGCTGCCCGGGACGCGCACCGTCCTCAAGAACGAGAACCGGTCGGCCCCCTGCGAGAACGCCGACATCCGCACGGCGCTCCAGTACTCCTGCAACAACGTCTTCGCGAAGATGGCCGTCGACCTGGGCCAGGACAAGGTCCGGGCGATGGCGGAGAAGATGGGCTTCAACGCCGACAAGCTGGACGTACCGGTGCGCGCGGGCAAGAGCGTCTACCCGTCCGGCATGGACAAGGCGCAGACGGCGCTCACCGGCATCGGCCAGTTCGACGTGACGGCGACCCCGCTGCAGATGTCGATGGTGTCGGCGGCCATCGCCAACGGCGGCGTCCTCGCCAAGCCGCACATGGTCTCGCAGATCAGCGACTCCGACGGCGACATCCTGGAGAAGTACGGCGACGACGACTCCCAGCGCGTCATGGACGAGTCCACCGCCGAGGGCCTGCAGTCCGCGATGCGGACCGTCGTCGAGGAGGGCACCGGCACGAACGCGAAGATCAGCGGCGCGACCGTCGGCGGCAAGACGGGCACGGCCCAGCACGGCGAGAACAACAGCAAGACGCCCTACGCCTGGTTCACTTCGTACGCGAAGGGCAGCGACGGCAAGGAGGTGGCGGTCACCGCAATGATCGAGTCGTCGAGCGCGGCCCGCGACGAGGTCAGCGGCAACGGTCTGGCGGCCCCCATCGCCAAGGCGATGATGGCCGCCGCGCTGAAGAGCTGAGTCGAGGTCAGACGTTCCGGCCGCGGCGGTTGCGCCACAGCTGTACGGACACGACCAGCGCGATCGGCACGCACGCGCCCGCCAGCAGGCCCGCCGCGTAGCCGAACCCCGAGCTCGCCTCGCCGTCGTCGACCGCGACGGAGATCCCTCCGACGACCACGGCGGCGACGACGGCCGCCGCCAGGGCGTAGAACTTCCGGCTCAGGAAGGTGCTGCGGTCCGGCGCCGGCGGCGGCGAGTCCACCCGCGCCGCCGGGCCGAGGCTCGCCGCCTTCGGCCGCTTGTACCAGGCGTGGACGGCCCAGCTCCCGCACGGCTCCCAGCCGTCCGGGGCGAGCCGCTCGTCCAGCCCCTCGCGCCCGCGCGCGATCAGCTCGCGCCGGTACTCCCAGCGCTGCGGCTGCGCCACGTCCCGGTGGCTGACGAAGCGGCCGAGGGCGTCGACCCGCTCCACCTCCCAGCCCTCGTCGCCGAAGCGGTTCAGGAGCTCCTCGTCGACGTACGTGTCGGCGGTCCAGCGCCACGTCTCCGCGCGCTCGTCCGGTGCCAGCGGTGCCTGCTCCCCCGTGGCGGGCACCAGCTGCGCGGCGAACTCGGCGACGGGCCCGAACTCGGCCTCGGCGTCGTCGGCCCCGGACTCCTCCAGGTGGGCGGCGAGGTCCGTGACGGTCGCCTCGACGCGGTCGGCGGGCATGCCGCGTGCCCGCAGCCGCTCGGCGAGGTCGATGAGATAGCCGTCCTGCTCGTACCGCACGTCCGTCCCCTGCTGTCTCTGCTGCGCTTGCTGCGTCTGCTGCGTCTGCTGCGTGCTGGTCATCGTGCTTCCACTCCCGCCTTCGCGAGCATCTGTCGTACGGATCCGTCGAAGGCGAGCCAGAGTCCGCCCTGTTCGCGGAGGGTTTCGCGGCCGGCGTCGGTGAGCCGGTAGTAGCGACGCCCCGGGCCCTTCTCGGTGGCGCGGAACTCCGCGACGACGAGGCCCGCCTCCTCCAGGCGGTTCAGCACCGGATAGAGGGTGCCGCCCTTGATCTCGCCGAAGCCGGCGGCACCGAGCAGCTTGGCGATCTCGTAGCCGTAGCTCTCACCGTCGGTGAGGCCGGCCAGCACGAGCAGGTCGAGCACGCCCTTGAACCAGCTGGATCGGCGGTCGGTCATGTCAGGTCGCCTTTCGGGCGGGGGCTTTCAGAGGACGGGTGCGGTCCGCGGCTGCTCCGGCGCGGGCAGCGTCAGATCGCGTACGGAGAGGATGACGTGCACCGCGACGGGGAGCAGCAGGCTGCCCGTGGCGAAGTAGAGGCCCGTGAACACCGCGCCGAAGAGGGCGAAGACGAGGACGCCCTGACGGCCCTGGTAGAGGCCGGCGAGTGCGTAGACGAGGACGGACAGGGCCGCCGCCACGTAGAGGTCGAGTCCGAGCGCTCCCACGCCGAAGGCGATGAGGAGGCCGCGGTAGACCAGTTCGGCGCAGAGGCCGTCGGTCACGGCGACGGCGATCGCGAGCCGGCGCTCCTCGGTGGTGCGCGGCAGCATCGCCTCGATGGCGGAGAGCCCCGGCACGTGCCTGCCGCGCTTGGCGAGGTCGTGGAAGTTCCGTCCGGAGGCGACCGCGATCGCGCCGGCGAGGAGGATGCCGGCGACGACGTAGGCGGGCCGCTCGGGCACGGTGAGGCCGAGGTGGGCGGCGGTCGTGCCGGGTGAGAGGAGCAGGGCCGCGACGGTGAGGGCGGCGAAGGCCCACCAGAGGGCGAGCATGAGCCCGAAGTAGCGGACGAGGGCGCGGGGTTCGGTGTCCCTGCGCCGGGCCAGCGACCCGTACATGCGGCGGCCGGCCCAGGGCTCGGCGAGCAGCAGACAGCCGGCGAGCGCGGCCGCGACGGCGGTGGCCGGTGCCGAGAAGTCCGGCGCGAAGTCCGTCGTGATGGTCATGGGATCCCCCTTCCCGAAGGGGTGCGCGGCGCGTGCTCACACATGCCGCGCACCCCTGTGCGTCTGAGCTACCTAGACCGTATGGCGACCTAGTCAGTAATGCAACCTATGTAGCTCAACGAACCTCAGAGGGCCCTCGGAGTCTCAGCCCACGTAATACGTCGGGTTCGGGAGCTTGTACGTCTTGTCCGCGTAGCCGCCCTCCAGGTCGGACACCTGGTCGCCGAAGCTGCCGACGATGTTGTAGCCGGTCGACTCGATGTACTTCCGCGTACCTTCCTTGAACTGGACGGTGGTGCAGTTCCAGGCGGTGGCTGTCGCGCAGTTCTTCAGGTAGGCGGGCGGGTTCGCCTTGTCCTTGGTGAAGACGTGCGTGCGGTCGAGCGGCGTGTCGTAGCCGGCCCTGGCGAGGTTGGTCACGGCACCCTCGCGCAGCGACTCGGCGAGGCCGGTGAGGAAGAAGACCTCGACGCCCTTGCTCTTGGCGTACTTCACCAGCTGGGGCATGCCGAAGACGGCGGGGCGCTTGGCCTCCTTGACGTAGGCGTACCAACTGTCGTTTTCGTACGTGTAGTTGGTGCGCTTCTCGTAGTCGAAGCTGAGCAGCGCCGTGTCGTCGACGTCGAGGACGATCGCCGGCTTCTTGCCGTGCCGGGCGTGGTGCGCGGCCTTCCTGATGTCCTTCTTCGCCTTGGCCTGGATGCGGGCCAGGTCCTTGGCGTAGGGGCTGTCGGGCGAGGACTTCCACACGCCGTCCGCGCCCTTGGACGCGCCGTAGTAGGCGTCGATCTCGCCGACGAGGAGGCCTATGTTGTGGGGCTCCTCGGTGGGCCGCGGCGGGGCCTGGTCGGCGCCGGCGGCACCGGCGGTGTAGAGGGCGGCACCGGCGACGGTGCAGGCGGTGGCCAGGCCGGCCACGCGTAGGGACTTCCGCATGTGTTGCGTCTCCGCATCAGGGTTCGGGCAGGTCAAGGACTGTCTACGCGCATCAACCCGGGGGTGGGGAGACCGTGGGCCGACCCTTTACCTGATCCATACCTGGTCCACACTCAGCCCTGCCCCTTCCAGTGGGGGTCGCGTCCGCTCAGGCCGATCACCCGGTCCAGGAGCGGCGCCCCGTCCGGCACCGCGACCGGCGGGCCGAACAGCCCTCCCCCGTCCCCCGGCTCGTCCCCGGTGGGCGTGAGCAGCGCCTTCGCGGCCTCCAGGCTCACCTCGTCGGGGGCGTACTCCTGACCGGTCGCGCGGGCCAGGTCCCAGCCGTGGACGACGAGTTCGTCGAGCGCGACGAGGCCCGCGACCTCGCCCGGCAGGTCGACGCCGCCCGCGCGGGTCATGCCCTGCCAGGCCGACGGGTCGCGCCACGCGTGGGCGAGGTCGTCGAGCGCCTCGGGCAGCTCCGCGCGCCAGTCCGGTGAGATGTCCGGCGTGCCGCTGCCCGGGTCCCGGTCGAGCGTCGGCCCGAACTCCTTCCCCGCGGCCAGCCGGAAGGCGTGGGAGAGGCCGATCACATGCCCCAGCAGGTTGCGCACCGCGTACTCGGGACAGGGTGTGGCGGCCGCGAGCCGGTCGTCCGTGATGCCTTCGGCGATCCGCGCCACGAGGCGGGTCTGCGGGCCGAGATCGAGGATGTCGGTCATGAGCGGTCCTTCTGAGTCGGCGATGTCGGTACGTCTCCCCTTGTAGACCCGGCGCGCGGCCCGAACTCATCGCCGGCCGGTAGGGAAACCGCCCGATACCGGCGCGGGGGCCTCAGGGACCAGCATCACCAGGCATGACATCGACGATCGGGCGCGTCCTGCGGGACCGCGACGCGGGGCTCTTTCTGGGTGCCGTGGTGGTCTCCGGCTTCGGGAGCTCCGCGCTGTGGCTGGCGTCCGGGATCTGGGTGAAGGAGCTCACCGGGTCCGACGGGCTCGCCGCGCTCTGCCAGTTCGCGCTGTGGGCGCCCGCCCTCGCGGGACCGCTGCTCGGCACGCTCGCCGACCGCACCCGCCGCAGACCGCTCCTCATCGCCACCAACCTCGCGCTCGGCGCGCTGCTCCTGTCCCTGTTCACCGTCGACAGCGCGGGACGGCTGTGGATCCTCTTCGCCGTGCTCGTGGTGTACGGGGCGTGCGGCGTCGTCACCGACGCGGCGGAGGCCGCGCTGGTCGCGACGGCCGTCGACAAGGAGCTGCTTGGCGACTTCAACGGCCTGCGGATGTCCGCGAACGAGGGTCTGAAGCTGGTGGCGCCGCTCGCGGGGGCGGGCCTGTTCGCCGCGTACGGGGGCGCCCGGGTGGCTCTGCTGGACGCGGTGACGTTCGTCCTCGCGGCGGGCATGTTCGCGCTGGTGCGGGTGCGGGAGAGCGTGCCGGTCCCCGACCGTACGCCGTTGCGGGCGCGGACCGCGGAGGGGGTGCGGTACCTGTGGGGGCACGAGCGGTTGCGGCCGCTCGTGGGGGCGGCCGGACTGACGATGCTGACCTCGGGGATCAGCGGCGCGCTGGTCTACGCGGTCGTCGACGGACTCGGCCGCTCTCCCGCCTACACCGGGGTGCTGTACGCCGCGCAGGGCGTCGGCTCCGTCGCGGTGGGCGTGGCGTCCGGGGCGCTGCTCCGGCGGTTCGGGGCGCGGCGGTTCGGTGGCGCCGGCATCGCCCTGACCGGGGTGGCCGCGGCGCTGACCGCGCTGCCGAGCGATGCGGCGGTCCTCGCCGGGAGTCTCGCGAACGGTGCCGGGCTTCCCTGTGCGCTGATCGCGGCGCTCACGGCGGTGCAGCGCGAGACGCCCGGCGCGCTCGTCGGGAGGGTGGCGGCGACGGCCAACACGCTGATGTTCACGCCGACGGCGCTCGGCATCGCGGCGGGCGCCGCCCTTGTGGAGAGCGTCGGCTTCCGCGTCCTCCTGCCGGTGCTCGCGGGGGCGCGGCTGCTGATCGCCGCGCCCCTGCTGAGGTCCCGGGGGCGGGTGCCCGGGGAGCGCGCTACTTCACGTCGGCCCAGCGCTTGATGGTCTTGACGGCCTGCGTCTGCTCCGCCTCGGGCAGCTTGGAGATCGATGCGCCGTGGTTGGCGCCGGGCACCACGTAGCGGTACGAGTCGTGGCGGCTCGGCGTGAACTTCTCGGCGCTCCACGGGTCGTTCTCGCCGTAGACGAACATCATGCGCTGACCGCGGTTCTTCACCCAGCGGTCGACGTCGGCGATGGTGCTGTTGTCGTAGGTGCCGCGCATGGCGGCGGGGAGCACCGAGTTCGGCTGGTAGATGTCGGGGTGGTTGCGGACGCCCTTGAGGTGCTTGAACTTCAGGCCCGCCCAGCCGAGTTGGGTGGCGGCCTGGCGGTAGTAGGGGCCCGAGCCGTTGGTGCCGAGGGTCTCGTCCTGGTAGACGCTGAAGCCGTGCTTCTTCGACCAGTCGTAGAGCTCGTCGTCGGTGGCCTTCTTCGCGTCGGGCACGGTCGGGCAGTCGGCGGCGGTGCCGGACTGCCAGAAGTTCCACACCTGGTCGAGGACCGCGAACTCGTAGGCGCGGTCGGTGGTGCCGAGGGTCTCCTCGAACGTGTCGCCGTTGGCCTTCGCGTCCGCCTCGAACTTGGGGAGCAGCGCGTCCCTGCGTACGAGCATCTCGCGCTGTACGGCGTTCAGCGCGTCCCGGCACTCCTGGGTGCCCACCGTCTTGAAGAAGCGTTCGTAGCCGGAGTCGTCGCGGTTGTTCGCGTCGTTGGGCGCGACGAAAGCGACGACGGCGTCGAGGTCCTCGGGGTAGAAGCGCTCGTGGTAGGTCGCGGTCATGCCGCCCTTGCTGCCGCCGGTGCCCAGCCACTTGCCCTTCTCGACGGTGCGCAGGGCGCGGGTGAGGCGGTGCTCGTCGGCGGCCTCCTGCTGGACGGTCATCTTGGACCAGTCGTCGCCCGCGGCGCCCTTGGGCCGTGACTCGGCGAAGTAGCGGTGTTCGACGGCGACCTGGTTGGCGTCGATCAGCTTGGTGAGGGAGGCGGTGCCGCCGGGGAGGGTGTAGCCGCCGGTGTACAGGACGGTCGGCTTGTCCGTGGCCTTGTGCCAGAGCGTGGCGCGCTGCGTGAAGGTGGCGCCGTGGGGCTTGCGGTGGTCGACGGGCTGCTTGTACGTGAGCGTGTAGAGGGGGTGGCCCTCCTTGTCCGCCACGGAGACCACCGTCATGCCCGGTATTCGCTCCAGGCGGTCGCGGATGCCGGCCGCCGTGCCGCTGTCGCCGGCCGCCGGCTGAGCGGCGGCGGGTGTCGCGCCGCCGAGCACCGCGGCACCCGCCATCACTCCGGCACAGACCAGCGCGGATATCCCCTTGTGGCGCACCTGTTCCCCCTCTGTCCCCTGGTACGGGGTCTGCCCCCTGGTGAGGGAGCGACGGTTGTGGTGCGCGGATCGTACCGGCGATCACTCCCTGTGCGACAGGGCTTCCGTGACCTGTGCGAGGTCCGCGTCCGAGGCCAGTCCCGCGTGGTAGAGCCGCAGTTCGGTGGCGCCCAGGGCGGCGGCGCGTGCCGCGTCGGCGGCGAGGGTGGCGGGGCTGCCGCCCATGCCGCTCACCACGGTGAGGTTGGCGGCGAGGACCGCGCCGTCCCGGTCCTGCGCGGCGAACGGCTCCAGGAGGTGCGCGCCGCCCGTGCAGGGCACGACCACGCCGTCCGCCACGGAGAGGATGTGCGCCGGGTCGACGCCCGCGTTCGCGCCGCAGTGGTACGGCACCGGGTCCGCGTGGAGCAGCACCTGGAAACCGGCGGGTGCCGCCGCACGGACGGCGTCGACGGTGGTCTCCTGGAGGGTGCGGGCGGTTTTCTCGCGCCACGCGCGCGTGGCGGCCGCCCGGTCCGCGCCGATGAGCTTCTCGACGCCCGGCCAGCCCGCCCCCTCGCCCTCGTCATCACCGCGCCACACGGGCTCCAGGGCGCGGCGGACGGCAGCCGCCAACTCGTCCGGGTCGAGGCCCTCTTCGGCGTACCCCGCCCGGCAGGAGACGCAGAAGCAGAGCGACATCAGGTACTGCCCGGCCTCGCCGGGGGCGACGCCCGTGATCTTGTCGTGGGCGTGCAGGTGCGCGAGGCCGTACCAGCCGCAGGACTCCAGTTCGGTGCCGCGCGTCCCCGTCCCGGGGCGTACGGCGGCTTCCGCGGCGAGGTCGGCCAGGTACGCGCGCGTGGCGGGCTGCGCGATGCAGGGCGCCCAGGGGTAGCGGTCTCCGTAGGCGTTGACCACCGAGGTGGCGGGATGGTCGTCGCCCAGGCGGGAGTTGTGGGCGAGGACGACCCAGCTGTGCACGTCGAGGCCGGCGTCGCTCAGGGCCCGGGCCGCCTCTCCGTAGGCATCGCCCGGCGCCCACTCCCCTGCGGCGTACGGGCGCAGCTCGCGGCCCTGCCAGCGGTCGCCCGGCGGGTAGAGCACGGCGGCGTGCGCGGCCGTGACGACGCGGTGGCGCGGGTGGCGCGGGGTCAGCGCGCGCGTGGAGTGGTAGGCGGCGGCCAGGGTGACCTGACGGATGCCGAGGGCGGCGAGGCGGGCGGGCGCGTCGGGGTCGCCGACGACATCCCAGGGGTAGAGGAACGCGGCGGCCTTCACGCGCCCGCTCCGGGGTGCGTGCTCCCGATCAGCTCGCGGCCGCGTTCCACGAGTTCGGCGAGCCGCTTGACGTGTTCACCGGCCGGTTCGTGCAGGGGCGGCCGCACGGGGCCGACGTCCAGACCGCCGAGCCGGACGCCCGCCTTGACGAGGGAGACGGCGTACCCCCGGCCGAGGGCGCGCAGCTCCACGAAGGGCCGGTAGAAGCCGTCGACGAGGCGGTTGGCGGTGGCGTCCCCCTCCGGCGTACCGGCGTTGAACGCCCGGTGGAAGGCGAGCGCGATGTCGGGCGCGAAGCAGAAGACCGCCGAGGAGTAGAGGGTCACGCCGATGCCGCGGTAGGCGAGTGCGGTCAGCTCGGCGGTCGGCAGGCCGTTGAAGTACAGGAAGTCGCCCGGCACTTCGCCGCGCACGGCGCTGACGGTGCGCTGCATCAGGTCCATGTCGCCGAGGCCGTCCTTGAAGCCGATGACGCCGTCCGTGCGCGCGAGTTCGACGACCGTCTCGGGGGTGAGGACGGCGTTGTCGCGCTGGTAGACGATGACGTCCAGGGAGGTGGCGGCGGCCAGTTCGGTGTAGTGCCTGAGCAGTCCCTCCTGCTCGGCGACGACGAGGTAGGGCGGCATGGCGAGCAGCCCGTCGGCGCCCGCCTCCTCGGCCAGGCGCGCGTACCGCACGGCGAGCGCGGTGCCGTACCCGGCGCCCGCGATCACCGGCACCCGGCCCGCCGTCTCGTCGACGGCGGCGGCGACGCACTCCTGGAACTCCTCGGGCGTCAGGGCGTGGAACTCGCCCGTGCCGCAGCAGGCGAACACCGCGGCCGCGCCCGCCTCGATGCCGCCGCGCACGTGCGTGCGGAAGGTGTCCAGGTCGAGCGTGCCGTCGGGCCCGTACGCGGTGACCGGGAAGAACAGCGGCCCGCTGGGGACGCGGAGTCGGGAAGCGAGGGGGGCTGACGTCACGGGCTCTCCCTTAGCGTGCATGCGCACCTGCGTGCATGTTTCTGATTCACGTCCATATCCCTGAACGCGTCCACGCTAAGGCGCGCTCTTGGGCCGGGTCAAGCGCGCGAACTCCTCACATAGGAGCGGAGTTACCGCGTCCGGGTGCCCCCGGAACGCTTGACGCGACACGACAGTGATCCCTAGCGTGTCCACGCATGTGAATTCTGTACGTGCATACACACGCCGCCCGAGGAGACCCGCATGCCCGCTCCCCGCACCGTCCTGCTCACCGGCGCCGCCGGCGGCCTCGGCACCCTGATGCGCGGGCTCCTGCCGGCGTACGGCTACGACCTGCGCCTGCTCGACGTGCGCCCGGTCGCGGACGAGCCGGACGCCGTCACCGCCGACCTCGCCGACAAGGACGCCCTGCGCGAGGCCGTACGCGGGGCCGACGCGGTCCTCCATCTGGCGGGCATTTCCCTGGAGTCCACCTTCGACAAGATCCTCAAGGCCAACATCGAAGGGACGTACAACCTCTACGAGGCGGCTCGCGAGGAAGGCGTACGGCGGATCGTCTCCGCCTCCTCCAACCACGCGGTGGGCTTCACCCCGCGCCCGCAGGGCGACGACCCGCTGATCCCCGTCGACACCCCGCGCCGCCCCGACACCTTCTACGGGCTCTCGAAGTCCTTCGGCGAGGACCTCGCCCAGTTCTACTGGGACAAGCACGGCATCGAGACCGTGTCGGTCCGCATCGGGTCGTGCTTCCCGGAGCCGTCGAGCGTGCGCATGCTGTCGGTCTGGATGAGCCCCGACGACGGGGCCCGGCTCTTCCACGCGGCCCTCACCGCCGACGACGTGCGGCACACGGTGGTCTACGGCTCGTCCGCCAACACCCGCATCTGGTGGGACCTCTCCTCGGCACGGGCCCTCGGCTACGAACCGCGTGACGACTCCGAGCGGTACGCGGAGAAGCTCATCGCCGAGCAGGGCGAACTGGACCCGGCCAACCCCGACCACGCCCACCTCGGCGGCCACTTCTGCACGAACCCGCCCGTCTGGCCGTACTGACCGCTCCACCCGCCCGACCGGGCACCGAACGGGCGGCCCGAACCCCCGAAACGGGCACGCCCGCGGCCCGCCGCACAGGCCGTCGCCCCGTCAAGCGGGCACATACGGGCAGCATCGTGCCCGCTGCGAGCCTGGTCACCCCCTTGCGCGGGCGGTAGAACTTCCCCACAGGGCCCGAACGGGCACCGCGAGACCCAGGGGAAGCAGGTGGCGCCGATGACCGCGGAAGAACGTCAGCGGCGGATCGTCAACGCGGCGCGGCACGCCGGCTCCGTCGACGTGACGGCGCTCGCCGACGAGCTCGGCGTCGCCAAGGAGACCGTCCGCCGCGACCTGCGGGCCCTGGAGGACCACGGCCTCGTCCGCCGCACCCACGGCGGCGCCTACCCCGTGGAGAGCGCGGGCTTCGAGACCACCCTCGCCTTCCGCACGACCATGCACGTCCCGGAGAAGCGGCGCATCGCGGCCGCCGCAGCCGAACTCCTCGGCGACGCCGAGACCGTCTTCGTCGACGAGGGCTTCACCCCGCAGCTGATCGCCGAGGCGCTGCCGGCGGCCGCCGCGGGCCGCCCGCTGACCGTCGTCACCGCCTCGCTGGCCACCGCGGGCGCCCTCGCCGAGGCCGAGAACGTCACCGTGCTGCTGCTCGGCGGCCGGGTGCGCCCCGGCACCCTCGCCACCGTCGACCACTGGACGACCCGCATGCTGGCCGGGTTCGTCATCGACCTGGCGTACATCGGCGCCAACGGCATCTCCCGCGAACACGGCCTCACGACGCCCGACCCCGCCGTCAGCGAGGTGAAGGCGCAGGCCATCAGGGCGTCGCGGCGCACGGTGTTCCTGGGCGTGCACACCAAGTTCGGGGCGACGAGCTTCTGCCGGTTCGCGGGGATCGGGGACCTCGACACGATCGTCACGAGCAGCCGCCTGCCCTCGTCCGAAGCGCACCGCTACTCCCTCCTCGGACCGCAGGTCCTGCGCGTCTGACCCCCGCCCCCGTCCCCAACTCCCCTTTTGCGGTCGGCGCGGGCTTCCGCACACCCTGCGGCACCCCAATCACCCCGATATGACCCTCTACGTCCAGGAGCATTCATGCGAACCCCGAGCCGACGGAGGCCACGGAGGCCGAGGCGGCGCACGCTCGCCGCGGCCGCCGCAGGGGCGCTGCTCGCCCCGCTGCTCGCCGGCTGCTGGGCCGGTGCCGGCGGGACCGGTTCAGGCGGCGACTCCCTCAACGTCCTCATGGTGAACAACCCGCAGATGGTGGAGTTGCGGAAGCTCACCGCCGCCCACTTCACCGAGAAGACCGGCATCAAGGTGAACTTCACCGTCCTGCCGGAGAACGACGTCCGCGACAAGATCAGCCAGGACTTCGCCAACCAGGCGGGCCAGTACGACGTCGCGACGCTCAGCAACTACGAGATACCCATCTACGCCAGGAACGGCTGGCTGCACGAGGTCGGTTCGTACGCGCGCAAGGACACCGCGTACGACGAGAAGGACATCCTGCCGCCCATGCGCCAGTCCCTCACGGGCGACGACGGCAAGCTCTACGGACAGCCCTTCTACGGAGAGTCGTCCTTCCTGATGTACCGCAAGGACGTCTTCGAGAAGGCAGGGCTGACCATGCCGAAGCGGCCCACCTGGCAGCAGGTCGCGAAGCTCGCCGCCCGGGTGGACGGCGCGCAGCCCGGGATGAAGGGCATCTGTCTGCGCGGACTGCCCGGCTGGGGCGAGGTGATGGCGCCGCTGACGACCGTGGTCAACACCTTCGGAGGCACGTGGTTCGACAAGGGCTGGAAGGCCCGCCTGGACTCCCCCGAGTTCGAAAAGGCAACCCGCTTCTACGTAGACCTCGTTCGCGAGCACGGCCAGTCAGGCGCCGCCCAGTCCGGCTACGCCGAGTGCCTCAACCACCTCACCCAGGGCAAGACCGCCATGTGGTACGACGCGACAGCCGCGGCGGGTTCTTTGGAGTCCGCCAAGTCCCCGGTCAAGGGAAAGATCGGCTACGTACCCGCCCCGGTGGTGAGGACCGAGAGCTCCGGGTGGCTGTACACGTGGGCCTGGGGCATGCAGAAGGCCTCGCACAACCCGGACAAGGCCTGGAAGTTCATCTCCTGGGCGTCGGGCAAGGAGTACGAGGAGCTGGTCGGCGAGAAGGTCGGCTGGTCCGACGTGCCCGCAGGCAAGCGCGCCTCCACCTACGCGCACCCCGCGTACCGCGAGGAGGCCGCCGCCTTCCAGGACGTCACCCGCGCCGCCATCGAGGGCGCGCGGCCCCGCGACCCCGGCGTGCAGCCCCGCCCCGCGCCCGGCATCCAGTTCGTCGGCATCCCCGAGTTCACCGACCTCGGCACCAAGGTCTCCCAGGAGATCAGCGCGGCCATCGCCGGACGCCAGTCCGTCGACGCGGCCCTGGACAAGTCCCAGGACCTCGCCGAGAAGATCTCCGAGGAGTACGAGGGACGATGACCGCCACCGCGAGCACCACCACCCCCGTGGGGCACACGCGCGTGCCCGCCGCCAAGACGCCCGGCACGGGACGGCTGCGCGCCTGGGCGACCAGGGCGCCCCTGCTGCCCGCCCTCATCTTCATGATCGCCGTGACCCAACTGCCGTTCGTGGCCACCCTGGTGATCTCCTTCTTCGACTGGAACGCCCTCTATCCGGACGCCCGCAGCTTCACCGGGTTCGCCAACTACGACGAGGTCCTCACCGACCCCGACCTGCGCAAGTCCGTCCTGACCACGATCCTCCTGACGGCCTCCGTCGTCCTCACCAGCCTGGTCGCCGGGCTCGCTCTCGCGCTGCTCCTGAACCGGAAGTTCCGGGGGCGCGGGCTGGTCCGCACCCTCCTCATCGCGCCGTTCCTGCTCGTCCCCGTCGCGGCCGCGCTGCTGTGGAAGCACGTGCTCTACAACCCCGAGTACGGCCTCTTCAACGGCCTGCTGCACTGGGTCGGCGGGGACTCCGCGGCCCAGCCCGACTGGATCTCCAACACCCCGCTGCTCGCCATTGAGGCGTCCCTGGTGTGGCAGTGGACGCCCTTCATGATGCTGATCCTGCTCGCCGGGCTGCAGAGCCGCGACCCCGAACTGATCGAGGCGGCCCGCATGGACGGCGCGAGCAACTGGCAGGTCTTCCGCCATCTGACGCTGCCGCACCTGCGCCGCTACCTCGAACTGGGCGCGCTGCTCGGCTCGATCTACATCGTGCAGAACTTCGACGCCGTCTTCACCATCACCTCGGGCGGCCTCGGCACGGCCAACCTGCCCTACACCGTCTACCAGAGCTTCTACCAGGCCCACGAGAACGGCCTGGCCTCGGCGGCGGGCGTGCTCGTCGTCATCGGCTCGATCATCATCGCGACGTTCGCCCTGCGGGTCGTCTCGTCCCTGTTCCGTGAGGAGGTGTCCCGCTGATGAAGAACGCACGCGGCAAGGGAGCCGGCCTGGGGCTCGTCGCCTGGCTCGCCGGGATCCTGTTCTTCCTGCCCATCGCCTGGATGGCACTGACCTCCTTCCACTCGGAGGAGGACGCCGCGACCAACCCGCCCTCGCTCGCCGCGTCCCTCACCCTCGACGGCTACCGCGAGTTCTTCGGCTCCGGCGGCGGCGCCAGCCCCTGGCCCTCGCTGGTCAACTCGACGGTGGCCTCGGTCGCCTCGACCCTGCTCGTCCTCGTCCTCGCGCTCCCGGCCGCGTACGCCCTGTCCATCAGGCCGGTGAAGAAGTGGACGGACGTGCTCTTCTTCTTCCTGTCCACGAAGATGCTGCCGGTCGTGGCGGGCCTCCTGCCGATCTACCTTTTCGCCAAGAACACCGGCCTGCTGGACAACATCTGGCTCCTCGTCCTCCTCTACACCTCGATGAACCTGCCGATCGCGGTGTGGATGATGCAGTCGTTCCTCGCCGAGGTGCCGAAACCGGTCATCGAGGCCGCGCAGATCGACGGGGCACGGCTGCCGACGATCCTCACGCGCGTGGTGGCGCCCATCGCCCTCCCCGGGATCGCCGCGACCTCCCTGATCTGCTTCATCTTCAGCTGGAACGAACTCCTCTTCGCGCGGGTGCTCACGGGCGTCGTCGCCCAGACCGCGCCCGTCTTCCTGACCGGCTTCATCACCAGCCAGGGCCTGTTCCTGGCGAAGGTGTGCGCCGCGTCGCTCGTGATCTCCCTGCCGGTGCTCGCCGCGGGGTTCGCCGCCCAGGACAAGCTGGTCCAGGGCCTGTCGTTGGGAGCCGTCAAATGAACCAGGGAGCCGCCAAGTGAAGGCCGCCATCATCGAGTCCGTCGGCAAGGCCGTCGTCGGGGAGCTGCCCGACCCCTCCCCCGGCCCCCGCGACGTCGTCGTCGAGGTCGCCGCGTGCGGCCTGTGCGGCACCGATCTGCACATCCTCCAGGGCGAGTTCGCGCCCACCCTGCCGGTCGTGCCGGGCCACGAGTTCGCCGGGGAGGTCGTCGCGCTCGGCAGCGACGTCCGCACGCTCGCCGTCGGCGACCGGGTCGCCGTGGACCCCTCGCTGCACTGCCACGAGTGCCGCTACTGCCGGGACGGCCGCGGCAACCTCTGCGAGCGGTGGGCGGCGATCGGCGTGACCACCGCGGGCGGCGCCGCCCAGTACGCGGTGGCGCCCGCCGCCAACTGCGTACGCCTTCCCGACCACGTACGCACCGAGGACGCCGCCCTCATCGAACCGCTGTCGTGCGCCGTGCGCGGCTACGACGTGCTGCGGGCCCGGCTCGGCTCGCACGTGCTCATCTACGGCTCCGGGACGATGGGCCTGATGATGCTGGAGCTCGCCAAGCGCACCGGCGCGGCGAGCGTCGACGTGGTGGACCTGAACGCGGACCGGCTCGCCACCGCGCGCCGCCTCGGCGTCACCGGGTCGGCGGCGAACGCGGACGAACTGGACCGTCCGCAGGGCTGGGACGTGGTCATCGACGCGACGGGCAACGCCGCCGCGATCCAGGACGGCCTCGAACGGGTAGCCAAGGCGGGCACGTTCCTCCAGTTCGGCGTCGCCGACTACGCCACCCGCGTGAAGATCGATCCCTACCGGATCTACAACCAGGAGATCACCATCACCGGTTCGATGGCGGTCCTGCACAGCTACGAGCGGGCGGCCGAACTGTTCGCGGGCGGCGTGCTCGACCCGGACGTGTTCATCAGCGACCGGCTGCCGCTGGCGGAGTACCCGCGGGCGCTCGACCGGTTCGCCGCGGGGATGGGCCGCAAGATCGTCGTGGTGCCGTAATTCGGTACCGGCGCGGCATGGCCGGACGTACGCTCCGGCCATGCCGAGACCTCATGGATTCACCTACGAACAGCGCGCCGACGGCACGCTCGTGATCACCCACGGCGGACGCGCCGCCGGGACGCTCCGCGGCGCCCGCGCCGAACGGTTCCTCGCCGAGGTCACGGGCGGCGACCCGCAGCTGGTGATGGCCCGCTGGACCGGCAACTACAAGCACGGCAACGAACGGGCGGCCCGCGCGCACCCGCGCAACCGCGGCTGACAGACCGGAAAAAATCCTTCCGCGGGTAAGGGAACGGCAAAGCGGGATCGTTCGTTACCCCTGGCATGACAGCTATGACCCCTGGCTCGAACATCCCGCTGACCGCCGCTCGCGTGGCGGTGGACGTCGCCGCTCCGGTGCGGCTCGACGTATCGGGCCTGCTGCTCACCGCCGACGGCAAGGTGCGCTCCGACGACGACTTCATCTTCTTCAACCAGCCCTCAGGACCGGGCGTGACCTACCAGTCGGGCGGCGGTACGACCCCCGACAAGGTCACCGTCGACACGGCCGCCGTGCCGCCCGGCATCGAGAAGATCGTCGTGACCGCGAGCCCGGACGCGGCCGGCCAGACCTTCCAGGGCATCGAGCCCACCGCCACGATCCGCAACGCCGACGACGGCTCGGTCCTCGCCACCTTCACCCCGCCGCAGCTCGGCTCCGAGACGGCCCTGGTGATCGTCGAGATCTATCTGCGCAACGGCGCCTGGAAGGCCCGCGCGGTCGGCCAGGGGTACTCCAACGGTCTCGCGGGCATCGCGACGGACTTCGGCGTCTCGGTGGAGGAGCCCGCGCCGGCCCCGGCCGCGCCCGCCGCCGCCCCCGCGGCTCCGGCGGCTCCTGCTGCCCCGATGGCACCTCCGGTGGGGCAGCCGGTGCAGGGCCCGCCCCCGCCGGCCGCCGCGCCGGCGGCTCCCGCCGCGCCCGCGCCGGGCGCCGGGAAGATCAACCTGGACAAGGGCCGCGTCAGCCTGCAGAAGAACCAGACGGTGTCCCTGGTCAAGGGCGGCAAGCCGCTGCTCTCGCAGGTCAAGATGGGTCTCGGCTGGGAGCCGGCGTTCCGCGGCAAGGACATCGACCTGGACGCCTCCGTCATCGCGTACGGCCCGCAGCGCAACCACGTCGACAGCTGCTACTTCGGCAAGCTGTCGATCGTGAACGGCGCGATCAAGCACTCCGGCGACAACCTCACGGGCGAGGGCGGCGGTGACGACGAGGTGATCGTCGTGGACCTCGGCCGTCTCCCGCAGGACGTCACGGGCCTGGTCTTCACGGTGAACTCGTTCTCCGGCCAGAAGTTCACGGAGGTCGCGAAGGCCTACTGCCGTCTGATCGACGCGGCGTCGGGCGAGGAGCTGGTCCGCTTCGACCTGACCAACGCCGAGGCGCAGACCGGCGTGATGATGGCGAAGCTGATCAAGCAGTTCACCGGCGAGTGGGAAATGACCGGAATGGGGCAGTTCGTCAAGTCCCGGACGGTGCGCGGCATGGTGAAGCCCGCGGCGCAGGCGCTGTAAGCGCGGCGGAAGCAGGCATGAGTGAGGGGGGGGGGGGGGGGTGGGGGGGGGGGGGGGGGGGGGGGGGGGGGGGGGGGGGGGGGGGGGGGCGGGGGGCCGGCCGGCGCCCCCCCCCCCCCCCCCCCCCCCTCAGGTATGTCAGGTCAGGATGTCGTGCGTCAGAGCTTGGCCAGCTTCGGGTAGGGACTCAGGAACCGTCCCTGACGGCCCGCGAAGTCGATGACGACCGCGTCCTCTCCCTCGACGCCGACGATCCTCCCGAGGCCGTACTGGTCGTGGGAGACCCGGTCGCCCACGGCGAACTGCTCTACGGGTGGGGCGGGCGGAGCGGGCACGTTGAAGGGACTGTTCGGCAGGTGGCGGCGCGAGCCGGCGGGCCTCGTCATATCTGAAGTATGCGCCCCCGGACACCCGACGCACCATGCTCTGAGCTCACACCGCTTTCACATCGGTATGGAACAGACACACAAACCCCGGTCGCGGACGACCCGAACGGGTTACTTCCGTGACGGCCCGCAGCCCCGCGGAAACGTACGGTGACGCTCCTCAGGCGGCCGCCCACGGCCAGTCCGCGTCGCGCCCCGCCTCCAGCAGCGCCACCATGCGGAACGCCGCGTCCGAGAGGCCGCCGAAGACGTGCCGGTTGCCCGTGCCGGACGCGCCGTGGCCCGTGCGGTAGCCCGCCAGGTTCCAGGTGTAGACGGGGACGTCCGCCGGGACCTGCTCGGCCGGGTCGCCGTGGTAGCTGTACGACGCCTGCTCGTCGGTGACGATCAGCACCCGGTCGTGCTTCTTGTAGAAGCGGCGCACCGCCTCGGTGGTGTTCGTGCCGCCGAGGTCGCCGAAGCGGCCGAGGATCTTCAGGACGGACTCGCCCGCGCGGTACTTCACCCGCGCGCTGCTGGAGCCGAACTGGACCAGGTCCGCGTCGGCGGCCCGCAGCGCGAGCGCCGTGCCGAAGACCGCCGCCGCGTCGGCGCGGTTGAGCTGCGAGCGCTCGGACAGCGGCGACCACATCGAACCGGACCGGTCGACCAGGATCAGCGTCCGGCCCGGCAGCGACGGCACGTTCCCGAGGGAGTGGCCGAGGGCCTGCTCCAGCGGGTACGACCAGCGCAGCGACGGCGCGTGCTGGTACGCGGCGAGGTAGCGGAAGGGGAACTGCCGCGACTGCGCGACGGCTGCCGGGTCGGCGAGCCGGGCCGCGACGGTCGCCGCGACCTCGTCGCTGACGCCCGCCTCGTCGAAGTTCCGCAGGTTGCGGACGAGCGCCATGGCGCCCATCGACGGGATGACGGCCTCCCAGGCAGCCTTGTCCATGGGCCCCTGCAGCCATCCTGCGAGCGCCTCCCAGGTGATGCCCGCGGCGGCGAGCCGCTCGGCGCCGCCCTCACCGGTGACCACGGCACGCCGCTCCGCGACGGGCAGTGCCATCAAGTCACGGTGCGCGGCGAGCATCCGCGCGCCCTCCGGCGGCACGGCCGTCTCGGGGTGGTGGCGGCGGTCCAGCGCGTACTGGAACAGGGGTCCCTGCCAGGGCTTGGCCGGGTCCGGCGCCGCGTGCACGAGGTTGAGGATGTCGCCGAAGCGGTAGCCCTTGCCCGCCGTGTCGTACTTCAGGAGCGCCTTCTCGTTGTAGAGGCGGCGCACGGCGTCGGCGGTGCCGCGCTTTACGGGCTTGGGGATCGCCCGGCCGTACGTCGCCGTCCAGTACGCGAGGAGCTCACCGGGCTCGTCGGGCCGGCGCAGCACGGACGCGACGACCTGGCGGCCCGTGGGTCCCTCGGTGGCCTGCGCGTCGAGGCGCGCCTTGACGTACTCGGCGGCGCCGACGATCGACGCCGTACGCATGTTGCCGTCGCCGCGCAGCCAGCCGAGCAGGCCGGCGGTCCACTGCGGGTCCTCGACGGCGAGACGGCGGACGAGTGCGGCGAAGCGGTCGTCGCGACGGTCGCCGGTCTCGTAGAAGGTCTGCTGGGAGACGAAGTTGGCGACCGCGAGCAGGAAGAGTTCGGAGCGGGCATCGCGGAGATGTCCGGGGCCGCCCTGATACGTGCGGGTGGTGCGGCCGGTCGACTTCACCGGAGAAGTGACAAACGCCTTGACGGACTTGGTGTTGAAACGCGCCATGAGAATTCCCCCGAATTCACTGTGTACAAAGGAGAGGGGGAGACAGGCGGCAGGAGTGTGCCCGAGTTCAGAAGCGGCGACGGACTTGTGTCGGATGCTCTACCCGATTGAGCTACACCGACCGAAGTCGGTGACGGGACTCGAACCCGCAACCGTCTGATCCAGGAAGTAACCGTTGCCTGCGCACCGGGCACACACCTGCTGCTGCCTCCCGAGATCAAGGTGGCGGCGGCGTGATTTCTTTTGAGGAAGTAGCCGCTGCCGGCGCACCGGGAGGTGCGGCGAAACGCATGAATTTATAGTGTCCAGAGTTCAGTTCGGCGGAACCGACGATGGTGCTCTGCCACTGAGCTACGCCGGCCTGTGGATGCCGGCGGCGGGAATCGAACCCGCGGCCTCCCCATTAAGAGTGGAAGTAGGTCCTGCCTTCGCACCTGGACGTGCATCACTTTAGGAGAGCGAACTGCCGGGGCGCCAAATGTTTTTCGCGCCCCCCGGTCTCCCCGCGGCCGCAACCGTACGATGCCTCACAGGCGTCGCACAGACCGTCGGCGTCAGCTCGTCCTGTCGTCCCAAGGGCCCGCGGGGGCCGCCGGAAGGAGCGTTCGTGGAGGTCGGCGGGTACAGGATCGTCGCGCTGCTCGGCGAGGGCGGCATGGGCCGCGTCCACCTCGCGCGGTCCGCGTCCGGGCGGCCGGTCGCCGTCAAGACGGTCCACGCGCACCTCGCCGCGGAGCCGGAGTTCCGCGAGCGCTTCCGCCGTGAGACGGCCGCCGTGCGCGCGGTCACCGGTCCGTACACCGCCGCCGTGCTCGACGCCGGCCCCGACGCCGAACAGCCCTGGCTGGCCATCGAGTTCTGCGCGGGCCCCGGCCTGCCGAAGGCGGTGGCCGCGCACGGCCCGCTCGGACCCGCCGAGCTCGCCGCGCTGGGCGCCGCGCTGGCCGAGGCGCTGGCGGCGGTGCACGCGGCGGGGCTCGTGCACCGCGACGTGAAGCCGTCCAACGTCGTCGTCACGCGCGACGGCCCGAAGATCATCGACTTCGGCATCGCCAAGAGCGCCGCCGACGAGAGCCTCACCGCCAGCGGCGAGGCCATCGGCTCCCCCGGCTTCATCGCCCCCGAACAACTGGCCCTGGACGCCACCGCGCCGGGCCCCGCCGCCGACGTCTTCGCGCTCGGCGCGGTCCTCGCCGTGGCGGCCACGGGGCGCGGTCCCTTCGGTTCGGGCGGCGCCCCCGAGGTCCTGCACCGCACGCTGCACGACGACCCGGACCTGCTCGGCGTGCCGGACCCCGCGTGGGAGGCCTTCCTCACCCGCTGCCTGGCCCGCGACCCCGCCGGCCGGCCCACGGTCGCGGAGGTCCTCGCCTGGTGCGCCGAGCGGGCGCCGGACGAGCCGTGGTGGGAGCAGGAGCCGATCGCCGGACTGATCCGCCGCCAGGAGGACAAGGTCGCGGAGCTGCTGGAGGGGGCGGGGGCGGCGGGGTCCGGTGACGAGGGGGCGGGGCAGGATCCGCCGGATGACGGCTCGCCCTCACCGGTCGGCTACGTGCCCTCGTCCCCAGGCCCCGGGTACGGGCCCCCGTCCCCAGGTCCCGGGTACGGGCCTCCGCCTCCCGTCCCCGGTGAGGGGCCGACGCCTCCTGGCCCCTCACCGGGGCCGACGCACCCCGACTCCACCGACGCGGCACCTCCACCGCCCACGGCCCCTCGCGACACGCCGCCGCCCCCGCCACCGCCCCCGCCGCCGCGCCGCGCCTCCCGGCGGCGCTTCTTCGCCTGGGGTGGTGCGGCCCTGGCCGCCGTGGGCAGCACGACGGCGGCCGTCGTCCTCAACGGCGGGGGCGGCAGCGGCGGCACGCCCGGCGCCGCGCGCCGCGACCACACGCCCCGACCGCCCGCCGGCGAGGTGATCTGGAGCCGCGAGATCGGTGAAGTGGAGTACGGCGGCGCCCTGCTGCGCAACGGCAAGGACCTCTACGTACTCGACGACAAGGGCCTGACCCGCCTGGACGCGGCGACCAACACGCTCCGCTGGACCTACCCGCAGGAGCACCTGCGGAGCGTCGACGCGCGCGGCGACCTGGTCTACGTACTCCGGGAGAGCCTGTTCCAGCCCGAGCTGATCGCCCTGCGCGTGGCCGGCGGCCGGGAGGCCTGGACCTCGGGCGTCCTGACGCGCAACCCGCACCGGCCGCCCCGGCCGCTCGACCCGCCCCCGAGCGAACTGGAGGGCGGCAACGGCCTGTTCACCCTGACCGGTGACGTCGCCTGCCTCCTCACCTACGCCTCGTACGACACCCTCCAGGAGCGGCGCGGCACGCTGGACCGGCCCTGGAGGGCGTACGGCTTCGACGCGCGTACGGGGGGCGAGATCTGGTTCCACGAAGGGCGCGCGGCGGGGGTGATCGGCGTGGCTGACGCGGGCGGCCGGATAGCGGTGGCCACGGCGTCCCGGAGCTCCGGGCCTCCCGGCACCGACCGGTACGCGCGACATGATCCGCTGGTCGTCCTCAAGGCGTCCGACGGCACGGTGGAACGGGAGGTGGCGAACGGCGCCCGCCGCCCGCAGGCCCACCCCGGGGCCGAGGGGACCGGCTACTTCGCGTCGGAGGAGCGGATCGAGGCGGTCGACCTGGCGGCCCGCCGCACCGTGTGGGACCGGCCCGCGGGCGCGCTCACGGCCGTCGCGCCGCGGGCCACGGGCGGCCTGGTGCTCGCCTCCTCGTCGGACGGCGTCGAGGCGCTGGACGCCCGTACGGGCGGGAAACGGTGGTCGCGTCCCGGCTTCCTGCCCATCGAGGACGGTGCGCCGCTGGTGTCGGACGGCCTGGTGCTGGTCTCGGGCCCGGAGCCGGGCGGCTCGGGCGAGGGGGTGTGGGGGGTGTACGCGCTGGACGTACGGACGGGTGACGCGGCCTGGGCGGCGCCGGTGGCCCCCGCGTCCGACCTGAGCCTGTCGGCGGGGCACGGCGGCCTGTTCCACGTCTGCGCGGGCCGCACCCTGTACACGCTTCGTGGCCCGAAGGCTCCGCGGTCATGACCTCCAGGGCCGCGCGCGTGCCTCTCGCGCACGCGGCAGGGGCTGAAGCCGCCCACCCCCACGGCGGCGTGACATGACCGGCGCGCCCCTCATACCGGGCACCCCGCTGCTCGCCGGTGATCCGCGGCGGCTCGGCGGACACCGGATCGTGCGGCGGCTCGGGGCCGGGGGGATGGGGCAGGTCTATCTGGGGCGCAGTCCCGGTGGGCGGCTCGTCGCCGTCAAGACCGTGCACGAGCATCTGGCCGCCGACCCGCTCTACCGCGAACGGTTCCGGCGCGAGGCGACCGCGGCACGCGCCGTCACGGGCGCGCACACCGCCGCCGTGCTCGACGCCGACCCCGACTCGCCCGTGCCCTGGCTCGCCACGGCGTTCCTGCCGGGGATCACGCTGCGCCGCGCGGTCGCGACAGGCGGGCCATTGGGCGCCGCGGCCGTACGGTCACTCGGAGCATGTCTCGCCGAGGCCCTGGCCAGCATCCACGCGGCGGACATCGTGCACCGCGACCTCAAACCGTCCAACGTGCTGCTGACCGCCGACGGCCCGCGCGTCATCGACTTCGGCATCGCCCGTGCCGCCGGGGACCTCGGCCTCACCCAGGCCGGCTCGATGCTCGGCACGCCCGGCTTCATGGCCCCCGAGCAGGTCGCCGGGGACGACGTCGGCCCCGCGGCGGACGTATTCGCACTGGGCGCGGTCCTCGCCTACACCGCAACAGCCGAACCTCCCTTCGGCTCGGGCCCCGCCGCCGTCCTGCTCTACCGCGCGACGCACGAGGAGCCCCGCCTGGTCGACATCCCGCAGACAGCAGGCCTGCGCGCGCTGGTCGCCGACTGCCTGCACAAGAACCCGCACCGGCGCCCATCGGTGACAGAGGTACTGGCCCGCACCGCCGCCCGGGACGCCCCTCTGTGGTGGCGCGAGGAACCATTGCGGTCGCTGATCGCGGGTGAGAGTGGTGGCGGTGGCGCCGGCCCGGGTGGGGGCGGCAGCGGCGGTACCGCGCGCGGGGCGAGCGACAGCGACCGTGGCACCGGTAGCGGAACTGACGGCGGCAGCAGGAGCGGTCGCGGCGGCGACATCGGCACGGGCAGCAGCAGCGATGGCCGGGCCGCCGGAGAGACGGACAACGGCAGCGGCAGGGGCAGGGAAACCGCGCGCGTTGCGAGCGACAGCGCCCGCACCGGCAGCCGCGGTGGCGGCAGCGGCAGCGGCGCCGACGGCGACAGCAGGAGTGGTGGCGTCGGCACGAGCAGCAGCACCGATAGCGGGACCGCCGGCAAGGCGAGCGACGGCGACAGCACCAGCGGCGAGGTCGCCGGGGAGACGAACAACGGTGCCGACAGCGGCAGGGGCGGCGTCGGCAGCAAACGCACCGGCAGCCGGGCAGCCGGCAAGGTAAGCAACAGCGAGAGCAGCACCAGCGCGGCCGCGCGCGAAGCGAGCAAGAGCAGAGGCGGGCGCGACCGCAGCGGCAGAGGCGGGCGCGACGGCAGCGGCAGCGGTAGCGGCACCAACGCCGATATCGGCGCGGCCCAGCCGCAACGGCGCCCCACCCCCGAACCCCCAACCGTCCCCTCCCCTGGCCCCAAACGCCTCCACCCCTCCCCCCTCGCCCGCCGCACCCTCCTCACCGCCGGAGGTGTGAGCCTTGCCGGGATTGCCGGGTGGGCTGTCGCCCGGGCGCCGAAGGCGCGGTCGGGGGCGGGTGTGGAGGAGGGTGGGCCCGTGCTGCGGAAGGGGTCGGGGCGGGCCGGGCGGGAGCGGTGGGCGCTGGTCGGTGCGGAGGACGGTACGGGCGGCGTCGAGGCCGCGCTGCTCGTCGGGGGCACCGTGCTCGTGCACGGGCCCAAGAGCGGGTTCACCACGCAGGGCGTGGTGCGGGCCGTCGACGCCAGGGACGGGACGAGTCGCTGGCAGTACGAGAAGGCTCCCGCTGGCGCCGCCCGTGAACCCCTTTGGGGAGTGGCAAACGGCCTGTTGATCGCTCCCGAGCTCATGGACAACGTCTATGAGTTGGAGGGCGGCGACCCGTGGCCGCCGGAGCAGCCGTGGCGCGGGAACGTGAAGTGGTTCGCCGTCGCGGGCGGGCGGCTCGTCACGCTGGGCGACGGCGGCGGGTCGTCGCAGGACCGCGTGCTGGCCACTCGCGCGCTGCCCTCGGGCGGCGGCTCACCCCGCACGCGCCGCGAGGAGGACACACGCGACTGGCGGGCGCCCGCGGTCTCGGGCGCACGGCTGCTCCTCGTGCCGGACTCCGGCGCGCTGGATCCGCGCGTGTTCTGCCTCGACGCGGTCACGGGCCGCGAACCGTGGACGTACACCGCGCTCGGCGAGGACGAGCAGGTGCGGACCGCGCCGGTCACGCTCCCCGCGCCGGGGGGCCGCGGCGGCGACCGCTTCGCCCTCCTGAGCGGCACCGCCGAGCTGCACCTCATCGACGCACGCACCGGCGACCGGCTGCGCAAGGAGCCGCTGGGGCTGACCGCGGGGAGCGGCGCCACGGCCCTCGGGCACGCCTCCGGCACGGGGCTGCTGCTCGCCGCCGGGGAGGACCTGATCGGGTTCAGCCCCGAGAGCGGTAAGCGGCTGTGGAGCCACCCGACCGCCGGGCTCGACACCGGCTGGCCGCCGCTGCCCGGCGGCGGCAGGCGGGGCCCGGTCGCCCGGGACGGCGTGCTGCTGAACTGGCTGGACGCCAGGACCCTGCAGGCCATCGACCTCGCCGAGAGCGGTGGTGACGGCCGTGGCGGGGAGCAGTTGTGGCGGACGTCGTTCGACGCCATCGCGCGCTGCCCGCCCGCCATCGGCGGCGGCACGGTCTATGTCACCGCGGGGCAGGTGTGCCGGGCGCTGAGTCTGCGTACGGGCAGGATGTTGCGGGAGTGGCCCGTGGACGAGGCCGTGACCTGGCTCGCCGCCGACGGCGACGGCTGGTACGCCAGGGTCGGCACCTCCTCCCTGCGGGCGGTCAACGCCGCTGCCGCTTCCACGGGCCCGTGATGGCGAGCAGGATGCCGGGTGTCTGGATGCTGGCGTACAGGGTCCTGCCGTCGGGCGAGAACGTGACGCCCGCGAACTCGCTGTACTGCGGGTCGTCCTCCGTGCCGTTGTTCAGTTCGTTGCGGGCGATCGGGTACGTGCGGCCGCTCTCCGTCGCCCCGAAGAGGTGCTGGACGCCGTCGCCGTCCTCCGCGATGACGAGTCCGCCGTAGGGCGAGACGGTGATGTTGTCGGGGCCGTCGAAGGCGCCGTCCTTGCCGGGGTCCGGGTTGACGCCGAGCAGCACCTTGAGGGTCAGGGTGCGGCGGCCGGGGTGGTAGAACCACACCTGTCCGTCGTGCGGGACGGGGCTCTCGCCGCGGGCGAAGGAGGCGACGATGTAGACGCCGCCGTCGCCCCACCACATGCCTTCGAGCTTGCGGGCGCGCGTGATGTCGCCGTCGTCGAACTGCTCGCGCACGGGCACGGTCCGCGCGTCGCGGTCGGGGACCTCGACCCAGTCGACGCCGTAGACCGTGCCGATCTTCGTGGCGCGGGAGAGGTCGTCGACGAAGCGGCCGCCGGAGTCGAAGCACTTGGGGGCCTTGAGGACGCCCGCGTCGTCGGCGAGGGTGCGCAGCTTGCCGCGGCCATGCGCGAAGCCGCGCGGCGGGGTCCAGCGGTAGAGGAGGCCGTTCGGCCGGGAGGCGTCCTCGGTGAGGTAGAGGTGACCGCGCTTGGGGTCGACGACGACGGCCTCGTGGGCGTAGCGGCCCAGCGCCTTGATGGGCTTGGGGGCGCGGTTGGCCCGCCGGTCCAGGGGGTCGACCTCGAAAACGTAGCCGTGGTCCTTGGTCATGCCGTTCTGGCCGGCCCGGTCCTCGGTCTCCTCGCAGGTGAGCCAGGTGCCCCAAGGGGTGCTGCCGCCCGCGCAGTTGGTGGCGGTGCCCGCGATGCCGACCCACTCGGCGACCCGCCCGTCGGGGCGGACCTCGACGACGGTGCAGCCGCCGGCCGCGGCGGGGTCGTAGACGAGGCCCTCGGTGAGGGGGACGGGGTGCTTCCACTTGCTGCGGGGGCCGCCCAGCTCGTGATTGTTGACGAGGAGCGTCGTGCCGCGCGGGCCGCGGAAGGTGGCGGTGCCGTCGTGGTTGGAGGGCGTGAACTCGCCGCTCTCCAGCTTGGTCTTCCCGCTGTGCGTGAGGACGCGGTACGAGAATCCGGCGGGGAGCGCGAGGAGGCCCTCGGGGTCGGGGAGGAGGGGGCCGTAGCCGGGGCCGTGGTGGCCGCCGTGGCCGTGGCCGAGGGCATCGGCGTCCGCCGCCTCGACCTCCGTCGCGGCCAGCGCGCCGGGCGCGGTGGCGAGCGCGCCGACGCTGCCGGCCAGGGCGACCCCCGCACCGGAGAGCGCGGAGCGTCTGGCGAAATCCCTGCGGGTGAGCGACATCGTTTCTCCTGAGGACGCGAAGACGGTACGGACGACCGGGCTGCTGTCGGCGCCACCGTCCCGCCCCCGCATAAACGGCGGTTGAACACCTTCCGACGCCGAGGGGCCTCCTTCCTGCCTCCTTCCTGCCGCCTTCTGCCGCCTTCCCTGTCTCCTTTCATGACAAGGTCAACAGGGGCGCATCACCCGGAAAGCGAAGAATCACCGCAGAACACCTTGACCCGCGATGCACACCGCAATAGACATCACCTACGTGGCAGTGCCGCACCACCCGCACGGGGAGGCGAGCCGAGTGGACGCACATCAGGCACGCAGCCTCCATGAGGGCCGGCTGATGAGGCTGGCCAATGTCACCGGAGTCGGCATCGGAAGGGACGACCACTCGGGTCAGGACGTCATCGTCGTCTTTGTCACCCACCGAGTGCCCCGCGACCGCCTCCGTGACGAAGACGTGGTTCCGGACACGCTCGACGGAGTCCCCGTCCGCGTCCTCGCCATCGGCGAGGTCGACGCGGAGAACGACGGGACGTAGCGAGAGTGCCACCCGGGCGCGGCCCGGAACTCCCACCCTTCAAAGGGGAAGAGGTGGTCTGGCGTGGTGAGCCAGCCCGAACTGATGCGAGGACCCACCGGCGGTCAGCTGAGCGACAGCTCCCGCCAGCAGGCGATGGCCGACTTCCTGCGGCCCCAGCAGCCGCTGTCCAACGTGGTCGGCTTCGGCCACGGCGTGAAGTGGAGCGACGGCGAGCCCACCGGCGAGCCCGCCGTCATCGTGTTCGTCACCCAGAAGGTCCCGGAGTCCATGCTCCCGGAGCGGGACGTCGTCCCGCGCCAGATGGACGACGGCACCCCGACCGACGTCGTCGCGGTGGGCCACATCGCGGCGCAGCGCCAGCAGAGCCGGCCCGGTGGCCGGCGTGCCGAGGACCGCGCGTCGGTGACGTACGGCCCGGACGGCAGCGTCAGCGAACAGCTCGCGGGCCTCGGGCAGCCGCAGCTCGAGGAGCTCGCCGGGCGCGGCGCGTTCGAGCCGCAGCTCCTCAAGCGGCGGATGCGCCCGTGCCCCTCCGGCTTCTCGGTCGGCAACGTCCGGGTGACCGCGGGCACGCTCGGCAGCGTGGTCTACGACTTCCTGCCCGGCGCCTCCGTCGACCCGCCGGGCGCCGGTCTCGGCGTGCCGTCGAAGTTCTACATCCTCTCCAACAACCACGTGCTCGCCGACTCCAACCGGGCGCAGCCGGGCAGCGCGATCGTGCAGCCCGGCGTGTTCGACGGCGGGCAGGACCCGGCGGACCGCATCGCGACGCTGGAGCGGTTCATCACGATCCAGTTCGCCCCGCAGATCCCGCTGGAACGGCACAACAACGTGGTGGACGCGGCGCTCGGCGCGGTCGACTTCCAGGACGCGACGCGCGAGCAGTACTTCAGCGGCGCCCCGCGCGCCTGGCGGCGCAAGGCCAACGTGGCCGTCGGCGACCTGGTGAAGAAGAGCGGCCGGACGACGAACATCAGCTTCGGCCGGATCATCGCGGTCGACGCGACGGTCGACGTGAACTACGGCACGGCCGGCACGGCCCGGTTCAAGGACCAGATCGTCACGACGAACATCTCGGCGGGCGGCGACTCCGGTTCGCTGGTGACCTCGCAGGACGACGTCGCGGTGGGGCTGCTCTTCGCCGGTTCGTCGGTCGCGACCATCGTCAACCACATCGAGCACGTCCGCGCGCTGCTGCGTGTGGAGATCGCCGAGCTGCTGGCCTGACGGTCAGGACGGAAGGAGGGTTTCCCATGACCACTCAGGCACGTAAGCAGAAGGGCGGCCAGCCGCGGATGTCGGAGCACCGCTTCCACAATCCGCAGGGCGCCGAGGTCAAGACGCGCGACGAGGCGTTCGCCGCGCCGGCCGCCGACGTGTCGGCCGAGGCCCTGTCGACGGCGTGCAAACTGACGCTGCACAGCGGCGCCGTCACGTTCGGCATCGAGGTGAAGTACAACCCCACCACCTACCCGCACGTGGTGACCGGTGGGCAGATCACGTCCGGCATCTGTGGCGCGCCGTGGGACATCACGGGCGGCACGATCGGCGAGACGATCCGGCTCGACGCCAAGCGCGCCGGGCAGGGGTCGTGCGCGACGACGATCACGATCGTCGGCGAGTACCAGAATCCTCCGGCTTACCGGGGGACCTATGGGTTCGACGGGGCGTCTTCGTCGTTCAAGCACACGACGCGGTACGAGTGTTGAGGTGAGCGTGGGGGGGGGGGGGGGCGGCGCCCCCCCCCCCCCCCCCCCCCAAACCCCGCCCCCCCCCCGCAGCCGCCAACCCCAGTAAACCCCCCAGCGGGGCGACCAAGCCA
>NZ_JBJDPY010000007.1:42332-363327 GCF_044903205.1 Streptomyces sp. NPDC029674
AGCGGCGCTCGTGGGGTGTGTTTTGTGGGTGGGGGTGTCTTATCCCCCCCCCCCCCCGCGGCGGGGGGGCGGGGGGGGGGGGGGCGGGGGGGGGCGCCCCCCCCCCCCCCCCCCCCCCCACGGCACAGCGAAACCGGCTCAGAGCCCCTGCTGCGACCTCGCCTTGAACGCCGCCTTGCGGGCCTCCTTCGCCACCTTCTTGTCGGGGTGCAGGCGGCCCATCGCGTCGAGGACGTCGGCCGTGGCGGGGTGCTCGACGCGCCACGCCGTGGCGAAGAACCCGCTGTGCTGCTCCGCGAGGCCCTCGACCAGGCCCTGGAGCTCGTCCGAGTTGCCCTCGGCGGCGAGCTGCGCGGCGAGCGTGTCGATGGTCAGCCAGAAGATGAGCGCCTCCGACGGCGCGGGCACGTCCGCGGCGCCGTGCTCGGCGAGCCACACCCGGGCGAGGCCGCCGAGCTCCGGGTCGTCGAGGACCTCGCGGAGCGCCGGCTCCGCCTCGTTCCCGACCAGGGAGAGCGCCTGCTGGCAGCGGAGCCTGCGCAGCGGCGCGCCCTCGTCGCCGCCGCGCGCCGCGGCGAGCAACTGCCGTGCGGCGTCGAGGGGTTCGTGCCGGGCGAGCCACTGCTCGATCTCGGCCTGCGCGGCGTGCTGCGGGAAGGTGGAGGTGCCGTCGAGCAGCGCGTCGGCGCCCTTGTCCGCGAGGTCGCCGACGGCGGGCGCGTCGACGCCGGCCTCCAGCATGCGGGCGCGGACGCCGTACAGGCCGAGGGGGGTGAGCCGGACCATGCCGTAGCGGCTGACGTCCTCGTCGTCGACGGGGGCCGGTGCCTCCGCGGTGTCGTCGTCGATGTCGGCCATGAGCGCCTCGTCGACCGGCTGGTACTCGACGAGCCCGAGCGGTTCGAAGAGCCGGAACTGGTCGTCGAGCTTCATCATCGCGTCCGACACCTGCTCCAGGACGTCGTCCGTGGGCTCGCCCATGTCGTCGGGGACGAGCATCGAGGCGGCGAGCGCGGGCAGCGGCACGGGGTCCTCGCCGGCCGCGGCGTCGCCCACCGTGAGCAGGTAGAGGTTGCCGAGGACGCCGTCGAGGAAGTCGGCCTCGGCCTGCGGGTCCCAGCCGAGCTCGTCGAAGTCGACCTCGCCGTTCTCCTCCAGGACGTCGAGGAGGTTCTCCATGTCGGGCACGGTGGCGTCCGCGTACACGGTGTCGAGGGCGCCGAGCCAGATGCCGAGGACGTCCTGCGGGCTGCCCGCGGAGAGCAGCGCGAGATCCTCGCCCTGGGTGACGGTGCCTTCCGCGCCCTCTTCCTCGGCGTCCGTGACCTCGATGAGGCCGGTGTCCACGGCGACCCGCCACGCCTCGCTCGCGTACGCGGCGGCGTCCGCCTCGTCGATGCCCTCCGCCGCCAGGTCCAGCTCGGCAGCGGCGGCCGGGAGCTGGGCGTCGACGAGCTCGCCGCCCGCGCCGACCCGGGTGCCGGGTCCCGCCCAGCGGGCGAGCCGGACGGCGCGGGACAGCAGCGGTGAGGCGAGCGCGGCCCGCGCGAGTTCCGCTTCGGAGTGCAGCAGCACCGGCGGCAGGGTGGCGGGGCTTACGGACATCGGCTGGTTCTCCTCCGAGGGTGCGGGGCGCCGAAGGTACGGATCGGCAAGGCGCAAGCCTAGACGGATTTGGCACCATGCCGCCCGGTTCATGTCCCTGTCAGAAGACGTACAGGGAAAGGCCCCCCGGAGAACCTTGACAACTCCCCTGGTCAGGCAAGAGATTGACGCGCGTAGAGCACCCGTTCGGGCGCTCCCTTCCCTCATCCGGAGTTCCCTGATGCCGCACATACCGACGCCGCACATACCGAAGCCCCGCGCTCTGAGATCCGCCGCCGTCAGCACCGTCGTCGCCACCGCGCTCGCCGCCGGTCTGCTCGCCGCCTCCTCCTCCGCCGCGTCCGCCGACGAGGTCCGCGTCCACGACATCCAGGGCACCACCCGTGTCTCCCCGCTGGCGGGACAGCAGGTCACGGACGTCGAGGGCATCGTGACCGGGGTCCGCGGGTACGGCTCCAAGGGCTTCTGGATCCAGTCCGCCGACGGTGACGCCGACAAGAACCCGGCCACCAGCGAGGCAGTCTTCGTCTTCACCGGCTCGGCGGCTCTCACCGTGAAGGCGGGCGACGCGGTGCGGGTCTCCGGGACGGTCTCGGAGTACGTGCCCGGGGGCGCCGGATCCGGCAACCAGTCCCTCACCCAGATCACGAAGCCGACGGTGACCGTGGAGTCGTCCGGCAACCCGCTGCCCGCGCCCGTCACGATCGGCGCGAAGTCGGTTCCCGCCGCGTACGCCCCGGCCGGTGACCCCGCGCAGGGCGGCAGCGTCAACGCGCTGCCGCTGAAGCCCCGTTCGTACGCCCTGGACCTGTACGAGTCCCTGGAGGGCATGAACGTGCGGGTCGGCACCTCGCGCGTGGTCGGCGCGACCGACGCGTACAACGAGCTGTGGGTCACGGTGAAGAAGCACGAGAACCGGAACCGGCGCGGCGGCACCGTCTACGGCTCGTACGACGCGCAGAACGGCGGGCGGCTGCAGATCCAGCAGCTCGCGCCCGTCTCCGAGAAGCCCTTCCCCAAGGCGAACGTCGGTGACGTGCTGCGCGGCGGCGCCGAAGGGCCCCTGGACTTCAACCAGTTCGGCGGCTACACGCTGGTCGCGCGCGAGCTCGGCGGCGTCGCCGACCAGGGCCTCGCGCGTGAGAAGACGCGGCGGCAGGCCAAGGGTGAGCTCGCCGTGGCCACGTACAACGTCGAGAACCTCGACCCGGGCGACCCGCAGCAGAAGTTCGACGCGCTGGCCGCGGCCGTCGTCTCGAACCTCGCCTCGCCCGACATCCTCGCCCTGGAGGAGATCCAGGACGACAACGGCGCGAAGAACGACGGGACGGTGTCCGCGGACGCCACCCTGAAGAAGTTCACGGACGCGATCGTCGCCGCGGGCGGGCCGCGCTACGCGTGGCACTCCGTCGCCCCGCAGAACAACAAGGACGGCGGCGAGCCCGGCGGCAACATCCGCCAGGTCTTCCTCCACAACCCGGAGCGCGTCTCCTTCACCGAGCGCGCGCCCGGCGACGCTACGACGCCCACGGAGGTCGTACGGGAGAAGGGCCGGGCCGCGCTCAGCCACTCCCCCGGCCGGATCGACCCGTTGAACGACGCGTGGTCGGACAGCCGCAAGCCGCTGGCCGGTGAGTTCGTCTTCCGCGGCCGCACGGTCTTCGTGATCGCCAACCACTTCGGGTCGAAGGGCGGCGACGAGGGGCTGACCTCGCACCACCAGCCGCCGGTGCGCTCCTCCGAGGCCAAGCGGCTCAAGCAGGCGCAGGCCGTGAACGGCTTCGTGAAGGACATCCGCGAGGTCCGGCGGGACGCGGACGTGGTCGTGCTCGGGGACATCAACGACTTCGAGTTCTCGGCGACCACCAAGGCGCTGACGGACGGGGGCGCGCTGCGTGCGGCCGTCAAGTCGCTGCCCAGGAGCGAGCGTTACTCGTACGTCTACCAGGGCAACTCGCAGGTCCTCGACCAGATCCTGACCAGTCCGGGGGTGGGCGACGCGGACGACTTCAGCTACGACAGCGTGCACATCAACGCGGAGTTCGCGGAGCAGAACAGCGATCACGATCCGCAGGTGCTGCGCTTCCGGCCGTGACACCGCGGGCGGCCCGTCAGCCGTAGAGGTGGTCCAGCCAGTCCTGCCAGGCCAGTTCGGTGCCCTTGGCGTCCGCGTGCGCGCCGAAGTCGTGGACGCTGACGCCGACCCGGGCGCCGAAGTGGTTGCGGCCGAAGAGGCGGTGCAGCGTCTCGTCCGCGCGCAGGCCGATGAAGTAGGGGCTGCGGAAGTCGATGACTGCGTCGAGTTCGCCGCCGGGGGCCTGGACGCGGACGCGGGCCCCGTCCATCGCGTCGTCGGGCAGGCCGAGGGCGCGGGTGAGCCTGACGAAGGCGTCCGGGGCGCCGGCGGCGGGCGGGCCCTTGACGGCGGAGAAGGTGACGGGGCGGCCCTCGAAGTACGCCATGTACTGGCCCAGGGTGTGCAGATGGAAGTCGGTGTGCCGGACGGCTCCGTCGTACTGCGCGTCCCAGTCGCCGGTGAAGATGCCGCTGTGGACGTGGCGCAGCCAGGAGCGGCGCCCGCCGTCGCGCGGCTCGATGAGGTGGTCGAGCTGGTCGAGGCTCTGGCCCGGCACGCGGTCCGGGTCCTCGACGCGGGCGGTGAGGCGGTGCGGCGGGTCCCAGCGGGTGACGGTGCCGCCGGAGGGGGCGGCGCCGCCCTCGCGCGGCTCGTACTCCATGGGCCACAGCCAGCCGCCGGTGCCGGTGGTGAGGGCGGCCCAGAGCCGGGCCGGTGAACCCTCGACCTCCAGCTCGCGGACGATCTCGAACGCCTTGCCCGCGCCGGCCGCCCCTGCGGTACCTGCGGGCCTGCCGCTGTCGGCCCTCGCCCTGCCGGACCTGCGCCTGCCCGGCCTGCCGCCCCGGCCCGGCCTGCCGTCGCCGCTCATGACGGCCTCCTGGGTGCCTCCAGCATGGACCCACGTTCCCGCCGCCGCCCCGCACTGTCCAGGCGGGGCGGAGCCGTCGGCGGGAGGGTGCCGGGAAACTACGCCTTGCTCGGTACGAAGCCGTACGCGAACCGGTACCGGGCCACCGCCCCGTCGCCCGCCGGGGCGAGCGCGTCGATGTGGGCCTGCTCGCTCTCCCACTCGGCGTAGGTGAGGACCCGCCTGCCGTCCGTGCTGACGTGGAAGTGCGCGGCGTACAGACCGGGAGCGCCGCCGGATCCGTCGTCCAGGGCGTCGATCATCCCGTCCGCCCAGGCGCGCTGCCGGTCGGCGTCGGGGCCTTCGAAGTCGGCCTGCGCGATCACGATCGCGCCGGGCTCGCGCCCCTCGCGCCCGCGCCCGTCGCTCCAGCTGCGGTACAGCCGCGTCTTGTTCAGGCCGAGCCGCTCGATGCCCGGGACGGCCGCGTCGATCTCGGCGTTCCTGGCGTCCCTGCCGTTCCCAGCGCTCGCGAAGAATTCTTGGTAGGCCGCCTCGTCGCGCCACTGCGAGTGGTGCAGGACCGTGGAGCCGTCGGAGCCCGCGTACACGGTGTACGAGAGGAGGCCCTCGTGCGGCCAGGGCCGGGTCTCCCAGGCCTTCGCGATGGCGTCCAGGGTGGCCCGCTGCCGCTCGGGCGAGCCGGTGCTCCACGTACTGATGAAGGTGAGGCCGCCGTCGGGGCGGGTGGGGTCGGGGAGGGTTCCGGTGCTGGTGGTGCCGGTGATGCTGGAGGTCGTAGGCATGGCAGGCCATCCGTTCGGTCGCTGTCGCTGTCGCTGTCGAGGACAACGCTCCAACCTCAACCAAACTTGAAGTCAAGCCCCTCCGTCGCGTACCGACACCTCCGCCGGCACCGGCCGCTTCGCCTCCCGCCCGTCGCCCGACGAACGCCCCCGCACCCGCCGCCACAGCCACGGCCCCATGAACCCGGCGAACCAGCGCGCCTCCGCCGTCACCGCCCCGAGCACGGACACCGGGGCCAGCGGCGGCAGCGGGCGCAGCCAGCTCTCCTGCCCGGCGACGCCGAGCACGTCCGCCATGCCCGCGGCGATCCGGGCGTGGCCGAGCGGGCTCGCGTGCAGGCGGTCCCTGCTCCACAGCCGCGGATCGGTGGTGATGCGGTGCGGGAACGTGTCGAACACGAGCACACCGTGGCGGTCGGCGGCCGCGCGGATCCGGGCGTTGAGCTCCAGGACACGGGGCAGCGCGCGCCGCGCGATCGGGGCGACGCGCCCGATGTCCGGGAAGGTCACGGTGGCCACCCGCGCGCCCGCGGCGGTGAGCCGGGTGAACATCTCCTCGATGTCGGCGGCGACGCGCCCGGCGTCGAAGCCCGGCCGCACCAGGTCGTTCATGCCCGCCATGACGGTCACGAGGTCCGGCTTCAGGGCGAGGGCGGGAGCCAGTTGCTCCGCCTTGATCCGCGCCGTCGGACGGCCGCGCACGGCGAGGTTGGCGTATGTGAAGTCGGGGTGCCCGGCGGCCAGGATCTCGGCGAGCCGGTCGGCCCAGCCGCGGTAGCCGCGCTCCTCGTCGCCGTCCCCGAGCCCCTCGGTCTGGCTGTCGCCGATCGCGACGTAACGCGCGTAAGGATGGTGCTGCGTCGTGGCCATGCGCCGAGCTTGCTCCGCGCGCCGGGCCCCGTCAACGCGGGCCCCGGTGTCCGGGCGGCCGTACGTGTCGACGGCCGCCCGGACGAGCCGTGCGGGGGTGCGAGCCGTGCGGCGCAGGCCTCGTCGGCGTGGGTGTCAGCCCGGCCAGCGTCCCGTCACACGCCGCACGCCGATCGCGCCGCCGCGGTCCACCGCGGCCCTGACCACGGCGAAGATCGCGCCCTGGAGCGCGGCCGCGGCGAGGATCTCGCCCCAGTCGCGTTCTTCGTCGTGCGCGTCCGGCGCGTCGTCCTGGCCCGCCACCGCCTTCCAGGTGCGGTTGAACAGCGCGCCCGCGAGCGCACCGCCGGCCATGCCGAAGGCCAGACCGAGCGGCTTGTAGAGGACCTGGATCCCGCTCATGACCGGCCCGCCCCCTTGCGGCGGCGCAGCACCACGTAGGCGAGCAGGAGGCCCGCGCCCGCCGCGGCGAACGCCCCCGGGCGACGGCGGCCGGTCTCCACGACGCCGTTCGCGACGGCCCGTACGGGCTCGGGCGTGCCGTCCTGCACGCGGCGCGCGACCTCGGCCACCTTCTCCTCGGCCTGGGCCACGGCGGGGTACTGTTCCGCGCGCGCCTTGCCTTCGAGCACGGCGCCCTTGGCGCGGGCCGCGCTCTCGACAGCCTTGTCCTTGGCGCGTGCCGCGCTCTCGGCCGTCACGGTCTTGGCGTGTCCCGCCTCGTCGGCGGCCTTGCCCTTGGCGCGCGCCGCCTGTTCCGTCACCTTGTCCTTCACCTGTGCCGCCGTTCCTCGTACCTGTCCCTTGACCACCGCGGCCCGTTCCCGGGCGCGGGTCTTCACGTCCGCCTTCGCCGCCAGCTCCTCGACGGTCTCGCCCAGGTTGCTGCGGGTCTCGTCGATCTGCCGGCGCAGTTCGTCCGGCCCCTTCGCACCCGTGCTGGTGGAGTCCTTCGGGGTGTCCGTCATCGGTGGGCCCTTTCCTTGATCTCGTCGACATCCGCCCTGACGCTGTCCATCGCCTCCTGCGGCACGGGGGGTACCGCGCGGGCCAGTTGCTTGCGCCCCAGCGCGGCGAGCACCCCGGCCACGGCGAACAGCACGCCGGTGACGATGAGGGCGGCGGCCCAGACGGGCATGGTCAGTGAGAGCGCCGCGGCCGCCGTGGCCGCCAGCGCCATGAGCCCGATGTAGGAGACCGCGCCGGCCGCTCCGAGGAGCCCTCCACCGCGGCCCGCGCGCTTTCCCTTCTCGGCCATCTCCTGGCCGGCGAGCCGCATCTCCTGACGTACGAGTTCCGAAAGCTGTGCGGTGGCCCGCTCGACGAGCTCTCCCACCGAGTGCTGCGGGTGGTCGCGCGTCGGCTGCTCGCCCATGGTCCCGGTCACGGGGGTTCGCCTCCCTTCTGGCTGGGAGGCCCGAGTACCCGGACCGGGCGACGCTATCCCCGCACACGGCAGGTCAGCGTCGGGCGAAGACCGGGTTCCAGCGCCCGACGGCATCGGCCTTCGAGGAGCGGTAGCCGCTGAGGGGGACGGTCTTCTTGCTTCCGATGGTGACGAGGACGAGCCGGTTGCGGTACTCGCTCGTGCCGGGCGCGATGTCCCAGGCGATGAGCCGCTTGTCGTCGGCCCAGGCGAGGAGCTGCTGGCCGGGGATCTTCGCGACGCGCTTGCCGGTGAGGGCGTCGTTGACCTCGGTGGCGGTGGTATCGCCACCGCCCACGAAGTCACCGGCGGCGAGCCTCCCGTTCGGGGAGAGCCCGGCGTCCACGAACCAGTGCAGATGCTTCTCCTTCGCGGGGGTGCTCCGCTTGCGGCCCTCGAAGTCGTAGTACTGCTGGTGCGGCGCGTGGGTGAGGCCCGTGTAGACCAGGGAGCCGTCATGGCTGAAGGCGAAGTCCTGGCGGGTGTTGATGTCCTCGAGACCGAAACTGCCGGCCTTCGTCTTCACCTCGCCCCAGCTTCCCTTCCCGGAGGCCACGTCGAGGACGTAGAAGCCGGTCCTGGTCGGGGCGGCGGGGCCCGGCTCCGTGTGCTTGCCGTCGCTCATCGGCCGGCCCTTGTCGAGCCGGTCCGGGTCGTCCGCGTACGTCGTCGCGACGAGCTTCCTGCCGTCGGGCGAGAACTCGACGCCGCCGACCCCGCGGTCCACCGGGATCCACCGCTCGACCTTGCCCGTGATCAGGTTCAGCAGACCGATCCGCTTCGTGGGCAGGCCGCGCTCCAGGACGGCGGCGGTCCGCATGCCGGGCGCGACGTCGAGCCACGACCAGCGGGGGGCCGCGCGGTAGGTGCCGGTCTTCTGGTCGAGGAGCCGGTAGGTGCGGGTGATGACGGCGTCGCCGTCGGGCTGCTTGACGCGCTTGTTCGTGCTGTACGCGGCGAGCGCCGTGTCGCCCGCGGCGATCAGCTCGCGGGGCGGTGTCTGGCCCGGGTGCGCCAGGACGTCGCCGCTCCGCAGCTCACTGGCCGGGCGCGGGCCCCCGTCCTCGGAGTCCGGGCCGATGGCCGGTACCGCCACCGCCACGACGGTGGCCGTCACCACCGCGAGTGAGGCGCCCACGATCGTCCGGGTCCTGCGCCGCCTGCGCACGGCCAGCACCCGGTCGGCGAAGTCCCCCGGCACGAAGCTCCCTTGGTCCGCCTGCTCCCGCAGCGACTCACGGACCAGATCTGTCACCTTCACGGTCGTACCTCCATCGGCGAGAAGTCGGGGGACGCGGTCGTGGGCCGGTCGTCCGGCCCGTCGAGCCGTGCCAGCTCGGGCGCGAGGCCCCGCAGCCGGGCGAGGGAGCGGTGCGTCGTGCTGCGCACGGTGCCGACGGAGCAGCCGAGGACGGCGGCGACCTCGGCCTCCGGGAGGTCCTCGAAGTAGCGCAGTACGAGCACGGTGCGCTGGCGTGCGGTGAGCTTGGCCAGCGCCCCGCGCATCACGATCCGCAGCTCTGCGGCGGATGTGCCGTCGCCGGACGCGGCGCGCTCCGGCGGCTCGGCGACGGCCTGTTCGCGCCGGGGCCACTTCAGCCGCCACCGGCTGACCTGCTGCCGGTACAGGATCCGCCGGACGTACGCCTCCGGCTCGTCGATCCGCTGCCACCGCCCCGCCGCCTTGACGAGCGCGTTCTGCAGCAGGTCCTCACCCGCGTGCCGGTCGCCCCCGCTGAGCAGTACGGCGGTCTTCAGCAGCGCCGACGATCTGGTCTCCACGAACTCCCGGAAACGGTCCTGCTCCTGCGCATCCATCGTCACCTTCGCTCCCTGGTGGGCCTGTTGCCCTCCCGCATGGATGAGGACGGGTCCGGGCAGCCCCCGCTATGCCTCCTCACCGAAAGAAAAATCCTCACCGAAAGAGAAAACGGAGCGGCCACCCCTCTCCGTCGAGGGGTGGCCGCTCCGGTCGTAACGCCTCAGCGGGCGGCCGGGAACCCGGCGGCCCTGGTCCAGCGCAGCGTGTTACTGCCCCGGCTGAAGGTGACCTTCTTGCCTCCGGGGGCGACGACGATCTTCTCCCAGCCGTCGAAGTCCGTCGTGAGGTGCTTGTCCCACTTGGTCAGCCGCCCGACGGTCACCGCGGCGACCGACTCGGTCGGCGGTTCGCCGTCCGCGCAGTACCGTGCGAAGTCACCGAAGGCCGCGACGGTGCCGTCCTTGGCCTTGAGGGTGATGCCCTGACAGGCGTCGGTCTTGGTCCTGTACACGACGGCCGGCTTGGACCAGCCCTTGGCGCGGGGGCTGTAGTCCTGCACGAAGAGCCCCTTGCCCCGCATGTAGTGCATGGCCACGCGCCGCCCGTCGGCGAGCTTGACCTGCGCGTTGAACGGGCTGGGGCTGCCGCTCCAGGGGATGTCGCTCTTGCGCAGCGGGTGGCTGTGGTCGCCGGCCGCCGCCCGGCTCACCTCGTGCCCGCCACCGCGGACGTCGTCGCGGGGCTGCCCCACGCCCTGCCCGCACCCGGCCACCAGGCCGAGCACGGATACGGCACCGAGGGCCAGCGCCCGCGCACCCGTTCTGTTCATGTCGTCCCCCCTTGTGACGCGTACGTCAGTTGTGGCTGTGCAGCACGTCGTTCAGACCGCCCCACACCGCGTTGTTCGGGCGGGCCTCGACGGCGCCGGTGACCGAGTTGCGGCGGAAGAGGATGTTCGAGGCGCCGGAGAGTTCGCGGGCCTTGACGATCTGTCCGTCGGGCATGGTGACGCGGGTGCCCGCGGTGACGTACAGCCCGGCCTCGACGACGCACTCGTCGCCCAGCGCGATGCCGACCCCGGCCTCGGCGCCGACGAGGCAGCGCTCGCCGATGACGATGCGGACGTTGCCGCCGCCGGAGAGCGTGCCCATCGTGGAGGCGCCGCCACCGATGTCGGAGCCGTCACCGACGACGACGCCGGCGGAGATCCGGCCCTCGACCATGGAGGTGCCCAGGGTCCCCGCGTTGAAGTTGACGAAGCCCTCGTGCATGACGGTCGTGCCCGCGGCGAGGTGCGCGCCGAGGCGGACCCGGTCGGCGTCGGCGATGCGGACGCCCTTCGGCGTGACGTAGTCGGTCATGCGCGGGAACTTGTCGATGGACGTCACGGCGAGGTGCAGGCCCTCGGCGCGGGCGTTCAGCCGGACCTTCTCGACGTCGTCGACGGCGACCGGGCCGAGCGAGGTCCAGGCGACGTTGGCGAGGAAGGCGAACTGGCCGTCCAGGTTCACGCCGTGCGGCTTGACCAGGCGGTGCGAGAGCAGGTGCAGACGCAGGTAGACGTCGTGGGCGTCCAGCGGCTTGTCGTCGAGGGACGCGATGACCGTACGTACGGCGATGATCTCCACGCCCCGACGGGCGTCAGGGCCGATGGCCTTGGCGGCGCCCTCACCGAGCAGCTCCACGGCGCGCTCGGCGGTCAGCCGCTCACTGCCGGCCGGGCCGGGCTCGCCGACGAGCTCGGGAGCGGGGAACCAGGTGTCGAGAACGGTGCCGTCGGCGGCGACGGTGGCGAGGCCCGCCGCGACGGCGCCGGTGGTGCGGGAAACATTCGTGTCGGTCATGGGTGAAACCTAACCGGAGGCACTGCGTGCGGGCGAACCGGTCTCAGGGTCCGGGCTGCCCGCGGCGACGACGGCGGCCCGCTCCCGGCTCCGCCCCCTCCCCGCCGCGAGGACCACGCACCCCGCCACCCCCGCGAGCACCGCGCAGACCGGCCACAGCAGGCCCGGCGCCACCGTGTACAGCGCGCCGCCGAGCGGTGCCGACAGGACGACGCCGCTGACCGAGACGCCGGAGTACAGGCTCTGGAAGCGGCCCTGCACGTGTGCGGGCGCGTGGTCGGCGACGTACGCCGTGGCCGGGGTCTTGTAGAGGATCTCGCCCGCGGTGAGCAGCAGCATCATGGCCGCGGCGGTGGCGACGCCGGTGCCGACGGCCAGTACGGCGTAGCCCGCGCCGACGAGCAGCAGTCCGGCCCCGATGATCCGCAGCGGCGCGCGGCCGCGCAGGGCGAGGGTGGCGGGGAGTTCGAGGAGCAGGATGACGCCGCCGTTGACCGCGAGGAGCCAGCCGTAGACGCCGGTGCCGAGACCGTGCCGGTCGAGGTCGACGGGGAGGGTCGAGTACTGCTGGCGGTAGACGAGGTCGGTGACGAGGATGGCTCCGAGGAGGACGAGGACGGTGGGGCGCTGCCGAAGGGCGGCGAAGACACCCGGCCCGGGCCCCGCCGCCGTGCTGGCGCGCGCCGCCCCGTGCGCGGGCAGGACCCGCCAGGCATACGCCGCGAAGACCAGCGTGCCGATCCCGTCGACCACGAAGAGACATCCGTACGAGACGTGGGCGATCAGCAGCGCGCCCAGCGGGGGCCCGACGGTGAAGCCCGCGTTGGCCGCGAACCGTGTCACGGCGAAGGCCTGGCGGCGCCCGCCCTTGGGCACGGTGACGGCGACGAGGGCGCCGTTGGCGGCACGCGCGCAGCCGCCCGCGTACTGGCTGAGCGTCGGCACGACGTACAGGAGCGCGACCGGCAGGACGGGCAGTGCGAGCACGCCCAAGCCACTGATCAGCGATCCGGCGAGCAGGACGCGGCGGTGGCCGTATCTGTCGCCGAACCAGCCGCCGGTGAAGTTGCCCGCGACCATGCCTGCGCCGCCGATGCCGCTGATCAGGCCGGCCCGGGCGACCGAGAGGTCGCGCCCGTCCGTCAGGTAGACGAAGAAGTAGACGAAGGTGAAGGCGACGACCATGTTGAAGAACTGGCCCGCCGCGAGCAGCCAGACGGTCCTCGGTACGTCACGCAGCCCCCGCATGTCGGCCCCCGCCGGCTCGATGAGTCAGTTCCTTTTGGGAACGGACTATGTCAGCATGGGCGTCATGGCGCAACGGACCCGGCTCGACGACGACCACTGCGCCATCGCGCAGGCCCTGGACGTCGTCGGCGACTGGTGGACCCTGCTGATCGTGCGGGACACGGCCCGCGGGGTGCACCGCTTCGACGAGCTGCAGCGCGAACTGGGCATGTCCCGCAAGGTGCTGACCGAGCGGCTGCGCCTCCTCGTGGCGGCCGACGTGCTGGCCCGCGTCCCGTACCAGGACCGCCCGGTGCGCCACGAGTACCGCCTGACACCGCGCGGCCGCGCGCTGCTGCCCGTCCTGGTCGCCCTCCAGGACTGGGGCGACACCTGGGTACTGGGAGACGGAGAGACGATGGCGACGGCGACGGATGCGTCCCTGGAGGCGCGGCGGGTCCATGAACTGCTCGGCACACGTGTGCCGGAGCTCCGGCTCGTGGGCCACGACGGGGAGTCGCGCGACCCGGTGGCCGCCGACACCCCGTACACGGTCCTGTACTGCTTCCCCGGCGCGTTCGCCCGCGCGGACGCGTATCCGCCCGGCTGGGCCGGCATCCCCGGCGCGCGCGGCTGCACGCTGGAGTCCTGCACGTACCGCGACCAGCTCGCGGAGTTCACCGCGGCGGGCGCGACGGTGCACGGCGTCTCGTCCCAACGCCCCGACGAACAGCGGGCGTTCGCCGAGAAGGAGCGCCTCCGCTTCCCGCTCCTCTCGGACGCCGAGCTGGCCCTCACGGCGGCCCTGCGCCTGCCGACGTTCCGCGCGGCGGGCGTGAGCCGGATGAAGCGGCTGACGCTGGTGGTGGACGCCGACCGGGTCATCCGGCACGTCCAGTACCCGGTCAAGGACGTCACGGCGAGCGTCACGGCGGCCCTCACCGCGATCAAGTCCCTGACGCCACCGGCCTCCTGAGCCCCCGGCTCCGCTCAGGCCCCCGACGGCACCAACCGCCCGAGCATCTCCCGCGTGTACGCCTCGTCGTACTCGCCGCCCGTGAGCAGCACCTGCAAGGAGACCCCGTCCAGCAGGGCGACGAGCGCCCGTGCCGTCACCGGATCCGTGCGCCGCCCGATCACCTCGGTGAGCCCCTGGCACCACTCCGCGGCCACGGGGCGCAGCGCCGGCCTGCGCAGGGCCGCGAGGTAGAGCTCGTACTCCAGCTCCACCCCGGACCGCTCCCCCGCGAACCACTCGCCGAGCAGCCGGGCGAGCTGTCCGGCGAGGTCGGCCGACGGGTCCTCGAAGGCGTCACTGGCGGCCATCACCTTGGTGAAGCTCTCGTTGCTCTGCCGCAACGCGGCGACCAGCAGCTCGTCGAGCGTCTTGAAGTGGTACGTCGTGGAGCCGAGCGGCACATCGGCCTCGGCGGCGACCGAGCGGTGACTGAGCCCGCCGATCCCCTTCTCGCCCACCACACGGATCGCGGCGTCGATGATGCGCTGGCGGCGCTCCGGGTCGTAGCGGCGGGGCATCAGTGCGCCCCGCCGAGATTGAGCACGACGACACCCGCGATCACCAGGAGGATGCCGGCGATCTTGACCATGTTGGCCGACTCCCCCAGGAAGATCATGCCGATCGCGGCGACGGCGGCGGTGCCGATGCCGGCCCAGATCGCGTAGGCGGTCCCCACGGAGAGCGTCTTGAGCGTCTGCGCGAGCAGGGTGAAGGCGAGCAGATAGCCCGCGACCGTGATGAGCGAGGGCACCAGCCGGCTGAAGCCCTCGCTGTACTTCATGGCCGTCGTCCCGGCCACCTCCGCCGCGATGGCCGCGGCCAGCAGTGCGTATCCCATGCGTACGAGTGTACATATCGATGCGTACGGGCGTACGCAAACGGACCGGAGCATGCGTAAGGCCCCCCGCGCCGGTGGCGTGGAGGGCCTTACGAGGACCTGCCTGTCAGACGTTGAACCCGAGCGCCCGCAACTGCTCGCGCCCATCGTCCGTGATCTTGTCAGGACCCCACGGCGGCATCCAGACCCAGTTGATCCGGAGCTCGTTCACGATGCCCTCGGTCGCCGACTTCGCCTGGTCCTCGATGACGTCGGTCAGCGGGCAGGCCGCGGACGTCAGCGTCATGTCGATCGTGGCGATGTTGGCGTCGTCGATGTGCACGCCGTAGATGAGGCCCAGGTTGACGACGTCGATGCCCAGCTCGGGGTCGACGACGTCGTACAGCGCCTCGCGGACCTCTTCCTCCGAAGCGGGCTTCGTCGTGAGTGTCTCGTTCTCGCTCATGCCGTCTTCCTTTCAGCGGCCCCGTCGGTCTCGCCCAGTGCCTGGGCCGTCGCGTCCTTCCACGCCATCCAGCTCAGCAGAGCACACTTGACGCGCGCGGGGTACTTGGAGACACCGGCGAACGCGACCGCGTCCTCCAGGACCTCCTCCATCGCGTCGTCGGGCTCCAGCTTGCCCTTGGACTGCATCAGCTCCAGGAACACCGCCTGGATCTTCTGCGCCTCGGCGAGTTCCTTGCCGACCAGCAGGTCGTTCAGGACGGACGCGCTGGCCTGGCTGATGGAGCAGCCCTGGCCCTCGTACGACACGTCGGCGATCGTCGACCCGTCGTACTTGACGCGCAGCGTGATCTCGTCGCCGCACGTCGGGTTGACGTGGTGCACCTCGGCGTCGCCATCGCGCAGACCACGCCCGTGCGGGTGCTTGTAGTGGTCCAGGATGACTTCCTGGTACATCGAATCCAGCTTCACGTCCCGGTCAGCCCCTCAGCCGAAGAAGTTCCGTACGTGCTCCAGGCCGTCGACGAGAGCGTCGATCTCGCCGGGCGTGGAGTACAGATAGAACGACGCTCGCGTGGTCGCAGGAATTCCGTAGCGGAGGCAGACGGGGCGTGCGCAGTGGTGGCCCACACGGACCGCGATGCCCTGCTCGTCGAGCACCTGGCCCACGTCGTGCGGGTGGATGTCACCGAGCGTGAAGGAGATCGCGGCACCGCGCTCCTCGGCCGTCGTCGGACCGATGATGCGGAGGTCCGGGACTTCCAGGAGGCGCTTGACCGCGTACTCGGTGATCGCGTGCTCGTGCGCGGCGATCTTGTCCATGCCGATGGCCGAGAGGTAGTCCACGGCCGCGCCCAGGCCGACGGCCTGGGAGACCGGGGGCGTACCCGCCTCGAACTTGTGCGGCGCGGGAGCGTACGTCGACGAGTGCATCGACACGGTCTCGATCATCTCGCCGCCACCGAGGAACGGCGGCAGGTCCTCCAGGAGCTCCTGGCGTCCCCACAGCACACCGATGCCCGTCGGGCCGCACATCTTGTGGCCGGTGAAGGCCACGAAGTCGGCCTGCAGCGCCTGCACGTCCAGCGGCATGTGCGGGGCGGCCTGCGAGGCGTCGATGAGGACGAGCGCGCCGACCTCCTGGGCGCGGCGCACGATGGCCTCGACCGGGTTGTGCGTGCCCAGGATGTTCGACACGAGCACGAAGGAGACGATCTTCGTCTTCTCGGTGATGACCTCGTCCATGTTGGAGAGGTCGAGCCGGCCGTCGTCCGTGAGACCGAACCACTTCAGCTTCGCGCCGGTGCGCTGCGAGAGCAGCTGCCACGGCACGATGTTGGAGTGGTGCTCCATCTCCGTGATGACGATCTCGGTCTCGTGGTCCACGCGGTAGGGCTCGTCGGCCCAGCCCAGCATGTTCGCCACGAGGTTGAGCGATTCGGAGGCGTTCTTGGTGAAGATGACCTCGTCACGGCTGGGCGCGTTGATGAACTCCGCGACCTTGTCACGAGCGCCTTCGTAGAGCGCCGTGGCCTCCTCGGCGAGGACGTGCACGCCGCGGTGAACGTTGGCGTTGTGCTGCTCGTAGTACTCGTTCAGTACGTCGAGGACCTGGCGCGGCGTCTGCGACGTCGCCGCGTTGTCCAGGTACACGAGCTTCTTGCCGTCGTGGATCGTGCGATCCAGGATCGGGAAGTCCTTGCGGATCGCCTCGGTGTCGAGGAGGCCGGAAAGCCCCTGGTGGGCCACTGTCACGCGGATGCGCCACCCTTCGTGTAGGCCTCGTAGCCCTCGGCCTCGAGCTTGTCGGCGAGCTCGGCGCCGCCGGACTCGGCGATCCGGCCGTTCGCGAAGACGTGCACGAAGTCAGGCTTGATGTAGCGCAGGATGCGCGTGTAGTGCGTGATCAGCAGGGTGCCGACCTCGCCGGTCTCACGGACGCGGTTGACGCCGTCCGAGACCTGGCGCAGCGCGTCGACGTCCAGACCGGAGTCCGTCTCGTCGAGGATCGCGATCTTCGGCTTGAGGAGCTCCATCTGGAGGATCTCGTGGCGCTTCTTCTCACCGCCGGAGAAGCCCTCGTTCACGTTGCGCTCGGCGAAGGCCGGGTCCATCTGGAGCTGCTCCATCGCGGACTTGACCTCCTTCACCCAGGTGCGCAGCTTGGGGGCCTCGCCGCGGATCGCCGTCGCCGACGTACGCAGGAAGTTGGAGACCGAGACGCCGGGGACCTCGACCGGGTACTGCATGGCGAGGAACATGCCGGCGCGGGCGCGCTCGTCGACGGACATCTCGAGGACGTCCTCGCCGTCGAGGGTCACGCTGCCCTGGGTGATCGTGTACTTGGGGTGACCCGCGACCGAGTAGGCGAGCGTCGACTTGCCGGAGCCGTTCGGGCCCATGATGGCGTGGGTCTCGCCCTGCTTAACGGTCAGGTCGACGCCCTTGAGGATCTCCTTGGTGGAGTTGTCGGCCTCGACGGTGACGTGCAGGTCCTTGATTTCAAGCGTTGCCATGGGTGCCTCAGGACTCCTGGGAAAGGGAGGCGTGTACGTCAACGAGCACATCGCCCCCTTCGATCTTTACGGGGTATACGGGGACGGGGCGCGTCGCGGGGAGGCCGGACGGCTTGCCGGTGCGGAGGTCGAAGCTGGAGCCGTGCAGCCAGCACTCGATCTGGCAGTCCTCCACCTCGCCCTCGGAGAGGGAGACGTTCGCGTGCGAGCAGATGTCGTGGATCGCGAACACCTCGCCCTCGGTGTGGACGACCGAGACCGGCGTGCCGTCGAGTTCCACCCGCTTCGGGGTGTCCTCCTCCAGCTCGCCCAGCCCGCAGGCCCGAACGAATCGGGCGTCGTCGATGGTCATGCGACCGTCGCCTCCAGCTCCTCTTCGATCTTCGCGATGAGGCGCTCCTCGACGTCCGGCAGGCCGATCTGCTGGACCAGCTCGGCGAAGAAGCCGCGGACGACCAGGCGGCGCGCGTCCTCCTCGGAGATGCCGCGCGACTGGAGGTAGAAGAGCTGCTCGTCGTCGAAGCGGCCGGTCGCCGAGGCGTGGCCCGCGCCGACGATCTCGCCGGTCTCGATCTCGAGGTTCGGCACCGAGTCGACCCGGGCGCCGTCGGTCAGCACGAGGTTGCGGTTCATCTCGTACGTGTCGGTGCCCTCGGCGGCGGCCTCGATGAGGACGTCACCGATCCACACGGCGTGCGCGTCGTCGCCCTGGAGCGCGCCCTTGTAGACGACGTTCGACTTGCAGTGCGGGGTGTTGTGGTCGACCAGGAGGCGGTGCTCCTGGTGCTGGCCGGCGTCCGTGACGTACAGGCCGAAGAGCTCGGCCTCGCCGCCGGGGCCCGCGTAGCTGACGCGCGGGTGCAGCCGGACCAGGTCGCCGCCGAAGGTGACGACGACGGACTTGAAGGAGGCGTCGCGGCCGATCAGCGCGTTGTGCTGGGCGACGTGCACCGCCTTGTCGTCCCAGTCCTGGACGGAGACGACGGTGAGCTTGGCGCCGTCGCCGACGACGAAGTCGACGTTGGCGGCGAGCACGGCGTCACCGGTGTGGTCGATGACGACCAGGGCCTCGGCGAAGGCACCCAGCTCGATCACCTGGTGCGCGAAGGCGGTGCCGCCCTCGCCGTGCACGGCGATCCGGATCGGCTCGGTGAGCACCGTCTCCTTGGGGACGGTCACGACCGAGGCCTTCTCGAAGGACGAGTACGCCTGGGCGGCGATGCGGTCGACGGGCTTGCCCGCCTTGCCGACGCGCGCGTCGTCCCGGCCGACGGTCTCCTGGGTGACGCCCTCGGGGGCGCTCACCTCGACGCGGATGCCGCCGCTCGCCACTGCGGTGCCGTCGTGCAGCCCGCGCAGCCGCTCCAGCGGGGTGAACCGCCACTCCTCCTCGCGGCCGTGGGGGACCGGGAAGTCCGCCACGTCGTAGGACGGGGGCGCGCTCATGCGGGTGGCGACGGTGGACTCGGCGGCCACCGCGATGGATCCGGCGGTCGTCGACCCGACCGGGATGTTCTGAGCCTCAGCCATGGCTGTCGTCGTGCTCTCTCTCTGCGTAAAGAAGTCAGTCGCTGCGGGGACGGTGTCCGGTCTTAACCGACCGAACCCTCCATCTGCAGCTCGATCAGCCGGTTCAGCTCCAGGGCGTACTCCATGGGCAGCTCCTTGGCGATGGGCTCGACGAAGCCGCGCACGATCATCGCCATGGCCTCGAACTCCGTCATGCCGCGGCTCATCAGGTAGAAGAGCTGGTCGTCGGAGACCTTGGAGACCGTCGCCTCGTGACCCATCGACACGTCGTCCTCGCGGACGTCGACGTAGGGGTAGGTGTCCGAGCGGGAGATCGTGTCGACGAGCAGCGCGTCGCACAGCACGTTCGACTTCGATCCGGCAGCGCCCTCACCGATCTCGACGAGGCCGCGGTACGACGTACGACCGCCGCCGCGCGCCACCGACTTGGAGACGATGTTGGAGGACGTGTTCGGCGCCATGTGGACCATCTTGGAGCCGGCGTCCTGGTGCTGGCCCTCGCCCGCGAAGGCGATGGACAGCGTCTCGCCCTTGGCGTGCTCGCCCATGAGGTAGACGGCGGGGTACTTCATCGTGACCTTGGAGCCGATGTTGCCGTCGATCCACTCCATGGTCGCGCCCTCGTACGCCACGGCGCGCTTGGTGACCAGGTTGTAGACGTTGTTCGACCAGTTCTGGATCGTCGTGTAGCGGCAGCGGCCGCCCTTCTTGACGATGATCTCGACGACGGCGGAGTGCAGCGAGTCCGACTTGTAGATCGGCGCGGTGCAGCCCTCTACGTAGTGAACGTACGCGTCCTCGTCCACGATGATCAGGGTCCGCTCGAACTGGCCCATGTTCTCCGTGTTGATGCGGAAGTAGGCCTGGAGCGGGATCTCGACGTGCACGCCCTTGGGGACGTAGATGAACGAGCCACCGGACCAGACGGCGCTGTTCAGCGAGGCGAACTTGTTGTCACCGACGGGGATGACGGTTCCGAAGTACTCCTTGAAGAGCTCCGGGTGCTCCTTCAGCGCCGTGTCGGTGTCCAGGAAGATGACGCCCTGCTCCTCCAGGTCCTCGCGGATCTGGTGGTAGACGACCTCGGACTCGTACTGGGCCGCGACACCGGCGACGAGGCGCTGCTTCTCCGCCTCGGGGATGCCGAGCTTGTCGTACGTGTTCTTGATGTCCTCGGGCAGGTCCTCCCAGGACTCCGCCTGCTTCTCCGTGGAGCGCACGAAGTACTTGATGTTGTCGAAGTCGATGCCGGAGAGGTCCGAGCCCCAGTTCGGCATGGGCTTCTTGTCGAAGAGGCGCAGGCCCTTGAGGCGGAGCTTGGTCATCCACTCCGGCTCGTTCTTCTTCGCCGAGATGTCGCGGACGACGTCCTCGTTGATGCCGCGCTTGGCAGAGGCACCGGCGACGTCGGAGTCGGCCCAGCCGTATTCGTAAGTGCCCAGACCCTCGAGCTCGGGGTGAGCAGTCTCCGTGGGGAGCGTCATGCGGGGTTCCTCCCGGCCGTGCTTGCTGATGCTGATGGGGTGGTCCGTGTGGTGCTGCTGCCGCTGTCGCCGCCGCCGCTGCGCGGAATGAACGTCGTGCAGACGCCGTCTCCGTGGGCGATGGTGGCGAGGCGCTGCACATGCGTGCCGAGCAGCGTGGAGAAGATTTCCGTCTCCGCCTCGCACAGCTGCGGAAACTGTTCGGCGACGTGGGCGACCGGGCAGTGGTGCTGGCAGAGCTGCTCGCCGACCGGTGCGCTGCGCGCCGTAGCAGCGTACCCGTCGGCGGTCAATGCCTTGGCAAGAGCCTCGGTGCGCTGTTCGGGCGGCGCGGCGTCCATCGCCTTCTTGTACGTCTCGGCCTGGGCGGTGATCCTCGCCCGGGCGAAGTCCACGACGGCTGCTTCGCCGTGGCGCTCGGTGATCCACCGGAGCGCGTCCGCGGCCAGCTTGTCGTACGACTGGTCGAAGGCGTCGCGCCCGCAGTCGGTCAGGGCGAACACCTTGGCGGGCCTGCCGCGGGTCCGCGCGCCGTAGACCCGCTGTTCACGGGGCTCCACGACGTTCTCGTGGACGAGGGCGTCCAGGTGTCTGCGGACTGCCGCCTGGGTGAGGCCGAGGCGCTTCGCGAGATCGGCGACGGTGGACGGGCCGTGGTCCAGGATGGAGCGCGCGACACGGTTGCGGGTGGACCGCTCCCCGGTCGCGAGTTCCTCCTGCGGAGCCTCGCCAACGTTTTTCACAACGCCATTGTTGCGTAATTCCTCAGAGCCTGACAACCCGCGTCGTGATCACCGCGCGGTGCGCTGCATCACTTAGGCATACCTAAGCTGACCTGCGGAAATGATCACTGCCCGATCGGCCCGAAGGGCCCGCCCGCCCGCGGGCTTCCCCGCGTCCCTAGACTGGCTCACCATGCGAAACGAGCCCGTCCTCCAGATCGAGCGTCTGGTCAAGCGGTACGGAACCAAGACCGCGGTCGACGGTCTCGACCTGACGGCCGGGGCGGGCATCACCGCCGTCCTCGGCCCCAACGGCGCGGGCAAGACCACCACCATCGAGACCTGCGAGGGCTACCGGAAGCCGGACTCCGGCACCGTCCGCGTCCTCGGCCTCGACCCGGCGCGCGACGCCGAAGCGCTGCGGCCCCGCATCGGCGTGATGCTCCAGTCCGGCGGCGTCTACTCCGGCGCCCGCGCCGACGAAATGCTCCGCCACGTGGCCAAGCTGCACGCGCACCCCCTCGACGTGGACTCGCTCATCGAACGGCTCGGCCTCGGCAGCTGCGGCCGCACCACCTACCGGCGGCTCTCCGGCGGCCAGCAGCAGCGCCTCGCGCTCGCCATGGCCGTGGTCGGCAGGCCCGAACTGGTCTTCCTCGACGAGCCGACCGCGGGCCTCGACCCGCAGGCGCGCCGCGCCACCTGGGAGCTCGTCCGCGACCTGCGCCGCGACGGCGTCGCCGTCATTCTCACCACGCACCACATGGACGAGGCCGAGGAGCTCTCCGACGACGTCGCGATCGTCGACGCGGGCAAGGTCATCGCCCAGGGCAGCCCCGACGAGCTGTGCCGCGGCGGCGCCGAGAACACCCTGCGCTTCACCGGCCGCCCCGGCCTCGACGTCGCCTCCCTGCTCAAGGCGCTCCCGCCGGACTCGGCCGCGGCCGAACTCACCCCCGGCTCCTACCGCGTCAGCGGCACGGTCGACCCCCAGCTGCTCGCCACCGTCACCTCCTGGTGCGCCCAGCACGGAGTCATGCCGGGCAAGATCTCCGTCGAACGCCACACCCTCGAAGACGTCTTCTTGGAACTGACCGGTAAGGAGCTGCGCGGATGAGCGCCGCCGGAACGTACACGCCGAAGCCGGGCGCCGCCCCCCTCGCCCGCATGATCGCGGCGCAGGCGGTCCTGGAGACGAAGATGCTGCTGCGCAACGGCGAGCAGCTGCTCCTCACGGTCATCATCCCGACCCTGCTGCTCGTCCTCTTCAGCGCGGTCGACATCGTCGACACGGGCGAGGGCGAGGCCGTCGACTTCCTCGCGCCCGGCATCCTCGCGCTCGCCGTGATGTCGACGGCCTTCACCGGCCAGGCCATCGCGACCGGCTTCGAGCGCCGGTACGGCGTGCTCAAGCGGCTCGGCGCCTCGCCGCTCCCCCGCTGGGGCCTGATGGCCGCCAAGACCCTCTCCGTGCTGGTCACCGAGGTCCTGCAGATCGTGCTCGTCACGGTCATCGCGTTCGCCCTCGGCTGGTCGCCGCACGGCAACCCCGGCTCCGTACTGCTGCTCCTCGTACTCGGCACCGCCGCCTTCTCCGGGCTCGGCCTGCTGATGGCGGGCACGCTCAAGGCCGAGGCGACGCTCGCCGCCGCGAACCTCGTCTTCCTGCTCCTGCTCCTGGGCGGCGGCGTAATCGTCCCCCTCGACAAGTTCCCCGACGCGGCCCAGACGGTGCTCGGCTGGCTGCCCATCTCCGCGCTCTCGGACGGGCTGCGCGACGTGCTGCGGCACGGCGCGGGCATGCCCTGGGGGGACCTGGGGATCCTCGCGATCTGGTCCGTGATCGGGCTCGGCGCGGCGGCGAAGTTCTTCCGCTGGGAGTGACCCACGGCGCACTTTCCGTGTGGGTGTCGCCGCGCGCCTGCCCCTCGTGAAGACATGCACAAGCGGCCCCCTACGATGGTGCGCGTGCCAAACGTGACCCGAGCCCACATCGCTCAAGCCGTGCGGAACCCGCTCGCCTTCATCGCCGAGCGCTGGACCCCCACCCAGCGGACCGTCCAGCAGGCGGCCATGATCTCCCTCGTCATGACGGTGGTCATCGTGGTGACGGGCGGCGCCGTCCGGCTGACCGGTTCGGGCCTCGGCTGCCCGACCTGGCCGAAGTGCACGGAGGAGTCCCTGACCGCGACCAGCGAGATGGGCTTCCACGGCGTCATCGAGTTCGGCAACCGCATGCTGACGTACGTGCTGTGCGCGGCCGTCGGCTGGGCGATCATCACGGCCCGCTCCCAGAAGCCGATGCGGCGCAGCCTCACCCTGCTCGGCTGGACGCAGTTCTGGCTGGTGATGGGCAACGCCGTGCTCGGCGGCATCGTCGTCCTGGTCGGCCTGAACCCGTGGACGGTCGCGGCGCACTTCCTGCTCTCCTCCGCCCTGATCGCGGTCGCCATCACGATGTGGCAGCGCACCCGCGAGGGCGACGCCGAGCCGCGTCCGCTGGTCGGCAAGGCCGTGGTGCAGCTCGTGTGGTGCCTGGTCGCGGCCTCCGTGGTACTGATCGCCGTGGGCACGGTCGTGACGGGTTCCGGGCCGCACGCGGGCGACTCCAGCGACGTCCCGCGGATGGGCTTCGACTGGGAGGCGGTCAGCAAGCTGCACGCGGTCCTCGCCTGGATCGTCGTGACGCTGACGTTCGCCCTGTGGTTCGTCCTGAAGGCGGTGGACGCCCCGCCGGGTCCGCTGGCCCGCGTCCGCGACCTGTTCCTGATCCTCCTCGCGCAGGGCGCGATCGGTTACGTCCAGTACGTCACGGACCTGCCGGAGATCCTGGTCGGACTGCACATGCTCGGGTCCTGCCTGGTGTGGATCGCCGTGATGCGGGTGCTGCTCTCCCTGCGGGAGCGGCCGCTCACGACGGCCGACGTGCCCACCCAGGCGGACGACTCACGGCTCTCGGCCGTCTAGGACTTGTGCCCTAAAGCCCGTACATCCGCCGGGCGTTGCCGGCCGCGATCAGCCCGGCCACGCGCTGCGCGTCGGTGAGCGACCAGGCGCCCTCCGCGACCCAGGTGCCGAGCACCCGTCCTAGGGCCTCCCTGAACAGGTGCGCCCCGACGACGTGCAGCTCCGGAAGCCCGTGCGCGCCGCTGGAGAAGAGCAGCTTCCCGAAGGGCGCCAGTTCCAGGATCTCGGCAAGCACGGCCGCCGCGCGGGCCCCGGTGCGGACGAGCGCGGGGCCGAGGTCGGCGTACACGTGCGGGAAGACGGCGGCCAGATGCGCGGCGCTGCGGTGGTACGGATAGCCGTGCAGCAGCACCAGATCGGTGCCGAGGCCCGCGGTGGCGCGGGCGAAGTCCCCGAAGTACGTCTGCGGGTCCCCCGCGCCCGCGTGCAGCTGCAGCGGCCGGCCCGAGGCCACCGCGATCCACAGCAGGTGCCGCAGCAGCACCGGATCGGCCAGCGCCCCGCCCACCTGCCGCCCCGCCAGCCAGCGCCCGGCCGAGCCCCGCACCTCGCCGGGCCCCGGCGGTTCCGCGCCCGGCGCGAGCGGGTGCCGTACGCCCGCGACCGAGGTGAAGGCGACGGCTCCCCCGGCGGCGGCGTGCACGGACTCGGCGAGATTGGCCAGGAACGAGTCGACGGTGCCCGAGGTGTCCGCGACCTGCTCGGCGAGTAATTCCAGGCGGACGATCTCGCGGGCGTCGGCGGCGCCGGTGGAGGCCATCTCGCCGGGTCCCGTCAGATCGCCCGGCAGCCCCGTGTCGACGAGGTAGGTGGTGATGCCGCTGCCCCGGAGCAGGCGGCGGCCCGTCTCCAGTACGCCCAGGTCGCGGCGGCGGGCGAGATAGCGGGCCGGCGGGCAGTGCGGCTCCAGGCCGAGCAGCGGCGGACACCAGCGGCGCACCGCGAAGCCGGTCTGGGTGTCGAAGAAGGTGGTGCCGGGGGCGGGCGGCCCGCCACCCCGGCCGAGGTGGGCCTCGAAGGTGCCGAGGCCCAGCTCCGTACGGAGGATGCCGTGGCAGTACTGGTCCACCAGGGACGGCGTTTCGATCATCCGGGCTCCCGTGGGTGGACCGTGCTCCTACGGTCCTAACGGGTGACCCGGGTGTCAGGTGTTGCTTTCGGCCGGTCTCGCGCCCACGGGGCGAAACCCGGTCAGTCGTTCTTCGGGCCGCCGAGCTGAATGCCCGCCATCCGCGTCCATTCGTAGGGGCCGGTCTTCACCTTGGCGGCGAATTCGCCGTCGAACTCCTCGTGGACGGTGATTCCGGCCTTCTCGACGGCGCTCTGCGCGACGGCGTAGGTGGGCGCCACCAGGTCGCCCCAGTTGCCGTCGCCGCCGACGAGGACGATGCGGGTGCCCTCGTGGCCGATGTACGCGATCTGTCCCTCGGCACCGCCGTGGGCCTGCGCGAAGGTGCCGATCTCCTTGGCGAGCTTGGCGGCCCTGCGCTCGGCGCGAGCGGCCTGCTTACTGTCGTCCACCTGCTGCGTGTCTGCCATGAGCAGGATGCTACCGACGGGTAGATCAGCTGGCGACAGGCGGACGACGTGGCATCGGCCACGCGGCGGGCGGTACCCCTACCGGAGGAAGGGGTCCACCGCCACCGCGACGAACAGCAGCGAGACGTACGTGATGGACCAGTGGAAGAGCCGCATCTCCTTGAGCTTGCCGCCGGTGACCTCGGCCTTGGCGCGGCTCTGCAGCCCGTGCGCCTCCCAGAGCCAGAAGCCGCCGGTGACCAGCGCGACCGCGGTGTAGAACCAGCCGGTGTAGCCGAGCGGCTGGAGCAGCAGCGAGACGGCGACCATCACCCAGGAGTAGAGGACGATCTGGCGGGCGACCACCTTGTTGGAGGCGATGACCGGCAGCATCGGCACGCCCACGCGCGCGTAGTCCTCCTTGACCTTCATGGAGAGCGGCCAGTAGTGCGGCGGCGTCCAGAAGAACATGACGAGGAAGAGCACGACCGGCGCCCACGACATGGAGTTGGTGACCGAGGACCAGCCGATGAGGACCGGCAGGCAGCCCGCGATACCGCCCCAGACGATGTTCTGGGAGGTGCGGCGCTTCAGGATCATCGTGTAGACGACCACGTAGAAGAGCAGCGCGCCGAGCGCGAGCCAGGCGGAGAGCCAGTTGACGGCGAAGCCGAACAGCAGGGTGGAGACGATCGCGAGGGTGATGCCGAAGACGAGGCATTCGCGCGGGCTGACCATGCCGGTCACCAGTGGCCGCTGCGACGTGCGGTCCATGAGCGCGTCGATGTCGCGGTCGATATACATGTTGAGCGCGTTGGCGCCCCCCGCGGAGAGGTAGCCGCCCAGGCAGGTCACGAAGACCAGCCAGAGGTCGGGCACTCCTTGTTCGGCGAGGAACATCACCGGAACGGTGGTGATGAGCAGAAGCTCGATGATCCGCGGCTTGGTCAGCGCCACGAACGCCTTGACACGAGCCCCGAACGGCCGATGGCTCGGGCTAAGGTCCGTCCCGGTAACCCCCGCTGGACGGGATTCAACGGCCGTCACGCACACCCCTGACAGAGACATCCCAGCAGGCCGACCAGCACCTTCAGACATGAAGATCCGGTAAAGGCCCGCGCGTACCACGCCACTGTAGACGTTGCCCATACCCCGCCCTTCGCGGGGGTCGGGTCGTGTTGGACGGCCGGCCGGACGGCGCCCGTGGCGGGCGGGGCCGTCAGATGAGCGGAACCGGGCGTTCATTGAGCGGACAAATGGGCGATACCGGTGGCCTTTTGAGCGGACATATGAGCGAGCCCATATTCACTTGCCTAATACCTCCGCTTTCCTTTCGAGAGGCGGATCCCCGCATGTCACGGCAGTCTGGAATGACTCGAAAAAATGAGCGTTCTAGCAGCGGTAGGCTCGACATCGGCCGGTGGGATCTACGCCGCCGGCATTCGACATGTGGAGAGGAGCCCTGACTCAGGGTGAGCACCAAGCCGACCACCACAGACCTCGAGTGGACCGAACTGGACCAGCGGGCCGTTGACACCGCCCGCGTCCTGGCCATGGATTCCGTACAGAAGGTCGGCAACGGCCATCCCGGTACGGCCATGAGCCTCGCGCCCGCCGCGTACACCCTCTTCCAGAAGGTGATGCGCCACGATCCGGCGGACGCCGACTGGACCGGCCGCGACCGGTTCGTCCTCTCTGCGGGCCACTCGTCCCTGACCCTCTACATCCAGCTCTACCTGGCCGGCTTCGGCCTGGAGCTGGACGACCTGAAGGCCTTCCGCACCTGGGGCTCGAAGACCCCGGGCCACCCGGAGTACGGCCACACGGTGGGCGTGGAGACGACCACGGGCCCGCTGGGCCAGGGCGTCGCCAACGCCGTGGGCATGGCGATGGCCGCCCGCTACGAGCGCGGCCTGTTCGACCCGGAGGCGGCCACCGGCTCGTCCCCGTTCGACCACTACATCTACGCCATCGCCGGCGACGGCTGCCTCCAGGAGGGCATCTCCGCGGAGGCGTCCTCGATGGCCGGGCACCAGAAGCTCGGCAACCTGATCCTGCTGTGGGACGACAACCACATCTCGATCGAGGGCGACACGGAGACCGCGGTCTCCGAGGACACCATCAAGCGGTACGAGGCGTACGGCTGGCACGTCCAGCGCGTGGCGCCCAAGGAGAACGGCGACCTCGACCCGGCCGCCCTCTACGCCGCGATCCGGGCCGCCCAGGCCGAGACGGAGCGCCCGTCGTTCATCGCGATGCGCTCGATCATCGCCTGGCCCGCCCCGAACGCGCAGAACACCGAGGCCGCGCACGGCTCGGCGCTCGGTGACGAGGAAGTGGCCGCCACCAAGCGCGTCATGGGCTTCGACCCCGAGCAGACCTTCGAGGTCTCCGACGAGGTCCTCGCGCACACCCGCAAGGCGCTCGACCGGGGCCGCGACGCCAAGGCCGAGTGGGAGAAGGGCTTCGCCGCCTGGCGCACCGCCAACGCCGAGCGCGCCGCCGAGTTCGACCGCATCGCCAAGGGCGAGCTGCCCGAGGACTGGGAGGAGAAGCTCCCGGAGTTCGAGACCGGCAAGGGCGTCGCCACGCGCGCCGCGTCCGGCAAGGTCCTCCAGGCGCTCGGCGCGGTCATCCCCGAGCTGTGGGGCGGCTCCGCCGACCTCGCGGGCTCGAACAACACGACGATCGACAAGACGTCGTCGTTCCTGCCCACGGGCAACCCGCTGCCGGGCGCCGACCCGTACGGCCGCACGATCCACTACGGCATCCGCGAGCACTCCATGGCCGCGGAGATGAACGGCATCGCGCTGCACGGCAACACCCGCATCTACGGCGGCACCTTCCTGGTGTTCTCCGACTACATGCGCAACGCCGTCCGACTTTCCGCGCTGATGCACCTGCCGGTGACGTACGTGTGGACGCACGACTCCATCGGTCTCGGCGAGGACGGCCCGACCCACCAGCCGGTCGAGCATCTGGCCTCGCTGCGCGCCATCCCGGGCCTGAACGTCGTGCGCCCGGCCGACGCCAACGAGACCGCCATCGCGTGGCGCGAGATCCTCAAGCGCTGGACCAAGGAGTTCGGCAAGGGCGCCCCGCACGGCCTCGCGCTGACCCGCCAGGGCGTGCCGACGTACGAGCGCAACGAGGACGCCGCCAAGGGCGGCTACGTCCTCTTCGAGGCCGAGGGCGGCTCGCCCGAGGTCGTGCTGATCGGCACCGGTTCCGAGGTCCAGCTCGCCGTCGAGGCGCGCGAGCAGCTGCAGGCCGCGGGTGTCCCGACGCGTGTCGTCTCGATGCCGTCGGTCGAGTGGTTCGAGGAGCAGGACCAGGGGTACCGCGACAGCGTGCTGCCGCCGTCGGTGAAGGCTCGGGTGGCGGTCGAGGCCGGCATCGGTCTCACCTGGCACCGCTTCGTGGGTGACGCCGGACGCATCGTCTCGCTGGAGCACTTCGGTGCCTCGGCGGACGCCAAGGTGCTGTTCCGCGAGTTCGGTTTCACCGCCGACGCGGTGGCCGAGGCGGCGCGGGAATCGATCGCCGCCGCTCAGCGCTGACGCCCATATACGACCAAGTAGGAGATGTAATTCCATGACAGACGCACTCAAGCGCCTTTCCGAAGAAGGCGTCGCGATCTGGCTGGACGACCTGTCGCGCAAGCGGATCACGTCCGGCAACCTCGCCGAACTGATCGACCAGCAGCACGTCGTGGGCGTCACCACCAACCCCTCGATCTTCCAGAAGGCCATCTCGCAGGGCGACGGTTACGACCAGCAGCTCTCGGACCTCGCCGCCCGTGAGGTCACCGTCGAAGAGGCCATCCGGATGATCACGACGGCGGACGTCCGTGACGCCGCCGACATCCTGCGCCCGGTCTTCGACGCGACGGGCGGCCAGGACGGCCGCGTGTCCATCGAGGTCGACCCGCGCCTGGCGCACAACACCAAGGCCACGACGGCCGAGGCCAAGCAGCTCGCCTGGCTGGTGGACCGCCCGAACGCGCTCATCAAGATCCCGGCCACCCAGGCCGGCATCCCGGCGATCACCGAGGTCATCGGCCTCGGCATCAGCGTCAACGTCACGCTGATCTTCTCGCTCGAGCGCTACCGCATGGTCATGGACGCGTACCTCGCGGGCCTGGAGAAGGCCAAGGAGCGCGGCCTGGACCTCAGCAAGATCCACTCGGTGGCGTCCTTCTTCGTGTCCCGCGTGGACACCGAGATCGACAAGCGCCTGGACGGCATCGGCACGGACGAGGCCAAGTCCCTCAAGGGCAAGGCCGCGCTCGCCAACGCCCGGCTCGCCTACGAGGCGTACGAGGAGATCTTCTCCTCCGACCGCTGGGCCGCGCTCGACAAGGCGCAGGCCAACAAGCAGCGTCCGCTGTGGGCCTCGACCGGCGTCAAGGACCCGGCGTACAAGGACACCCTGTACGTCGACGAACTCGTCGCGCCCAACACGGTGAACACGATGCCCGAGGCGACCCTGGAAGCCACCGGCGACCACGGCCAGATCACCGGCAACACCATCGCGGGCACCTACGACCAGGCCCGCGCCGAGATCGCCGCCATCGAGAAGCTCGGCATCTCGTACGACGAGGTCGTGCAGCTGCTCGAGGACGAGGGCGTCGAGAAGTTCGAGGCGTCCTGGACCGACCTGCTCAAGTCCACTGAGGCCGAGCTCAAGCGCCTCGCTCCCGCGAAGGGCTGACCCACCTTGTCAAGCAGCAATCCGCTGCGTGACGCCGCAGACCGACGGCTCCCGCGTATCGCGGGGCCGTCGGGCCTGGTCATCTTTGGCGTCACGGGCGATTTGTCCCGTAAAAAGCTGATGCCCGCTGTCTACGACCTCGCCAACCGAGGCCTGTTGCCGCCGGGCTTTTCCCTGATTGGTTTCGCCCGCCGCGACTGGGAGGACGAGGACTTCGCCCAGGTCGTCCACGACGCGGTCAAGGAGCACTCCCGCACGCCGTTCCGTGAGGAGGTCTGGCAGCAGCTCATCCAGGGCATGCGCTTCGTCCAGGGCAACTTCGACGACGACGACGCCTTCGAGCAGCTCAAGGCCACCATCCAGGAGCTCGACAAGGCGCAGGGCACCGGCGGCAACTTCGCGTTCTACCTCTCGGTGCCGCCGAAGTTCTTCCCGCAGGTCGTCCAGCAGCTGAAGAAGCACGAGCTCGCGGACGCCCCCGAGGGCTGCTGGCGCCGCGCGGTCATCGAGAAGCCGTTCGGCCACGACCTGGCGTCCGCCCAGGAGCTGAACGCGATCGTGCACGAGGTGTTCGCCCCGGACCAGGTGTTCCGGATCGACCACTACCTCGGCAAGGAGACCGTCCAGAACATCCTGGCGCTGCGCTTCGCCAACCAGATGTTCGAGCCGATCTGGAACCGGTCGTACGTCGACCACGTCCAGATCACGATGGCCGAGGACATCGGCATCGGCGGCCGCGCCGGCTACTACGACGGCATCGGCGCCGCCCGCGACGTCATCCAGAACCACCTGCTCCAGCTGATGGCGCTCACCGCGATGGAGGAGCCCGCCTCCTTCGAGGCGGACGCGCTGGTCGCCGAGAAGGCGAAGGTGCTCGGCGCCGTCCGGCTGCCCAAGGACCTCGGCAGGAACACGGTCCGCGGCCAGTACGCCGCGGGGTGGCAGGGCGGCGAGAAGGCCGTCGGCTACCTCCAGGAAGACGGCATCGACCCCAAGTCGAAGACCGACACCTACGCCGCGATCAAGCTGGAGGTGGACAACCGCCGCTGGGCGGGCGTGCCCTTCTACCTGCGCACCGGCAAGCGGCTCGGCCGCCGGGTCACGGAGATCGCGGTGGTCTTCCAGCGCGCTCCCCACTCCCCCTTCGACCACACCGCCACCGAGGAGCTCGGGCACAACGCGATCGTCATCCGCGTCCAGCCGGACGAGGGCATCACGGTCCGGTTCGGCTCGAAGGTGCCCGGCACCTCCATGGAGATCCGGGACGTGTCGATGGACTTCGCGTACGGCGAGTCCTTCACCGAGTCGAGCCCGGAGGCGTACGAGCGCCTGATCCTCGACGTCCTGCTCGGCGACGCCAACCTCTTCCCGCGCACGGAGGAGGTCGAGCTGTCCTGGAACATCCTCGACCCGATCGAGGAGTACTGGGACAAGCACGGCAAGCCCGCGCAGTACCCGGCCGGCACCTGGGGCCCGACCGAGGCGGACGAAATGCTCGCACGAGACGGACGGAGCTGGCGTCGGCCATGAAGATCGACCTTACGGACACCACGTCCAGCAAGATCAACAAGGCGCTCGTGCAGGGCCGCAGGGCGATCGGCACACCGGCCGTCGGCATGGTCCTCACCCTCGTCATCGTCACCGACGAGGAGAACGCCTACGACTCCCTGAGGGCCGCCAACGAAGCGTCCCGCGAGCACCCCTCGCGCACCCTCGTGGTCATCAAGCGGGCCGCGCGCTCGCCCCGTGACCGCACCACCTCGCGGCTCGACGCCGAGGTGCGGGTCGGCGTGGAGGCGGGCACCGGCGAGACGGTGGTCCTGCGGCTGTACGGCGAGGTCATCGACCACGCCCAGTCGGTCGTGCTTCCGCTGCTGCTGCCCGACGCCCCCGTGGTCGTCTGGTGGCCGGTGAACGCCCCGAGCGACGCCGCCAACGACCCGCTCGGCGCCCTGGCACAGCGCCGCGTCACGGACTCGTACACGGCCGAGGACCCGATCCAGGAGCTGACCGCCCGCGCCGAGTCCTACCACCCCGGCAGCACCGACCTGGCCTGGACCCGCATCACCCCGTGGCGCTCCATGCTCGCCGCGGCCCTGGACCAGATCGCCTGCAAGGTGGAGTCGGTGCAGGTGGACGGCGAGGAGTTCAACCCGAGCGTCGAGCTGCTCGCCATGTGGCTCGCGGACCGGCTCGGCGTACCGGTGAAGCGGGCGCTGTCACCGGGCCCCGGCCTGACCGGTGTGCGCATGGAGACCGACTGCGGCCCCATCGTGCTCGACCGGGCCGACGGCTCCCTCGCCACGCTGCACATCGAGGGCCAGCCCAACCGCGCGGTGGCGCTCAAGCGCCGCGAGACGGCCGAGCTGATCGCCGAGGAGCTGCGGCGCCTGGACCCGGACGACACCTACGCCTCCGCGCTGAAGTACGGCGTGGAGCGGCTGGTGGTGACACCGGCGGAGCGGGTGACGGAGACGGCCGAGGAGGCCAGGGACTCCGGTGATGCCGCGCCGGCTCCCGAGCCGAAGAAGGCGCCGGCGAAGAAGGCCGCCGCCAAGAAGGCGGCCGCGAAGTGAGCGCGGCCCCGCAGCTCGTCGTCCACCGCGACAAGGAGCTGATGGCGCAGGCCGCGGCGGCCCGCCTCATCACGAAGATCGTCGACGCGCAGGCCGCCCGCGGCTTCGCGTCGGTGGTCCTCACCGGCGGCCGCAACGGCAACGGCCTGCTCGCGGCGCTGGGTTCGTCCCCGGCGAAGGACGCGGTCGACTGGTCGCGCCTGGACCTGTGGTGGGGCGACGAGCGCTTCCTGCCGGACGGCGACCCGGAGCGCAACTACACCCAGGCCAAGGAGGCGCTGCTCGACTCGGTGCCGGTCAACCCGGCCCGGGTGCACCCGATGCCCGCGTCCGACGGTCCGTACGAGGTGGACGCGGCGGCGGAGCACTACGCCGCCGAACTGGCCGCCGCGGCGGGCCCGGAGGACCACGGCCCCGTGCCGACCTTCGACGTCCTGATGCTCGGCGTCGGCCCGGACACGCATGTCGCGTCGCTCTTCCCGGAGCTGCCCGCGGTGCGTGAGACGGAGCGCTCGGTGGTCGGCGTGCACGGCGCGCCGAAGCCCCCGCCGACCCGTATCTCGCTCACGCTCCCGGCGATCCGGGCGGCCCGCGAGGTGTGGCTGCTCGCGGCGGGCGAGGACAAGGCGGGGGCCGCGGCCATCGCCCTGTCCGGCGCGGGCGAGGTGCAGGCCCCGGCGGCCGGTGCCTACGGCCGCTCGCGCACGCTGTGGCTCCTGGACGCCGCGGCGGCCTCGCAGCTCCCGCCGGAGCTGTACCCGCCGGCCGTGGCGTAGCCGCCTCCCGTCGTACGCGTATGAGGGCCCCGCACCACCCGGTGCGGGGCCCTCAGGCGTCGGCGAGGACGCGCCGGTAGCTGCTGCCGTCCTGGTCGCGGACGAGGAGGCCGTCGGTGACGCAGTACCGCCGCAGCGCCGCGGTGTCCTCGTGCACCGTGCGGAACGCGTCGTTGACCTCGCGCTCGCTGTAGGAGCGGTCGGCGTCGAACAGGGTGTCCGTGAGATGCACGAGGAGTTCGTGGCGCACGACGGGGCGTACGGGGATCGTCGTGAGGCGGCCGTGCGCGAAGAAGCCGGTGAGGCGGCGGGGCACGGTGGGGTGGGCGTGGGCCTCGACGGGGTCGGGGGCCCGCCGGAAGACGTGCGGGTCGGCCCGCAGCGATCCGTCGGGCAGCCGCTCCACGAGCCCCGTGGCGAGCAGGCGTCCCAGGTGTTTGCGGGCGACGGCGGAGTCGGCCTCGCGGGGCGGCAGGTCGCCGAGGACCACGCGCGCGTACAGCCTCAGTCTCTCGGGGTCGGCGAGCGCGGCGAGCAGCTGGTCCATGACGGGGTCCCTCCCGGCGGGTGACAGAGCCGAAGCAGTGTCACCCGCCGGGCGGGGCGCCCGCATCCGATTAACTCATGGTGAGACTCAACGTCCGCGCAGGTCCCGGTACTTGGCGACCAGGGCCGTCGTCGACCCGTCGAGGTCCGGCACCTCGGCTCCCTCGGTCAGCGCGGGCTCGACGCGCTTGGCGAGCACCTTGCCGAGCTCGACGCCCCACTGGTCGAAGGAGTCGATGTTCCACACGGCGCCCTGCACGAACACCTTGTGCTCGTAGAGCGCGATGAGCTGGCCGAGGACCGAGGGGGTCAGCTCCTTGGCGAGGATCGTCGTCGTCGGGTGGTTGCCCTTGAACGTCTTGTGCGGGACCAGCTCCTCCGCGACGCCCTCGGCGCGCACCTCGTCGGGCGTCTTGCCGAACGCAAGGGCCTGGGTCTGCGCGAAGAAGTTGGCCATCAGCAGGTCGTGCTGGGCGACCAGGCCGGGCAGCAGGTCGGCGACCGGCTCGGCGAAGCCGATGAAGTCCGCCGGGATCAACTTGGTGCCCTGGTGGATGAGTTGGTAGTAGGCGTGCTGGCCGTTGGTGCCGGGCGTGCCCCAGACGACCGGGCCCGTCTGCCAGTCGACTTGCCTGCCGTCCCGGTCGACGTACTTGCCGTTGGACTCCATGTCCAGCTGCTGGAGGTACGCGGTGAACTTGGAGAGGTAGTGCGAGTACGGCAGGACGGCGTGCGACTGCGCGTCGTGGAAGTTGCCGTACCAGATGCCCAACAGGCCCATGAGGAGCGGCACGTTGGACTCGGCGGGCGCGGTGCGGAAGTGCTCGTCGACGAGGTGGAAGCCGTCGAGCATCTCGCGGAAGCGGTCGGGCCCGATGGCGATCATCAGACTGAGACCGATCGCCGAGTCGTACGAGTAGCGGCCGCCGACCCAGTCCCAGAACTCGAACATGTTGGCCGTGTCGATGCCGAACTCCGACACCTTCTCGGCGTTGGTCGACAGCGCCACGAAGTGCTTGGCGACGGCGTCCTGCCCGGCCTTCAGCTCGGTCAGCAGCCAGTCCCGCGCGGACGTGGCGTTCGTGATCGTCTCGATGGTGGTGAACGTCTTCGAGGCGATGATGAAGAGCGTCTCGGCGGCGTCCAGGTCCCGCACGGCCTCGTGCAGGTCCGCGCCGTCCACGTTCGACACGAAGCGGACGGTGAGGCCGCGGTCGGTGAAGGAGCGCAGCGCCTCGTACGCCATCGCGGGGCCGAGGTCGGAGCCGCCGATGCCGATGTTGACGACGTTCTTGATGCGCTTGCCGGTGTGCCCGGTCCACTCGCCGGAGCGGACCTTCTCCGAGAAGGCGCTCATCTTGTCGAGGACGGCGTGCACCGCCGGGACGACGTTCTCGCCGTCGACCTCGATGACCGCGTCCCGCGGGGCGCGCAGCGCCGTGTGCAGGACCGCGCGGTCCTCGGTCGTGTTGATCTTCTCGCCGCGGAACATGGCGTCCCGCAGGCCGAAGACGTCGGTCGCGGCGGCGAGCTCGCGCAGCAGCGTCAGCGTCTCGGCGGTGACGAGGTGCTTCGAATAGTCGATGTGCAGGTCACCGACCTGAAGGGTGTACGCCGTGCCGCGCGCCGGATCCGCGGCGAACAGCTCACGCAGCTGCACCTCCCCCAGCCGCTCACGGTGCTCGGCGAGCGCCTTCCATTCGGGAGTCTGATCGAGCCTGGCGCGGCTTTCTGCGTTCATCTCGGACTTCAGCCTTCTCTCGTACGCGCGTACGTCCATTGCCCCGCTGCATCCTCCAACCTAATCGATCAGAGAGCGGGATGAGATGTCCGAAACTGTCTGTCCGCACACGTGCCGGGAGAAAGGAAGCGGCCGGACACCTTTAGGTGCCCGGCCGGTTCCCAAGTACTAGATCTCGCCCCGCAGTTTGGCGAGTGCTTCCGCGAGGATCGCCTCCCCGTCCGCGTCGCTGCGCCGCTCCCGCACGTACGCCAGGTGCGTCTTGTACGGCTCGGTGCGCGGCGGGTCCGGTGGGTTGTCCCGGTCCTGACCTGCCGGAAAGCCGCAGCGGGGACAGTCCCACGTATCGGGGACCTGCGCGTCGCTGGCGAAGCTCGGCTGCGTCTCGTGCCCGTTGGAGCACCAGAAGGAGATGCGCAGTCGCGGCGCGGACTCACCGCGCTCGGCCTCGCCCATCGGCCCCGCCCCGACCCGACTTCCTCGGATCGCGTTGCCACTTGCCACGGTCGTAACTCCCTGCGTGATGGTGCTGCTGCGGGCGCCTCAGTTTACGTAAGGCCCAACGCGCGTCCAGTGTTGGGAGTTACACCCCACCCCCGGACGCAAGCCCCATGATAAGCCGCGCACGCGGGCCCGCACCGGACAAGCGAGCAGCGGGCGGCGCTAGTTGTTCGCCTTCATCAGCAGGCCGAGCGCGACAATGCAGGCGAACCAGAGCAGACCGACCACGACGGTGATGCGGTCGAGGTTGCGCTCCGCGACGGAGGAGCCGCCGACGGAGGACTGCATGCCGCCGCCGAACATGTCGGAGAGACCGCCGCCCTTGCCCTTGTGCATCAGCACCAGCAGCATCATCAGCAGGCTGAAGACGATGAGGGCGATCGAGAACCCCATAACCACGGCTGGACCAACTTCCTCGGATCTGTAACGACGACGGGGGCCGAAGGCAGGCTTCGGCCCCCGTCAGGGTACGACGTAACGCCGCTAGCGCATACTCACTGGTCGCCGAAGCGAACGATCTTGACGAACTCGTCGGAGTCCAGCGCGGCGCCGCCCACGAGCGCGCCGTCCACGTCGGGCTGCGCCATGATGTCGGCGACGTTCTTCGCCTTCACGGAGCCGCCGTACTGGATGCGCACCTTGTCGGCGAGCTCCTGGGAGTACAGCTCGGCGAGGCGGCCGCGGATCGCGCCGCAGACCTCCTGCGCGTCCTCGGGGGTCGCGACCTCGCCGGTGCCGATGGCCCAGACCGGCTCGTAGGCGATCACGATGGTCTCGGCCTGCTCGGCCGGGATGTCCTTCAGGCCGCCGTCGAGCTGGTTCAGCGTGTACTGGACCTGCTGGCCGGCCTTGCGGATGTCCAGGCCCTCGCCGACGCAGAGGATCGGGGTCAGGCCGTGCTTGAAGGCGGCCTTCACCTTGGCGTTGCAGATCTGGTCGGTCTCGTTGTGGTACTGGCGGCGCTCGGAGTGGCCCACGGCGACGTAGGTGCACTTCAGCTTGGCCAGCATCGGGCCCGAGATCTCGCCGGTGTAGGCGCCGGAGTCGTGCGCCGAGATGTCCTGGGCGCCGTACTTGATCTTGAGCTTGTCGCCGTCGACGAGGGTCTGCACGGAGCGCAGGTCCGTGAAGGGCGGCAGGACGGCGACCTCGCAGGCCTCGTAGTCCTTGTCCGCCAGGGCGAAGGCGAGCTTCTGGACGTGGGCGATGGCCTCGAGGTGGTTGAGGTTCATCTTCCAGTTGCCCGCCATCAGCGGGGTACGCGTAGTCATCAGGTGTCAGTTCTCCAGTGCCGCGAGGCCGGGGAGCGTCTTGCCCTCGAGGTATTCGAGGGAGGCGCCGCCACCGGTGGAAATGTGGCCGAATGCGTTCTCGTCGAAGCCCAGCGTCCGCACGGCCGCGGCGCTGTCGCCACCGCCGACGACCGTGAAGGCCGGGGAGTCGAGGAGCGCCTGGGCGACCGCCTTGGTGCCCTCGGCGTAGTCGGGGTGCTCGAAGACGCCCATCGGGCCGTTCCAGAAGACGGTGGCCGCGTCGGAGAGCTTCGAGGCGTAGAGCTTACGGGTCTCGGGGCCGATGTCGAGACCCTCCTGGTCGGCCGGGATGGCGTCGGCGGCGACCGTGGTGGGGTTGGCCGGGGCCTTGGTCTTCAGGTCGGGGAAGTCGGACGAGACCAGTACGTCGACGGGGAAGACGAACTCGACGCCCTTCTCCTCGGCGCGCTGCATGTACTTCTTGACCTCGGGGATCTGGTCCTCCTGGAGGAGGGAAATGCCGACCTCGTGGCCCTGGGCCTTGAGGAAGGTGTAGGCCATGCCGCCGCCGATGAGGATGCGGTCGGCCTTCTCCAGGAGGTGCTCGATCACGCCGAGCTTGTCGGAGACCTTGGCGCCGCCGAGGACCACGGCGTAGGGCCGCTTGACGTCGTCGGTGAGCTTCTTCAGGACGCCGACCTCGGTGGCGATGAGGTACCCGGCGTAGTGCGGCAGCTTGGCGGGGAGGTCGAAGACGGAGGCGTGCTTGCGGTGCACGGCGCCGAAACCGTCGCCCACGTAGACATCCGCCAGGGTGGCCAGCTGATCGGCGAACTCGCCGCGCTCGGCGTCGTCCTTGGAGGTCTCGCCGGCGTTGAAGCGAAGGTTCTCGATGACGGCCACCCGGCCGGCGGCGAGGCCCTCGACCGTCGACTTGGCCGATTCGCCGACCGTGTCGGTCGCGAACGCCACCTCGGCACGGAGCAGTTCACCCAGCCGGGCGGCCGCGGAGGCGAGCGAGAAGGCCGGGTCCGGGGCGCCCTTGGGGCGGCCCAGGTGCGAGGCCACGACGACCTTGGCGCCCGCGTCGGCGAGGGCCTTGACGGTCGGCAGGACGGCGCGGATGCGGCCGTCGTCGGTGATGGTGTCGCCGTCGAGCGGCACATTGAGGTCGGCGCGGACGAAGACCCGCTTGCCGTCGACCCCTTCGGCGAGAAGTTCGTCGATCGTCTTCACTACTGGACTCCTTGGGAGGGCTGACGCTGACGTGCAACAGGGCCCGTCCGGCGCATCATCGCGCGGGACGAACCCTGTGCTCACATCTAGGTGCCTGCTCTGGTGATCAGAGCTGACCGCCGACGAAGACCGTGAGGTCGACCAGACGGTTGGAGTAACCCCACTCGTTGTCGTACCAGCCGAGGATCTTCACCGACTTGCCGTCCTGGACCATCGTCATCGACGAGTCGAAGGTGCAGGAGGCCGGGTCGCTGACGATGTCGGAGGACACGATCGGGTCCTCGGTGTAGAAGAGGTAGCCCTTCAGGTCGCCGTCGTCGGCGGCCTTCTTGAACGCGGCGTTGACCTCGTCCTTGGTGACCTCGCGGGAGACCTCGACGACCAGGTCGGTGGCCGAGCCGGTCGGGACCGGGACGCGCATCGCGATGCCGTCGAGCTTGCCCTTGAGCTGCGGCAGGACCAGCGCGGTGGCCTTGGCGGCACCGGTGGTGGTCGGGATGATGTTCTCGGCGGCGGCGCGGGCGCGGCGCAGGTCCTTGTGCGGGAAGTCCAGGATGCGCTGGTCGTTGGTGTACGCGTGGACCGTCGTCATCAGGCCCTTGACGATGCCGAAGTTCTCGTCGAGAACCTTGGCCATCGGCGCCACACAGTTGGTGGTGCAGGAGGCGTTGGAGATGACGTGGTGGTTGGCCGCGTCGTACTTGTCCTGGTTGACGCCCATCACGATGGTGATGTCCTCGTCCTTGGCCGGAGCCGAGATGAGGACCTTCTTGGCGCCACCGGCGATGTGCTTCTCGGCGTCGGCCTTCTTGGTGAAGATGCCCGTGGACTCGATCACGATGTCGACGCCCAGCTTGCCCCACGGGATGTCGGCGGGGTTGCGCTCGGACAGCACCTTGATGGTGTGGCCGTCGACCGTGATGGTGTCCTCGGTGTGCGACACCTCGGCCTTGAGGCGGCCCAGGATGGTGTCGTACTTCAGCAGGTGGGCCGTGGTCGCGGTGTCACCCAGGTCGTTGACAGCCACGACTTCGATGTCCGCACCCTGCTCGAGCAGCGCGCGGAAGTAGTTGCGACCGATGCGGCCAAAGCCGTTGATGCCTACGCGGATCGTCACGAAACCGATCTCCTCGTTGGTACGCCGGTTTTAGACGCCGGCGAGTTGTATGGGATGTCCCCGACCGCCTCCGACCCTACCTCTCTGAAGCCTCTGAGGTGACATCGAGAGGGGCCGTAAGCGGCACAAAGGCCCGTACCCCGCAGTAGGGGTACGGGCCACCGGGACCTTGGTCCCGATTACGCACTGTCAGCTGCGCAGATGTGCCAGGGAGGCGCCCATAAGAGCGGCCCTCTCGGCCTTTCCGGGCACATGCTCGAACCCGAAGCCGAGCAGGACGCTGTCACGCGCTGTGACCGCCGCGAAGGACCGGTAGAGCTCCCCGGTCCGCGCCCAGTCGCCTGTGATATTGGGGCTTCCGGCCGGGGCCGGCGCGACGCTCCAGGAGCCGAGCGACGTCTCGAATCCCTCGGTCTCCGTGGCGGTGCCGCCGACGACGAGTTGCGCGTTGTCGGCGAAGAGGCCGCGGCCTCCGCTGGAGGGGTCGGTGACGGCGCTGAGCGACACCTCGACCTTCTTGCCCGCGTAGGCGCTCAGGTCGAAGGCGACGGGCTTCCAGCCGCCGGAGGAGCCGGTGAAGCTGTTCCAGGAGCCGCTGGTCCCGGAGGCCGTGCAGGTGTCGGCGCCCACCGTCAGGTAGTGGCGCAGGAACGGGTGGCCGTTGACGAAGAACCCGGCCGCGCACTCGGCGGGGACGGTGGCGGACGTGTTGCCGTTCTTGTCGGGCAGCGTGGTCCAGTCGTCGGCGCCCGCGGTGTGGGCCTCGAGCAGCCCGTGGTCGTAGCCGGGCTCCAGGTTCCAGTTGAGCGCGAACCGCAGCTCCGGCCGGTCGGCGGCCGTGACGCCGGTCAGGTCGATGGTGCGGGTCAGCCGCTTCCAGTCCTGGTCGGCGTGGGTGGCCGAGGCCATGCCCTGGCCCGCGAAGGGCGCGTACGGGTTGGGGAGGTTGGGGTAGGAGCCCGCGGCCGCGCTCTTGAACTGCGGGAACTTCTCGGGCGGCAGGCTGTCGGAGGTGACGGTGAAGCGGCCCGCCTTGTCGAGCGGGTTGGCGTCGGCGGCGGCGAGCGGGGTGCTCACGCCGTCGAGGGCGCCGCTGCCCTTGAAGCTGTTGGCGCCGGGCGCGGAGAGGCGTTCGTACGCGCCGAGGTAGTACTGCGCGAAGTCGTCGGTGAGGGCGTCGCCGAGGTCGACGTTGCCGCCGGCCCGCTCGCCGGACTCGATGAGCTTGCCGCCCTCGTTCAGGTAGTCGCGCAGGGCGAGCTGGGTGGGTGCGCCGGGGACGGGGTCGCCGGTGTAGTGGACGACGGCGGAGAAGTGCGACAGGACGCCGAGCGGGTGCGGGACGCCTTGCTTGGCGACGTCCCAGACGGTGGCCGAGCGGCCGTTGGCCTTGACCGCGTCGACGTACTTCTGGGTCTGGCCGGCCGTGGCGCCCTCTTCGGCGACGACGAGCGTGTTGGCCTTCGGGCGTTCGGCGACGGTGTAGGTGAAGTGGGTGCTCTCGGTGCGGCCCTTCTTGTTCCGGCCGGTGAACCACACCTCGACCTTGTCGCCCGCGCGCGCGTCCTCGACCTCGGCGCGGTACTCGTCGAAGTGGAGGTTGTCCTCGCCGCCGTAGGTCTCGCCGCCCTTCCAGGCGCGCAGCTCCTCCTCCTGCGTACGGCCGCCGTTGACGCGGTACTTGAGCTCCTTGTCGCGCACCGACTTGCGGGCGGTGACGGCCACTTCCTGGTCCCCGCCGCGCGCGTACGACGTGGTGAAGGTGTCGGGGGTGAAGTCCGGGGCCTCGATGTCGGTGACGGAGACCGGCTGGTCGGGGTGGAGCGACGTCTCGGCTACGGCGAGCGCGAAGGGGACGTTCTTGGCGAACTCCTGCTGGATCAGCTTCTCGTCGTCGGGGAAGGTGAAGATGGACGCGCAGTCCTGGGGCTTCCAGGCGTCGTTGGGGTCCACGTTCGACGCGGTCTGGCAGGTGGACATCTCCGGGGTGAACATCGAGATGCCGTTGATGTTGCCCGCGTGCCCGTTCGCCTCGCCGTTGGTGGTGTAGAGCTCGGAGGAGACCTGGGGGTGGTAGCCGGGGACGGCGGGCTTCTCCGGGGTGCCGTTCAGCGCCCGGTAGAGCACGTCGTCCGGGGTCGGTGTGGCGACCTGCCAGCCCACTCCGTAGAGGAGCAGTTCGGCCGCGGAGTGGTAGTTGATGCTGTACGTGAAGCCGATGCGCTTCTGGAAGCGGTCGAGCGCCTTGGTCTCGGGCTCGGACATCGGTCCTGTGCCGCGGTAGGTCTCGGAGGACGGCTCCGGGGACGAGCCCTCGTTGTCGTAGCCCCACTTGTAGGCGAAGTTGCGGTTGAGGTCGACGCCGTCGCCCGGCGCGGTCTTCCCGTCGCCGTTGATGTCGCGGAGGTTCTTGCGCCACTGGCGGTTGCCGTCGGCGGCGTGCGTGTAGTCGTAGCCGTCGGGGTTGGCGGAGAGCACGAACCACAGCTCGGTGGAGTTCACGAGCTTGGTGATGCGCTTGTCCTTGCCGTAGTTGTCCAGGTAGTGGTGCATCAGGCGGCGGGTCATCTCGGGGGTGATCCACTCGCGCGCGTGCTGGTTGGACAGGTAGAGCGTGGCCGGCTTGGAGCCGTCCTCGGACTTCTTGGCGTTCTTGGAGAGCTTCAGGGCGAGGATGTCCTTGCCCTGGAGGGTCTTGCCGATGGAGACGACCTTGGTGATGCCGGGGTGGGCCTGCCCGGTCCTGACGATCTCCTCCTGGAGACCGCCCTTTCCGCTGTACGGGCGGTAGACGCCGTCCCCCGCGGCCTCGATGCGCTTCTGCGCCGCCGCCGACACCTTGTGCTCGCTGAGCTCGATGCCCTTGCGCTCGATGGCCTTGGCCTGGCCCTCGGTGAGATACAGCTCGACGCGGCCGGTGCCGTTCTCGGCCTGTCCGGCGAGTTCGTGGGCGTCCTGGCCCGCCTCGACGAGGATCGGGATCTGCTTCTTGGTGACCTCGGCCCGGTAGACGTTGACGGCCGCCGGGTCATCGGCGGCCGGGGCCTTCGCGGGTCCGTCGGCCTGGGCGTGCGGGGCGGTGACGAGTCCGCCGACGAGCAGTGCGCTCGCGGCGAGAACCCATCTCGCGCTCGCTCTTCGTCTCATGAGCCCCCCTTGCGGTTGTCCGGCACTGTTGTGCCGGATGCCAGGCTCGTGACAGTGCATGATCATGTCAATACGGTGGGTGAAGGCGAGCGTGACGGGCATGCGAAAGCCGCTGGTGCCCGGTGGGGCGCCAGCGGCTCAGGACACGCGGGAGACGTACGGGGCGGGGTCAGACCGCCATGTTCTCGGCGAGCATGTTGTCCGCGATCTCCTCGGTGAGGCTGGACTCCGTGCCCGGGATGCCCAGGTCCTGGGCCCGCTTGTCGGCCATGGCGAGCAGCCGCCGGATGCGGCCGGCGACGGCGTCCTTGGTCAGCGGCGGGTCGGCGAGCGCGCCCAGCTCCTCCAGCGACGCCTGCTTGTGCTCCATGCGCAGCCGGCCGGCGGCCGCGAGGTGCTCAGGCACCTCGTCGGCGAGGATCTCCAGGGCGCGCTGCACCCGGGCGCCCGCGGCGACGGCCGCGCGGGCCGAGCGGCGCAGGTTCGCGTCGTCGAAGTTGGCCAGGCGGTTGGCGGTGGCGCGCACCTCGCGCCGCATCCGCCGCTCCTCCCAGGCGAGCACCGACTCGTGCGCCCCGAGGCGGGTGAGCAGCGCGCCGATCGCGTCACCGTCGCGCACGACGACGCGGTCCACGCCCCGCACCTCGCGGGCCTTGCTGGCGATCTGCAGCCTGCGGGCGGCGCCGACCAGCGCGAGCGCGGCCTCCGGGCCCGGGCAGGTCACCTCCAGGGAGGAGGAGCGGCCCGGCTCGGTGAGCGAGCCGTGGGCGAGGAACGCGCCGCGCCAGGCCGCCTCGGCGTCGCAGGTGGCCCCCGAGACCACCTGCGGCGGCAGGCCCCGGATCGGCCGGCCACGGCCGTCCACGAGGCCCGTCTGGCGGGCCAGCTGATCGCCGCCCGCGACCACCCGGACGACGTAACGCGAGCCGCGCCGCAGGCCGCCGGGGGCCATCACGATCAGCTCCGAGCTGTGCCCGAAGATCTCCAGAATGTCCCGCTTGAGCCGCCGGGCGGCCATCGCGGTGTCCAGCTCCGCCTCGATCACGATGCGGCCGCTCACCAGGTGAAGGCCGCCCGCGAACCGCAGGATCGCCGAGACCTCTGCTTTTCTGCAGCAGGTCCGGGTGACGGGGAGCCGGGAGATCTCGTCCTTCACCGCTGCCGTCATCGCCATGGGCCGATCCTTCCATGCATCCGAAAAATACGGTCGTACGCGGCTGCCAGCAGCTCCGGGTCGTGCCTCGGAGTCCCGTCGGGCCGGGCCACCGGCGCCAGCTCGACCGTGGCGCCGAGCCGCTTGGCGGCATCGGTGAGCGACTCACGGTCGGGCACGGCGGCGTCGTCGGCCAGCACCACGTCCAGGGCGAGTTTAGGGGCGTGTCGGGCCAAAACCTCCAAATGACGCTGCGGAGAGAACCCTTCGGTTTCTCCCGGTTGCGGCGCGAGGTTGAGCGAGAGGACCTTCCGGGCCTTCGTCCCGGTCAGCGCGTCGAGCAGTTCCGGCACCAGGAGGTGCGGGATCACCGAGGAGAACCAGGAGCCCGGACCGAGCACCACCCAGTCCGCGTCGAGGACGGCGGCGACCGCCTCGGGGACGGCCGGCGGGTCGTGCGGGACGACGTGCACGGACTGGACCTCGCCGGGCGTGAGCGCGACGGTGGCCTGCCCCCGCACCGTGTCCACGTCGTCCGGCCGGTCCGGGTCGTGGCCCTTGACCAGGGCCTGGAGCTCCAGCGGCACGGCCGACATGGGCAGCACCCGGCCCTGCGCGCCGAGCAGCCGGCCGACCAGGTCCAGGGCCTGCACGTGGTCGCCGAGCTGCTCCCACAGGGCGACGATCAGCAGATTGCCGACCGCGTGCTCGTGCAGGTCGCCCTTGGACTGGAAGCGGTGCTGGATGACGCGGGACCAGGTCTGGCCCCAGTCGTCGTCGCCGCACAGCGCCGCGAGGGCCTTGCGCAGGTCACCGGGTGGCAGCACACCGAGCTCGTCGCGCAGGCGGCCGCTGGAGCCGCCGTCGTCGGCGACCGTGACGACGGCGGTGAGGTCTCCGGCCCCGGTGATGCGGCGCAGCGCGGCGAGCGAGGCGGACAGGCCCATGCCCCCGCCGAGCGCGACCACCTTCGGCTGGGTGCCCCGCTTGCGGCCCAGTCGGCTCAGGCGGACGGTCCGGCGGGTCGGCTTCACTCGCGCCCCATGTCCCGGTGGACGATGACGGTCTCCACGCCCTCGGACGCCAGGCGCGCCGCGAGCTTCTCCGACATGGCGACGGAGCGGTGCTTGCCGCCGGTGCAGCCGACCGCGATCGTGACGTACCGCTTGCCCTCGCGGCGGTAGCCCGCGGCGATGAGCTGGAGCAGTTCGGCGTACCGGTCGAGGAACTCCTTGGCGCCGGGCTGGTTGAAGACGTACGCCGCGACCTCCTCGTTCTGGCCGGTGTACTGGCGCAGCTCGGGGACCCAGTGCGGGTTGGGCAGGAAGCGCATGTCCACGACGAGGTCGGCGTCGACCGGCAGGCCGTACTTGAAGCCGAAGGACATGACGGTGGCCCGCAGCTCGGGCTCCTCCTCGCCCGCGAAGGAGGCGTCCATCTTGGCGCGCAGCTCGTGCACGTTCAGGCTGGAGGTGTCGATGACCAGGTCGGCGTCGCCGCGCAGCTCGCGCAGGAGGTCGCGCTCGGCCGCGATGCCGTCGACGATGCGGCCGTCGCCCTGCAGCGGGTGCGGGCGGCGGACCGACTCGAAGCGGCGGACCAGGGCCTCGTCGGAGGACTCCAGGAAGACGATGCGCCGGGTGACGTTCTTCGACTCCAGCTCGGCGAGGGACTCGCGGAGGTTGTCGAAGAAGCGCCTGCCGCGGACGTCGACGACGACCGCGATCCGGGCGACGTTGCCCTGCGAGCGGGCGCCGAGCTCCACCATGGTGGGGATCAGCGCGGGCGGCAGGTTGTCGACCACGAACCAGCCGAGGTCCTCCAGGCACTTGGCCGCCGTGCTGCGTCCGGCGCCGGACATCCCGGAGATGATCACCAGCTCGGGGATCGCGGCGTCGGGGACCGCGGGCGTCTCGATGGGCGTGCTCGCACTCACTTGCTCTTCACCTTCGTCGTGCTCGCTCATGTCTCCTGCCCCCGTCGTTCCTCCGAGGTGCCCGCGGTCACGGGCTCCTCCTCTTCCATGATCTCTCCGGTCGCCGTGTTCACGGCGGGGCCGGCGGGCACCGCTCCGGCGAGGGCCGCGAGGACGGCCTCGGCCGTTTTGCGGCCCACGCCCGGGACCTCGCAGATCTGGTCGATTGTCGCGGATCGGAGCCTCTTCACCGAACCGAAGTGCTTGATCAGCGTCTGCTTGCGCGCGTCACCGAGGCCCGGCACGGCGTCCAGCGGGCCCGCCCGGAAGCGCTTGGACCGCTTGTTGCGCTGGTAGGTGATGGCGAAGCGGTGGGCTTCGTCACGTACCCGCTGGAGGAGGTAAAGACCCTCGCTGGTGCGCGGCAGGATCACCGGGTCGTCCTCGTCGGGGACCCAGACCTCCTCCAGGCGCTTGGCGAGGCCGCAGACCGCGATGTCGTCGATGCCGAGCTCGTCGAGGGCCCTCTTGGCGGCCGCGACCTGCGGCTGGCCGCCGTCCACGACGACGAGCTGCGGAGGGTACGCGAACCGCTTGGGGCGGCCGTCCTCCTCGGTCGGACCGAGGTCGGCGATCTCGCCGGTCTCCTCGTCCACCCACTCTCCCGTCCTCTCCTTCTCGGCGAGGTACCGCTTGAAGCGGCGGGTGATCACCTCGTGCATGGAGCGGACGTCGTCCTGGCCCTCGAAGCCCTTGATCTGGAAGCGCCGGTACTCGCTCTTGCGCGCGAGGCCGTCCTCGAAGACCACCATCGACGCCACCACGTCGTCGCCCTGGAGGTGCGAGATGTCGTAGCACTCGACGCGCAGGGGGGCGCTGTCCAGCTCCAGGGCGGCGGCGATCTCCTCCAGGGCGCGCGAGCGCGTGGTGAGGTCGGAGGCGCGCTTGGTCTTGTGCAGGACGAGGGACTGCTGCGCGTTCCGCGCGACGGTCTCCATGAGGGCCTTCTTGTCGCCGCGCTGCGGGATGCGCAGCGAGACGTTCGCCCCGCGGCGCTCCGTCAGCCACTCCTGGACCGGCTCTATGGGGTCGGGCAGCGCGGGGACGAGCACCTCCTTGGGCACGGCGTCGCCGCTCTCCTCCCCGTACAGCTGCTGGAGCGCGTGCTCGACGAGGTCGCCGCTGGTGACGGCCTCGACCTTGTCGGTGACCCAGCCGCGCTGTCCGCGGACCCGGCCGCCGCGGACGTGGAAGATCTGCACGGCGGCTTCGAGCTCGTCCTCGGCGAGAGCGATGAGGTCGGCGTCCGTGGCGTCGGCGAGGACGACGGCGCTCTTCTCCATCGCCTTCTTCAGGGCGTCGATGTCGTCGCGCAGGCGCGCCGCCCGCTCGTACTCCATCTCCTCGGCGGCGTCCGCCATCTGCCGTTCCAGACGGCGGATGTACGTGCCCGTGCGGCCCGCCATGAAGTCGCAGAAGTCCTCGGCCAGTTCGCGGTGGACCTCGGGTGTGACGCGCTCCACACAGGGCGCCGAGCACTTGCCGATGTAGCCGAGGAGGCAGGGGCGGCCGGTGCGGGTGGCGTTCTTGAAGACACCCGCGGAGCACGTACGCACCGGGAAGGCGCGCAGGAGCAGGTCGACGGTGTCGCGGATCGCCCACGCGTGGCCGTACGGACCGAAGTAGCGCACGCCCTTCTTCTTTGCGCCGCGCATCACCTGCACGCGCGGGAACTGCTCGTTCATCGTCACCGCGAGGTACGGATAGCTCTTGTCGTCGCGGTACTTGACGTTGAACCGGGGGTCGAACTCCTTGATCCAGGAGTACTCCAGCTGGAGCGCCTCGACCTCGTTGTTGACGACGGTCCACTCGACGGAGGCGGCCGTCGTCACCATGGAGCGGGTGCGCGGGTGGAGTCCGGCCAGGTCCTGGAAGTAGTTGGCCAGGCGCTGACGCAGGCTCTTGGCCTTCCCGACGTAGATCACCCTGCGGTGCTCGTCGCGGAATTTGTAGACCCCCGGGGCGTCGGGGATCTGTCCCGGCTTGGGGCGGTAGCTGGAAGGGTCGGCCATGTCGGACAGCCTACTGGCGGGGGCTGACAGCGCGGGTGGCCGTCCGGGCCCACCGGTGCGGAGCGGCGGCCGGCGGGCCCGGCCGCCGCTCCTGAGGGTCAGCCCTCCTGCCGGGCGGCGCGGCGCCGGACGAGCGCCGCTCCGGAGAGGCCGAGGGCGAGCAGGGCGCCCGCGCCGGCTATCGAGGAGGTGACGGTAACCGGGCCGTCGTCCTGACCGGAGGCTTGCGCGGGGGCCTCGGCGGGGGCCTGCGCGGGCTTCCCCGTGTCGTAGCCGCCCGCCTTGCCCGACTTCTCGTACGCGGAGCCGGGCAGCTTGTCGCCGTACGCCCGCTGGACGCGCTCGCGGTAGGCGGCGACCGTGGTCCCCCCGGCGCCCACGGCACGCACCGCGTCCTTGTCGAGGGGCAGCACGCGCGCGTGGTCGCCGTCCCGGTCGTCCCTGACGTACCAGGCGTTGATCTGCGGTTCGTGGAAGACGGTGCCTCCGGGGGCCTTCTCCGCGCCCACGCGCGCGTAGTGGGTCTCCTCATCCCCGGTGGCGATGTTCACGACCTGCCATGAGCCGCCCCGCCGCACGGTCCAGAGGGACGCTTCCTGGCCGTCGGAGGAGACCGCCTTGCTGGCGAGGAACTCCATGCGGGCGATCGGCGCGTCCTTCTTGCCCGCGACGAAGTCAGCGGAGAGGTAGTACACGGGCACGGCCCGGCCCTCGACCCGCGGGGCGGCCGCGGCCTTGGTGACCGCCCCTTCCCGTGAGAAGAAGCGGGAGAGCGTGTCGAGGGTCTTCGGCGCCGCGGCAGCCCGGTGCGCCGCGTCGCGGGCCGCGGCGGAGGGGGCCGCCGGGTCGGGGCCGGCGGAGGCCTCGGGGGCCGCGAGGCCGAGGAGCAGGGTGGCGGCCGTGCCCGCGAGCGCGGCCCTGACCAGGTGGCGGGGAAGGTGACGGGTCATCGCTCTCACGCCCCGATCCGGTACAGCGAGTGGGTCCAGGAGAAGGTGTCGTTGTCGACGTACCAGGCGTGCGAGGCCCAGTTGTAGCGGTCGCTGGAGGGCCACGGGTCGCCCCAGTAGACCCAGCTGCTCGCGTCGTCGTAGCCGTAGATGACGTGCATGTGGCCGCCGCCGTTGGACCACTGGATGCGGGTCTCGACCGGGCGGTTCGCGTTGATCTCGGTCTGCACGGTCGCGTACCGCAGCCAGCCGGTGACGTACGAGCCGGGGTTGATGCCCGCCCAGCGCAGGCCGCTCTGCACGTTGCCGAGCGTGGCCTGGTTGTTGGGGCACTCGGTGTTCTGGCTGCGCCCGAAGGCGGCGTTGCAGAACTGGTTCTGGCTGTAGTTGCGGCCCATGAAGGTCGCGATGGTGTTGCCGCCCGCGGCCCAGCACCAGTTGGTCTTCTGCTGTGCCTGCATGGTGATGTTCAGCCGCTTGGCGGCGAGTACGGAGGGGTCGGCGGCGGTCGCGGCGGAGGTGACGGGGGCGGGGGCCGCCGCGGCCGTGGCCGTGGGGGCGGTCAGGAGCGCCGCGGCGACGACGGCGAGCGCGCAGAGACGTCTGCGTCTGCCTGTGCCGCTGCTCCTGCTGATCGATGGGCGCATCGCGTTCCTCCCGAGCGGGATGTGGGGTTGGAGGAGCGCGTCCGGACGCTGCGATTGAGCATCAAGTGTTGTCGGGTGCAGGTCAACACGCTTCAATGCGGAATTACTTGGGCCGTGAACGGCGGCGTACGGATGTGAACGGACGTCGTACGCCGACCTGGCGGGCCCGCTCCGACCGGCGCGAACGCCGGGCGGCTGAAGTGAACGTTCACAGATTGGGGCCCTCATGCGGCACGGCACCCGGTTCGCACAAGGCGCACCCACGGACGCGGCACGGACGGCGGCCGACGAGCCCGCGGAGCCGATGGAGGCGATGGAGCCGACCGAGCTGGCGGCCGCCCTGCGCACCGGCCCGTTCCACCTCGCGCTGCGCACCGCGATCGCCGTACGGCGGCTGCCCCTGCAGCGCATACGCCACCACCTGGTCCGGCACGGCGTCAACGTCGGCGTGACCAGTCTGAGTTACTGGCAGCAGGGCGCCCGGCGGCCGCAGCGCGCCGAGTCGCTGCGCGCCGTGCGCGCCCTGGAGGAGATCCTCCAGCTCCCGGAGGAGTCACTGATCCGGCTGCTGGTCCGGCCGGCCGAGCGCGCCGACCGCACCCGGCCCGCCGCCCGCTCGTACCGCTCCCTGGTGGAGGCCTCCGACGTGCTGCGCTCGCTCCTGGCCGAGCTCGGTTCGCCGGTCGACGGCGGGCTGCACACCATCGGCCACCACGAGCGGGTGCGGATCGGCGCGGACCGCGAGCTGGTCGGCCGCGAGTCGCAGCACATCGTGCGCGCCCACCGGGACGGCGTGGACCGCTATGTGGCCATTCACCACGGCGACCCCGGGTGCGCTCCCGACCTCGTGCGCGTGCGCGCCCTGGAGAACTGCCGCACGGGGCGCGTGCGGTGGCATCAGGAGACGGGGGTGCTGGTCGCCGAGCTGCTCTTCGACGCGCGGCTGCGCGCCGGCGACACGCATCTGTTCGGCTACGGCTTCGAGGACGGCACCGCGGGGACGGCCACCGAGTACCTGCGCGGCTTCACCTACGCGGGCGGCCAGTACGCGCTGCAGATCCGCTACGACGAGGCCGCGCTGCCCGTGCGCTGCCACCGCTTCACCCAGCACTCCGCCGCGGCCCCGCGCGGCGGCCGCCAGGAGCTGACGCTGAGCGGCAACCACCGCTCGGTGCACGTGGTCGAGCCGCAGGTGCGGGCGGGGATCCTGGGGATCGCCTGGGACTGGGAGTAGTGAGCCGGTCGCCCTAGGCCTTCTTCTCCGGGCCCGCGACGAGCTTGCCGTTCTCCACCTTCACCGGCAGTTCGACGAGCGGCTCGACGGCCGGTTCCTTCAGCACTTTGCCGTTCGTGGCGTCGAACTGGCTGCCGTGGCACTGGCAGATCAGCTTGTGCCCCTCCAGCTTCTTGATCGGGCAGCGCGCGTGGGTGCAGATCGTGCTGTACGCCTTGTACTCACCGTCGGAGATGCGGCTGACCACGACGTTCTGGTCCGTGTACAGCTTCGAGGCGCCCACCTTCACGTCGTCGGACTTCCCGAGGTCCACCGGCGCGGTGGGCGCCGACCGGTTCGAGCCCTCGCCGGACGAGCAGGCGGTCAGCCCGAGTCCGACGGCCGGGGCGAGAGCGGCGGCCCGCAGCACGGTGCGGCGGGCGGGGGGCGTGCCGGACATGGTGTCTCCACAGGTCAGGGGCGTCATCGGTGACGGATCAGACGATACCGGTGCACCGCGCCGCGACCGTGTCGGGCACGGGCCTGCCCGAGTGCCGCCCGCTTCCCTCCGCCTCCCCGCGCACCGCCTAGCCTGAGCGGACGAGACGCCCAGCCAGCGCCCGAGAGGAACCATCCGTGATTGTCGTCGCAGGAGAGGCCCTGATCGACCTCGTACCGCAGGGGACGGACAGCGGCGGGGCGGGGCTGCCCGCGCTCGCGCCGCGCCTCGGCGGCGGCCCGTACAACACCGCCGTGGCGCTCGGCCGGCTCGGCTCGCCCGTCGCCTTCTGCTCGCGCGTCTCGCGGGACGCGTTCGGCGAGGCGCTGCTCGACGGTCTGCGGGCGGCCGGTGTCGACGTCGCCGCCGACGGACTGCCCGTGCAGCGCGGCCCGGAACCGACGTCGCTCGCCGTCACCTCGATCGGCGCGGACGGCTCGGCCGGGTACTCCTTCTACGTCGAGGGCACGGCCGACCGGCTCTTCGAGGCGCCCGACCGGCTCCCCGACGGCGTACGGGCCATGTCGTTCGGCACCTGCTCACTCGTCCTGGAGCCGGGCGCGAGCGCGTACGAGGAGCTGCTGCGCCGGGCGGCGGCGCGCGGCGTCTTCACCGCCCTGGACCCCAACGTACGGGCCGGTCTGATCCCCGACGCGGACGCCTACCGGGCGCGGTTCAACAGCTGGCTGCCCTCGGTCGCGCTGCTCAAGCTGTCGCAGGAGGACGCCGACTGGCTCGGCGGCACCCCGCACGAGTGGCTGGCCTCGGGGCCCGCCGCCGTGGTCGTCACCCGTGGCGGGGACGGCCTGTCGCTGTACACGCGGGACGGTGCCGAGCTGCGCGTGCCGGGCGAGACGGTCGACGTGGTGGACACGATCGGCGCGGGCGACACCGTCAACGCGGCGCTGCTGCACGGGCTTTCGGTACGGGACGCGCTGTCGCCGCAGGCGCTGGCCGGTCTCGGCGCCGAGGCCTGGACCGACGTTCTGCGGTTCGCGGCGCGCGCGGCGGCCGTCACCTGCTCGCGGGCGGGGGCGGAGCCGCCGTACGCGGCGGAACTGGCCTGACGTCCGCCGTCGGGCCCGGTCTCGTGGAGTTCCCCCGCCGGTCGGTGAACACCCCGTGCCGTCCCGCGCCCGCGGCGAAGCGCGCCGCTCCCTCGGCGGCCCCGGCCAGGGAGTGCAGGCCGTGGCGCAACTCGCCCGCCATCGCCTCCCGTTCGGGCAGCCCGCTCTGCTCGAGCAGGGAGAGCCGGTCGCGCCGCAGGCAGGTCTGCGGGAACGCGGCGATCTCGGCGGCGAGGCGCTCGGCGGCGGTGCGCGCGGTGCCGACGGGGACGGTCCGGTTGACCAGACCCATGCCGAGCGCCTCCGCGGCGCCGACGGGGCGGCCGGTCAGGATGAGGTCCAGGGCGCGGCCCTCCCCGATCAGGCGGGGCAGCCGCACCGTCCCCCCGTCGATGAGCGGGACACCCCAGCGGCGGCAGAACACCCCGAGGACGGCGTCCTCCTCGGCGACGCGCAGGTCGCACCAGAGGGCGAGTTCGAGGCCTCCCGCGACGGCGTGACCGGAGATCGCCGCGATCACCGGCTTGGACAGGATCATCCGGGTGGGGCCCATGGGGCCGTCACCGTCCTCGGACACCTCGTTGCCGTCGGGGGTGCCGATGGCCTTGAGGTCCGCGCCGGCGCAGAACGTGCCGCCCTCGCCCCACAGCACGGCGACGGAGGCGTCCTCGTCGGCGTCGAAGGCGCGGAAGGCATCGGCGAGGGCGCGGGCGGTGGGGCCGTCGACGGCGTTCCGCGCGGCGGGGCGGGACAGCACGATGGTGGTGACGGGGCCTGCGCGTTCGCTGCGTACGGGCATGAGGCAAGCCGACCACGGGAATGCGGCGCCCGACAAGATGTGTTCGGGCCGCCGGTCGTCGCTGTGCGGGGATGCGGTGGCACGGCAGCGCCCCGCCCCCTGGTGGGGGCGGGGCGCTTCGGTCGGGGCGTGCCGGTCCCGGCGATTGCGGTCAGGCCTTGCGGGCCCGCGCCGTCTTCTTGGCGACCGTCTTCTTGGCGGCGGTCTTCTTGGCCGTGGCCGCCTTCTTCGGAGCGGCCGCCTTCTTCGCGGCGGTGTCCGTCTTGACCGTGGCCGTCTTCCTCGTGGCCGTGGCGCTCGCGGCCGCGGTCTTCTTGACGGCGGTCTTCTTGGCGGGGGCCTTCTTGCCGGCTCTGCGTCCCTGCGAGGGCATCGCGTCGCTGATCCGGTCCGCCGAGATGATGTCCCGCAGGAACTTGCCGGTGTGGCTGGCCGGGACTCCCGCGACCTCCTCGGGGGTGCCCTCGGCGACGACGAGACCGCCGCCGTTGCCCCCCTCGGGGCCCATGTCGACGACCCAGTCCGCGGTCTTGATCACGTCGAGGTTGTGCTCGATGACGATGACCGTGTTGCCCTTGTCGACCAGGCCCGAGAGGACCGTGATCAGCTTGCTGATGTCCTCGAAGTGCAGACCGGTGGTCGGCTCGTCGAGCACGTAGACGGTCCGTCCCGTCGAGCGCTTCTGGAGTTCGGAGGCCAGCTTCACGCGCTGGGCCTCGCCTCCGGAGAGCGTGGGAGCGGACTGCCCCAGCCTGACGTACCCGAGACCCACGTCGTTGAGCGTGCGCAGGTGGCGGGCGATGGCGGGCACGGCCTCGAAGAAGTCGAGCGCCTCCTCGATGGGCATGTCGAGGACCTCGGCGATGGACTTGCCCTTGTAGTGGACGTCCAGCGTCTCGCGGTTGTACCGCGCTCCGTGGCAGACCTCGCACGGGACGTACACGTCCGGCAGGAAGTTCATCTCGATCTTGATGGTGCCGTCACCGGAGCAGTTCTCGCAGCGGCCGCCCTTGACGTTGAAGGAGAAGCGCCCGGGGAGGTAGCCCCGCACCTTCGCCTCCATGGTCTCGGCGAAGAGCTTGCGGACGTGGTCGAAGACTCCGGTGTACGTCGCCGGGTTCGACCGCGGGGTGCGGCCGATCGGCGACTGGTCGACGTGGACGACCTTGTCGACGAGGTCGTCGCCCTCCACGCGCGTGTGGCGGCCGGGGACGGTCCTTGCGCCGTTCAGCTCGCGGGCGAGGTGGGTGTAGAGGATGTCGTTGACCAGCGTCGACTTGCCGGAGCCTGAGACGCCGGTGACCGCCGTGAGGACGCCGAGCGGGAAGGAGACGTCGATGTCCTGGAGGTTGTTCTCCCGAGCGCCGTGCACCGTCAGCTGCCGGGACGGGTCGGCCGGGCGGCGCACGTCCGGCACCGGGATGGCCTTCTTGCCCGACAGGTACTGGCCGGTGATCGACTTGTCGTTGGCGAGGAGCTCCTTCATGGAGCCGCTGTGCACGACCTTGCCGCCGTGCTCGCCCGCGCCGGGGCCGATGTCGACGACCCAGTCGGCGACCTTGATGGTGTCCTCGTCGTGCTCGACGACGATGAGCGTGTTGCCCATGTCGCGCAGGCGGACGAGGGTCTCGATCAGGCGGTGGTTGTCGCGCTGGTGGAGGCCGATGGACGGCTCGTCCAGTACGTAGAGGACACCCACCAGGCCGGAGCCGATCTGGGTGGCCAGGCGGATGCGCTGGGCCTCGCCTCCGGAGAGGGTGCCCGCGGCACGGTTCAGCGAGAGGTAGTCCAGGCCGACGTCGACCAGGAAGCGCAGCCGCTCGTTGACCTCCTTGAGGACCCGCTCGGCGATCTTCTTGTCGCGGGCGCCCAGCCTCAGCTCGGCGAGGAAGTCCGCGCAGTCGCTGATGGACATCGCGGAGACCTCGGCGATCGACTTCCCCATGACCGTGACGGCCAGGACGATCGGCTTGAGGCGGGTGCCCTCACAGGTGGGGCAGGGCACCTCGCGCATGTACCCCTCGAAGCGCTCGCGGCTGGCGTCGCTCTCGGCCTCGCTGTGCCGGCGCTTGACGAAGGGGACGGCGCCTTCGAAGGCGGTGGTGTAGACCCGCTCGCGGCCGTACCGGTTCCGGTAGCGGACCTCGATCTGCGTCTTGTGGCCGTAAAGGAGGGCCTTCTTGGCGCGCTGCGGGAGGCCCGCCCAGGGCATGTCGGTGGCGAAGCCGAGGGCGTCGGAGAGGGCGCCGACGAGCCGGCCGAAGTATTCCTTGGTGTGGCCGTGCGACCAGGGGTGGATGGCGCCCTCGTCGAGCGACTTGTCCTCGTCGGGGACGATCAGCTCGGGGTCGACCTCCATGCGCGTGCCGATGCCGGTGCAGTCCGGGCAGGCGCCGAAGGGCGAGTTGAAGGAGAAGGAGCGGGGCTCGAGCTCCTCGAAGGACAGGTCGTCGTACGGGCAGTAGAGGTGCTCCGAGTACATCCGCTCGCGCTCGGGGTCGTCCTCGGGGAGGTCGACGAAGTCGAGCACGACCATGCCGCCGGAGAGGCCGAGGGCCGTCTCGACGGAGTCGGTCAGGCGGCGCTTGGCGGAGTCCTTCACCGTGAGGCGGTCGACGACCACCTCGATGGTGTGCTTCTCCTGCTTCTTCAGCGTGGGCGGCTCGGAGAGCTGGATGGTCTGCCCGTCGACCCGCGCGCGGGAGTACCCCTTCGTCTGGAGGTCGGCGAAGAGGTCGACGAACTCGCCCTTGCGCTCGCGCACCAGCGGCGACAGGACCTGGAAGCGGCTGCCCTCGGGCAGCTCAAGGACCTTGTCGACGATGGCCTGCGGCGACTGGCGGGAGATGGGGCGGCCGCACTCGGGACAGTGCGGCTTGCCGATGCGCGCGAAGAGCAGGCGCAGGTAGTCGTAGACCTCGGTGATCGTGCCGACCGTCGAGCGCGGGTTGCGCGAGGTCGACTTCTGGTCGATGGAGACCGCCGGGGAGAGGCCCTCGATGAAGTCGACGTCGGGCTTGTCCATCTGGCCGAGGAACTGCCGGGCGTACGAGGAGAGCGACTCGACGTACCGCCGCTGGCCCTCGGCGAAGATCGTGTCGAACGCGAGCGAGGACTTGCCCGACCCGGAGAGTCCGGTGAAGACGATGAGGGAGTCACGCGGGAGGTCGAGCGAGACGTTCTTGAGATTGTGCTCGCGCGCGCCACGGACGATGAGACGGTCGGCCACGCCGGTCCGCACCTTTCTTGAGAGTGGTGACAGGGGCAGAACCCCGGTCGTTCACAGACTAGGGCGAGCCACTGACAACGCCGGGCTGCTTCCCTGGTTCCACGTACACAACAAACCCGGACCTTCAAGAATGCCCGATGCCTCTCCCGACCATATAGCACGCGCATTCGAATTCCGGTCGGCTTCGGAGCCCTTCACCCGAACGTGTGGCGCAGCTATCGTCGACCGCATGATTGATCATGTGCGCGACCTGGCGTCTGTACGTGACGCGACCGAACGGCTGCTCAGCGCAGCCGCGAAATTGAACGACGATTCGACCGCCGAGCCGTCGCGGCTCCCCGACTGGACCCGCGGTCACGTCCTGGCCCACCTCGCACGGAACGCGGACGCCCTGGTGAACGTGCTGGCCGGCCGCCCGATGTACGTCAGCGCGGAGGCGCGGGACGCGGACATCGCGCGCGACGCCCCGCGGCCGCTGAGCACCCAGCTCGACGACGTACGGGAGAGCGCGGGCCGCTTCGAGGCGCAGGCCGCCGTCCCCGCCGACTGGTCGCGCACGATCACGATGCGCAACGGAGTCACCGACTCCGCGTCGCGGGTGCCGTTCCGGCGGTGGGTGGAGGTCGAGCTGCACCACGTCGACCTCGGCATCGGCTACGAGCTGGAGGACCTGCCGGAGGAATTCGTGCAGCGGGAGATCACATTCCTGACGGCTCGTTTCTCGGGGAACCCCGACGTCCCGCCCACCTGGATCACGAACGGCACGCACACCTGGAGCACGGGCCGCCGGGGCGACCCCGAAGTCACCGTCTCCGGGTCCGCGCCCGACCTGGTCGGCTGGCTCGCCGGCCGCCGCGACGGCTCCGCACTGACGGCCGAAGGCGGCCTCCTGCCCGCCCTGCCCCCGCTATAGGCTGACGCACATGACGTACAGCGGAGCGGTGAAGGTCGGCGGGCCCGCGGATGTGCACGAGCTGCCGGACCTGATGATTTCGAAGGTCGCGGTCGGGCCGATGGACAACAACGCCTACCTGCTGCGCTGCCGGGCCACCGGCGAGCAGCTGCTGATCGACGCGGCGAACGACGCCGAGACACTGCTGACGCTGATCGGTGACGACGGCATCGCGTCCGTCGTCACCACGCATCAGCACGGCGACCACTGGCAGGCCCTCGCCGCCGTCGTCGCGGCGACCCGCGCGCGGACGTACGCGGGCCGCGAGGACGCCGCGGGCATCCCCGTCCCGACCGACGTCCTGGTCGACGACGGCGACACGGTCACGGTCGGCCGCGTCACGCTGACCGCGCGCCACCTGGTGGGCCACACCCCGGGCTCGATCGCCCTCGTCTACGACGACCCGCACGGCCACGCGCACGTGTTCACCGGCGACTGCCTCTTCCCGGGCGGCGTCGGCAACACGTGGAAGGACCCGAAGGCCTTCGCGAGCCTCATCGACGACGTCGAGACGAAGATCTTCGGGACGCTCTCGGACGAGACGTGGGTCTATCCCGGCCACGGCGGCGACACGACGCTCGGCGCCGAGCGGCCGCACCTCGCCGAGTGGCGCGCGCGGGGCTGGTGAACCGAGGGGTGCGCGTACGCGTCAGGCGCGGGCGGCGACCAGCGCCGCCACCCGCTCCACCGCGAACGCGTACCCCTGCACACCGCACCCCGCGATGACACCGTCGGCGCGCTGCGAGACGTAGCTGTGGTGCCGGAACACCTCGCGCTGGTGGACGTTGGAGATGTGCACCTCCACCACCGGCAACGTGTCACAGGTGTTGAGCGCGTCCAGGATCGCGATGGACGTGTGGGAGTAGGCCGCGGGGTTGATGACGATGCCCACGTGGTGCTCGCGCGCCTCCTGGATCCAGTCGACCAACTCGCCCTCGTGGTTGCTCTGTCGCAGATCCACGGTCCCGCCGTGCGCGGCCGCCGTCTTGGCACACAGCGCCTCGACGTCGGCGAGGGTGTCCGTGCCGTAGATCTCGGGCTGGCGGAGGCCCAGGAGGTTCAGGTTCGGGCCGTTCAGGATCATGATCGGGGCGGTGGCGAGGCTGCGCGTCATGAGGGAGGTCTATCACGCCTCCCGCGCGCGGAAGCAGCCCCCTCGTGGAGGCACTCTCCGTAGCGTCCCCGCCCAAGACGAGGCAGTCGCCATGCGTTACCAGTAGTCACTGTGGGTAGTTGACGCATCATGCACCGAACCGCTCCACCGTCACTGCCCCGGCTCGCCGCCGCCTCGCTCGCCGGGACCGCCATCGAGTTCTACGACTTCTTCATCTACGGGACGGCCGCCGCCCTGGTCCTGGGGCCGCTGTTCTTCCCGACCTTCTCCCCGCTCGCCGGCACGCTCGCCGCCTTCGCCACCTTCGGGGTGGGGTTCGTCGCGCGCCCCCTCGGGTCGGTTCTCTTCGGGCACATCGGCGACCGGCACGGCCGCCGTCCGGTGCTCATCGTGTCGCTGCTGCTCACCGGAGTCGCCACGGTCGCCGTCGGCTGCGTACCCACGTACGAGTCGATCGGGGCCGCCGCTCCCCTGCTGCTCCTCGTGCTGCGGTTCGTGCAAGGGCTCGGGCTCGGCGGCGAGTGGGGCGGGGCCGTGCTGCTGACCGCGGAGCACGCGCCGCCCGAGCGGCGCGGCCTGTGGGCGAGCTTCCCGCAGGTCGGCCCGGCGGTCGGGTTCCTGCTGGCCAACGGCGTCATGCTCGCGCTGTCGGCGACGCTCACCGACGCGCAGTTCGCGGCCTGGGGGTGGCGCGTGCCGTTCTGGGCGGCGGGGCTGCTCGTGGCGGCGGGACTCGCGCTGCGCTCCTCGCTCGCGGAGAGCCCGGACTTCCTGCGCCTGCGCGAGCACGCGCGCGTGCCGCTCGCCGAAGTGGTGCGCGGACACTGGCGGCTGCTGCTCCTGACGGCGGGCGCGCTCGCCGTCGGGTACGCGGTCTTCTACGCCGTCACGACCTGGTCCCTCTCGTACGGCGTGGAGCGGCTGGGCGTCAGCCGTACGGTCATGCTGGCCTGCATCATGGCGGCGGTCCTCGTGAAGGGCGCCCTGACGCCGGTGGTCGCGATGCTCGGCGACCGGTACGGGCGGCGGCCGCTGTGCCTGCTCGGGTGCGCCGCGTCGGCCCTGTGGATGTTCCCGATGGTTGCGCTGCTCTCGACCGGGGAGCCGCTGCTGATGTTCACCGGGTTCCTGGTGGCGATGCTCGCCTTCCTCGCGATGTTCGCGGTGATCGGCGCGTATCTGCCGGAGCTGTACGAGCCGCGGGTGCGCTGCACGGGCGCCGCGGTCGGCTACAACCTCGCCGGGGTGCTCGGCGGCGCGCTCACCCCGATCGTGGCGACCGCGGCGGCGCAGGGGGACGGGAAGCCGTGGGGTGTGGCCGCGTATCTGACGGGCATCGCGCTGCTCAGTCTCGGCTGTTTCGCGCTGCTCCCGGAGACCCGGCCGGTCGTGAAGGCCGAGCCGGCGACCGCTACGGGGTGACCGCGAGCTCCAGGAACGCCGCGAACAGTACGAGATGGACGCCGCCCTGCAGTGGCGTGGCGCGGCCCGGCACGACCGTGAGCGTGCCGACGATCACGGTGAGCGCGAGCAGCACCATGTGGGTCGAGCTCAGCCCAAGCACGAGCGGACCCGACAGCCACACGGAGGCGACGGCCACGGCCGGGATGGTCAGCCCGATGCTGGCCATGGCCGAGCCGAGGGCAAGGTTGAGGCTGGTCTGGACGCGGTCGCGGCGGGTGGCGCGCACGGCCGCGATGGTCTCCGGAAGCAGCACGAGCAGCGCGATGATCACGCCGACGACGGCGTGCGGCATACCGGCGCTCTCCACGGCGGACTCGATCGTCGGCGAGACGCCCTTGGCCAGGCCGACCACGCCGATCAGCGCCAGCGCGAGCAGCACCAGGCTCAGCAGCGCCGCCCGCGAGGAGGGGCCTTTGCCGTGGCCGTCGCTGTCGATGACCTCGCCCTGCTCGGTGAGGGGCAGGAAGTACTCGCGGTGCCGCACGGTCTGGGTGGTGACGAAGATGCCGTAGAGGACGAGCGAGGCGATCGCGGCGAAGGTGAGCTGGGCCGTGGAGAACTCCGGGCCCTGCTTGGTGGTGGTGAACGTCGGCAGGACCAGGCAGAGCGTGGCCAGGGTGGCGACGGTCGCGAGGGCGGCGCCGGTGCCCTCGGGGTTGAAGACGGCGGTGCGGTGGCGCAGCGCGCCGACCAGGAGGCAGAGCCCGACGATGCCGTTGCAGGTGATCATCACGGCGGCGAAGACGGTGTCGCGGGCGAGTGTGGAGCTTTTGTCGCCGCCGTCGGCCATGAGGGTGACGATGAGCGCCACCTCGATGATCGTCACCGCGACTGCGAGGACGAGGGAGCCGAAGGGTTCGCCGACGCGGTGCGCGATCACCTCGGCGTGGTGGACGGCGGCGAGCACCGCCCCGGCGAGGACCAGCGTCACCACGGCGACGAGGACGCCGGGCAGGTCCCGCCCCCAGGTGAGGGCGAGGAGAACGATCGCGAGGACCGGCACCACGGCCGTCCACTGCATGCCGAGCGCCCGGAGCCGAGTGACCATGACTCGATGCTGCCCCGGGCGCCTGGGTGCCGCTACTCGGTGCCTCCCGCCCGGTGCCGGGCGGGAGGACCGACCATCAGACCTTGATCAGGCCTCGATGCTGTCCTTCCGGGCGTCGTCCGCGGACTCGGCCGCCGCCTGCCGCTCCTGCTTCTTGGAGGCGATGAGGCTGGTGATCGTCGTGATCACCAGGACGCCGCAGATGACGCCGAGCGAGACCGGGATGGAGATCTCGGGGACATGCACGCCGTTCTCGTGCAGGGCGTGCAGGACGAGCTTCACGCCGATGAAGCCGAGGATCACCGACAGGCCGTAGCTGAGGTGGACCAGCTTCCTGAGCAGGCCGCCGATCAGGAAGTACAGCTGCCGCAGACCCATCAGCGCGAAGGCGTTGGCCGTGAAGACGATGTACGGGTCCTGGGTGAGGCCGAAGATCGCGGGGATGGAGTCCATCGCGAAGAGCACGTCGGTGGTGCCGATGGCGAGCATGACGACCATGAGGGGCGTCATGATCTTCTTGCCGTTCTTCTTGATGAACAGCTTCGTGCCCTCGTACCGGTCCGAGACGCCGAACTTCTTCTCGATGGACTTCAGGAGGCGGTTCTCCTCCCAGTCCTCTTCCTCGTCGTCGGCACGCGCCTCCTGGATGAGCTTCCAGGCGGTGTAGATCAGGAACGCGCCGAAGATGTAGAAGACCCACGAGAAGTTGGCGATGACCGCGGCGCCGGCGGCGATGAAGATCGCTCGCAGGACCAGCGCTATCAGCACACCGAACAGCAGCACGCGCTGCTGGAGATGGCTCGGCACCGAGAACTTCGCCATGATCAGGATGAAGACGAAGAGGTTGTCGACGGAGAGCGACTTCTCGGTGATGAAGCCCGCGAAGAACTCGCCGGACGCCTGGCTCTCGCCCGCGATCAGCAGGCCGAGGCCGAAGAGCGCCGCGAGGACGATCCAGACGACCGTCCAGATTCCGGCTTCCTTGATCGACACGTCATGGGGCTTGCGCCCGATGAAGAAGTCGACCGCGATGAGGGCACACAGACCGAGAACGGTCGTCACCCACATGGTCATTGAAACGTCCACTGCGCCTCCGGCTTCGTACGGCTACTGATCAGCGTCGTCGCTGCCGGAGGTCTCTTCCACCCGAGGCGTCATCGCCATGGATCGGGCCGACGCCCCGGGACCGATGGCGGTCCGTATTGACGGGTACGTCGCAGCCGGGAGTACTCCCCTCCGCTGGTAGAAGAGTACGCGAAACACCAAGGGTTGGTAAAGGAGATGGCAAACAGGAACCAAAATGCCTGGTCAGTGGGGCACAAAAGTCGCTTTGCCGTCAACGCCCACCGTTGCGACGGGCCGTGGCGACCTGCTCGAGGAGCCGCCGCAGGATCTGGCTGCCGTGCGGGACGAGCGGCGGGTCGTACGTCCACGCGTGACCGACCCACGGGTCGGCGAGGTGGTCGTCCGGCACCGGCGTCAGCCGCAGCAGCGCACGCCACAGGGGGTCGAGCAGCGGGCCGTACTCGGCGGCGTCCTCCCGGTCGGCGACCATCATGAGGTGCACGCCGACGGCCGGACCCTCGTCCGCGAGGTAGCGCAGCCGGGTCACGGCACGGTCGTCGAAACCGTGCGGGAAGTCGTTGACGATCAGGAGCTGCTCGGCGGTGTCCACGTCCGGGGGCAGCGCGTCGGCGGCGCCGCCGCGGACCGCCATCTGCACCAGGTCGACGCGCTGGGTGAGCCGCGCGAGGACCTCGGAGACGCCCGCCGCCCCGGCCGCCGGGGGCCCGGCGAGCACACCGGCCGTCACGAGCGGCGCGAACGCGGACGCGGCGGCGCCCGCCGCGTCGATGACGTGCACCTGGAACTCGTTCGCCGGATAGGCCGCGAGCAGCCGGGCCGCGTGCGCGACCGCGGTGTCGACGGCCAGCCGCCGCAGCTGGGCGGAGTCGGTGGCGTGGTTGGTGAGGGCCTTGCCGCTGTCGATCCACATGCCCCGCTCCAGGGGCAGCCGGACGAGCAGCGGGATGCGCAGGTCGACGCGCTCGGGCAGGTGCAGATCGCCGAGGCGCAGCGCCATCGGGATCTCCATGGGGGCGCGGTAGGCGTGCCAGACGGGGCTGCTCCACGCCGCGTACGCCGGGGGCAGGGCGGGCTCGACGACGTCGGCCTCGGCCGCGAGCTGGGCGAGGTCGCGGTCGAGGGCGGCCCTGGCCTGGCCGACGAGGTCGGCGTGCCTGGCGCGGGCGGTCTCCCGGGCGGCGTCACCGATGCCGCCCGGGCCGCCGATGCGGCTGCGCGGATCGGAGAGGACCTTGTCGAGCTCCTGCTCCATGCGGGAGTCGGCGAAGTCGACGGCGCTGCGGTACGCCGCGGTGGTGCGGGCCAGGTCCTCGAACATGCCCCACACCTGGTTGTAGAGCCGCTCCTCCAGGGACCAGCCGGTGGCGTCACCGGCGACGGGCTGAGCGGGCTGCCCGGCCTGCGCCGCCGGCACGGCGGGCGGCGGCGACGGAGGCGCGGGGGGCGGCCGCCCCCCCCGGGGGGGGGGGGGGGGGGGGGGGGGCCCCCCGGGGGGGGGGGGGGGGGGGGGGGGGGGGGGGGGGGGCTGTCCCTGCGCGGGGGCGGGCCGGTCCTGGGACGCGGGGGTCCGGCCCTGGGACCCGGGGTCCGGGGCGGCTTGGCCCTGCAACCCGGAACCCCCGTCCGTGGCGGCCCGGCCCTGGGACCCGGAAACCCCGTCCGAGGCGGCTTGGGCTTGGCCCTGAACCCCGGAGGCCGCGTCCGTGGCGGCCCGGCCCTGGGCCCCTGTACGCACCCGGGTGTCATCGGTGGGCCGCGGCGGAGGCACCGCCACCGAGCGGGCCAGGCCGCTCGCCACGGCGGCGTCGATCGACGCCGCCAGTTCGCGGGCCTGGGGCAGGCCCTGGTCGGTGAGCATCTCGGCGAGGCCCCCCGCGTACCCCTGGCCGACGGCGCGGACCTTCCAGGCGCCCTGGCGTCGGTAGAGCTCCAGGGCGACGACGGCGGACTCGGCGTCCAGGTCGGTGATGGTGTAGCTGGCGATCTCCGTGCCGTCGAGCGCGGTGACCGCCACGAAGGGGGCCGCGAGAGCGCGGAAGCTGCCCGGGGACCCGGCGCCGACGGGCAGCGCCAGCAGGACGCTGACCCGGTGGACGGTGTCCGGCAGGGCGTCGAGGTCCACGGCGAGGCGGTGGTCGGCCGCCGCCTGCTTGGACACCTCCAGGCCCGGCAGGGTGGGCGAGCCCGGGTGGGCCACCCACTCCACGCCGCGGACCCTGCCCTGCTCGTCGCCGAGCGTGGCGCCCGCCACGACCGGCCGGCCGGCCGATACTCGGATCTCCAGGCGGGACCCGGGAAGCGGGTGGTTCTGCCCCCGCACCAGCTCGGCCGTCATCGCGTTCGTTCCCCCTCGTACGTACGGATGGTGCTCACATACGGATGGCGCTTACAGATGCGGCAGGATCGACGGCATCAGGTCCTGGAAGGTGCGGCCGTTGGCGGGGTTGCCGATGGCCGTCATCTGCCAGCCCGCGCCCGCGCGGTGGACCTTCGCCATGATCTGCGCGGTGTACTGGCCGCCGCCGTCGAGGGTGTAGCGGGCGAGCTCCTGGCCGTTGGTCTCGTCGACCAGACGGCAGAACGCGTTCTGCACCTCCTGGAAGGTCTGGCCGGTGAAGGAGTTCACCGTGAAGACGATCTGGTCGATGTGGACGGGGACCCGCTGGAGGTCGACGAGGATCGCCTCGTCGTCCCCGCCCTGGCCGACGCCGCCCACGAGGTTGTCGCCGGTGTGCCGCACCGAGCCGTCGTCGCTGACGAGGTGGCGGAAGAACACGACGTCCACCGGCTGCTTGTCCGCGAACAGCACCGCCGAGGCGTCCAGGTCGACCTCACGGGTGCGCGAGCCGAACAGGCCGCGGCGCGGGGCCGCCTGCCACCCGAGCCCCATGCGCACCGCGGACAGGGCGCCCCCGTCGTCCTTCTGCAGGCTGATGGCCTGACCCTTGGTCATGTTGACCGTCACGCGCTGTCCCCTCTCGAACTGCCTGGGCAACCGCCGCTTGCGGTTGCCCAGCACCCTATGCAGTGCGACCTGCGGAGCAGCACGGCGGGCCGCACTTTGTGGCGGTCTTGCAACAGACCGGCCAGTACGGCGTCCCGCGTCCCCCGTGCGGGTCTCTAGGCCTGTCCCGCCTCCTTCATCTGACGCAGTTCCTTCTTCATCTCGGACACCTCGTCGCGCAGCCGGGCGGCGATCTCGAACTGCAGGTCGGCGGCGGCCGCGCGCATGCGCTGGGTCATCTCCTCGATCTGCTCGGCCAGTTCGGCCGCGGGGCGGTTGGTCGGGACCGTCTCCGCGCCCTTCTTGCCCTTGGCCTTCGCCTTGGCGGGTGCGGCCGCCTCGCCGCCGAGCGAGGGCACCGGGGCCTTGGCGCCCTTGCCTGCCTTCGGCTTGCGGTAGTCGGAGCCGAGGAGCTGTTCGGTGTCGACCTCCTCGCGCGCGATCGCCGACACGATGTCGTTGATCTTCTTGCGGAGGGGCTGCGGGTCGATGCCCCTCTCCGTGTTGTACGCGATCTGCTTCTCCCGGCGACGGTTGGTCTCGTCGATGGCCTTCTCCATGGCCGGGGTGATCTTGTCGGCGTACATGTGGACCTGGCCGGAGACGTTGCGCGCGGCGCGGCCGATGGTCTGGATCAGGGAGGTCCCGGAGCGCAGGAAGCCCTCCTTGTCGGCGTCGAGGATCGCCACCAGGGAGACCTCGGGCAGGTCGAGGCCCTCACGGAGGAGGTTGATGCCGACCAGGACGTCGTACTCACCGGCGCGCAGCTCGCGCAGGAGCTCGACGCGGCGCAGCGTGTCGACGTCGCTGTGGAGGTAGCGGACCTGGATGCCCAGCTCCAGGAAGTAGTCGGTGAGGTCCTCGGCCATCTTCTTGGTGAGCGTGGTGACCAGGACGCGCTCGTCCTTCTCGGTGCGCAGCCGGATCTCGTGCACCAGGTCGTCGATCTGGCCCTCGGTGGGCTTGACGACGACCTCGGGGTCGACGAGGCCGGTGGGGCGGATGATCTGCTCGACGAAGCCGTCGCCGCGCGAGAGCTCGTACTTCCCCGGGGTGGCCGAGAGGTAGACCGTCTGGCCGATGCGGCCGAGGAACTCCTCCCACTTCAGCGGCCGGTTGTCGAGTGCGGAGGGCAGCCGGAAGCCGTGGTCGACGAGGGTGCGCTTGCGGGAGGCGTCGCCCTCGTACATCGCGCCGATCTGCGGGACCGTGACGTGCGACTCGTCCAGGACGAGGAGGAAGTCGTCCGGGAAGTAGTCGAGGAGGGTGTTGGGGGCGGTGCCGGGGGCGCGGTCGTCGAAGTGCATCGAGTAGTTCTCGACACCGGAGCAGGAGCCGATCTGGCGGAGCATCTCCAGGTCGTACGTGGTGCGCATGCGCAGGCGCTGGGCCTCCAGCATCTTGCCCTGCTTCTCCAGCTCGGCGAGGCGCTCGGTGAGCTCCTTCTCGATGCCGTTGACCGCCTTCTCCAGGCGCTCGGGTCCCGCTACGTAGTGGGATGCCGGGAAGACGTACAGGTGTTCGTCGTCGCTGATGACCTCGCCGGTGAGCGGGTGCAGGGTGGAGAGCGCCTCGATCTCGTCGCCGAACATCTCGATGCGGACGGCCAGCTCTTCGTAGACCGGGAAGATCTCGATGGTGTCGCCGCGGACGCGGAAGGTGCCGCGGGTGAACGCCAGGTCGTTGCGCGTGTACTGGATGTCGACGAAGCGGCGCAGGAGCTGGTCGCGGTCGATCTCGTCGCCGACCTTGAGCGGGACCATGCGGTCCACGTACTCCTGCGGTGTGCCGAGGCCGTAGATGCAGGAGACGGAGGCGACCACGACGACGTCGCGGCGGGTGAGGAGCGAGTTCGTCGCGGAGTGGCGCAGGCGCTCGACCTCCTCGTTGATCGAGGAGTCCTTTTCGATGTAGGTGTCCGACTGCGGGACGTACGCCTCGGGCTGGTAGTAGTCGTAGTACGAGACGAAGTACTCCACCGCGTTGTTCGGCAGCAGCTCGCGGAACTCGTTCGCCAGCTGGGCGGCCAGCGTCTTGTTCGGCGCCATGACGAGGGTGGGGCGCTGGAGCTTCTCGATCATCCACGCGGTGGTGGCCGACTTGCCGGTGCCGGTCGCGCCGAGGAGGACGACATCCTTCTCACCTGCGCGAATGCGTCGTTCCAGCTCGGCGATGGCCGCCGGCTGGTCACCGCTGGGCTGGTACGGACTGACGACCTCGAAAGGTGCCACCGTGCGTTCGATCTTGGATACGGGCCGCATGGAATCAACCGTACGACCCAGCACTGACAACCGGGGCGGATCAGCCGCCCGGCGGCGGCCGGGGTCACCGGTGGCGCGGCCCGGTCACCAGTTCTGCGGGGTGCGGGAGCCGGGGCGGGTGCGGGACCTGGGCCGGGTCCGGCGGCGGGCGGCCGGGACGTGCCGGTCGCCCGAGCGCGGCACGGGGTAGGCCTGCCGGGTGCGGCCGCCGTTCGCCGGGTTCCTGACGTCCGCCTGGCCGCCCATCACCATGAGCGGATCGAACATCACGATGACGCCCGCGAGGAGCAGGAAGGCGAGCGGCCCGATCATCATGGGCGCGAGGATCTCGGCGGACGAGTCGCCGGGCGGGGTGGCGCCCGAGTCGTGCAGGTGGACGCTGAGCCCCGCCATCCCCATGTAGTGCATGCCGCTCACGGCCAGGCCCATGACGAGGCTGGCGCCGAGGCTCCACAGGATTCCCCTGACCTGTCCCGCCGCCCACAGCGCGGCGGTCGCGGCGGCCATGGCGATCACTACGGAGGCAGCGACGGTCAGGGTGTCGTACTCCAGCGTCCCGCGAAGACGCATACCGGCCATTCCGAGGTAGTGCATCGTGGCGATGCCCAGGCCGGTGATCGTTCCGCCGGTGAAGAGGGCGGTGCCCGTCGCGCCGCGGTAGCCGACGATGAAGATCCCGATGCCGACCATGACGATGGCGACGGCGAGACTCGCGAAGGTCAGGGCCTTGTCGTAGTGGATCGGGGCTTCCTCCACGGTGAAGCCCATCATCGCCACGAAGTGCATGGTCCAGATGCCGGAGCCGATCGCGGCCGAGCCGAGCGCGAGCCAGCCGGGCCGCCAGGAGTGCGCGACGAGCAGCGATCTGGTGGTGCAGCGCAGGCCGAGCGCGCCCCCGAGGCAGGCCATGAGGTAGGCCACCACCGGTGTGACGACTCCGTAGCTGAACCCGTCGACCGTGCCCTGCATGCGCGGTAGCCCTTCCGCTTTTCGTGCCCAAATGCCATGAAACGTGCGATATACCCCCTACCGTCGGTCATATGAAAGACCGTCGGCTGACGCAGAGAGTAAAGCTCACGCCGGGACGTACGAACGATTTTCCGGCAAAGAATCGCTTTCCCCACGCGCGGGGTCCTCGTCGGTGATGACTCCGTTCAACCTGTGGCCATCCTGCACCTGTTTCCCGTTGGCAGAGGACTGTCACTCTCGACCGGTCCGCGATCACACGACGCGAGGAGTACCCGTGTACGCACGTGCTGCCGCCACCACCGTCGCCCTCCTGGGAGCCGGTGCACTCGTCCTCCCCACCGCCGCCACCGCCACCGCGCAGCCCCCCACCGCACCGGCTGCCGCCCGGCACGACAGGCCGCTGGTCGTCGCCCACCGCGGTGCCTCCGCCTACGCCCCGGAGAACACCCTCGCGGCCATCGACAAGGCCCGCCGGATGGGGTTCCGGTGGGTCGAGAACGACGTCCAGCGGACCAAGGACGGCGAGCTGGTGATCATGCACGACGACACCCTCAAGCGGACGACGAACGTCGAGGAGCTCTTCCCCGACCGCGCTCCGTGGAAGGTCGCGGACTTCACGGCCGCGGAGATAGCGACACTCGACGCGGGCAGCTGGTTCGGCCCGGAGTACGCCGGTGAACGGGTGCCCACCCTGAAGCAGTACATGCGGCGGGTGTCGCAGAACCACCAGAAGCTGGTCTTCGAGTTCAAGAAGCCCGAGCTGTACCCGGGCATCGAGAGGCAGGGCCTGCGGATCCTCCGCGACGCGGGCTGGCTCGACAAGCACCACGTCAAGAGCAAGCTGGTCATCCAGAGTTTCAGCGCGGACAGCGTGAAGACCGTGCACAAGCTGCGGCCCGACGTGAAGACCGGCTTCCTCGGCACCCCCGCCGTCGCCGACCTGCCCGCCTACGCCCGGTTCGCCGACCAGATCAACTCGACGCACACCTCCATCTCGGCCGATTACGTCTCCGCGATCCACGCGCTCAAGGGACCGCACGGCAAGCCGCTGGAGATCTTCACCTGGACCGTCAACGACGCGCCGAACGCGGTCCGCGCGGCGGGCTTCGGCGTGGACGGCATCATCACCAACAAGCCGGACGTCGTGCGCAAGGCGCTGCGCGAGGACTGACGTCCGCAGCCGCTCGCAGCCGCGTTGTCAGTGGCCGGCCGTACGGTGGTCGGCATGAACGCCAATGCGCAGGACCAGCGTGCGGCCGTGTGGGCCGTCGTCGACAGCGACATCGGTCCGCTGCTGCTCGCCGCGACCGGCGAAGGGCTGGTCACCGTGGCCTTCCACGCCACCGGGGCGGTGCGCGACAGGACCCTGGACCGGCTCGGCTCCCGACTGGGCGCCGAGCCGGTCCACGCGCCGGACTCGCCCCTGCTCGCCGAGGCGATACGCCAGCTCGCGGCCTACTTCGCGGGCGACCGGAGCGACTTCGAGCTGCCGCTCGACTGGTCGCTGATCTCCGGCTTCAACCGCCAGGTGCTGCGCGAGCTCGCCTCCGGCGTGCCGTACGGCGCGGTGGTGGGGTACGGCGACCTCGCCCGCCGGGTCGGGCAGCCGGGCGCCGCGCAGGCCGTGGGCCTCGCGATGGGCGCCAACCCCCTGCCGGTCGTGGTGCCGTGCCACCGGGTGGTGGAGAGCGACGGCGGCATCGGCGGCTTCGGCGGCGGCCTGGAGACCAAGCGGCAGCTGCTCGCCCTGGAGGGGGTGCTGCCCCAGCCGCTGTTCTGACGCCTCGCCGCTCCGGTCCGCCGACTACCCGTTCCGGGTACGGGAGCGCCCTGGCACACTGCGTCAGTGACTTCGACCCTCGACGCCCCTGACATACCCGGGCCGGAGGCGCTGGCCGCCCTCCGCCGCCGTACGAACGCGGTACTGATCGCCAGTCAGATCCTGGGCGGGCTCGGGGTGCCGATCGGCATCGCCCTGGCTCCGATGCTGGCCACCGACGTGAGCGGGACGGAGGCGCTGTCGGGACTCGCGCCGACCGCTTCCGTGGCGGGCACGGCCCTCCTTTCGCTGCCGCTCGCCGCGCTGATGAACTCGCGCGGGCGGCGTGCCGGGCTCGTCCTCGCGTATGTGATCGGCGCGCTGGGCGCGGGGCTCGTCGTCCTCGCCTCGGTCGTCGACAGCTTCGCCCTGCTGCTGCTCGGCATGGCGGCCTTCGGAGCGGGTTCGCTGGCCACCTTGCAGGCGCGGTTCGCCGCGGCCGACCTGGCCGAGCCCGACCGGCGCGGCCGGGCGATCTCGCACGTCATCTGGGCCACCACGATCGGCTCCGTGCTCGGCCCGAACATCTCCGCGCCCGCGAGCCGGGTCTTCACGGACACCTCCATCCCCGAGGAGGCAGGACCGTTCCTCTTCGCCGCCGGGATCTTCGCGGTCGCCGCGCTGGTGGTGGCGGTGCTGCTGCGGCCCGACCCGCTGCTCACCGCCCGCGCGCTGGCCCCGCAGGACAGCGGCACCGCGCAGAGCCGCTCGCTGAAGGCCGGGATCGCCGCGGTCGCCGCGTCGCCCATGGCCCGGCTCGCCCTGGTGACGGTGGCCGCGTCGCACACCGTGATGGTCTCGATCATGGTGATGACCCCGGTCGACCTGGGACACCACGGCGCGAGCCTGCAACTGGTCGGCCTGGTCATCAGCGGCCACATCGCGGGCATGTACGCGTTCTCGCCGGTGATGGGCTGGCTCGCCGACCGGTTCGGCCGGCTCTCCGTGATCGGGCTCGCGGTGGGGCTGCTGTGCTGTGCCGCGCTGCTCGCCGGCACGGCGGGGCCCAGCCACGGCCAGACCGCCGCCGGCCTCTTCCTGCTGGGCCTCGGCTGGTCCGCGGGCCTGGTCGCCGGTTCGGCGCTGCTCACCGACTCGGTGCCGCAGCCCGCCCGGGCCGCCGTGCAGGGCCTGTCGGACCTGACGATGAACGCGGCCGCGGGCATCGGCGGCGCCGCCGCCGGCCTCGTCGTGGCACGGGCGAGCTACGGCTGGCTCAACCTCGCCGGCGTCTGCGTACTGCTGCCGATGGCCGCGCTCGCCCTCCGCAGGGCGGTCAAGAAGGCCTGACCGCGCATCGCGTGCCCGGCGGTCACGGGAGCGTGATGTGGTACGCCTTCCGCAGCGTCTCGTGCACGGTCCAGGTGGTGCGGTCGCCCTCGCGCAGCACGGCGGCGTCGCCCGGGCCGATCTCCAGGGTGTCGCCGCCCTCGACCTCGACGGTGGCGCGGCCGCTGACGACCACGAACAGCTCGTTGGCCTCGGTGTCGGTGACCACGCCCGGCGTGATCTGCCAGATGCCGCGCAGCTGCTTGCCGTCGGCGGACTCCCACAGCACCTTGCCGGTCACCACCGGGTCTCCGGAGACGATCTGCGCCGGGTCCAGCGGCTCGGCCTCCAGCTCGACATCCGGGATATGCACGGCAAAAGACGCAACAGTCTGATCATTCGTGGTCATGGCCGGTCACCCTAGCCGGGCCGTATCCCCTCTCACCGGCGGGGGTTTGACGGGACGCGCCGCCCGCCAGGGATGAGGGGAGACCCGACAGGCAGGAGGCAGGCCCGTGCTGGTGGTGTCCGACGAGGTGCAGACGGCTGTCGCGGAGCGACGCCCCGTGGTGGCCCTGGAGTCCACGATCATCGCGCACGGACTGCCACGACCGCGCAATCTCCAGGTGGCCGAGGAGCTCGAAGCGACCGTACGGGACGAGGGCGCCGTCCCCGCCACGATCGCCGTGCTGGACGGGGTCCCCCGGGTCGGCCTGGACAAGGGGCAGCTGGACCGCGTCGCGCACGAGGACGGCATCCGCAAGCTGGGCCACCGCGATCTGCCCCTCGCCACCGCGACGGGCACGAGCGGCGCGACGACGGTGTCGGCGACAGCACTGCTCGCCGCACGCGCCGGACTGCGCGTGTTCGCCACGGGCGGGCTCGGCGGAGTGCACCGGCAGTGGACGCAGTCGCAGGACGAGTCGGCCGACCTGGGGCTGCTCGCGCGTACGCGGATCACGGTCGTGTGCGCGGGCGTGAAGTCGATACTGGACGTGGCGGCCACGCTGGAGCGCCTGGAGACGCTGGGCGTCGCGGTGGCGGGCTTCGGGACCGACCGCTTCCCGGGCTTCTACCTCGCCGACTCCGGGCACCCGGTGGAGTGGACACTGCACACGCCCGCGCAGGTCGCCGAGGTGATGCGGGCTCAGGACGCCCTGGGGGGTCCTGAGTCGGCGCTGCTCGTGGCCAACCCGGTGCCGCGCGACGAGCAGCTCGATCCGTCCCTCCACGCGCGCGTGCTCGCCGAGGCGCTGGAGGCGTGCGAGGAGCGGGGCATCACGGGACAGGCGATCACGCCGTTCCTCCTGGGTGAGCTGGTGCGGCGCACCGGGGGCGCCTCCCTGGAGGCCAACCTCGCGGCCGTCCGCGGCAACGTACGGCTCGCGGGACGGATCGCGGCGGCCTGGGCCGGGCGGTGAGGGAGCGGGCGACAGTGCCTCCGGACTCCGGTGGGCTACTGGTCGTCGGAGACGTCGTCACGGACATCGTGGCCCGGCACCGTACGGCTTTGGCGCCCGGCACCGACACGGCCGCCGCCATCCGCACCGTGCCGGGCGGCGCGGGCGCCAACGTGGCCTGCTGGGCGGCGCACTGGGGCCATCCCGACGTACGGCTCCTCGGGCGCGTCGGCGCCGACGCGGCGGCGTGGCACGAGGCCGCGCTCACGCGCGCGGGGGTGCGGCCCCGGCTCGTCGTCGACGCGGAGGCGCCGACAGGGACGGTGATCTGTCTGGTGGACGGGGGCGCCGCGGCGGAGCGGACCTTCCTCACGGACAGCGGTGCCGCGCTGCGGCTCTCCCCCGCCGACTGGTCCCCCGCCCTCCTCGACGGCGTGGCCCTGCTGCACCTGTCCGGCTACCTGTTCTTCGCCGAGCCCGGCCGGGCCGCGGCCCGCGCGGCGCTGGCGTCGGCACGCGCGCGTGGGGTGCCGGTGAGCGTGGACCCGGCGTCGGCGGGGTTCCTCGCGGAGTCGGGTGTGGACCGGTTCCTCTCGGCGGTGGACGGGGTGGCCGTACTGCTGCCGAGCCGGGACGAGGCCGAGCTGCTCACCGGCCTCCCCGACCCGGCGGACGCGGCGTCGAAGCTGAGCCACTGGTTCCCGGCCGTGGTCGTCAAGCTGGGCGCCGAGGGGGCGCTGGTGGCGCGGGACGGGCAGGTCCTTGGCCGTAGCCCCGCGGTGCCCGCGCGCGTGTGCGACTCCACGGGGGCGGGCGACGCGTTCACCGGCGCGTTCCTCGCCGCGCGGCTCGGTGGAGCGGGGCTGCGCGAGGCGGCGGCGGAGGGCTGCCGGGCGGGCGCGCGAGCCGTGGAACTCATCGGCGGCAGACCGCCCGGCCCGGCATCGACGAAGTGACATCCGAACGGCTCCGCCCCGCAGCCGTGAGCCGCCCGGTCCGCACTCCGCCCGCACTCCGCCCGCAACCGTTACGCCTTCCTCCCCCACGTCGAGATCAGCGGCGGGGCCGCCACGTCCAGGGCGCCCGTCGCGACGTTCGAAAGGTGCTGGTCGATGTCCTCCTCGGTCGCCGGGCCCGCGGCGGTCAGCTCGGTGCGGAGCTGTTGGAGCGTGACGGTCTCCAGGGCCGCCCCGCCCGGTGAGGCGAGCGGGAAGTACGCGTCGGACTCCACCCCGCGCAGGCCCGCCTCGCGGAGCAGCCTGGGCAGTCTGCGCCCGTACGTGACGTCGGCGCCGCGCTCCGCGAGCAGGGCGCACAGCGCGCGGCGCAGCCGGTTCGCCAACTCCTCGGCGGGGCCGTGCTCGTCGGGGCAGGCCAGCGGCTGGAGCGCCGGGTCGGGCTCCTCGATGAGGAGCCTGCCGCCGGGCCGCAGCGCCCTGAGCATCGACGCCAGGGCCCGCTCCCGGTCGGACACGCCGGCCAGGACGAGCCGCGCGTGCACGAGGTCGAAGCCCCCGGCGGGCGGCGGGTCCGCGGCGACGTCGTGGATCCGCACTTCGAGCGGCGAGCGCGCCGCCCGCGTCTGCCACGACGTGTCGATGTCGGTCGCCAGGACCCGACCGGTGGGGCCGACCCGCCTGGCGAGCCAGGAGATCACGGAGGTGCCGCCCGCGCCGACCTCCCAGCAGCGCCAGCCCGGGCCGATGCCGAGGCGTTCGACGTGCCCGAAGGTCGTGGGGTCGAAGAGGGCGGCGAAGGCGTCGGGGCGCGTGCGTGCCCCGGACGACCGGGAGTCGGGGAGCTGCCGGTGGTCGGAGAGCTGCCGGGGACCGGCGTACTGCCGGGGATCGAGGAGATGACCGTCGATTTGCGTCATGTCGTGATCATCCCAGTTGTCCCGCTTGCTCCCGGGAGGCAGAACCGGGCAATCCGGAACGGAGTGCTCCGTTCCCACAGGCCTTGGCAGGCGGCCGGACCGTGCTGGCAGACTGGCACGCCACGTCGTCACTGCGAGGAGCCCCTATGTCGATGGCAGGCAATCTGCGAAAGGTCGGGAACCTGCGCAAGGTCGGTGGCCTGCGCAGAGTCGGCGGCCTGCGGAAGGTCGCGCGCCTGGCCCGGCGCGGCGCCCGCGTCGACCTGAGCCACCCGGCCCGCTCCCCGCTGGGCACGTCGGTGGTGAACTGCGTGACGTACCGGGACGGGGTGCGCGAGCCGCAGGGCCGCGATCTGGTCGAGTCGGTGGAGCGGATCCGCAAGTCCGGGGACGGCTTCGTCTGGCTGGGGCTGCACGAGCCGACGGAGGACGAGTTCGCCGACATCGCCGACCTCTTCGGCCTGCACCCCCTCGCGGTGGAGGACGCGGTCCACGCGCACCAGCGCCCGAAGGTGGAGCGGTACGACCAGACGCTGTTCGCCGTGTTCAAGACCGTCTGCTACGTCGAACACGGGGAACTGACCGCGACCAGCGAGGTCGTGGACACCGGCGAGATCATGGTCTTCGTGGGCCGCGAGTTCGTCATCACGGTCCGGCACGGCAGGCACGGCTCGCTCGGGCCGCTGCGCGAGGAGCTGGAGGCGTCGCCCGAGCAGCTCGCCCAGGGCCCGGCCGCGGTGCTGCACGCCATCGCGGACCAGGTCGTCGACGACTATCTCGCGTCGACGGACGCGGTGCAGTCGGACATCGACCAGGTCGAGACGGACGTCTTCGCCCCGGACGGCGCGCGGGCCGACCCCGGCCGGATCTACCAGCTCAAGCGCGAACTGCTCGAACTGAAGCGGGCGGTGGTGCCGCTCGGCCGCCCGCTCCAGGTGCTCGCCACCCAGCCGATGCGGCTCATCGCCCCGGAGATACAGGCGTACTTCCGGGACGTCGACGACCACCTGAAGCGGGCCACCGAACAGATCGCCGCGTTCGACGAATTGCTGAACTCGATCCTCCAGGCCCATCTCGCGCAGGTGACGGTCGCGCAGAACGAGGACATGCGGAAGATCACCGCCTGGGCGGCGGTCATCGCGGTGCCGACGATGGTCTGCGGCATGTACGGCATGAACTTCGACCACATGCCGGAACTGCACTGGCGGTTCGGCTACCCGCTCGTCATGTCCGTGATCGTGACGGCCTGTGTGGTGCTGTACCGGGGGTTCCGGCGGAACGGCTGGCTGTGAGGCAGCACGCCGCCCGGGGCACCGCCCGGGTCACCCCTTGGCGTACACGCTCTCGACCCAGCCCGCGAGCTGGTCGTCGGTGAGGTGGGTGGCCAGGTCGGCCTCGCTGATCATGCCGACGAGCCGCTTGTTCTCGATCACCGGCAGCCGGCGGATCTGGTGGCCCTGCATCTCCCGCAGGACCTCGCCGACATCGGCGCCCGCGTCGATCCAGCGCGGGGTCCCCTTGGCCAGATCGCCCGCCGTGACGCGGGCCGGGTCGTGCCCCATGGCCACACAGCCGACGACGATGTCGCGGTCGGTGAGAATGCCGCAGAGCCGTTCGTTCTCGTCGCTGATGGGCAGCGCGCCCACGTCGAGTCGGCGCATCAACTGGGCGGCGCGGTCCAGGGTCTCGTGCTTGGGGATCCACTGGGCACCCCGGTGCATGATGTCTCCGGCGGTGGTCATCACTACCTCCCGTTGCCGGGCAGTGTCCGGAGCGGCGCGGAGGCGCGGCTGGTCCCGGCGCCTCTCATTCTCGCGGCGCCCGCGGCGGCCCGCATCCGGAACCCTCCCGAGGGTCAGGGCGCGAAGGTGACGATCTTGCGCGGGGTCACCCGGACGATGACCCTGACCTCGTCGTCCTTCTCCGCGGGCGGGTCGATGCCGAGGTACTTGTGGGAGAGCTCGTACGGGAGCCGCTTGCCCTCATCCGGCAGGATCTCGGCGACCCCGCGGATCTCGGCCGAGGAGTACGGGTTCGCGAGGTCGTAGACCGAGAGGCTGATGCGCGGGTCGCGTTCGAGGTTACGGACCTTCTGCCGCCCCGCGGTGGCGGAGAAGAGCACGGCGTCGCCGTCCCGCTTGATCCACACCACCGAGTTGTGGGGCGCGCCGCCGGGGCCCAGGGTCGCGACACTGGCGAAGTTCTTGCCGTCGAGGAGGGCGCGGACGGAGTCGCCGATGGAGACCGCGGACACGTTCTGGTTCGTTGTCATGCCCGCAGCCTAAACTAGATGCACGTGCATATACAGGGTTTGGGGCGACCAGTAGTAGACCGGTAGTAGACCAGTAGCAATGCCAACTGGAGATTCAGCCGCTCCAGGCCGGATGCCGCGGGTCGTCCGCCCGTACCACCACGTCGGCCGCGGCCGCGGGGTCCACCTCCGCCTCGTACCGCTCGAAGGCCGGCAGCGTCCAGCGCTCGCCCTCCGGCGTGCGCCGCCTCAGGGCGCCCGGCGAGAGCCGCACGTGCACGGTCAGGTCGAACGGGAACCAGTGGCCGAGGAGCAGCGGGCCGTGCAGCAACAGCAGCCCGCCGGGCGGGAGTTCGACGTACGGGCTGCGGGTCGCGCGGTCGGTCGCCGGGTCCCACAGATCGGGCAGCGCCCGCCCCGTGCCGCCGGGGTCGAGCGGCCCGAGGACCTCGCGCCACAGCGCGCCGGTGTCGAACCACCCGCTGTAGTACGCCTCCACGTCCTCGTGACCGTACTCGTACCGGAGCGACGCGGGCCGCAGGAAGCCCTCCGTGCCGACCACAAGCGCGCTCCGCCCCCGCGGACGCAGCGCGTCGCCCACCAGGCGCGCCAGTTCACCGGTACCGCCGGCCGGCGCCCCGTCGAAGGCCACCCGCGTCCACGGACCCCCGTCGGCCGGCTTCAGCTCGAGCAGCCGGTCGGCGAGGGTCTCGGCCAGACGTTCCCAGGTGATCGGTTCGAGTCGCACGGGCCCATGATGCCCCGTACCGATCAGGCACCGGAGGGGCCGCTTCACGGAGAACCCTCGCGGGGATGAAAGGGGCATGACGAGCTCCCCGGTCATCCCCTCCCCCCGCACCGGCCTCCTGGTCTTCCAGCCGCTGCGGCGCAAGCACTGCGCGGAGTGCCGCTCCGGGCCGCTTCCACTGCTCGTCCTGGAGGGCGGCGAGCCGCGCTGCCTGGACTGCGCCGACCTCGGGCACCTCGTGTACCTGCCGCGCGGCGACACGGCGCTCACGCGCCGGGCCCGCGAGGGCAGTGGCCTCTCGGCCGTGGTCGTCCGCTTCCACCGGCGCCGCGCCCGCTACGAACGGCAGGGCGTCCTTGTCGAGGAGGCCGCGCTCGTGCGCGCCGAGGAGCGCTGCCTGGCGGACGCGGAGGCCCGGGCGCGGCGGCGGGCGCGGGACGCGGCGCGGCGGGCCGCGGAGGACGTGCGGTTCACGGAGGCGTTCGCCGCGGAGATACGCAGGATCTTTCCCGGCTGCCCGGCGGACCGGGCCCGCGCCGTCGCCGCCCACGCGTCGGTGCGCGGCAGCGGCCGGGTGGGACGGAGCGCGGCGGGGCGGGCGCTGTCGGAGGGGGCGGTGACGGCGGCGGTCGTGGCGGCGGTGCGGCACACGGCGACGCCGTACGACCGGCTGCTGATGAGCGGGGTGCCGCGCGGGGAGGCGCGGCGGCGGATCCGCGCCGCGGTGGAGGCGACGTTACGGGAGTGGCGCGAGCCACGGGACGAGACCGACCCGCGCTGGGCGGCAGGCGCGTAGCCCCTTCCCGGTTCCGAGACTGCGGCGTATGCGCCCGCGAGCGTCGCGTATGGCGGCCGCGGGCCGACGGGAATTGACTTGTGGTGGGCCGAGGCCGCGCTGCAGGATCACTCGCGCCCGCAGCCGACGTAGTCTCCACCGACGTAACCGCCCCAGTCACCACGGGAGTTGTCATGATCGACGGACCGTACTTCGTACTCACCGTGCTCGGGGCTCTCGCCTGCGGCCTGGCCGCCGGGGTCTTCGCCGCGTTCTCGACCTTCGTGATGAAGGGCCTCGCCGAACTTCCCCCGGCTCAGGGCATCGCGGCGATGAACCGGATCAACGTCACCGCGGTCGCCCCGGCCTTCATGGCCGTATTCCTGGGGGCGACGGGGCTCTGCGCGGTGCTCGCCGTCGTGACGTTCGTGCTCTGGCCGGACGACGGCACGGTCGAGCTGCTGCTCGGCAGCGCGCTGTATCTGGTCGGCTGCTTCGGAGTGACCGTCGTGGCGAACATCCCCCGCAACGACGCCCTCGCCAAGGCCGACCCGGACAGCGCGGAGGGCGCCGCGTACTGGCGTACGTACGTAAGAGAGTGGACGGCGTGGAACCACGTCCGCGGCGCCGCCGCGCTCGGCGCGACGGCGTGCTTCATCCTCGGCCTGACGTGACGTGACCCGATCCGATCCCCCACCCAATCCGACCCGGCGCTAGGGCTTGCGCGCCACCCCGCCGTAACCGGGCGTGGGTCCTTCCTCCGGTGCCGGCCTCCACTCCCCCGGCTCCGGCTTCCACCGGTCGACGTTCTCCACGCCAGGGTCCACCAGTTCGTACCCCTCGAAGAAGCGCTCCACCTCCTCGCGGGTGCGCAGCGCGAGGGTCATGCCGCGGGCCTTGTACAGCTCCGTGGACTGCTTCGTGGTGGCCGGGCTGAAGTCGGACGTGCCGTGGGACAGCACCAGATGGCTGCCGGACGGCAGGGCCCGCATCAACCGGTCCACCAGGTCGTACACGCCGTCCTCGGCCGCGAAGAAGTGCAGCAGCGCGACGAGCGACAGGGCGACGGGCCGGTCGAGGTCCAGGACGCGCGCGGCCTCGTCGAGGATCCTCTCCGGCTCGCGGAGGTCGGCCCGGATGTACTCGGTGACGCCCTGCGGTGTCGATGTCAGGAGCGCCTGGGAGTGCGCGAGGACGACGGGGTCGTTGTCGCAGTAGACGATCCGGGCGTCCGGGGCGACGTCCTGAGCGATCTGGTGGAGGTTCGGCTCGGTGGGTATGCCGGTGCCGATGTCCAGGAACTGCCGTACGCCCCGGGCCGCGAGCCAGCGCGTGGCGCGCCGCATGAACGCCCAGTTGGCCAGCGCCGTCGTCCGTCCCCGCCCGTCCATGGCGACCAGCCGCCGGCCCATCTCCTCGTCCGCCTGGTAGTTGTTTCTTCCCCCGAGGAACCAGTCGTACATCCGCGCGCGGTGCGGCTTGCTGATGTCGATGTACGTCGGGTCGGTCATGCGGACTCCATGCGTCGACGGCGGGTCACGGAGCGGACGGCGGTCACGACAGCAGGAAGTCCGCTTCGCCCGCCTTGGCCCCCTGGATGAACGCGGTGATCTCCCCGTGCGTGTAGATGAGCGCGGGGCCGTCGGGGTCGGCGGACTGGCGCACGGCGACGCGCCCGTCGGCCAGCTTCATGGCTTCCAGGCAGTTGCCGCCGTTGCCGCCGCTCCAGGGCTTGTGCCAGCCCTCGGTGCCCAGGTCGCGGGCGGGCATGCCGTTGTAGATCCGGGACTCCCTGACCTCGCTGCGCGAGTCGTCGCGGGCTCCGGGTGAACGCGGACCGGCGGGGCGCGTTCCGGCTCGATGTCGGTCCATGTCACAGCTCCTTGCGGAGGTCCCGGAGGATCTCCTTCGTGCGTTGTGCGGTGGCGGCCTGCGCCGCCATGCGGTCCATGACCTCCAGGTGGGTGGCCACCTCTTTGCGCGCGTCCAGGTAGACGGCGCCGGTCAGGTACTCGCTGTAGACCATGTCGGGCAGCTCCGCCATGGCGAAGCGGAAGAGCACGAACGGTCCGTACGTTCCGGGGTGCGGCCCCGCCGCGAAGGCGGCGACCTGCAAGGTGACATGGGGCAGCTCGGCGGCTTCGAGGAGCCGGTCGAACTGATTCCGCATCACCTCGGCGTCGCCGACCGGTCTGCGCAGCGCGGTCTCGTCCATCACCACCCACAGCCGGGGCGCGTCCTCACGGGTGAGCAGCGACTGGCGTTCCATGCGCAGCGCCACGTACCGCTCGATGTCCGCGGGCCTGGTCTGGCCGATGGCGCCGGACCGCATCACGCCGCGCGCGTACTCCTCGGTCTGCAGGAGTCCCGGCACGAAGTGGGGTTCGTACGACCTGATGAGGCTCGCCGCGCCCTCCAGGCTGACGTACATGCTGAACCAGCCGGGCAGGATGTCGTGGAACCGCTGCCACCAGCCGGGTCTGTTGGCCTCCTCGGCGAGCGTGACGAAGGCGTCGGCCTCGTCGTCCGCGACGCCGTAGGACTTCAGGAGCAGCTGGAGATACGGGATCTTCAGCGCGACCTCGGCGGTCTCCATGCGCCGGACGGTGGCGGGGGCGACGCGGAGGATCTTCGCGGCCTCCTCGCGTTTCAGGCCCGCGCTCTCGCGCAGATCCTGCAGGCGACGACCGAGAACGACCTGGCCGACGGTCGGGGCTGACCGCGGTTCGCTCACGTCTCCTACCTCCACCTGACTCCGCGTTGCTTCAACTCACACCGCACCGCGAGCTGTAGCGAGCAGTGTGCCATGCGCCGTCGCGGAGGAACACGCCACTGTGCACTTTTCAGAGTGGGTCTTGCCAAGGTGTTCTGGGCGGGGCGATAGTGGAGAACGTGACTCCGCCCGCGCCGTTACGAACCGACGCCGCTGAAGGCCGACTTGGCGATCTCGCCGAGGCGTGTCCCGAGGCCGCCGAGGTCTGCGTCAGTTTCGCCCTCGCCCCGCGTCCGGGCTCCGTCGCACAGGCCAGACGCCTGATGCGCACGCAGCTGGACGGGTGGGCGGTGCGTGACGACGACGCCTGCGACGCGGCGGCACTCGTTCTCTCCGAACTGGTCACCAATGCCGTGGTGCACACCGCGAGCCGGCGGATCATCTGCGAGCTCTGCGCGGATCCGGAGAAGCTGCGAATAGCCGTACGTGACGAGGGGTGCGGTTCAGGGATGCCGCGCCCCGCGCACAGGGGGGCCGACGAGGAGCACGGGAGGGGACTGCTTCTTGTCGATGCGGTGAGCAGCGCGTGGGGCGTCCACGACGCGGGGCCCGGTTTCGGGCTCACGGTGTGGGCGGAGTTGCCGCGGTCGGCGTCCTGACCGACGCCGGCGTGTGCCGGGAACAGGTTGTACGGAACGGGTTGTACGGAACGGCGTGTGCGCGGACCGGCGTACGCGGAGAACGAATCGATCGAGCGTGGCAGTTACACGGGCGGGGGGCATGTGAGCGCGGGTACGGTGCGGCCGTTGGATCTGAACACCTTGGTCCGTCTGTCGCGACGGCGGCAGCGCACCGGGAGACCGACGCCACCGCCCCTGCGGCTCGATCTCCCCGAGGGGATGACCGAGCCGCTCGGCTGCGACGCCGTGGCGGTGCCCGCGGCGTTCGGCCCCCGGCTGATGTCCAGACTGCCTCGCGTGGGCTGTGTGTACGAGGACGGGGCGCGCTGGTGGTGGATCGTGCCCGCGGACTCCGACGTCGCCATGGAGTGGCCCGCGCCCGTCGCCTACTCGGCGGGCGCGGTGGTGCGGGACGCCGACTGTCGGCCTGTCCTGATCAACCGTCCCGCGGACGACGTCCCCTACACGCCGCCGATCCCGCTGTATCTGGCGCTGTGCCGGGTCACGGGGACCACGCCGGGCTGGTCGCGGGCGCTCAGCGCGTGAGCTCCGGCTCCACTGTGGTCCGAGGTCGCGCGTCAGACGGCGGCGAGCTCCGCGGTCTCGTCGGGCGCGCGCACGATCACCAGGAAGGCGTCCGACGCGAGGTCCATCACGACCTCCGCGCGCTGTCCTTCCTGCCGTCGGGCCCGCGCGAATTCCTCCGCGGGCCATGATCCGCGCGGCCCGCCCGCGGGGAACCGCTCCAACACCGTTCGTCCGTTCATCATGATCCCTGTCCCCCGTGCCGTTCCGTCACGTCCGCGGTCCACGGACTCTGTACTGAGGAGAACGCGCGGGGCGGCCCCGCGGATGCGCGGCGTGACGCAACTGAGACGGAGTAGGGGCATTTCCCAGGGTTCTCCCCGGGTTCTTTCCGGGTTCTCCCCGGGTGTCGTACCGGGGTACCGGCTCAATCCTCGTACTCGTCGTGGTACCGCACCCGCGCGCTGCCCGCGGGCGCCCCGAACACCGACGCCCGCCCCTTGGGCTCCTCCCACTCCTCCTGCCGGCCGAGCGCGGTGAGGTCGAGGAGGCTGGTGGTGGAGCCGACGCCGTCCAGGCCGCGGGCGAACGTCGCGTACGTGTGGAAGACCCGGTCCCCGTACCGCAGGAAGCAGTTGATCGCGGGCACGTCGTGGGGCTCCTCCACGGACGATGCCAGGAAGTCGTGGTTGAAGTCGCCGCCGTTCGTCGAGTACCAGGGCACCGTCCAGCCCATCCGGGCCTTGAAGGTCAGCAGCTTGGTGAAGGGCGCGCGTGACACCGCGACGAAGTTGGTGGCGCGGGCCCGCAGGTGGGAGAGGTGCCCGAGCTGATCGAGGAAGCCGGAGCAGCTGCGGCAGCCCGCGTCCCATTCGGGGGCGAACATGAAGTGGTAGACGATCAGTTGGTCCCTGCCGTCGAAGAGGTCGAGCAGCGTCGCCTTCCCGTCGGAGCCGTCGAAGTAGTACTCCTTGTCGACCTCGACCATCGGCAGCCGGCGCCGCTCGGCGTTGAGCGCGTCGCGCGCGCGGGTGGCCGCCTTCTCCTTGGCCAGCAGCTCCTCACGCGCGGCGAGCCACTCCTCGCGCGTGACGATGTCCGGAAGTCCCATGGTGTGTCTCCTCCACCCTTCGGGCGTACGTCTGCGAAGGGTGGACCTGCGGAGTTCGCGGAACTCATCGCTCGCGGGCGAAGAAGTTCCAAAGAATCATCAGCTCCCCGCCCCACCGCTCATCCCTCGTACTCCTGGATCCGCTTGCCGTGGCTCCGGTCGACGAGTTCCGGCAGCAGCGCGCTCAACTCCCCCACCAGGCTCGGCACATCGAGGGTGAGCAGCTCGCGGTCGCGCATGAGGACGCGGCCGGCCACGATCGTGGTGCGTACGTCGGCGGAGCGCGCACTGTGCACGAGCGTGGCCGCGAGGTCGTGCACGGGCTGGGTGTGCGGTCCGGTCACGTCGACGAGGACGAGGTCGGCACGCCGCCCTTCGGCGAGGCTGCCGATGTCGTCGCCGAGCCCGACGGCCCGCGCGCTCTGCAGGGTGGCGTGGTCCAGGGCCTGGCGGGCGGTGAGCCAGGTGGGGTCCCGTTCCACGTACTTCTGGACGAGCGCGGTCAGCGTCATGGACTCCCACACGTCGAGGGTGTTGTTGGACGCGGCGCCGTCCGTGGCGAGGCCGACCGGGACGCCCGCCTCGCGCAGGGCCCGTACGGGTGTGGTGTCCCAGCCGAACTTGAGGTAGCCGCGGGGTGCGGAGGCGACGGCGACGCGGCCGCCAGAGCGTTCCGCGGCGCGGCGCAGCACCGGGAGGTCGCGGGCGGTGTCCAGGCCGGTGGCGTGGGCGAGGAGGAGGTCGACGTCGAGGAGTCCGGCGCGCTCCAGGACCTCGACGGGGGTGCGGCCGTGCCGGGCCAGGCTGTTGTCGGTCTGCTCGCGGTTCTCGGCGGCGTGGATATGGACGAGCAGGCCGTGGTCGCGGGCGAGTGCGGCGGTCGCGGCGAGGTCGGGTTCGTCGACGGTGTAGGGGGCGTGCGGGGCGAGGCAGGTGGTGATGCGGCCGTCGGCGGCGCCCCGCAGCCGGAGCGCGAAGTCGAGGGAGGCGGCGCGTCCTTCGGGGCCCTGCGAGCTGAAGTAGGCCTGGCCGAGGACGGCGCGCAGGCCGCTCTCCTCGGTGGCGGCGGCGACCGCGTCCATGGCGAAGTAGTGGTCGGCGAAGGTGGTGACGCCGCCGCGGATCATCTCGGCGCAGGCGAGCCGCGCGCCGAGCCCGACGATCCGCTCGGTCAGGTTGGACTCGACGGGCCAGATCCAGTCGTTGAACCACGCGTGGGCGGGGAGGTCCTCGGCGAGGCCGCGCAGGGCCACCATCGGTGTGTGCGTGTGGCAGTTGACGAGTCCGGGGAGGGCGACGGTGCCGCGGCCGTCGATGTGCTCCATACCGGCGGCGGTGCTGTGCTCCGGGCCGGTGGCCGTCATGTGCTCCGGGCCGCCCGCCGTGACGGAGGCGATGAGTCCGTCCCGTACGACGATCGTGGCGTCGTCGACGAAGACGATCCCGCCCCGCGGGTCGTGGGTCAGTGCCGTGCAGCCCGTGACGACGAGGTCGGCCGGGTCGTGGGTGATGAGGTCGGCGGGTCCTGGCGCGGGAGGCGGCGTCATCTCTTCACGGTAGTGCGAGTGCGCATCCGGCGGCCCTGTCGCGGGGACGGTTTCGCGGGCACGCTGGCCTCACCCGCCGACCGGCCGAGGGGACGGAGAACGACACGGGAGGCGGCCATGATCGTCGGCACCTGGAACCTGGAGAACCTCTACCGCCCCGGCGGGGCGTTCGGCCCCAAGGACAAGATCACGTACGAGGCGAAGCTGGCCTCGCTCGCGGCGACGGTCACCGCGCTGCGGCCGAGCGTCCTCGGCGTGCAGGAGGTCGGCGACCCGGCCGCCCTGGAGGACCTGGCGGGCCTGCTGGAGGGCACCTGGCACGTCGCGCTCTCCCGGCATGCGGACGACCGGGGCATCCGGGTCGGCTTTCTCACCAGCTTCCCGGTCTCCGTCGTCGCGGACGAGGCCGCCTTCCCAGGACCGGTGCGGCCGGTGCAGGCCGATGACGCGGGCCGGACGGTCTCGCGCGCCGGGCGCGGGATCCTCGCGGTGACGGTGTCGACGCGCGCCTTCTTCTTCGACGCGGTCGTCTGCCACCTCAAGTCGAAGCTGCTCTCCTATCCCGGCGGCTCGCCCGGTAGCTCTGCCGGCGGCGCTTCCGGCGGCGCTTCCGGTGCCCGTTTCCAGCCGCGCGACGAGGGTGAGCGTGCCCGGTACGCGGCCTACGCCCTGCACCGCCGCGCCGCCGAGGCGACCACGGTCCGCGCACTCGCCGACCGGCTGCTGCACGGCGACGGCCGGGAGCACCGGGTCGCCGTGCTCGGGGACCTCAACGACGAGGCCGGGGCCGCGACGACGCAGATCCCGCTCGGCCCGCCCGGCTCCGAGATCGGCACACCGGGCTTCGACCGCCCGGACAAGGGCGACGCGGCACGGCTGTGGAACGTCGCCCCGCTGATCCCGCCCGACCAGCGCTTCTCCCGCATCCACGCGGGCCGCCGCGAACTCATCGACCACGTCCTGGTGAGCCGGGGCCTCCTGGACCAGGTGCGGACGGCGGGCACGGGCGCGCCGGGCGCCGCGGCCGCCGCGCTGCCGTCGGTGGCGGACGGCGATCCGGCGGTACGGAGGGACGCGACGGGGTCGGACCACGCGCCGGTGTGGATACGGATCCAGCCCTGAGCGAGCCCGGACCCGGGACTCGGCCCGGGCCCGGGCGGGTCAGCCGCGCGGGAGCACGGCCGAGAGGACGCCGGGCAGCGGGTACCAGTCGGCGGACACGACGCTGGCGTGCTTCCCCGCGAGCAGCGCGACCCGCTCCCTGGCCTGGGCCTCGGTCGGCCGCGTCCCGTCGATGGCGGGAGCGACGTTGTGGGCGTCGGTCATGACGACGAGGTAGCGCCGGTCGGCGTACCAGCGGGTGTCGATGGCGCCGCCCGCGTACGCGGCGGCGTCCCCGTCGAACAGCACGAACCACGGCCTGATCGACGCGTCCTGGTACCGCCCGCGCGGATCGCCCGCTTCCGCGCCGAGCACGGCGGGGAAGGCGGCGGCGTCCCCGAGGCGGCCCGCGGCGGCGAGGTCGCGCAGGTGGGTGGCGTACTCGCGGTCGGTCCAGAGGGTGTCGGCGGGGTTGCCCCGCTCGACGGTGCCGGGGATCAGTTCGACCACGAACTTCCCCGCGAGCTCGGCGCGTCCGGGCCAGCCCCTGTCCCGTACGGCGTCGTCGAGGGTGGCGTGCCCGGCGGCGAGCTGCCCCGGGCGGTACACGGCGTCGCCGAGCACGGAGGTGAGCAGCGCGTCGAGGTCGGCGGGCCCGCGCCCCCGCCTGCCCTGGAACCCGTCCTTCAGCTCGACCTTCACGAGGACCGGGCGGTGGCCGGGGTGCGCGTCGTGCCAGCTGCGCATGTCCCTCAGGCATCCCGCGAGGCTCTGGTTGCGTGCCTTGGTGCGCAGCTCGGCGGGGCTCTGCGCGTTCTCGCAGTTGTTGTCGTTCCCGACGGGGTTGTTGTGCGACACCCGCCATCCGCTGCCGAACGCGTTGGTCCACACGTCGAGTTCGAGCATCGCGGCACCGGAGTCGAGGGCGTCGGCGAAGTACGGGTACTTGGCCTTTTCGTAGGCGTTGTGGACGCCGACGCCGGTGGTGGCGGAGTAGGAGGGGTCGGCGGCGGTTTCCGTCCCGGCTGCGGCTCCGGCCCCGGTCGCGGCTCCGCCGAGGACGCCCCAGCACACCAGAGCCCCCACCAGCAGCCCGCCCACACCCTTGCGCACCATCACGCCCACCACCCTCTCCAGCCGCACGTCGGCAAGTCCGGGGCAACGTACGGGAATTGGGTGACGCAGGGGAAGACGGCACGTTACGGCGGCGGAGCACGCACCGCCCTCCGAAGGGCGCGCCCCCTAAGCTTCCCCAGGCACCCGCCCCACCACCCCCAGGAGCCCCACCGTGTTCGACCCCGCACCGGAGCACCCGTACCCCGACAGCCTCGACCCTGCCGAGGCGCACGCGCTGCTCGGGCCCGTGCTCGGCCTCCTCGGCACGTGGCGCGGCCGCGGGCACGGCGAGTACCCGACGCTCCCCGCGGACTTCACGTACGCGCAGGAAGTGACCTTCAGCCACGACGGCCGGCCCTTCCTCCGTTACGAGGCACGGGCCTGGCTGCTCGACACCGACGCCGACGCCGACGCCGTGCCGCTGCGCCCCGCGGCCCGCGAGAGCGGCTGGTGGCGGCTGCAGCCCGACGGCCGGGTGGAGGCGCTGGTCACCCAGCCCACCGGCATCGCGGAGATCGCGGTCGGCCACGCGGCCGACGGCACGATCGACCTCTCCACCCACGACGTGGCGCTCACGCCCACCGCCAAGGAGGTCACCGCCACCCGCCGCCGCTACGCCCTGACCGACGACGGCACCCTCACCTTCACCCACGACCTCGCGGCGGTCGGCCAGCCCCTGCAGCACCACCTCTCGGCACGCCTGCGCCGCGCGCGGTGAGCACGGAAGCACGGGAACGGGCCAGGTCGACGAGGACAGCGGAGCGGGACGGCTGGCCCGACCTCCCCGGCGACACGGCCCTGACCATCCGCGTTCCCGAGGCGAACCCGCTGGTACGGGCGGGCTTCCCGGCCCACGTGACGGTGCTCTACCCGTTCCTCAACGAGTCCCGCTTCACCGCGACCACCCGCGCGGACCTGGCGGACGTCTTCGCCGCCCACGCCCCCTTCACGCTCACGTTCGGGGAGTTCCGCCGCTACCCCGGCGTCCTCTACCTCCCGCCGGCCCCCGACACCCCCGTACGCGCCCTCACCCGCGCCCTCACGACCCGCTGGCCCGAGGCCGTCCCCTACCGCGGCATCTTCACCCCACCCCTCGACCCCCACCTCACCGTCGCGAACCACGAGGGCCCGGCCACCTACGAAGCGGCCTACGACGCCCTGGAGACGACGCTCGCTCCCGCACTGCCGGTCGTCAGCCACGTGGACACCGTCCATCTGATCGTGACGGACGGTCCGGGCGAGGGCTGGCGGGATCTCACGACGTACCGGCTGGGGACGGGCGGACCGGGAGCTACGGGAGCTCTGTGACGGGCGTGCCACGCGAGCGTGAAACCGGTGGGAGCCAATCAGGCCATACCGCCGGATGAAGGGCACCGGACGGGCGGGGTCCGCTACGGTGTGCCGCCGTTATGGACGATCGCCCCTCCCCGGAAAGGGAACGCCCCGTGGCCCTCACCTTCCCCCGCGTCTCCGGCACCCGGCTCGCCGTGGCCGCCGTCGCCACCACCGTGCTGGCCGTCGGCGCGCCCGCCGCGTACGCCTCGCTGGACGACGACGGTCCGACGCGCAGCGCCGGTTCGGCCGCCGCGTCGACCGTCGCCCGCGGCAAGCCCTACACCGAGACGCGGCTCTTCTTCGGCACGGAACGGCCCGACGGCGGGCCCGCGGTGACCGACAAGCAGTTCATGGCCTTCATCGACAAGGAGGTCACGCCGGGCTTCCCGGACGGGCTGACGATCCAGGACGGGCGCGGGCAGTGGCGCGACTCCAACGGCAGGATCGAGCGGGAGCGTTCGTACGAACTGATCCTGCTCTATCCGACGACCGAGGCGCGCAGGCGGGACACGCAGATCGAGGAGATCCGCAGCGACTACGAGAAGGCGTTCGCGCAGGACTCGGTGGCGCGGCTGGACGAGCGCACGCGGGTCGACTTCTGACGGACGCGTGCGGCGGTGGGCCGACGGGGCCGCCGGTGCCGTTTCAGCGGTTGTCGCTGCCGTGGATGTGCTGGGTGCCGATGGATCCCGACTGGATCGTCGTGCCGTAGTGCACGCCGCCGTGGACGGTGTTGTACGTGACGCTGCCCCGCCCCGCCGACGGATCGGGATCCGGGGCCAACTCGTCGAGCAGCGCGCGCAGTTCGGCGGCCGCCTCGGGATCCGCCGCGAGTCTGCGGCGGAGCCGGGAACGCCACTCCGCCTGCACGTCGGCCGCGGTCGCCTCGTCCTCGGCGCCCCGCGCGGCGACGACTTCGATCCGCGCCTCTTCCAGCTCGCCCGCGAGGGCGTCCTCCTCGCCGCTGCCCCGCGCGAAGAACCGGGCGACCCGGTCCCGCGCCTGGGCCCAGCTCTCGGTGACCATCTGCTGCACGAGCGCCGTCGCGCCCGCCGCCGCCAGCGCCGTCAACTCAGCGTCCACCAGGCCTCCTTGTCCGAACGAGAGGCCCTCACCGTAGCGCCCCGCACCGACAATTCGCTGGCGCTCCGCCGCCGCCGACTGCACGCTGGTCCATCATGAACCGCCAGATCCGCGCCCTGCACACCGAATCCACCATCACCGTCTACCAGGCGTACTCCCCGCAGCTCGGTGTCCCCGCCGCCCGCACCGGACGCTTTCCCGCCGCCTGGAAGCGGGACCGCATGACGTGGATCAAACCGTCCTTCCTGTGGATGATGTACCGCTGCGGCTGGGCCACGAAGGAGGGCCAGGAGACCGTCCTGGCGGTCGAGATCACCCGCGAGGGCTTCGACTGGGCACTGCGCAACGCGTGCCTCTCCCACTACGTCCGCGGCCTCCACCCCGACCGGGCCACCTGGAAACGCGCCCTGCGCCGGACCCCCGCCCGCGTCCAGTGGGACCCCGAACGCGACCTCCACCTCAACCCGCTCCCCCACCGCTCCCTCCAACTCGGCCTGTCCGGCGAGGCGTCCCGCCGGTACGCGGACGAGTGGACGGTCTCGATCACGGACGTCACCGACCGCGTACGGGAGATCCACGCCCTCGTACGGGACGGGAACGATCTGGCGGCGGCTTCCCGGCTGCTGCCTGCGGAGCGCCCGTACCCGGTGGACGACGACCTTCTGGCGCATCTGCGTCCGTGACGGGCCCCGGCCTGCCCTACGTCTCCGTCACCGCCGCCAGCGCCCCCACCGGATCCACGTCCGCCTCCCCCTCCGGCCACCAGTCGTCCGCGCCCGGCTCGCTGCGGTACGGGTACCAGCGGCCGTCCCGGCCGAAGCGGAGCTGGAGGGTGCCGGCCGCGTCCGTGAGGTGGTTGCGGTGGATCGTCATGCGGGGGAGGTCCGCCGCGGCGAGGGCGCCGCGGGCTCGGTCGAAGGGGCCCGCCGGGGGGTCCCAGGGGGTTTCCAGGACCGTCAGGCCCTCCTCGCCGCCCTGGCGCCAGGCCGCCGCCGCCCGCGTGAGGTCCGCGGGGGTGCTCCCCACGGACCTGGCCAGTGCGGCGAACTGGCGGCTGAAGGTGCGGCGGCCGGTGAGGCCGGGGTGCGAGGCCGCGAGGCGGACCGCGTCGTGCCAGGGGGACGCGGCCGTGAAGGGGTCCGCGCCCGTCGTGAGGAACGCGTGGGCGCGGGCCGCCGCGTCCGTCACCAGGAACTCCAGCGCCGTCGGGTCCGGCGCGCCGGGGAGGGAAGGGAGGACCGGGGGCTCGCCCGGGTGCGGCGGTGGGGCGAGGGGGGCGGGGAGCGGGGAGCGGTACTCCGTGGCCAGGGCCTCCCGGGCCGGGACGCCGGGCAGGACGGGGCCGCCCGGTGGCCGTGGTGCCGGGTCGTCGGCGTGCCGCTCCCACTGCCCCTGCTGGTCCGCCGGGAGGTCGTCCGCCGCTCGGGCCGCCTCGGCCGCACCCCTGCGGGCGTTCCTGCGCGACAGTTCGTCCAGGAGGTCCTGTTCCTCGCCGCCGCGCAGCAGCAGGAGGACGAAGGGGTCCGCGTCCAGGAGGCGGGCCGTCTGGTAGGCGAGGGCGGCCGCGTGCTTGCAGGGGTGGCCCCGGTCGGGGCAGGTGCAGGACGGGGCCAGTTCGCGTGCGCCGGGGAGCAGGGGGACGTCCGCCCGGACCGCCGCGTCGGCCAGGGCGTGCGGCATCTCCTTGTCGAGCAGCGCCGCGATGCGCGCGGGGTCGGTGGCGACGGCGTCGAGGAAGCGGTCCCAGTGCTCGGGAAGCATGGTCCGCAGGCGGATCTCCGCGCGGTAGGGGCGGGGGCGGCTGCCGTGGACGTACGCGACGATGCGGCCCGGCGCGACGGTGATGGTGTCGACGGCGCCCTCGCGCGCGTACGCACGGCCGCGGGCCAGGCGGGCCTGGTCCAGCGCGCTGCCCTCCAGCGCTTCGAGCCACGCGTTGCCCCACCACGAGGTGGCGAAGGGGGCGGCGGGGTCGGGGTGGGCGGGCAGGGCGGGGAAGACGCGGCCGCTGCCCATGCGGCTCGTCTCGCTCATTCCGCTGGCCCGGCCCAGGCCGCCGCCGTGTCCGGGCGGTCCGCCGCGCGGTCTCATGCCGTCCTCCTCAGCGCCACGAGGTCCGCGAGCTCCGCGTCGGACAGTTCCGTGAGCGCGACCTCGCCGCCGTCGCCGAGCACCGCGTCCGCCAACGCCTGCTTCGCCGCGAGGAGTTCGGCGATGCGGTCCTCGACGGTGCCCTCGGTGACCAGGCGGTGGACCTGGACGGGCTGGGTCTGGCCGATGCGGTACGCGCGGTCGGTGGCCTGCTCCTCCACCGCCGGGTTCCACCAGCGGTCGTAGTGGATCACGTGGCCCGCCCGGGTCAGGTTGAGGCCGGTGCCCGCCGCCTTCAGGGAGAGCAGGAAGACCGGGACCTCGCCCGACTGGAAGCGGTCCACCATCTCCTCGCGGCGCGCGACCGGGGTGCCGCCGTGCAGCAGCTGGCTGGGGATGCCGCGGGCGGCCAGATGCGCTTCGAGGAGGCGGGCCATCTGCACGTACTGCGTGAAGATCAGGACCGCGCCGGCGCTCTCCGACTCGGCGAGGATCGTGTCGAGCAGTTCGTCGAGCAGCTCCAGCTTGCCCGAGCGCGGGCGGCCCGCGCGTGTCGTGAGGGTGCCGTCCTTCAGGTACTGCGCCGGGTGGTTGCAGATCTGCTTGAGCGCCATCAGCAGCTTCATGACCAGGCCGCGGCGCGCCATGCCGTCCGAGGCCTCGATGCGGGCCATCGTCTCGCGCACCACCGCCTCGTAGAGGGAGGTCTGTTCGCGGGTGAGGGTGACCGGGTGGTCGGTCTCCGTCTTCGGCGGCAGCTCCGGGGCGATGCCCGGATCCGACTTCTTGCGGCGCAGGAGGAAGGGGCGGACAAGGCGGGCCAGGCGCTCCAGCGCCTCGTCGTTCTCGGCCGTCTCGCCGCCCTCCACGAGGCGCGCGTGGCGGGCGCGGAACGCCTTCAGGGGGCCGAGCAGCCCCGGCGTCGTCCAGTCGAGCAGGGCCCAGAGCTCGGAGAGGTTGTTCTCGACGGGGGTGCCGGTGAGCGCGACCCTGGCCTGTGCGGGGATCGTGCGCAGCGCCTTCGCGGTCGCCGCGTGCGGGTTCTTGACGTGCTGCGCCTCGTCCGCGACGACCAGGCCCCAGGCCTGCTCGGCCAGTTCGGGCGCGCTGGTGCGCATCGTGCCGTACGTGGTGAGGACGAAGCCGCCGTCGGCGTCCAGGCCGTCGAGGGTGCGGCCCGCTCCGTGGAAGCGGCGCACCGGCACGCCGGGCGCGAACCGCTCGATCTCCCGCTGCCAGTTGCCGAGCAGCGACGCGGGGCAGACGACGAGTGTCGGCGCGGGGTGCCGGCGGTGGAGGTGGAGGGCGATCAGCGTGATCGTCTTGCCGAGTCCCATGTCGTCGGCGAGGCAGCCGCCGAGGCCCAGCGACGTCATGCGGTCGAGCCAAGCGAGGCCGCGCAGTTGGTAGTCCCGCAGGGTCGCGTGCAGGCCCGGGGGCTGGGCGATGGCGTCGAGGTCGTCCGTCACGCGCTCGCGCAGCCTCGCCAGCGCGCCGACGGGGACGGCGGGCACCTGCTCGCCGTCCACCTCGGCCGTGCCGGTGAGGGCGACGGACAGGGCGTCGACCGGGTCGAGCAGGCCGAGGTCCCGCTTGCGCGCCTTGCGGACCATGTCGGGATCGACGACGACCCACTGGTCGCGGAGGCGGACGACCGGGCGGTGCGCCTCCGCCAGCACGTCGAGCTCCGCGTCGGTCAGCGGCTCCTCCTGGTCACCGAACGCCACCTGCCAGCGGAATTCGAGGAGTTTCTCGGTCTTGAAGAAGTCGAAGTTGTCGGCGGCGGTGCCGGGGGCCGGGCGGACGACAGCGGTGGCGGTGAGGCCGCGGGTGAGCTCCCTGGGCCAGTGGACGGCGACTCCGGCCGCGGCGAGCCGTCCTGCCGCCGCGCCCAGGAGGTCGTACAACTCCTCCTCGCTCAGCGGCAGCACGTCGGGGCGCGGCCGCTCCAGGAGCCTGCCGAGCGGCGGCCACACGCGGGCGGCGCGGCGCAGCGCGAGCAGCGTGTCCACGCGGGCGCGCGGCCCGAAGTGGTCGGTCCCCGCCCAGAGGCCGGGCACGTCCGTCACGAGCGCCGGGTCGGCGAGGCTGTGCACCTGGACGATGGCGGCGGCCGGGCTGGCGACGTCGGCCCGGGGGACCGCCGCGCCGGAGCCGTCCCTGGCGGCGGGCGCGGAGCGCTGCCCGCCGACGGTGGATCCGTCCGCCGCGCCTCGGGAGTCGCCGGCCCCGTCACCGGAATCGTCCGCTCCGCCTCCGGTGCCATCCGTGCCGTCCGTGCCGCCCGTGGAGTACTCGCCCCCGTCGAACACCTCATGGGCCCGCAGGTCGAGGCGGAGCGACACCCGGACCCCGGCGTCCATCCCCGCCGCGACCTCGGCGGCCCACTCGCGGGCACCCGGCAAGTGCTGCGGCTCGTGCGCGGCGAAGGGGGCGCCGACCGCGTGCGCGGCCGCGGGGGTGCGCGGCAGGACGTCGATCACCGCGTCGACGAAGGCTCTGAGCAGGGCGAACGGCTGCGGCAGGTGCAGCGGGCCCGTGCCCGGACCGGTCTCCGCCGACGGCACCGCGTGCGCCTCGGCGGGCAGCGCCGCGGCGATGGCCCGCAGGTGGGCGACGTCCCCCTCGTCCAGCGGCCCCGCCCGCCACGCGTCCATGTCCCCCGGCGTCAGGCCGGGCAGCAGCCTGCCCCGCGCCGCCAGGTGCAGCGCGTGCCGGGCGGCCGCGGCCCAGCACGCCGCGGCGGGATGCGGGCGCGCGGCGCGGAGCAGCAGCGGCACGGCGTCGCGGACCGGCAGGAACAGGGCGGGAACGGTGCGGGTGCGGGCACCCTTGCCGTGCTTGCGGGCGACGACCAGGTCCCCACGCGTGCCGGGGCCGCCACGCGTACCGAGGCCCTCCCCCGGAAGCTCGCCGCCGTCCGGCCGCCAGAAGGCGATCCGGCCCTCCCGGGGCACCTCCGCCGGCAGGAAGACGGCGGCACAGGACCGTACGAGGAGAGCGTGACCGTGCGCCGACACGTCCGCATCCGCCGCCGACCCGCCCGCATCCGCCCCCGTCGTCGTCACCACCGCCACCGCCACCTCCCTCCGCAGCCCCTGCTCACGCCACCTGTCACCGTGCTCGCCACCCTAGGCGAGACCACTGACAACGCCGGAGCACCCGCCTCCCGGGGACCCGGACCACACCGCCCAGCAACACTGGAAGGAAACTTTCCTAACAATTATCGCCCCGAGTCATTGACGCGCACATGCCGCATCGCCAGGATTCCCCGAGACGGCCCGGCACCCCCACGCCAACCGAGGAGACGGACATGCCGCCCACCCCCCGCGCCATGAACTCCCGCACGAGCGAGACGCGCAACTCCCGTACAGGCAAAGCCCGTTGGGGCATCCCCATCGCCACCGGCGCCTCGCTCGCCCTCGTCGGCGGCGTGCTGCTGTGGTCGCCCGCCGAAGAGGCCGACGCCTCCCCCGCAGCGGCGCCGAGGGCGGGAGCCTTCACGGCGGTCGCCGCGGGTGACATCGCCGAGCAGTGCACCGCGAGCAGCGGCAGCTGCAAGCACCCCAAGACCGCGGCCCTGGTCAAGCAGATCAATCCGTCCTTCGTCATGACCATGGGCGACAACCAGTACGACGACGCGCGCCTGAAGGACTTCAAGAACTACTACGACAAATCCTGGGGCGCCTTCAAGAGCAAGACCCGCCCCGTCCCCGGCAACCACGAGACCTACGACCCGGCGGGCGCGCTCGCGGGCTACAAGTCCTACTTCGGTTCCGTCGCCTACCCCGACGGCAAGAGCTACTACAGCTTCGACCAGGGCAACTGGCATTTCATCGCGCTCGACTCCAACAGCTTCGACGACGAGCAGATCGACTGGCTCAAGGACGACCTCGCCGCCAACTCCAAGAAGTGCGTGGCCGCGTACTGGCACCACCCCCTCTTCTCCTCCGGAGGGCATGGCAACGACCCGGTGAGCCGCCCGGTCTGGAAGCTGCTTCAGAAGAACAAGGCCGAGCTGGTCATGAACGGCCACGACCACCACTACGAGCGGTTCGCCCCGCAGAACGCCGACGGCAAGGCGGATCCCGACGGCATCGTCGAACTGCTCGGCGGCATGGGCGGCGCCAACCCGTACGACATCGAGGAGGTCCAGCCCAACAGCCAGAAGCGGATCACCAAGGCCTTCGGCGTCGTCAAGCTGAACTTCACCGACAGCGGGTTCTCCTGGAACCTCGTCGCCACGGACGGCTCGACGAAGGACACCAGCCCGTCCTACAGCTGCCGCTGAGACGAGCGAGCCCCCATGTACCTCGCCTCCACCGACGCGGTCGCCAAGGCCTCGGAGAAGTCCGGGGCCCGGCGCGGCCGCGTCGCCGGGCCCGTCCTCGCACTCGGCGCGGTCAGCCTGGTCACGGACATCTCCTCGGAGATGGTCACCGCCGTCCTTCCGCTCTACTTCGTCCTCCAGCTCGGCCTCTCGCCGCTCCAGTTCGGCTTCCTCGACGGCCTCTACAACGGGGTGACCGCGCTGGTGCGGCTGGCCGGCGGGTACGCCGCCGACCGCGGCGGGCGGCACAAGCTGGTCGCGGGCAGCGGCTACGCGCTCTCCGCCCTCTCCCGGCTCGGGCTGCTGCTCGCGGGCGGCGCCACCGCCGGGATCGGCGCGGCGCTCGCCGCCGACCGCGTCGGCAAGGGCGTGCGCACCGCGCCGCGCGACGCGCTCATCTCGCTGAGCAGCCCGCCCGACGCGCTGGGCCGCGCCTTCGGTGTGCACCGGGCGATGGACACGACGGGCGCGCTGCTCGGGCCGCTCGCCGCGTTCGCGCTGCTGTGGGCGACCGCCGACGCGTACGACGCCGTGTTCGTGGTCAGCTTCTGCTTCGGGCTGCTCGGGGTGCTGATGCTGGTCGCGTTCGTGCCCGGCCGGGCACAACCCGTCGGGATGGCGGCCCCGAAGACCGCCCGCGGGGGCAGGGCGCTGGACCTGCTGCGCGTCCCCGCCTTCCGCCGCGTCCTCGGCGCCGCCGCGCTGCTCGGCGCGGCCACCATCGGCGACGCGTTCCTGTACCTCCTCCTCCAGCGGCGGCTCGACTTCGCGGTCTCGTGGTTCCCGCTGCTGCCGCTGGGTTCCGCCGCCGTCTACCTGCTGCTCGCCGTCCCCGCCGGGCGGCTCGCCGACCGCACCGGGCGCCGCGCGCCGTTCCTCGCGGGGCACGTGGCGCTGCTCGGCGGTTACGTCCTCCTGCTCGCGCCCACCGACGGCTGGCCCCTCCTCATCGGCGTACTGCTGCTGCTCGGCGTCTTCTACGCGGCCACCGACGGCGTACTGATGGCCCTCGCCACGCCCGTGGTGCCACCGGAACGCAGGGCCGGCGGCATGGCCGTGCTCCAGACCGGCCAGGCGCTCGCCCGGCTCGTCGCCGCCGTCGGCTTCGGCGCCGCCTGGACGCTGTGGGGCGTCAGCACGGCGCTGACCTGCGCGGTCGTCGCACTGACCGTGGCCGTGGCGGGGGCGGCGGCGCTGCTCATCCGCACCGAACCGACGTCCCCCACCGAGCCGAAGTCCTCTACCGAGAGGTCCCCATGACCGCGCCCGCCGTCCCCCCGGGCTCCCCCAGCTCCCCGCCGTCCCTGCGCTCCCGTATCGTCGCGGTCGCCCTCGCCGCCGCAGTCCTCGCGGGCGTCGCCGTCGCCTACACCCTGCACGCGGCGCAGGACGCCCAATCGGCCGACGCAGCCTCGGAGTTCGGCCTCGACCGGGGGAACCTCTACTTCCGCAGTACGGAGGGGGAGGCGGGCGCGGGCCGGGTCGCCCGCGTCCCCTCTCCAGGCCGCATCTCCTCGCCCGGCCGCACCCTCACGCCCGGCAAGGCCGCCCGCACCACCGGCGGCCCCTCCTGCGAGCGCTTCTACGCCGCCGCCGGCACCGGCCTGTGTCTCCAGCGTCGGTCCGGCATCCCACCCAAGTCGTACGCCGTCGTACTCGACGGCCGGCTCCGCGAGAAGCGACGTATCGCACTCACCGGGATCCCCAACCGCGCCCGCGTCTCCGCGTCGGGCCGGATGCTGTCCTGGACGATGTTCGCCACCGGCGACTCCTACGCGGGCTCGTCCTTCTCCACCCGCACCTCCATCCTGGACACCCGCACCGGCTACCTGATCAAGAACATGGAGGAGATCCCCCTCATCCTCGACGGCCGCCGCTACCACTCCCCCGACGTCAACTACTGGGGCGTCACCTTCACCAAGGACGACAACGTCTTCTACGCGACCGTCTCGACGAAGGGCAGGACGTACCTCGTGCGCGGCGACATGAAGAAGTGGGCGGCGACCGCCCTGCGTTCGAACGTCGAGTGCCCCTCGCTCTCCCCCGACGACACCCGCATCGCCTTCAAGAAGCGGGTGCGGAAGGGGACCAAGGACCCGTGGCGCCTGTACGTCCTCGACCTGCGGACGATGCGCGAGCGCCCCCTCGCCGAGCGGCGCAACGTCGACGACCAGGCCGCCTGGCTGGACGACGACACCCTCGCATACGCCCTGCCGGGCGAGGACGGCCGCAGACAGGACATCTGGTCCACCCCGGCGAACGGCTCGGGCAAGCCCGTGTTGCGCGTACGGGGCGGAAGTTCACCGGCGGCGGTGCGCTGAGGGAAATTCGGATGCGTACGCGACCCACCTCACGCACGATCTCGGCATGACCACCTCGGAACGCACCTCCACCCCCACCCCCACCCCCACCCGCACCGTCGTACCCACCCTCTTCCCGCCCCCCGGCTACGCCCACGCCGCCGTCGTCGAAGCCGGCACCCGGCTCGCCTTCATGGCGGGCTCCGTCCCGCTCGACCCCGAGGGGAACCTCGTCGGGGAAGGCGACATCGCACGCCAGACCGAGCAGGTCATCGCCAACCTCGACGAGGCACTGCGCGCGGTGGGCAGCGATCTGTCGCAGGTGGTGGCCAGCACGGTGTACGTGGTCAGCGACGAGACCGCGGCGCTCAGCGAGGCGTGGGAGGTCGTCCGCGTCACCGACCTGCACGCGGGCCCGCACACCTCGACGCTGCTCGGCACGTCGTGCCTCGGCTACCCCGGCCAGCTCGTGGAGATCACCGCCACCGCGGTCGTCCCCGACGGCTCGGGCACCCCGGAGTAGCCGCTAGGGCCTGTCCGGCGAATCATGTCGCGGGGCGCGGGGTCTGCCACTTCCCCAAGCTCTCGGCTTCGCTCGAGCAGGGGAGACCCCAACCCTGCGGCGTTGTCGTCGGTTGTCAACTCCCCCGAGCTCTCGGCTCCGCTCGAGCAGGGGGCACCCCCATCGCGTTGCCGCCCTCCTCCGCCTTGCATCTCGACGCACCAGACCCCGCTCACCTGCACCGACGGGTGGCCGCCACCCCACCGCGACCTGATCCGCCGGACAGGCCCTAGCCGCGGGACCGGCGCGCCAGGTCCAGTGCGTACTCCGGCCACCACTGGCCCGCCTTCGGCCCGCCCCGGCATGTCCCGTCGGACTCGCCGGGCCGCTTGATCCACAGGTAGGCGTCGAGCGCGGGGTCGCCGGTGCGGGCGGTGGGCGGTGTGCCGAGGGCGCGGCCCGGCGGATTGCACCAGGGCTTGCTGCCCGAGTAGGGGCCGTTGCCGTTGCGGCTGCTGTCGATGACGAAGTGCTTGTCGCCGCCGAGCGCCGCGGCGAGCCGGCGGCCGTACTCCGAACTCACCTGGTCCGTCTGGTGGTTGGACACGTTCAGCGCGAAGCCGTCGGCCTCGGCGATCCCGGCGCGGCGCAGCGGGGCGACCAGGCGCTGCTCGTCGGGGATCCAGGAGGCGTTCCCCGCGTCGACGTACACCTTGGTGTTCGGCTGGCGCTTGAGGCGCTGGACCGCGTGGGCGAGCAGCTCGTACCGCTCGTCGGCGTCGGCTTCCGGGCAGCCCGCGACCAGCTGGGCGACGGCGTCCGGTTCCAGGATCACGTACGCGCCCCGGGTGCCGAGCCCGGTGGCGAAGTCGTCGATCCACCGGCGGTAGTGCGCGGCGTCGCGGGCGCCGCCCGCGGAGTACGAGCCGCAGTCGCGGTGCGGGACGAAATAGGCGACGAGGACCGCGGTGCGCTCCGCCATCGCCGCCGCCTCGACGTGGGTGCGCACGACCGCGCCGGGCTCCTCGTCGGTGAGCCAGACGGCCTGGGGGCGCCCCGCGATGCGTTCGATGAGGCGGGCGTCCTCGGTGCGGCCCGCCGCCTGCCACTCCGTGACCTGGCGGGCGGCGGCGCTGTACGGGTCGACCCAGAAGACAGGCTCGACCGGGTCCACGGGGTCTGCGGAGTCCGCGGGATCTGCGGGGTTCGTGGGATCTGCGGGGTTCGCGGGTGCGGGGTTCGCGCCGTACGCCGCCACGCCGCCGGCCGTCGCCGCGCCCAGGAGCAGGGCCGCGGCGAGCATCGTTCGGGACAGCGCGCGTCGACGTGTGCGTCGGGGTGCGGGTCGGGGTGTGCGTCGGGGGTGCGGAAGGAAGCGAAGGAAACGGCGGAAGGACTGTCGGGACACCGGGCGCCTCCTGTGATCCGGGCTGGTCCGGCGCCGGCGGTGCTCGGCGCTTTCCCGGAGTGTGCGGTCGACGCGCCCCGGCCGGGGCCCGGTCTCCGGCGGTTCACCCGGAATATCACTCCGACGGGGATCGACGCGTCCGGTGGGACGGCTCAGGGTTGACGGAACCGGTCCGTCGCCGCCACCAGCTCCTCCGCGATGCCCGGCGCCCCCGCGTTGTGCCCCGCCTCGTCCACGAGGACGAGCTCGCTGCCGGGCCACGCCTGCTGGAGCCGCCACGGGATGCCCAGCAGGTTGCCGAAGTCCAGGCTGCCCTGGACCAGTACGCCCGGGATGCCCGCGAGGGAGGGCGCGTCGCGCAGGACGACCTCGTCGCCGCCCAGCCAGTGGTCGTTGGCGAAGTAGTGCGTGACGGTGCGCGCGAAGCGGAACCGGAACTCCGGGTCCTCGTAGCGGGGGACGGACCTCGGCGGCGCGGGCACGAACGCCGTCTCCCAGTCCGTCCACGCGCGCGCGGCGGCGGCCCGGACGGCGGGGTCGGGCGACTCCAGGAGCCGGTTGTAGGCGGCGGCCAGATCGCCGTCCCGCTCCTCCTCCGGCACCCCGTCGCGGAACGCCTGCCACGCCTCGGGGAAGATCCGTCCGAGCCCGCGTGTCATGAGCCGCACCTCGGCGCGGCTGCCGGTGGCGACGCCCGTGAGGACCAGTTCCGAGACCCGGTCGGGGTACGTCTGCGCGTACCGCAGGCCCAGCACGGAACCGAACGAGACACCCCACACGAGCCACCGCTCGATGCCCAGGTGGCGGCGGAGCAGCTCCAGGTCGCCCATCAGGTGCTTGATCGTGTTCACGCCCATGTCGGTGGCCGGGTCGCTCGCGGGCGGCGTGGACCGGCCGGCGCCGCGCTGGTCGAGCAGGACGATCCGGTACGCGTCGGGGTCGAAGCAGCGGCGGAAGAAGGGCGTGCAGCCGGAGCCGGGGCCGCCGTGCAGGACCACGGCCGGCTTGCCGTGCGGATTGCCGCAGATCTCCCAGTACACGCGGTTTCCGTCACCGACGTCGAGCATGCCGTGGTCGTGGGGTTCGATGTCCGGATAGAGGCCCATCGGGGCAGCCTAGAGGCTTCCCTCTCACTCCGCCGGGCCGTCCGGGTGCAGGCCCGCCTCGAAGGCGGCCGAGCGCAGCACCTCCCGCAGCATCGCGGGCGTGAGGCGTCCGGTGAACGTGTTGCGCTGGCTGACGTGAAAGCAGCCGAAGACGTCGAGCGGCTCCAGCTCCGGGTGGCCGCTCGCGAGCCGCACGTGCGCCCCGTGCCCGAAGGCCGGGCGCGGCTTCGGCACCTGCCAGCCCGCCGCCGCGAAGGCGGGCAGCGCGGCCTGCCAGCCGAAGCCGCCGAGCACGACCACCGCCCTGAGGGTGGGCGCGAGCAGCTTCAGCTCGCTCACCAGCCAGGCGCGGCAGGTGTCGCGCTCCTCGACGGTGGGCTTGTTGGCGGGCGGGGCGCAGTGCACGGGCGAGGTGATGCGGGTGCCGTACAGCGTCAGGCCGTCGTCGGCGCTCTCGGCGGTGGGGCGGGAGGCGAGGCCGACGTCGTACAGCGCCGGGTAGAGGAACTCGCCCGATCGGTCGCCGGTGAACATCCGCCCGGTGCGGTTGGCGCCGTGCGCGGCGGGCGCGAGGCCGACGATCAGGAGAGAGGCGTCGTGCGGGCCGAAGCCGGGCACCGGGCGCCCCCAGTACGTCCAGTCGGCGAAGGCCGCGCGCTTGGTGCGGGCGACCTCCTCGCGCCAGTCGACGAGGCGGGGGCAGGCGCGGCATCCGGTGATCCGCCGGTCCAGTTCGCTCAGCCCGTCCACGCCCTCGGTGTCCCTCATCTCCTCCACGTCCTCCCTGCTCTCCGCGTCCTCCACCGTACGGAGGCCGCTCTTGGTGCCCCTACCCGCGAACGCTCAGGTCAGCGCGGCACCGAGCCCCACGAAAACGCAGATCAGTACGGCCAGCACGGCGAGCAGCGGCCACACGAACCGCAGGTACCTGTCGTAGCCGACCTTCGCGAGCGCCACCCCGCCGATGGTCACCGCCGTCGTCGGCACCCACAGGTTCATCCAGCCGCTGGCGGCCTGCCAGGCCGTGACGACGACCGCGCGCGGGACGCCGGCGAAGTCGGCGAGCGGGGCGAGGATCGGCATGGCGAGCGTGGCGTGGCCCGAGGTGGAGGGGATCAGGAAGGCGAGCGGCAGGTTCACGAGGAAGACGATGACGGCGAAGAGCCCGGACGACGTCCCCTTCACCACCCCTTCGATGGAGTGCAGCACGGTGTCCGTGATCTTCGAATTGTTCATGATCGTCGTGACGCCGCGGGCGAGCAGGATGACCAGGGCGGGCGAGACGAAGTCGGCCGCGCCCTGGATGATCGTCGAGCTGAGCCGCTGCTCCCCCATGCGCGCGACGAGCCCGACGAGCACGGCCGCGCACAGGAACAGGGCCGCCAGCTGCGGGAAGGACCAGCCGAGTTCGAAGCCGTACGGCTCCGCGTCGGCCCTGCCCGTGAGCGCGCCGGCCCAGGGCACCACCGAGAAGATCATGAAGGCGAAGACGAGCGCGGTGGTGACGAGCACGGCCTTGTGCAGCCCGGTCAGCCCCGGTACCTCCGCCGCCTCGGTGGCGGACTGCTCGCGGTCACCCGGCAGGAACCCGGAGAGCGAGCGCCCCGGATCCCTCCGTACGCGCGTCGCGTACCGGATCACGTACGCGACCGTGACCCCCGTCAGGACGCACCACATGAGGAAGCGCAGCACGATCCCGTCGCCGAGGGAGATGCCGGCCGCGGAGGAGGCGACGCCCGTCGCGAACGGGTTCACGGTCGAGCAGAGCACGCCGACCCCCGCGCCGAGGATGATCACACCGACGGCGGTCATGCGGTCGTAACCGAGGGCGAGCATCAGCGGCACGATCAGGCCGTAGAAGCCGAGCGTCTCCTCGGCGAAGCCCTCGACCGTGCCGAGCACGGAGAAGACGGCCATGACGCCGGCGATGAGCAGCGCCCCGCGCTCGCGCAGCCGGTGCGCGAGGCGCCCGATGCCGCGGTCGAGGGCGCCGGTCGCGAAGACGACGGTGATGAACGCCCCGATGGCCAGCACGAACAGGAAGACGCCCGCACTGCCGTACAGCGCGCCCACGTTGTCGGGCGCGACCAGCGACGTCTTCTCGTCCTGGATGCCGTAGAGGCCGTTGACGGGCGACAGGAAGAGGTCGTTGAGGCGGTCGACGAAGGACTGTCCGGAGTCGACGCGGTGGTAGGTGCCCTCGACGGGCGCGCCGGACCCGTCGCGGTCGTACTGCCCCGACGGGACGAGGAAGGCGAGCAGCCAGACGGCGACGGTGACGACCGCGAGGACGGTCAGCGCGCTGGGGAAGGTCAACTTCCGCTCTCCCCGCCCGCCGGCGGGCCCTTCGGCCGGGTCGCCGCCGACCGGCGCGTCGGTCATGCTCACGCGGCGCCGCCTCCGGCCCGCCGGAAGTCCGCCGCGTACTCCCGTACGAAGGCGCACAGCGCGACGACGGTGTTGCGCAGCTCCGAGAAGAGGACGCGTTCGTTCGGCGCGTGCAGGTTGCACATGCTGTCCTGGGCGCCGAAGAGCAGCACCTCCGCGCCGGGCGCCGCCTTGGCGAGGCCGTTGACCAGCGGGATGGAGCCGCCGGTCGCGACGTACGAGGCCTCCGTGCCCCAGGCCTCCTTCAGCGCGGTGCGTGCGGCGCGGTAGGCGGGACCGCCGGTGGCGGCCTCGTAGCCGGGCCCTGCCGCGCCGGGCCTGACGGTGAGCGGGATGCCGAAGGGTTTGAGCGAGCGCAGGTGGGCGACCAGCCGGCCCTGGGCCTCCCTCGGGTCCTGCCGGGGGTGGCAGCGCAGGTTCAGCCTGGCCCTGGCGTAGGGCACGACGGCGGACACTCCGTGGTCGACGCTCGGCGCGTCCAGGCCGATCACGGTGATCGCGGGTCCGCTCCACAACCGCTCGCCGAGGCTGCCGCTGCCGATCAGCGGCACGCCCTCGCGCACGCCCGCCAGGGAGCGGAACTCCTCCTCCGTGTACGTCGTGCCGGTCCAGTCCTCGCGTCGCAGCCCCTCGACCGCGACGTCCCCGTGCACGTCGTGGAGGGTGCCGAGCGCCTTGAGCAGTACGAGCAGCGCGTCGGGTGCCGCGCCGCCGAACTCCCCGCTGTGGCGCGGCTCGTCGAGGGTGCGGACCTCGGCCACCACTTCGCAGGCGCCGCGCAGGCCGGTGGCGAGGGTGGGGGTGCCGGGGCGGATGTTGCCGTGGTCGGCGATCACCATGGCGTCGCAGGCGAACCGCTCCGGGTCGGTGGGCGGATGGCTCTCGAAGGCGCTGCCGTACTCCTCCTGCCCCTCGATGACGAGCTTGACGCCGACCGGCGGGCGGCCGCCGTAGGCCCGCACCATGCCGAGGTGGGCGATGACGTTGGCCTTGTCGTCCGCGATGCCGCAGGCGCGCAGGCCGCCCTCGACCGGGGTCGGTTCGAAGGGCGGCGACTTCCACAGCGACACGTCGCCCGGGGGCTGCACGTCGTAGTGGGCGTAGAGCAGGACGGTCGGCGCGCCGGGCTCGGGCGGCGGGATCTCACCGAGGACCACGGGTGCGGTGTCCGGCAGGTCGAGCCGCTCCACGCGCGGGACACCGGCGTCCCGCAGCAGCGCGGCCACCAAGGCGTGCGCCTCCTCGACCGGTTCGGGCGGGTATCCGGGGAACGCGATCGAGGGGATCGAGGCGAGCCGTTCGAGGTCGGCCCGCAGCCCGCCCATCAGAGAGTCGACGGTGGCTTCGATAGACGTCATGAGCAGCACCCCTGGGAGTCGTACGTCGCGTTCGGTCCGATTACCGCGATTAGTCCGGATTATCGGCGTCCGGGTTCAGCGGTTTCCGGACGGCTCGCCGGGAGCCGGGCAGGCCGCCCCGGAGCGGGGCTAAGGTCGACACATGGCTTCGGAGACTTCAGCTTCAGGGGGCGGCGGTTCGCCGGGCGGCGGCTCGGCGGGCGAGGGCTCGGTGCGCGTCGACAGCTGGATCTGGTCGGTCCGCCTCGTCAAGACCCGCTCGGCCGGCGGCGCCGCGTGCAAGGGCGGCCACGTCCGGGTCAACGGCGAGCGCGTCAAGCCCTCGCACGGCGTGCACGTCGGCGACGAGGTGCGCCTGCGGCAGGCGGGCAACCGGGAGCGGATCGTGATCGTGAAGCGCCTCATCCGTAAGCGCGTCGGGGCGCCCGTCGCCGTCGAGTGCTACGTCGACAACTCACCGCCCCCGCCGCCCCGCGAGGCGGTCGCCCCCGCGGTCATCCGCGACCGCGGCACCGGCCGCCCCACGAAGCGGGACCGCCGCGAGATGGAACGCCTGCGCACCCCGAAGTAGGCTTCTCCGCAGCGGTGCCCGACACACGGGCCGCACGTCACCGCCGTACGCGGGCGACCAGCTTCGTCGTCTCGGCGCGCCGCGCCCACGCGATCCACGCCAGCGGCAGGATCAGGATCAGCGGCGTGGCCGCGTTCTCACCGCCGAGCGCGGTGACGGACACGATGAACGCGCCGATCATCAGCCCGATGAACGCGGTGGCGGCGACCGAGGAGAGCAGCGGGAGCAGCAGCGCGACTCCGCCGAGCAGTTCCAGCGCCCCGATGGTGTACATCCCCGGCGCGCCCCAGCCGAGCTTGTCGAAGGACTCGACGGCGGTCGGGTGCGCGATCAGCTTGGGCGCGCCGCTGGCGACACCGAAGAACACCCCGAGCAGCACCTGCAGCGTGCGCAGGGTGATACGGGCGCCTCGGCCGCGCGGGGCTGTGGCGGTCGGAGCGGTCGGAGCGGTCGGGGTGGCCGGGGACGTGGCGCGGACGGTGCTGACGGACATCGTGGTCTCCTCGGTGAGCCGGGCCTTTGGGCCGTTGCGCTGTCACCGATACAGACCGGCCGTCCGCGGAAAAATCATCGCTCCGCGCGACGTCGGCCGAACCGGATCAGCCGGCCGGCACCGCCCGCACCCAAGTACCGTCCTCCGTGAGGTATTTGTCGACCTTAAGGTCCGCCTCCGCGAGAGCCTCCTCGAACTGTTCCGGGGTGAGTGGTCTGGCGCGGAACGTCTGGGTCCATACGGCGTCCTGGAAGACGTACTCCGCGCGCACCTCGTTCACGCCGTCTCCGACGGGCTCCGCCGAGAGGATCCGGATCGTGTAGCCACTCGGGTCGACGCGCTCCCTCGGAAGGTTCGTGTGGTAGTCCGCGCCCTCGCGCTGGATCAGTACGCAGCCCTGGTCCGTGACGTGCTTGCGGCAGGCCCGCAGCATGCGGCGGCGCACCGCCGTGTCGCCGTTGTGCACGAGGAACGAGGCGAGCATCACCACGGGGAACTTCTCGTCGAGGTCGAGCTCCTCGATGGGGTTCCGCACGGTCCGCACCCCGCCGTCGAGCGCGGCGACCTTCTCCAGCATCTCGGGGGACTCGTCGACGGCCGTCACCCGGAAGCCGCGCTCCAGGAGCGGGCGGGTCACCCGGCCCGCGCCGCAGCCCAGCTCCAGAATGTGCGCCCCCGCCGGCACGGCGTCCTCGATGACGTCGGGCTCGTCCCCGACGGACAGGCGCGTGTACAGCTCGACCGCGCAGCCGTCCGGCGTGATCGCGCCGGGTCCCGTTCCCTCGTATCCCTCACGCATCTGCAGGCTCATGCCCGGCCAACGAAGCCCGGTACGGCGCCGTTCCCGGACGCTGTCACCGCCGGGCCGCCCCCAGCGGGAACCAGCCATGCCCGCCGTACCAGTGGCCGCCCGCCCGCAGATGGTCGCCGACGGCCCGCTCGACCCTGGTCCGCCTGGGCAGTCCGGACACGGGGAGGTCTCGGTCGCCGAAGACGAAGGCGACGGGGTCGTCGTCCGCCGGCTGCGGTTCGTAGCCGTCGGCGAGGCGGAATCGCCGCTGGAAGCGGACGATGTTCGAATCCGCGGGCAGGTGGTCCCTCAGCTGCGGGTCGAGCAGCCAGGAGTGGCAGACGGCTGTCTCATAACGCTCCTCCGGGAAGTGGCGCGCGAAGAACTCCCGCGCCAGGGCTGTCGACCGGTCGCAGGCCTCGGGCGTCAACGGCCCCCGGAAGTCGGTGATGTGGAGGTTCAGGCAGGGGTCGCCCGGGCCCGCCGGGTGCCCGGCCGCGGCTGTCGCGCCGCCCATGCGCTCGCCCAGCACGGCACGCTGGAACTGCAGCCGTCCCAACTGGTAGAGCTCGCCGCGGAAGTGCAGGGCGTGCCACTCCGGTACGAGGAGGCCGCCGCTGCCGCGCGCCCTGCGGTGCACCGCCATATGGCGGCCGAGGTCGGCGAGGGTGCGGCGGGAGACGTCGGCGGGGATGCCGCGGTCGCGGTGGTACGCGCGCACGTGGTCCAGCGCCGCCACGTAGACGTACACATAGAAGCAGCGCCCGAGTTCCCCGCACCCCTCGGACAGCGCCCGGAGGCGGCCGCCGCCGCCCACCGTCCCCAGGTCGCGTACGACGGCGGCCACGCAGCGGTCGAGCAGCCACCGCGCCTCCGGGTCGGCCCACAGCCGGCCGCGGAGCGCCACGAGGGGGTTGATGTCCTCGTGGGGCACGGCGAGGTCGAGGAGCACCTCCGGCAGGTCGTCGGCGTCCGGCAGCACCGCCTCGGCCGGCGGCTCCCCCGCGCTCTCCAACTCCTCGAGCCAGGCGGCGAGCGTTTCATCGGCCCTGAGCGCTTCCAGCACGTTCCCACCCTCTTTATCCTGGAAAGGAGGAGATGACCACTCATGATGCGCACAGGCAGTGAACCGGTGACCGCGCGCAGTCCGCTGCGGATGCGCTTCTGGTTCAGCGTATGGGGCCTCGTGTGGGCGGCCTTCGGCACCGCGGCCTTCGCCCTCGCCGGGCGGACCGGGTGGGCGGTGGCGTGCGGGGTGCTGCTGGTGGTGATCGCCGCCGATCTGGCGTGGGTCGTGCACCGCATGCGGCAGGGCGCGCACTATCAGCCGGGCAAGGACGTCCCGCCCTACGATCCGCCCGAGCCGAGGGAGTCGATGAGACGCAAGGGGTAGCCGGCTTCGAGCAGCGGGGCGCGGACGTCGCGGTCGAGGTCGGGCAGGTAGCCGAACAGGACGTCGGCCGGCCCGCCGATCTCCACGTCGCCGCAGACGGCGGGCAGCAGGAGCGTTTCGGCCCGGCCGAGGTCGCCGGTCCAGGCGCCCGCCCGGACGCGTACCGGAGCGCCGACGTTGGTCAGGATCTGCGCGGTGGCGAAGGAGTGCCGCAGCGGCTCGGCGGTTCCGGCGCTCCAGCGTTCCAGGGCGAAGTAGGAACTGGCGCACAGGAAGACGCGCTCGACGCCGTCGCCGACGGGGACGCGCAGGCCGGGGGTGAACTCCGGTCTGTTCTCCGGTTTCACCTGCCGCATCAGCATGTCGAGGTTGGCGCCGAACTCCTCGTCGCTCACGGGCGAGCCGTCCGTCATGTCCCAGTGCATCGCGTGCTGCTGAATGTCGGATGTCTGTTCGATCTCATAGACGAGGGTGTCCGGACCGAAGCTGTGCAGCGTGCCGCCCGGCACATAGATGGTCTCCCCCGCACGCACCGGCAGGCGGCGCAGCACGGCGTCGAAGTCCTGCGCCTCCAGCGCCGCGAACAGCTCCGCACGGGTCACTCCGCGCTTGACGCCGCACAGGGCGGTCGCTCCCGGGGCGGCGTCGAGGATGTGCCACGCCTCGGTCTTGCCGTTGCGCTCGCCCTCCAGGCGGCGGGCGGTCTCGTCGTCCGCGTGCAGATGCACCGGCAGGGAGCCGGTGGCGTCGATGAACTTGGTCAGCACGGGGAAGCACTGTCCCGACCACCCCGCGCCCATCAACTCCCGCGGATGGTCGGTGGTCACCTCACGCAGCGACCGGCCGGCCAGCGGCCCGTCGACCACGACAGCCTGGGCACCCTCGACATCGCTGCACTCCCAGGTCTCGGCGACGCTCCAGTCCGGGATGCCCGCCTTGCCCAGCCGCCGGGCGATGGCCTGGCCGCCGAACACCAGCGGCTTGGCCGTCACGGTCAGCCGCAGCGGATACAGGGCGGTGCCGCGACCGCTCACAGGATCGGCTGCCCACCCGTGACCGCGATACGGGCCCCGGAGACGTAGCTGGCCTCGTCCGAGGCGAGCATGACGTAGACCGGCGCCAGCTCCGCCGGCTGTCCCGGCCGCCCGAGCGGGACCTGCGAACCGAAGCTCTCCACCTGCTCCGGCGGCACGGTCGCCGGAATGAGCGGCGTCCAGATCGGTCCCGGCGCCACTGGCGCGGATGCCGCGCGCGCCGAGCATCTGCGACAGCGAGCCGACCATGTTCGCGATGCCCGCCTTGGTGACGTTGTACGGGAGCAGCTGCGGCGGCGGGGCGTCGGAGTTCACCGAGGTGCTCCCGATGATCACCGAACCCGGCCCCATGTGCGGGACGGCGGCCTTGGTCAGATGGAAGAAGGCGCTGAGGTTGATCGCGAGCGTCCGGTCCCACTCCTCGTCGGGGACGTCCTCGATGGAGTCGCGGGTCATCTGGAACGCGGCGTTGCTGACCAGCACGTCCACGCGGCCGAACGTCCCCACCGCCTTGTCGATGATCGACCGGCAGTGCGCGGGATCCGCCACGTCACCGGGCACCAGCACACACTCGCGGCCCGCCTCCACCACCCACCGCCGCGTCTCCGCCGCGTCCTCGTGCTCGTCGAGGTAGGAGATCAGCACGTCCGCGCCCTCCCGGGCGTACGCGATCGCCACGGCGCGGCCGATCCCGCTGTCCCCGCCGGTGATGACCGCGGCCTTGCCGGCAAGGCGGCCCGACCCGCGGTAGCTCTGCTCGCCGTGGTCGGGCCGCGGGGTCATCTCGGACGTGACGCCGGGCGGGCTCTGCTGCTGGCGCGGCTGGGACATGAGGGCTCCCGTAGTCGAGGCCGGAACTCTGCGCACCACACATGCTCACCTGCCGGTGGCCGCCCCGCCATTCGAGAGGGCCATGGCTCGAGGCCTTACTTCTCGCCGCCCGGGCCGGCGTCGCCGTCGAAGCGGGCCGCCGCCAGATACTCCGGCTGCGGGTCGAGGGCGGCCGCGAGCCGGAAGTGGCGCCGCGCCTGGTCGGGGCGCGCGCCGCGCTCGTAGGTGCGGGCGAGCGCGAAGTGCGCGAACGCGTTGTCCGGCTCGCGCTCCAGGACGATGCTGAACTCCAGCTCCGCCGCCCGCAGTTGCGCGGCGGCGAAGAAGGCGCGCGCCCGCAGCAGGCGCGCCGCCGTGTTCTCGGGGTGGGCGGCGATGACGGTGTCGAGCAGCTTCACCGCGCCGCGCGGATCCCGGGCGGCGAGAAGCTGCTCCGCCGCACGGAAATCTATGACATGAGTCTCCGGAGTAATTTCGGGCACGCCGGGCTCCTTCCCTCGCTCCCCCGCGTCAACGCCCGCCGCACCCCTGCCTATTCCGCACCATCGCCCCCAGGGGCCCTTGTGACGCGGACGCGTCTGCCCTCGGCGGTTCGTCGCCGGGTGCGGCTCGGTTTCGGTTGCTCGCGCAGTTCCCCGCGCCCCTCAGGGGGCGCTTGCCCTGCGTGCGAGGTCCGCCCAGACCTCACCGACCCGCTCCGCGAGCCCGTCCAGCGGGCCGTCGTTGTCGATCACGATGTCCGCGATCTCGAGGCGCTTCTCGCGGGTCGCCTGCGCGGCCATCCGCGCGCGGGCGTCCGCCTCGCTCATGCCGCGCAGCCGCACCAGGCGGTCCAGCTGGGTCTCGGGGCTCGCGTCGACGACGACCACGACGTCGTACAGCTGCGCGAGGCCGTTCTCGGCGAGCAGCGGCACGTCGTGGACGACCACCGCGTCACCGGACGCGGCCTGTTCGAGTTCGGCGGAGCGGGCGCCCACGAGCGGATGCACGATCGAGTTCAGGACGGCCAGCTTCTCCGCGTCGGCGAAGACGATCGCGCCCAGCTTCGGCCGGTCGAGGGAACCGTCAGGTGCGAGCACCTCCCGCCCGAAGGCTTCAACGACGGCCGCGAGTCCGGGAGTTCCCGGCTCCACCACCTCGCGCGCGATCTTGTCCGCGTCGATCAGCACGGCACCGGACACGACGAGCAGCCGTGACACTTCACTCTTACCGGCACCGATGCCGCCGGTCAGGCCCACTTTCAGCATGACCGGCAGCTTAGGGCCTGCCGGCGGGACAGGCCCCGGGCGGTCGCCGCCTCACGCGTCGCCCTCCCGCTCCGCGAGGAAACGCTCGAATTCGCGGCCGATCTCGTCGGCGGACGGGATGTCCACCGGCTCGGCGAGCATGTTGCCGCGGTCCTGCGCGCCCGCCGCCGCGTCGTACTGGTGCTCCAGGCCCTGGACGAGCGCCACCAGCTCCTCGTCGCCCTCCTGGATCTGCCGGTCGATCTCGGTCTGGGTGCGGTGCGCCTCGGTGCGCAGTCCGTGCGCGACGGTGGGCAGCACCAGGCCGGTGGCGGCGGTGATCGCCTCCAGGACGGTGAGGGCCGCGTCCGGGTAGGCGGAGCGTGCGATGTAGTGCGGGACGTGCGCCGCGACACCCAGCACGTCGTGACCGGCCTCCAGGAGGCGGTACTCGACCAGGGCGGCCGCGCTGCCCGGCACCTGCGCCTCGTCGAACGGGCTGCGGTGACCCGGCACCAGGTCGGTGCGGTTGCCGTGCGGCGTGAGGCCCACGGGACGGGTGTGCGGGACGCCCATCGGGATGCCGTGGAAGTTCACGGAGAGGCGCACCCCGAGCCGCTCCACGATCTGCTGGACGGCCTTGGCGAAACGCTCCCACTCGACGTCGGGCTCGGGCCCGGAAAGCAGCAGGAAGGGCGCGCCGGTGGCGTCCTGGACGAGGCGGACGTCGAGCGTCGGCTCCTCGTAGTCGCTCCAGCGGTCGCGCCGGAAGGTGAGCAGCGGGCGGCGGGCGCGGTAGTCCACGAGCCGGTCGTGGTCGAATCTCGCCACCACCTGCCCGGGAAGGCTGTCCGTGAGCCGCTCGACGATCTGGTCGCCGGTTTCGCCCGCGTCGATGTATCCGTCGAAGTGGTAGAGCATGACCAGTCCGGCCGATTCCTGGGCGAGCGCCATGTCGACGACGGCGAGGCCCTTCGGCTCCCATGCGTACAAACCCTGCGGATCAAGCACTGTGACCGCTCCTCCTCGTGTTCGTAACGGAGAACGCACGCGGCGACACGCGCATTCCCGCCGGCGCCCACCCGTGCGCCCGCAACGGCCGACCCTGGTCCATACCTTGACGCGCACATGCCCTGCCTCTACGTTCTCCACGTCCCAACGTTCATATGGGGACTCGAAGTTCACGTACGAGAACGCCACGCCACGCCTCCGACGGGAAGGTCACCCCCACATGCGCACCCGACGAACCCTGCCGGCGACCCTGCTCACGGCGACCACCGCCTCCGCGACCCTGGCCCTGGCCCTGGCTCTGCCCCCGGCCGCGACCGCCTCCACCGCGGCGCCCGCCCGCACCATCGAGGTCTCCACGGCCGCCGAACTCAAGGCGGCGCTCACCGAGGCCTCCCCCGGCGACACGATCCACCTCGCCGACGGCACGTACTCCGGGAACTTCAAGACCACCGTGGCCGCGACCGCCGGCTCCCGCATCACGCTGACCGGCTCACCGAAGGCGGTACTCAAGGCGGGCAGCGGCTACGGCCTGCACCTGAACGGCGCCGCGTACTGGACGGTGAAGGGCGTCACCGTCACCGGCGGCCAGAAAGGCATCATGATCGACTCCGCGCGGGGCGTCGTCGTGGACACCGTCACGGTCCACGGCCTCGACATGGAGGGCGTCCACTTCCGGAAGTCGAGCAGGGACGGCGTGATCCGCGATTCCCGCATCCACGACACCGGGAACGACGGCCGCGGCATGGGAGAGGGCATCTACGTAGGCACCGCCAACACGCTCTCCGACAAGAGCGACAACGTGCAGATCCTCGGCAACACCATCGGCCCGGACGTCGGCGGCGAGGCCATCGACCTCAAGGAGGGCACGACCGGCGGCAAGGTCGCGGGCAACACGTTCGACGGCAGAGGCCTGACCGGCGTCCACTACGACGACTCATGGGTCGACGTGAAGGGCAACAACTACGTCATCGAGAACAACACCGGCAAGAACACCCTGAACAACGGCTACGAGACCCACACCCAGCAGCCGGGCTGGGGCTGCGGCACGGTCTTCCGCGGCAACAAGTCGACTCTGACGGGCGCGACGGGCGACCGGCAACTTGCCATCAACGTGACGAACCAGAGCGGCAGCTGCCGGACGACGGTCTACGCCAGCAACACGGTGACCGGCGGCCGGGGCCTGACGAACATCCCGGTCACCCCGTAGAGGGCAAGTCCCGCAGGGACGAGCCCTACAGGGGCGCGGGGAACTGCGCGCCCAGCCCCCACAGCCCCGCACCCGAATCGGAACGCACAACGGGCCCGCACCCCCGAAGGGATGCGGGCCCGCAGTGTTCAGCTACAACCGCCTAGAGGCGAGCCTCAGCTCTGGCCGCCGGCAAGCTTCTCACGCAGCGCGGCAAGCGCCTCGTCCGAAGCCAGCGCGCCGGAGTTGTCGTCCGACTCCGAGGAGTACGAACCGCCGCCGCCACCGGACGCGGCCGGAGCGGCGCCGGCCGGAGCCGCCGCACCCTCGGCCTCGGCCTGGGCGTCGGCCTCGCGCGACTTGATGACCTGAGCCTGGTGCTGCTCGAAGCGCTGCTGCGCCTCGGCGTACTGGGTCTCCCAGGCCTCGCGCTGGGTCTCGTAGCCCTCGAGCCAGTCGTTGGTCTCGGGGTCGAAGCCCTCGGGGTAGATGTAGTTGCCCTGGTCGTCGTAGGACGCGGCCATGCCGTACAGGGTCGGGTCGAACTCGACGGCCGACGGGTCGGCGCCGAAGGACTCGTTGGCCTGCTTCAGCGACAGCGAGATCCGGCGACGCTCGAGGTCGATGTCGATGACCTTGACGAAGATCTCGTCGTTGACCTGGACGACCTGCTCCGGGATCTCCACGTGGCGCTCGGCCAGCTCGGAGATGTGGACCAGGCCCTCGATGCCCTCGTCGACGCGCACGAACGCACCGAACGGAACGAGCTTGGTGACCTTACCGGGAACGACCTGCCCGATCTGGTGCGTGCGGGCGAACTGCTGCCACGGGTCTTCCTGCGTCGCCTTGAGCGACAGGGAGACACGCTCGCGGTCCATGTCCACGTCGAGAACCTCGACGGTGACTTCCTGGCCGACCTCGACAACCTCGGAGGGGTGGTCGATGTGCTTCCAGGAAAGCTCGGAGACGTGGACGAGACCGTCGACGCCACCGAGGTCCACGAACGCACCGAAGTTGACGATCGAGGAAACGACGCCGGAGCGGACCTGGCCCTTCTGCAGGGTCGTGAGGAAGGTCTGGCGGACCTCGCTCTGGGTCTGCTCGAGCCAGGCACGGCGGGACAGGACCACGTTGTTGCGGTTCTTGTCCAGCTCGATGATCTTGGCCTCGAGCTCCTTGCCCACGTAGGGCTGGAGGTCGCGGACGCGGCGCATCTCGACGAGGGAGGCCGGCAGGAAGCCACGGAGGCCGATGTCGAGGATGAGACCACCCTTGACGACCTCGATGACGGTACCGGTGACGATGCCGTCTTCTTCCTTGATCTTCTCGATCGTGCCCCAGGCACGCTCGTACTGAGCGCGCTTCTTGGACAGGATCAGACGGCCTTCCTTGTCCTCCTTCTGGAGAACCAGGGCCTCGATCTCGTCGCCGACCTTGACGACCTCGTTCGGGTCGACGTCGTGCTTGATCGAGAGCTCGCGGCTCGGGATGACGCCTTCGGTCTTGTAACCGATGTCGAGCAGGACCTCGTCCCGGTCGACCTTCACGATGACGCCGTCGACGATGTCGCCGTCGTTGAAATACTTGATCGTCTCGTCGATCGCGGCGAGGAAGGCTTCCTCGTTACCGATGTCGTTGACCGCTACCTGCGGGGTGGTGGCGGTGGTCTCGGTGCTGCTCGTCATGTGGGTTAGGGCTCCGGTACGGACATTGAAGTCGTAGGTACTGCAACGCCGGGAGCCGATTTCGCTCTGCAGAAGCCGGACAGCCTAGGAGGCGCGGCTTCCGGCAAGGGAAGGCGCCTCGACAACCGAGGGGACATACAACAGACGCGAGCGCAGCCTGCTATGTCTGAGGAGCGCAGGCTCGCAGCGCAACTTGTAGCATACGGGGGCAGCCGGACAGGGTCAATGCGCGAAGGCGCACACCCGGGGCGGATCGCCGCATACCCGGCACAAAACCTGTCGCCTCAGGCCACACGGGCCGCACCGCGCCCCTCCGCGCCGAGGAATTCGACGGAATACGCAAAGGCACAGCAGATTACGACGATGGAGCCGATCATCCAAGAGTCCGAGCCGCCCGAGCCCGAGGCCACCAGGCGTGACGCCGACGTCACGGAGAGCAGTCGCGCCAACCGCGGCTGGTGGGACCGGAATGCCGACGAGTACCAGATCGAGCACGGCACGTTCCTCGGGGACGACCGCTTCGTGTGGGGCCCCGAGGGGCTCGACGAGGTGGAGGCGGAGCTCCTCGGTCCGCCCGAGGAGCTCAAGGACAAGGACGTCCTGGAGATCGGCTCCGGTGCCGCGCAGTGCTCGCGCTGGCTGCTCTCGCAGGGCGCGCGCCCGGTGGCCCTCGACCTCTCGCACCGCCAGCTCCAGCACGCGCTGCGGATCGGCGGCGACGTCCCGCTGGTGCAGGCCGACGCGGGAGTGCTGCCCTTCAAGGACGGCTCCTTCGACCTCGTCTGCTCCGCCTACGGCGTGATGCCGTTCGTCGCCGACCCCGTGCAGGTCCTCAAGGAGGTGCGCCGGGTGCTGCGGCCCGGCGGGCGGTTCGTCTTCTCCGCGACCCACCCCATCCGCTGGGCGTTCCCGGACGAGCCGGGTCCGGAGGGCCTCTCCGTAGCGGCCTCCTACTTCGACCGCACTCCTTATGTGGAGCAGGACGACGACGGAAACGCCGTCTACGTGGAGCACCACAGGACCATCGGCGACCGGGTGCGGGACATCGTGGCCGGCGGGTTCCGGCTCGTCGACATCGTCGAGCCGGAGTGGCCCGCCTGGAACACGCAGGAGTGGGGCGGCTGGTCCCCGCTGCGCGGAAACCTGATCCCGGGGACGGCCATCTACGTGTGCGTACGAGACTGAGCGGGTGATCCGTAACCCCGCCGCCCTGGAACTGCCCGTACGTGACGCGCTGCCCGCTCTCTCCGACGCTCTGGAGGGGCCGGGCAGCGCGGTGCTCTGCGCGCCGCCCGGCACGGGCAAGACGACGCTGGTGCCGCTGGCGCTCGCGGGCCTGGTCGACGTGCCGGGCGCCCATGACGGCGTACGCCGTGTCGTCGTCGCCGAGCCGCGCCGCATCGCCGCCCGGGCCGCCGCGCGGCGCATGGCGTGGCTGCTCGGCGAGAAGGTGGGCGACAGCGTCGGCTACACGGTGCGCGGTGAGCGCGTGGTGGGCCCCTCCACGCGCGTGGAGGTCGTGACGACGGGTGTCCTGCTGCAACGGCTGCAGCGCGACCAGGAGCTGGCCGGTGTGGATGTCGTCGTCCTCGACGAGTGTCACGAGCGGCATCTGGACGCGGACACGGTGGCGGCGTTCCTGGTGGACGTGCGGGCTGCGCTGCGGCCCGAGCTGCGTCTGGTGGCGGCGTCCGCGACGACCGACGCGGAGGGCTGGTCCCGGATCCTCGGCGACGCGCCGGTGGTGGAAGCGCGGGGCACCGCGCACCCGGTGGAGATCGTGTGGGCGCCGCCCCCGCGCGCGGTGCGGCCGCCGCACGGGATGCGGGTCGATCCGGCGCTGCTGACCCATGTGGCGTCGGTGGTGCGCAGGGCGCTGGCCGAGCGGGAGGGGGACGTCCTGTGCTTCCTGCCCGGGGTCGGCGAGATCTCACGGGTGGCCGGGCAGCTGACGGGCCTCGGCGGTGTGGAGGTGCTGCAGGTGCACGGGCGAGCCCCGGCCGCGGTGCAGGACGCGGTGCTCGCCGGGTCGGACGGGCGGCGGGTGGTGCTGGCCACGTCGGTGGCGGAGTCGTCGTTGACGGTGCCCGGAGTGCGGGTCGTCGTGGATTCGGGGCTCGCGCGGGAGCCGCGGGTGGACCACGCGCGCGGGCTGAGCGCGCTGGCGACCGTGCGGGCCTCGCAGGCGGCGGGGCGGCAGCGGGCGGGCCGCGCCGGGCGGGAGGCGCCGGGGGCGGTGTACCGGTGCTGGGCGGAGGCGGAGGACGGGCGGCTGCCGCGCTTTCCCGCCCCCGAGATCAAGGTGGCCGACCTGGCGGCGTTCGCGCTGCAGGCGGCGTGCTGGGGCGATCCGGACGCCGCCGGGCTGGCTCTTCTCGATCCGCCGCCGGGCGGTGCGATGGCGGCGGCGCGGGACGTCCTCGTGGCGGTGGGCGCGGTGGACGCGGGGACGGGCCGGGCGACGGAGCGGGGCACGCGGATGTCCCGGGTGGGTCTGCATCCCCGCCTCGCGCGGGCTCTCCTGGACGCGGCGCCGCGGGTCGGCGCGCGCCGGGCGGCGGAGGCGGTGGCGCTGCTGAGCGAGGAGCCGCCCCGTGAGTACGGCGACGACCTCGCGGGTGCCTGGCGTGCGGCGCGGCGCGGGCAGGACGCGTACGGGGCGCGGTGGCGGGCCGAGGCCGGGCGCCTCGCCTCGGCGGCGCCCGGTGGACCCGCCGAGGGCGTCGGCGGCGGGAGCGACGAGTACGTCGCCGGTCTGGTGGCCGCTCTCGCGTTTCCGGAGCGGGTGGCCCGGAGCGTGGGCGGCGGGACGTATCTCATGGCGGGCGGGACCCGGGCCGAGGCGCGGCAGGGGTCCGTGTCGGCCGGGGCGCGGTGGCTCGCCGTGGCCGTGGCCGACCGGCCGGTGGGCGCGGGCCACGCGCGCGTGCTCCTCGCCGCGCCCGTCGACGAGGATGTCGCCCGGAGCGCCGCCGCACCGCTGTACTTCGAGGGCGACGAGGTGGCCTGGAGCGGCGGCGAGCTCGTGGCGCGGCACGTGGAGCGTCTGGGCGCCGTGGAGTTGACGGTGCGGCCCTTGAAGAAGCCCGCCCCGCGGCTGGTGCGGGAGGCGCTCCTGACCGGATTGCGGGAGGAGGGGACCGGGCTGTTGAAGTGGTCGCGGGGCGCGCGGGAGCTGCGGGAGCGGCTCGCGTTCCTGCACCGCCACCTCGGGGCGCCCTGGCCCGACGTATCGGAGGACGCGCTCCACGCGCGCGTGGACGAGTGGCTGGAGCCCGAGCTCTCCCGGGCCCGGCGCCGGGCCGACCTGGCGGGCATCGACGCCGGGCAGGCTCTGGGGCGGCTCCTGCCGTGGGCCACCGGGGAGGCCGGCCGCCTGGACGAGCTCGCTCCGGAGCGGCTCGAGGTGCCGAGCGGGTCCCGGGTCCGGGTCGACTACTTCGACCCCGAGCAGCCGGTGCTCGCCGTCAAGTTGCAGGAGATGTTCGGCCTCGCCGAGACGCCGAGGATCGCGGGCGGCCGCGTACCGGTGCTCGTGCACCTGCTGTCCCCCGCGGGGCGTCCGGCGGCCGTCACCGCCGATCTGGCCTCCTTCTGGCGGACGGGTTACCGCGCGGTCCGCGCCGATCTGCGCGGCCGCTATCCGAAGCACCCGTGGCCGGAGGACCCGGCGACGGCGGAGCCGACCCGGTACACCAAGGCCCGCCAGGCCGGACGCGGCTCCGGCTCCGGCTCCGGCTCCTAGGCCTTCACCGGTTCCGGCTCGGGGTCGTTCTCCGTGGTCGGTGCCGGGTCGCCGGGCCTGCGGCCGCGGGCCTCCAGCCAGAGGGAGAGGGCCAGCAGGAGGATGCCGAGGGTCAGGAAGCCCCAGGGGAGGTACGCGGTCAGCAGGAGGACCAGGACGCGCTGGGACTTGACCAGGTCGACGGTGTCCTTGATGTAGTCCTCGCGCATCTTCACGTGTCCGGAGAAGACGGTGACCTTGTCGCGGTCGCCCAGGAGCGTGCCGCCGCGCAGTTCGTTGTTCTGGATCTCCTCTCCGTAGACAGGTGCTCCGGTGGTCGGCTCGACCCAGAACTTGCGGACGGTGGTGTACCAGCGGGTGGTGCCGGTCTTGGCGAGGGACTCCGGAGTGATGCCCTTGACGGGCATCGTCTTGGGGAAGGGCACCTTGGTCCAGGGGATGGTCTGCTCGAAGTAGTAGACCTTCAGGCCGCGGAAGTCCTGGGTGCCCTTGTAGTGGATGGGCCTCGTGATGCGGGCCTGCGCGTCGAAGTACTCGTAGTCCCGCTTCTCGGTGAGGAAGGGCCACTTGAACTCGAGGCCCTCGCGCTTGACCGGGTCCCCGTCGACCGCCTCGCCCGTGGCGTGCACGGGTTCCTGGCTGTGCGCGTCGAAAATGTAGCGCTCGGGGATCTTGGAGACCATCTTGCCCTTGTCGTCCTCCACGTAGGAGAGGGTGTCCCAGACGACGACATCGCGGTCGGCGCTCTTCTCGATCTTCTCGGAGGCCTCCACGTTGCCCTTGAGCGTCTGCACGATGGTGACCTTGTCGATCTTCTTGGCCTTCATGGAGCCGTAGTCGATGAGGGTCGGGTCATCCGCCTCCAGGACCATCTCCTGGTACTGGCTCGGCGGGATCTTCGCGAGCCGCGGGAAGGCGTACCAGCGCATGAGCGGGGACATGGCCGTGAAGAACACGGCGAAGGCGAGCAGGACGAGGCTGGCCTTGCGGCGCATCGCTGCGGCCCTCCCTTATGGGTGCTCGGGGACGGTGGTGAGGAGCGGCTCGGGGGACGTCTCGCCGGACGGGGAGCCGATCGCCGTGATCGTCAGGACCAGGGCGAGCGCGACGGCGAGGCCGGTGGCGGCGGCGATGAGGGCGCGCATGCGGGGCCTCCGATTCGGCTTGCGGCCGGAACTGACAGGACGTCAGGGCGGGCACCGTAGCAACGGACGGGCGAGATGAGAACACGTTGCACAAACACCGACCGCCCCTCCGCCGTGGGTGGCGGAGGGGCGGTCGGGACGTGCGGTCAGCGGCGCTCGGTGCCGGTCGACGCGCTCGGGGTGGTGCTCGGAGTGGTGCTCGGCGACTCCGACGGCGTCGGGGTCGTGTCCGGCTCCGCAGCGTTCACCTTCAGCTCGACGGTGAGGGTGCCGCCGCCCTCCGTGACGATGCGCAGCAGATACGTGCCCGCCGCGTCGTCCGCGTACATCCTCGGGAGCTTCAGCAGGCCGTTCGCGTCGGTCTTCAGGCCCTGGAGCGTGCGGACCGGCTTGCCGTCCGCGCCCTTGAAGTAGGGGCCCTTGTCGTTGGCCGTCGCGTCCGACGCCGACTTGATCATCGTGGCGGTGGCCGCGACGCCGTCGGCCGCATCGCCCTTGTACGTCGCCTTGACCTCGACCCGGTCGGCGAACTCCTTGCCCGCCTCGCAGACCAGCGCCTTGTCGCTGGTCCTGGCGAGCGCGTCGGCCCGGCGCGCGGTGACCTCGGCGTCGAAGTCGATGCCCGGCAGCGTGCGGCCCACGACCGTGGCCCGCACGGTGAAGTCGCCGGTCTTCTGGCCCGCTTCGAGCACCGGGGCGGTGGCCTTGCCCCAGGTGCTCGTGGTGACGGTGACGCTCCGCGCGCCGCCCTCGAAGCGGGCATCCGTGTCACCGCTGACGGTGAACTTCACCTTTGCCTTGGGCACGTACGCGCCCGACTTGGTCAGCGCGCGCACCGCCACACGCTCGGTGAAGGCGTCACCCGTCCGCGCGACGAGGTCGCCCGTGCCGGCGTTCGCCAGGGAGCCGACGCGCTCGGACGGCGACGGGGGGGTCGGCTTGTCGCCGCCACCGTCCGGCGGCTTGGGCTTGCCACCGTTGTTGCCGCCGTTGTTGCCGGGGTTGTCGCCGGGCTTGTCCTTGCCGGGTCCCGGCTTCGGGTTGGGCTTGTACGAGGGCGGAGCCGGCGTCCTCAGGCTCGGCACGATGCCCGGGACGCGGCTGTCGCTGCGCTCGTCGGGCAGCACGCCCTGGCCGTCGGGTACCTCGTGGGTGCCCTTGCGGTAGAACTCCAGCCACGACAGGACCGTGTTCAGGTACTCCGTCGAGCGGTTGTAGCTCAGGATCGCCTTGTGCAGGTCCTCCTCGACGGACAGGTCACGGCCGTTCGCGCACAGGTAGTGGCCCGCGGCGAGCGCCGCGTCGTAGATGTTGTTGGGGTCCTTCTTGCCGTCGTCGTTGCCGTCGCGGCCCGAGGTGGCCCACGTCGACGGGATGAACTGCATCGGGCCAACCGCGCGGTCGTGCGCCAGGTCACCGTCGTACGCGCCCTTGTCGGTGTCGGTGATCTTCGCGAAGCCGTTGCCGTTCAGGGGCGGGCCGAGGATCGGCTCGCGCGTCGTGCCGTTCGCGTCGACACGGCCGCCGCTCGCGTGGCCCGACTCGACCTTGCCGATCGCGGCGAGCAGCTGCCAGGGCAGGTTGCAGCCGGGCTTGTCGGTGTTGAGCGCGGTCTCGGCCTTCTTGTACGCGTCCAGGACCGTGGCCGGCACGCCCGCCTGGGCCTTCTTGTCACCGTCTTTCGGCGGGACCGGGCTCTTCAGGTCCGGCAGTTCGGTGTAGTACGGGGAGTCACCGGTCGCGGAGTCGCCGGACGGCGGCGGGGTGTCCGAAGCGCCCGCGGCCTGCCCGTCACGCGGTACGTCCGTCACGCCCGGGGCCTGCGACGCGGCGAGGGCCGCCACCGCCGCCGCGGCCACCGCGGCGGTCATCGTTCCTCTGCGCAGCCGCCTGCCGAATACCGGCGCCATGACCGAGCCACCCCTCCCCTTTTGACGACTGTTGCGCGCCGCCCCCACCTCGTTGGCGCTGTCCTGCATGGACACGCCTACCTTCGCACGCGCGTACTCCCGGTGGGTCGACTCAGGCGACACTACGACAACTTCGCGTGCCCAGGCACCCGTTCGTGCCCGGTTTTTACCAGTTGGCCAAGTGGCCGCGACAGGTCTGTTACGCGGTGGGGTCCTGGCCCTCTTCCTCCGCGGGCGCCGACCCGTCCGGGACCTCGCTGATCTCGCTCTCGGGGGTCAGCCCCTGGCCGATGCCGCGGCCCTTGTTGAGGCCGCGGTGCACGGCCTGCGCGATGCGCTCGATGGTGCGTACGCCGTACGCCATCGTCGGGTTGTCGTGCGAGAGGACGACGATGCGGTAGGTGCGGTCGCCGCCGGTGAACACGCCGACGCTGTGCACCCGCCAGCCGTGCGTGGCCCGCGGCAGCCAGCCGTTCTTGAGGTGGGCGCGGACGCCGAGCGGCATCCCCGCGGGCACCCCCCAGCGCTGGTCGTGCCGCACCTCGGCCATCTGCCGCAGCCCGTACGCCCGCGAGCCCGGCGTGAGAATGTCGCGGGCCCCCGTCAACACGTCCAGCAGCCGCGACTGGTCGGCGGCGGTGGTGCCGGTCAGGCCCCAACGGCCGTACGAACCGAGGGTGGTGGCCGTGGTGCCGACGCGGCGCAGGAAGCGGGAGAGGTAGGAGTACCCGAGGTCGTTCCAGAGCCGTTGTGCCGCGTCGTTGTCCGAAACGGTGATCATGGGGCGGATCCTTCGGCGCTCCCAGCCGGTGAGGTCCCGGCGCCACTCCTGGGCGCGGCGCAGGGCCGCCTCCATCATCAGGAGCTTGGAGACGCTCGCCGCGTCGTAACGGCGCTGGCTCGCCAGCTCGCAGACGAGGCCGGTGCGGGTGTCGTGCACAGATACGGAGACCGTGCCGGCCCGGGACGACAAAGCCGCCCTGATGTCCTTCGACATCCGGGCGGCGAGAGTACGGTCACGGCCTGCCGTGCAGAGGGCTGCGCCCTGCAGGTCACTGGCTTCTGCGGCGGTTGCCGGTATGGGGACCAGGAGGGCCGTGGTGAGCGCCGCGGCGACAGCCGTCCGGCACTTTCGCAGGTGAGAAACCATGCGCTCATCCTGACCCTGCCCTTCGCAGGGGGGCGCTCTGCCGGGGGCCACGCGAGTGAGGGGCCGCTGCGCTGGGCTTGGGCGGGGTCCACTGCGTGGGGCGGCGCCGGTGCGCTGGGCTTGGGCGGGGTGCGCGTCGTCTGTGTCTGCGGGTGCGTCGTGGCTGGTCGCGCAGTTCCCCGCGCCCCTGGGGGGTGACGCGCTCGCTTTTGCCTGCGGGTGCGTTGTGGCTCGTCGCGCAGTTCCCCGCCCGCCTGGGGGGGTGACGCGCTCGCCTTTGCCTGCGGGTGCGTTGTGGTTGCTCGCGCAGTTCCCCGCGCCCCTAAAGACGGGCCCGGCGTCCCTGGGAGGGCGGGGCAGGGCGCGAGGTGGGGCAGGGGCGCAGGGTGGTCAGGGGCGCGAGGTGGGTCAGAGGCGTGGGGTGGGTCAGGGGCGCGAGGGGGTCAGAGGCGTGGGGTGGGTCAGGGGCGCGAGGGGGTCAGAGGCGAGGGGTGGGTCAGGGGCGCGAGGTGGGCCAGGGGCGCGAGGTGGGCCAGGGGCGAGGGGGGGGGCAGAGGCGCGGGTGGGTTAGGGGCGCGGGGAACTGCGCGATCAGCCACAGCGGGCCCGCACACACAAACAGGCAGACCCGGCCACCCCCCAGGGGCGCGGGGAACTGCGCGGCCAGCCACCGCGGGCCCGCACACACAAACAGGCAGACCCGGCCACCCCCAGGGGCGCGGGGAACTGCGCGACCGGCCACCGCGGGCCCGCACACACGAACCCGCAGGCCCGGGCCCCCAGGGGTGCGGGGAACTGCGCGAGCAGATGCCGCGGAGCCGCAGGCGTATGCCGGGAAGCCCGGCACCCAGCCCGTTCCCCGCCCGGGAGGGCAGTCCCGCCTCCCCGCCCGGAAGGGCTAGTGCGCCGCGGACTCCCAGTCCGGCCCCACCCCCACCGACACATCCAGCGGCGCCCGCAGGGCCACCGCTCCGGCCATTTCCCTGCGGACCAGCTCCTCCACGCGGTCGCGCTCGCCGGGAGCGATCTCCAGGACGATTTCGTCGTGGACCTGCAGCAGCATGCGGGAGTCGAGCTTCGCCGCGGTCAGCGCCCCGTGCACGTTCAGCATGGCGATCTTGACGATGTCCGCGGCCGTGCCCTGGATCGGCGCGTTCAGAGCCATCCGCTCGGCCATCTCGCGGCGCTGGCGGTTGTCGCTGTTGAGGTCGGGGAGGTAGCGCCGGCGGCCGAGCATCGTCTCCGTGTAGCCCGTGGCGCGGGCCTCGTCGACCGCGCGGCGCAGGTAGTCACGTACACCGCCGAAACGTTCGAAGTACGTGTCCATCAGCGCACGCGCCTCGCCCGCGTCGATGTTCAGCTGCTGGGAGAGGCCGAACGCGGACAGCCCGTACGCCAAGCCGTACGACATCGCCTTGATCTTGCGCCGCATCTCCGCGTCGACGGCGGAACCGTCGACGTTGAACACCTGGGAGGCGACCGTCGTGTGCAGGTCCTCGCCGGACGTGAACGCCTCCAAGAGGCCCTCGTCCTCGGAGAGGTGCGCCATCACGCGCAGTTCGATCTGGCTGTAGTCCGCGGTCATGAGGGACTCGAAGCCCTCCCCGACGACGAAGCCGCGGCGGATGGCCCGGCCCTCGTCCGTACGGACCGGGATGTTCTGCAGGTTCGGGTCCGTGGAGGAGAGCCGGCCCGTCGCCGCCACCGTCTGGTTGAACGTGGTGTGGATGCGGCCGTCCGTGGCGATCGCCTTGATCAGGCCCTCGACGGTGACGCGCAGCTTCGCCTGCTCGCGGTGGCGGAGCATGATGACCGGCAGCTCGTTCTCCGTCTGGGCGGCGAGCCAGGCCAACGCGTCCGCGTCCGTGGTGTACCCGGTCTTCGTCTTCTTCGTCTTGGGGAGGTTCAGCTCGCCGAAGAGGACTTCCTGGAGCTGCTTGGGCGAGCCCAGGTTGAACTCGTGGCCGGCCGCCGCGTGCGCCTCCTTCACGGCCTGCTGCACCGCGCCCGCGAACTGCTGCTCCATCGACTCCAGGTGCGCGCGGTCCGCCGCGATGCCGTGCCGCTCCAGGCGGGCGAGCAGCGCGGAGGTGGGCAGCTCGATGTCGGCCAGCAGGTCGCTCGCGCCGACCTCCGTCAGCTTCTCGCCGAAGGCCGTGCCCAGGTCCAGGATGGTGCGGGCCTGCGACATGAGGGAGTCGGCCTCGGCCCGCTCGTCCTCCTCCGTACCGAAGGCGAGCTGCCCGTCGGCCGCGGAGGCGGGCGCCAGCTCACGCCCCAGGTACTCCAGGGACAGCGCGTCCAGCGCGAAGGAGCGGCGGCCCGGCTTCACGAGGTACGCGGCGAGGGCCGTGTCCATGGTGACGCCGTCCACCGTCCAGCCGTGCTCCGGGAAGACCCGCATCGCGCCCTTGGCGTTGTGCAGGACCTTCGGCTTGGCGGGGTCGGAGATCCAGGCCGCGAAGGCGTTCTCGTCGGCCTCGTCCAGGGTCGCCGGGTCGAACCAGGCGGCCGCCCCGCCCGCCGCGGCGAGCGCCACCTCGGTGACCGTGCCCGTGCCCAGCTGCCAGGTGTCGACCGTGGCCACACCCAGGATCGCGTTGCCGTGCTCGGCCAGCCACGGCGCCAGCTCGCCCGCGCCGAGGACCACGCCGTCCAGCTCCACTCCGGGCTCGGCCGGGGTCTGCTCGGCCTCCTCCGCGCCCGGGTCCACGGCGAGGAGCCGCTCCCGCAGCGAGGGGTTACGGATCTCCAGGGTGTCCAGGACCATCGCCAGCGCCGTACGGTCGTACGCCGCGCGCTCCAAGTCCGCGACGGCCTTGGGGAGTTCGACGTCGCGGACCATCTCGGTCAGGCGGCGGTTGAGCTTGACCGCCTCCAGGTGATCGCGGAAGTTCTGCCCCGCCTTGCCCTTGACCTCCTCGGCGCGCTCGACGAGCTCGGCGAACGAACCGAACTGGTTGATCCACTTCGCGGCCGTCTTCTCACCCACACCGGGGATACCGGGCAGGTTGTCCGACGGGTCGCCGCGCAGCGCCGCGAAGTCCGGGTACTGGCTGGGCGTGAGCCCGTACTTCTCGAAGACCTTCTCCGGAGTGAAGCGCGTCAGCTCCGAGACGCCCTTCGTCGGATACAGCACCGTCACGTGGTCGGTGATCAGCTGGAAGGAGTCACGGTCACCCGTGACGATCAGCACTTCGAAGCCGGCCGCCTCCGCCTGCGTGGCCAGCGTGGCGATCACGTCGTCCGCCTCGAAGCCGTCCACCGCGAACCGCACCGCGCGCATCGCGTCGAGCATCTCGCCGATCAGCTCGACCTGACCCTTGAACTCGTCCGGGGTCTTGGAGCGATTCGCCTTGTACTCGGAGAACTCCTCGGAGCGCCACGTCTTGCGCGACACGTCGAACGCCACCGCGAAGTGCGTGGGCGCCTCGTCGCGCAGCGTGTTCGCCAGCATCGACGCGAAGCCGTAGATCGCGTTCGTCGGCTGGCCCGTCGCGGTCGTGAAATTCTCCGCGGGCAGCGCGAAGAACGCCCGGTACGCCAGGGAGTGCCCGTCCATGAGGAGCAGGCGCGGCCGCTGCTCACCGCCCGCCTTCTGGGCCTTCGTCGCCGCGGTCTCGGACTTCTTCTTCGATGCTGTTTCTGCCACGTCCCCGATCCTGCCACGCCCCACTGACACTCCCGCCCTCCACCGCCCCGGACCCCGGCACTGTCACCGTCGCGTGGGAGGATCGGAGACATAGCTCACGCACGTGCTCGAAGGGGAGCCGACCATGGCAAGCAAGCCGCCCAAGGGCGATCCGGTCCAGGACGCGCCGCAGGTCGCCGAGGCCCAGCACGCCGCCGCGGGGCTGCCCGCCATCGGTCACACCCTGCGCGTGGCACAGCAGCAGATGGGCGTGCGCCGCACGGCCCTCACCCTGCTCCGCGTCAATCAGAAGGACGGCTTCGACTGCCCCGGCTGCGCCTGGCCCGAGCCGGACCACCGCCACAAGGCGGAGTTCTGTGAGAACGGCGCGAAGGCGGTCGCCGAAGAAGCCACCCTGCGCCGCGTCACCCCCGACTTCTTCGCCGCGCACCCCGTCGCGGACCTCGCCACCCGCAGTGGGTACTGGCTGGGACAGCAGGGCCGCATCACCCACCCCATGTACCTGGCGGAGGGCGCCGAGCGGTACGAGCCGGTCTCCTGGGAGCGGGCCTTCGACATCATCGCCGAGGAGATCGCGGCCCTCGACTCCCCCGACGAGTCCGTCTTCTACACCTCCGGCCGCACCAGCAACGAAGCGGCGTTCCTGTACCAGCTGTTCGCCCGCGAGCTCGGCACGAACAACCTCCCCGACTGCTCGAACATGTGCCACGAGTCGTCCGGCTCCGCGCTCACCGAGACGATCGGCGTCGGCAAGGGCAGCGTCCTCCTGGAGGACCTCCACAAGTCGGACCTGATCATCGTCGCCGGGCAGAACCCGGGCACGAACCACCCGCGCATGCTCTCCGCCCTGGAAGAGGCCAAGAACAACGGCGCGAAGATCATCACGGTCAATCCGCTGCCCGAGGCCGGCCTGGAGCGCTTCAAGAACCCGCAGACCGCGCAGGGCATGCTCAAGGGCACCGCCCTCACCGACCTCTTCCTGCAGATCCGCCTCGGCGGCGACCAGGCCCTCTTCCGCCTCCTCAACAAGCTCATCCTGGAGACCGAGGGAGCCGTCGACGAGGACTTCGTCCGCGAACACACCCACGGCTACGAAGAGTTCGTCCGGGCCGCACGTGACGCCGACTGGGACGAGACGCTGGCGGCCACCGGCCTGACCCGCGACCGCATCGAGGAAGCACTGCGCATGGTCCTCGCCTCGAAGCGCACCGTCGTCTGCTGGGCGATGGGCCTCACCCAGCACAAGCACGCCGTCCCCACCATCCGCGAAGTCGTCAACTTCCTGCTGCTGCGCGGCAACATCGGCCGCCCCGGCGCGGGCGTCTGCCCCGTCCGCGGCCACTCGAACGTGCAGGGCGACCGCACGATGGGCATCTTCGAACGCCCCGCGCCCGCCTTCCTCGACGCCCTGGAGAAGGAGTTCGGCTTCGCGCCGCCCCGCCACCACGGCCTGGACGTCGTCCGCGCCATCAAGGCCCTGCGCGACGGCGACGCGAAGGTGTTCTTCGCGATGGGCGGCAACTTCGTCGCGGCCTCCCCCGACACCGACGTCACGGAGGCGGCGATGCGCAAGGCACGCCTCACCGTCCACGTCTCGACGAAGCTCAACCGCTCGCACGCCGTCACGGGCGCCCGCGCCCTGATCCTGCCCACCCTGGGCCGCACCGAGCGCGACCGCCAGGACAGCGGCGAGCAGTTCGTCACCGTCGAGGACTCCATGGGCATGGTGCACGCCTCCCGCGGCCGCCTGGAACCCGCGAGCAAGCAGCTCCTCTCCGAACCCGCCATCGTCTGCCGCCTCGCCCGCCGCGTCCTCGGCAGCGCCTCCCGCACGCCCTGGGAGGAGTTCGAGAAGGACTACGCCACCGTGCGCGACCGCATCGCGCGCGTGGTCCCCGGCTTCGAGGACTTCAACGCCAAGGTGGCACGCCCCGGCGGCTTCACCCTGCCGCACGCCCCGCGCGACGAGCGCCGCTTCCCCACGGCCACCGGCAAGGCCAACTTCACGGCGGCACCCGTCGAGTACCCCGCCGTCCCGAAGGGACGGCTGCTGCTGCAGACGCTGCGCTCGCACGACCAGTACAACACCACGATCTACGGCCTCGACGACCGCTACCGCGGCATCAAGAACGGCCGCCGCGTCGTCCTCGTCCACCCCGACGACGCCACGGAGCTCGGCCTCGCCGACGGGACGTACGCCGACCTCGTCAGCGAGTGGCGGGACGGCGTGGAGCGCCGCGCGCCGGGCTTCCGCGTCGTGCACTACCCGACGGCCCGCGGCTGCGCCGCCGCGTACTACCCCGAGACCAACGTCCTGGTGCCGCTGGAGGCCACCGCGGACACCAGCAACACCCCTGCCAGCAAGTCCGTCGTCGTACGCCTGGAACAATCGGCGATCGACTGAGCGTTTGCTCAGCGACAGGTGACGAGTGTGACGACGAACGGAGCCGGGCCCCATGGGTGAGCAGCACAACGTGAAGTTCCCGCAGGAGGTCATCGACGAGTACGCCTCGCTCGGGGTCGATCTGCCGTCCCTGTTCTCCGCGGGGCACCTCGGCACCCGCATGGGCGTGCAGGTCCTGGAGGCCTCCGCGGAGCGCGTCGTCGGCACCATGCCGGTCGAGGGCAACACCCAGCCGTACGGCCTGCTGCACGGCGGCGCCTCCGCCGTCCTCGCGGAGACCCTCGGCTCGGTCGGCGCGATGCTGCACGGCGGCGTGCACAAGCTCGCCGTCGGCGTCGACCTGAACTGCACACACCACCGCGGCGCCCGCTCCGGCCTGGTCACGGGAGTGGCGACGCCCGTGCACCGGGGCCGCTCCACGGCCACGTACGAGATCGTCATCAGCGACGAGCAGGGCAAGCGGGTGTGCAGCGCGCGCCTGACGTGCATGCTGCGGGACGCAGGACCGGCCGCCGCGAGCGGCTCCGCGGGCGCGGCGGGCTGACTCAGGAGGGCCCGGCAAGCTGGGCGGGCGGGAGCGGGTGCGCGCACCTTCGGGGCGCGCACCCTGTCGGAGCGGGAGACTCCGGTCTAGCGTCGGCGCATGAGGCACCGGATATCGCTCTGTGCGCTCGCCCTCGCCGTCCTCCTCGCTGTCCTCCTCGCCGCCGGGTGCGGAAGCTCCGGCGGCGACGGATCCGACGGCTCCGACCGCTCCGGCGGCTCCCCCCGCACCACATCCCCCGCCGACCTGTGCACCACGATCATCACCAAGTGGGCGCGGCAGATCTACGACTCGGGCGACACGACCTACGGCGACTACCAGTCGATGGGCCTGTCGAACGGGCAGTACATGATCCTGCGCGACATCCTGGACGCCGCACGCACCGAACGCAGACGTGAATCGGCCGCCACGGGGCGGGAATTGATCGCCCGTCAGGCCCGCGAGCGGTGCGCGGAGCGCCACCGCGACGGCGGGCCGAGCGGCGGGCCGTGGACGTGAACGCCATCGGCCCCGTCGAGCCGGGCGAGGACACCTACGACCACGCGTCCACCCCGCCGCGCCCGGTCCGGCGGGACCCGCGCCGGCTCCGCCACCGCCGCACCGTACTCGCCGCCGCGGCGGCCGCGATCACCGGCGCCGCCGGACTCACCCTCTACCTCACCCGCCCGGAACCACCGCCCGCGCCGCCCCCGCCCTGGCCGTCGCAGAGCGTGTCGGTGACGTACACCGGGGAGATGTCGCGCCCCCGCGCCGGGGACCGGAACTTCACTTTCGCCGTCACCTTCACCCAGGAGTCCGGGCCACCGGCGACCGTCCGCAGGGTCGGCCAGCCGTCCGCAGCCCTTTCGGTCAGCACCTCCCCACCCACCCCTTTCGAGGTCAAAACGGGATCACCCCGGAAGTCGATCATCAGGATGCACATTCGCGAATGTGGCGAAGTACCACGGAACGCCGGACTCCCTTTCCTGAAAGTAACGCTGCGTAATACGCGCGCAATCCAGCGGCAGAGTTACATCCTCGGTCCGGAATACGCGAATGATCTTTCCGCCGCCCTCGCGGCCGCATGCCCACGAACACCGCTGTCATGAGTAAAACAGCGCTACAGTCCTGCCCGGTTGTGCTGGAGATTCTCAGCATGCGGATACGTCGAGATCCACCGAACAAGGCCATATTCAGCCCCAACCGCCCCCCGTGTTCCAGCCCGGAATACTCCGTGGCATAACAAGAGAGTCACAGCCTTGGTCCGACCACTCCACCAAGAACAAAGCCGCCCTTAGAGTCACGGCCAGTCACCGCGCCCACCGGATTCCTGTCAGTTCGGTTCCGCGCTCGACTCGGCATCCCAACAAGGGACAGCCGTGCCAGGGGAAAGGACTGATCGTGCGTCAACGTTCGCTCATAGCCATCACCGCTGCACTCACCGCGGGGGCCCTCACTCTCACCGCCTGTGGCTCGCGCGACGACAAGGACGACGGGGACGAGGCCGGTGCCGGCACCACCGTGGTCATCGGCGTCGACGCGCCACTGACCGGCGAGCTCTCCGCGCTGGGCCTCGGCATCCGCAACTCCGTCGACCTCGCCACCAAGCAGGCCAACGCGAAGAACTACGTCGACGGCGTCAAGTTCAAGATCGAAGCCCTCGACGACCAGGGTCAGCCCTCGTCCGGCCAGACCAACGCCACCAAGCTCGTCGCCGACAAGAGCGTCCTCGGCGCCGTCGGCCCCCTGAACTCCTCCGTCGCCGAATCGATGCAGAAGGTCTTCGACGACGCCAAACTCGTCCAGGTCTCCCCCGCCAACACCAACCCCGCCCTCACCCAGGGCGCGGACTGGAACGGCGGCAAGAAGGAACGCCCGTACAAGTCCTACTTCCGTACGGCCACCACCGACGCGATCCAGGGACCGTTCGCCGCCCAGTACCTGTACAACACCGCCAAAAAGAAGAAGGTCTTCGTCGTCGACGACAAGAAGACCTACGGCGCCGGACTCGCCGCCACCTTCAAGGACGAGTTCACCAAACTCGGCGGCAAGGTCGTCGGCACCGAACACATCAATCCGGACACCAAGGACTTCGGCGCCGTCGCCACCAAGATCCGTAACAGCGACGCCGACCTCGTCTACTACGGCGGCGAATACCCGCAGGCCGGACCCCTCAGCAAGCAGATGAAGCAGGCCGGATCCAAAGCCCCCCTCGTCGGCGGCGACGGCATCTACAGCGCCGACTTCATCAAACTCTCCGGCAAACAGGGCATCGGCGACTACGCCACCTCCGTCGGCCAGCCCGTCGAAGAACTCCCCTCCGCCAAGGAGTTCATCGCCAACTACAAGAAAGCCGGCTTCAAGGAGGCCTACGAGGCCTACGGCGGCTACTCCTACGACAGCGCCTGGGCCATCATCGAAGCCGTCAAGAAGGTCGTCGACGACAACGACGGCAAACTCCCCGACGACGCCCGCGCCAAGGTCATCGACGCCATGAAGGACGTCTCCTTCGACGGCGTCACCGGCAAGGTCTCCTTCGACGAATACGGCGACGCCACCAACAAGCAGCTCACCGTCTACCAGGTCAAGTCCACCGACCCGAAGACCGGCTGGAAGCCCGTCGAATCCGGCACCTACACCGGGACCAACTGACCCCGGCCCGTAGCCCACACGACAACCCGCGCGGGGCGCAGCAGACAAGCGCCCCGCGCGGCGTCGCATCCGTCGCTCGAAAGACTCGGAGGACCTGCGGTGCACGAACTGCCGCAACAGCTGGTCAACGGCCTGCTACTGGGATCCATGTACGGCCTCATCGCCATCGGCTACACAATGGTCTACGGCATCGTCCAGCTCATCAACTTCGCCCACGGCGAGATCTTCATGACCGGCGGATTCGGCGCCCTCACCGTCTGGATCTGGCTCCCCGCCGGCACCAGCATGTGGGCCGCCGTCCCCCTCATGCTCATAGGCGCCATCTTCGTCTCCACCACCATCGCCATCGGCGCCGAACGCTTCGCCTACCGACCCCTGCGCGAAGCCCCCCGCCTCGCCCCGCTCATCACCGCCATCGGCCTCTCCCTCGCCCTCCAGCAAGCCGTCTGGGCCTGGTACCCCGAGGCCAAATCCGCCCGCTCCTTCCCCGAACTGCCCGGCGGCTCCATCCACATCGGCTCCGTCACCATGCAACCCGGCGACATCTTCCTGCTCGTCGCCGCACCCCTCTGCATGGTCGCCCTCGGCTACTTCGTCATGAAGACCCGCATCGGCCGCGGCATGCAAGCCACCGCACAAGACCCCGACACCGCCAAACTCATGGGGATCAACACCGACCGCGTCATCGTCGTCGCCTTCGCCATCGGCGCCGCCTTCGCCGGCATCGCCGCCGTCGCCCGCGGACTCAAATACGGCCAGATCGACTTCCGCATGGGATTCATCCTCGGCCTCAAAGCCTTCACCGCGGCCGTCCTCGGCGGCATCGGCAACATCTACGGCGCCATGATCGGCGGCGTCGTCCTCGGACTCGCCGAATCCATGGCCACCGCCTACATCAACGACGTACCCGGCATGGACAAGCTCGGCGGCCAGTCCTGGGCCGACGTCTGGGCGTTCGTACTCCTCATCGTCGTCCTCCTCGTCAGGCCCCAAGGCCTCCTCGGCGAGCGCGTCGCGGACAGGGCGTGACAACCATGACCACACACACCACAGCAGCCGACAGCCCCCGTCCGCACAAGGACGAGCCGGCCACCGGGCTCATCCCCATCCCCGCAGGACCCGCCCGCGCACTCGCCACCGGCGGCTCCATCCTCACCATCGTCTCCGCCTTCCTCGCCTGGACCTGGACCGCCCGATTCCCCGGCGACCTCACCGTCTACGGCTACCCCGGCGGCCTCCAATGGCTCGTCCTCATCGCAGGCGCCCTCACCACCGCCTACGGACTCGCCTCCTACGGCGTCAAGGGCCTGCGCGCCCTCGCCCCCGCCGGAGCCGACGCAGCCCTCAAATACGCCGCGCTCGCCGCCTTCGCCACCACCTGGTACACGATCTTCGCCATCAGCAAGAAACTCGGCGGCCTCGCCAACCTCGAACCCGGCGGCTGGATCGCGGGCATCGCCACCCTCATCGCCCTCACCGGCGCCCTCGCCCTGCCCTTCACCCGACCCCACACCTACCCGGTCGACGAAGAAGACAGCTCCTGGGAACAGTTCAAACACCGCGCACGCAACGCCCGCACCATCGTCAAGGGCGCCTTCGCCGCGGACACCACCCCGGCCCCGCCCCGCAAGCTCAACTCGTACCTCGAAATCCTCATCATCGTCGCGGCCCTCGCCACCGGCCTCCTCGTCTTCACCTACGGCATCGGCACCGAGTACGACGAACTCTTCATCGGCTTCCTCATCACCGTCGGCTTCGGCTTCGCCGCACTCGCCAAAGCAGGCCTCGTCGCACAGGTCTCCATCTACACCGCACGCCACCGCAACATCACCCTCATCGGCGCCTTCCTCGCCGCCGCCGCATTCCCCTTCACCCAGAGCGACGACCAGTACGCCACCATCGGCGTCTACATCCTCATCTTCGCCACCGTCGCCCTCGGCCTGAACATCGTCGTCGGCCTCGCGGGCCTCCTCGACCTCGGATACGTCGCCTTCCTCGGCGTCGGCGCCTACGCCGCGTCCATGGTCTCCGGATCCCCCGCCTCACCCTTCGACGTCCACCTGCCCTTCTGGGCCGCCATCCTCGTCGGCGCCGGCGCATCCCTCGTCTTCGGCGTCCTCATCGGCGCCCCCACCCTCCGCCTGCGCGGCGACTACCTCGCCATCGTCACCCTCGGCTTCGGCGAGATCTTCCGCATCGCCGCCAACAACTCCGACGGCTCCAGCGGACCCGACATCACCAACGGCTCCAACGGAATCTCCTCCGTCCCGAACCTGGAGATCTTCGGCTTCGACTTCGGGCTCGAACACAGCATCGCGGGCTTCACCATCGGCCGCTTCGCCAACTACTTCTTCCTGATGCTCCTGATCACCCTCGTGGTGGTCCTCGTCTTCCGCCGCAGCGGAGACTCCCGCATCGGACGCGCCTGGGTCGCCATCCGCGAGGACGAGACCGCCGCACTCGCCATGGGCATCAACGGCTTCCGCGTCAAACTCATCGCCTTCGCCCTCGGCGCCTCCCTCGCCGGACTCGCCGGCACCGTCCAGGCCCACGTGACCTACACCGTCACCCCCGAGCAGTACCAGTTCGCCAACTCCGTACCACCCAACTCCGCCTTCCTCCTGGCGGCCGTCGTCCTCGGCGGCATGGGCACCATCAGCGGCCCCCTCGTCGGCGCCGCCCTCCTCTACCTCATCCCGAACAAGCTCCAATTCCTCGGCGACTACCAGCTGTTCGCCTTCGGACTCGCCCTCGCACTCCTCATGCGCTTCCGCCCCGAAGGCCTCATCCCCAACCGCCGCCGCCAACTCGAATTCCACGAATCCGAGCTCCCGCCCGGCGAGACGCCGCCACCCGCAGTCCTCAGCAAGACGGGGGTCTGACCCATGACCACGGACACCACCAAAAAGGACCGCACACCGGCCACCCCAGCCGGCGAAACCGTCCTCGACGCCCGCGGCGTCACCATGCGCTTCGGCGGCCTCACCGCCGTACGCTCCGTCGACCTCACCGTCAACACCGGCGAAATCGTCGGCCTCATCGGACCCAACGGAGCCGGCAAAACCACCTTCTTCAACTGCCTCACCGGCCTCTACATCCCGACAGAGGGCGAAGTCCGCTACAAAGGCACGATCCTGCCCGCGAAATCCTTCAAGGTCACCGCGGCAGGCATCGCCCGCACCTTCCAGAACATCCGCCTCTTCGCCAACATGACGGTCCTCGAGAACGTCCTCGTCGGCCGCCACACGCGAACGAAGGAAGGCCTCTGGTCGGCGCTGTTGCGCGGCCCCGGCTTCCACCGCGCGGAAGCCGCGTCCAAGGCCCGCGCCATGGAACTCCTCGAATTCGTCGGCCTCGCCGAAAAAGCCGAACACCTCTCGCGCAACCTCCCCTACGGAGAACAGCGCAAGCTCGAAATCGCCCGCGCACTGGCAAGCGAGCCCGGACTCCTCCTGCTCGACGAACCCACCGCCGGCATGAACCCGCAAGAAACCCGCGCCACCGAAGAACTCGTCCTCGCCATCCGCGACATGGGCATCGCCGTCCTCGTCATCGAGCACGACATGCGCTTCATCTTCAACCTCTGCGACCGCGTCGCCGTCCTCGTCCAGGGCGAAAAACTCGTCGAAGGATCAAGTGAGACGGTCCAGCAGGACGACCGCGTCATCGCCGCCTACCTCGGCGAGCCCTTCGAGGAGAACAACAAATGACCGCACTCCTTGAGGTCGAGGACCTCCGCGTCGCCTACGGCAAGATCGAAGCCGTCAAAGGCATCAGCTTCAAGGTCGAGGCGGGCGAAGTCGTCACCCTCATCGGCACGAACGGCGCGGGCAAGACGACGACGCTCCGGACCCTGTCCGGCCTCCTCAAGCCGGTGGGCGGCTCCATCAAGTTCAACGGAAAGCCCATCCGCAAATACCGCGCCGACCAGATCGTGGCCCAAGGCCTCGCCCACTCCCCCGAAGGCCGCCACATCTTCCCCCGCATGACCATCGAGAACAACCTCCGCCTCGGCGCCTACCTCCGCTCCGACAAAGCAGGCATCGAAAAGGACATCCAGCGCGCCTACGAACTCTTCCCCATCCTCGGCGAACGGAAGAAGCAGGCAGCGGGCACCCTGTCCGGCGGCGAACAGCAAATGCTCGCGATGGGCCGCGCCATGATGTCCCAGCCCAAACTCCTCATGCTCGACGAACCCTCCATGGGCCTCTCGCCGATCATGATGCAGAAGATCATGGCCACCATCGCCGAGCTCAAGGCCAACGGCACGACGATCCTCCTCGTCGAACAGAACGCCCAGGCGGCGCTTTCGCTGGCCGACCACGGTCACGTCATGGAGGTCGGCAAGATCGTCCTCTCCGGCACGGGAGGGGACCTGCTGCACGACGAGTCCGTGCGGAAGGCGTATCTGGGCGAGGACTGAGCCCCACTCCCCCTTGGCATACGACGAGGCCCGCACCCTGAGCGCAGGGTGCGGGCCTCGTCGTATGTGCTCAGGGGATGGTCAGCCCTTCGATGCCTTCTTCTCCTCGGCGTCCTCGATGACCGCCTCCGCGACCTGCTGCATCGACAGCCGACGGTCCATCGACGTCTTCTGGATCCACCGGAACGCGGCCGGCTCCGTCAGGCCGTACTCCGTCTGCAGGATCGACTTCGCCCGGTCCACCAGCTTCCGCGTCTCAAGGCGCTGCGAGAGGTCCGCGACCTCCTTCTCCAGCGCCTTCAGCTCCGTGAACCGCGAGACGGCCATCTCGATGGCCGGGACGACGTCACTCTTGCTGAACGGCTTCACGAGGTACGCCATCGCGCCGGCGTCGCGGGCCCGCTCCACGAGCTCGCGCTGCGAGAACGCGGTCAGCATCAGTACGGGGGCGATGGACTCCTCGGCGATCTTCTCCGCCGCGGAGATGCCGTCCAGGACGGGCATCTTCACGTCCAGGATCACCAGGTCCGGCCGGTGCTCACGGGCCAGCTCGACGGCCTTCTCGCCGTCACCGGCCTCGCCTACGACGCTGTAGCCCTCTTCCTCCAGCATCTCTTTGAGGTCGAGCCGGATCAGGGCCTCGTCCTCGGCGATGACGACGCGGGTCGTCAGCGGAGGCACGTGCGACTGGTCGTCGTCGTCCGACGCGTCGGTGGGCTGGGGCGACTCGGGGGCGGTCACGGGGGCTCCTCGTTCATGGCAGGTGCGCTGCCCTTGCAGGGTACCTAGCTGCGGTGCCGGGCGGTGACCCGGTACACTTCCGGGCAGCGATCAGCTCCACCAGCCGGGTTGGCGGAATGGCAGACGCTGATGTCTCAAACACATCTGTCCGAAAGGACGTGCGGGTTCGAATCCCGCACCCGGCACTTCCATTGAAGCGGAGGTCCACGTTCTCGTGGATCTCCGCTTTTTGCTACGCGCAGCCACGGATGGTTGCGCAAAGTGTTCGCATGAACTTCCACGGCACGCAAGTGCGACAGAAGGCCATTGCCCTCCTACGCGGCGGGACGAAGAACGCAGAAGTCGCCCGTCGGCTGAACATTCCCCTGGGAACCATCAGCTACTGGAAACACGAAGACCGCGCCAAGCGCGGAGAGCCCGTTGCAGTACGCCCATCGCTGCTCTGCCCCCGGTGCGACAGCCGCCCTCTCGATCTGGCCGCGTACTCCTATCTACTAGGCCTCTACCTTGGGGACGGCCACATCAGTCACTACGCCAAGCACAAAGTTCCCAGCCTCATGCTCACTATGGATGACGCCTGGCCGGGCCTCCAGGATCACGTGGAAGCCACGCTCAGGGTGGTCTTTCCGCACAACGCCACGTGCCGCGTGCGCACGAAGGGCGCGCACAACATCAAGGTCTACTTCAAGCACCTGCCCTGCCTCTTCCCCCAGCACGGCCCCGGCAAGAAACACGACCGGAAGATCGCCCTCGAACCCTGGCAGCAGGAGATCGTCGACGCCCACCCGTGGGAGTTCGTGAAAGGGCTCGTCCACTCGGACGGCTGCCGCATCACCAACTGGACCACCCGCCTCGTCCGCGGCGAGCGCAAGCGCTACGAGTACCCCCGGTACTTCTTCACCAATAAGTCGGACGACATCAGGGAGCTCTTCACCGGCACCCTCGACCAGCTCGGCATCGCCTGGACGCACTGCACCCGCCACGGCAACCCGTACAACATCTCCGTCGCCCGCAAAGCCTCCGTCGCCCTCATGGACACCCACATCGGCCCGAAATACTGACGGCCCAAGCCCGACTACTCCGGGCTGTCGTCCTCGCCGATGTGGTGGACGCGGACCAGGTTCGTCGAGCCGGAGACTCCGGGCGGGGAGCCGGCCGTGATGACGACCACGTCACCCTTTTCGCAGCGGCCGATCTTGAGGAGCAGTTCGTCGACCTGGTTGACCATCGCGTCGGTGGAGTCGACGTGCGGGCCGAGGAAGGTTTCGACGCCCCAGGTGAGGTTGAGCTGGGAGCGGGTGGCCTTGTCGGGGGTGAAGGCGAGGAGGGGGATGGGTGAGCGGTAGCGGGAGAGGCGGCGGACGGTGTCGCCGGACTGGGTGAAGGCGACGAGGAATTTCGCGCCGAGGAAGTCGCCCATTTCGGCGGCCGCGCGGGCGACGGCGCCGCCCTGGGTGCGGGGTTTGCTGCGTTCGGTGAGCGGGGGGAGGCCCTTGGCGAGGATGTCTTCTTCGGCCGCTTCGACGATGCGGCCCATTGTTTTGACCGTCTCGATGGGGTACTTGCCGACGCTCGTCTCGCCGGAGAGCATCACGGCGTCCGTGCCGTCGATGACCGCGTTGGCGACGTCGCTCGCCTCGGCCCTGGTGGGGCGGGAGTTGTCGATCATCGAGTCGAGCATCTGGGTGGCCACGATGACGGGCTTGGCGTTGCGCTTGGCGAGTTTGATGGCGCGCTTCTGGACGATGGGGACTTGTTCGAGGGGCATTTCGACGCCGAGGTCGCCGCGGGCGACCATGATGCCGTCGAAGGCGGCGACGATGTCTTCGATGTTGTCGACGGCTTGGGGTTTTTCGACCTTGGCGATGACGGGGAGGCGGCGGTTCTCTTCGTCCATGATGCGGTGGACGTCTTCGATGTCGCGTCCGCTGCGGACGAAGGAGAGGGCGATGACGTCGGCTCCTGAACGCAGGGCCCAGCGGAGGTCTTCCTCGTCCTTGTCGGAGAGGGCGGGGACGGAGACGGCGACGCCGGGGAGGTTGAGGCCCTTGTGGTCGGAGACCATGCCGCCTTCGATGACGGTGGTGGTGACGCGGGGGCCGTCGACCGCTGTGACTTCGAGGGTCACTTTGCCGTCGTCGACGAGGATGCGTTCGCCGGTGGTGACGTCGGCGGCGAGGCCGTCGTAGGTGGTGCCGCAGACGTGGCGGTCGCCTTCGATGCCGTTTTCGACGGTGATGGTGAACTCGTCGCCGCGTTCGAGTAGTACGGGTCCTTCGCGGAAGCGGCCGAGGCGGATCTTCGGGCCTTGAAGGTCGGCGAGGATGCCGACGCTGCGGCCGGTCTCCTCGGAGGCCTTTCGCACGCGCTGGTAGCGCTCCTCGTGTTCGGCGTGGGTGCCGTGGCTGAGGTTGAAGCGGGCGATGTCCATTCCGGCTTCGACCAGTGCCTTGATCTGGTCGTACGAGTCGGTGGCGGGTCCCAGGGTGCAGACGATTTTTGCTCGGCGCATGGTTCGAGCCTAGGGCTTACTTGCCGGTATGGAATTGGTAGGGGGTGACTACTCAACAACCTTTGCATGAAGGGTTATTGACAAGTGTTGAATTGCGCGGGGAGCCGCTCCGATGAGCGGTTTCGGTGAGCGGCTCCGGGGTTACCAGGGGGCGATCTCGTCCATGTGGCGGTCGAGTTCGGCGAGGTCGGGGTGGTCGAGGAGTTTGTCGAGGGTGCGTCGGCGTGACTCGGCGAGGTAGGCGGTGGTGATGTCCTGGGGTGTCACGGCGAGGGTGTGTGCGAGTTCGGTGGTGAGTTCGGGTGTCAGGCCCGTGTCGAGTGCGATGGCGGCGATGACGACGATGCGGATGTGGGCGTCGGTGCTTTCCGGGGCGTGGCCGGCGAGCCGGTAGTGCCGCAGTAGCCAGCGGGCGAATCCGCCTCTGCCGTGGTCGTGCGTCCCGCCCTTGTTGTTGCCGTTCATTGTGTGTCGCGCCTTTCGGGTCGGGGGGCGGGTGTGGGCGTCACGGGTGCTGTTGGATCCACCAGACGGCGAGGCTGACGAGTCCGGTGCCGAGGCCGTAGCAGGTTCCGCGCAGGAGGTGGGTGGCTGCGTCGTGGCGGCGGTCGCGCAGGAAGCGGGCCGTTGTGCTGCCCCTTCGGGGGGTGATCGTGCGGGCGCGGTGCGGCTTGTGCTGTGGCATGAGGCGTCCCTCTGGGGGGTCAGTGCTGTTGGGCGAAGTGCTGGAGGCGGTCGGCGATTTCGCGTTCGGGGCGGCAGACGAGGACGGCGTCGGTGTCGTCGCGGGCGGCCAGGCGTTCGACCTCCGCGGTGATGCCGGGTTCGGGTTCGCGGGCGCCTTGCGGGGGCCAGTTGCGGCGTATGTAGACGGCGAATTCGCCCATTCCTTTGACGAAGGCGTCGTCGGGACCGTCGAGGCTGTGCTGGAGCTGGTGGAGCCAGTGGGTGGCTTCGGGGTTCTCTCCGCGTCCGAGGTGGTGCAGGTAGAGGCAGTAGGCGGCGGCGCCCTTTCCGGCGCCGGCGGCGAGCTGCCACCAGAACTGTGCGCTTTCGGGGTGGTCGGCGAGGTGGAGCATGCAGGCGAAGATGTGGGCGCCGTCGACGTCGAGGTCCTTGAGCGGTGCGCAGTTCCCGTCGAGTCCGTCCTCGCCTATTTCCTGGGCGAGTCGTTCGACGTGGACGGCGGCGCCGGTCTGGTTGAGGGCCCAGTGGACCACTACGGAGAGTTGCTGGCGGGCGCGTGAGACCGGTGGTACCTCTTGGGAGGGTTGTACGTATCCGGCGTCCTCGGCGAGGCGGCGCAGTCCGGCGCCCACGTCGAAGGGCCTCCGTTGGGCGCGCAGTTGTGTGCCTGCTTGCGCCAGTAGTGTCTCCATGTTGGTCATTCCCGGTCCCCCTCGGTCTTGATGCATGAGGCCACGGCGGGCTCCAGCCGCTCCTTCGCTTTGCGGCAGTGGTAGTCGACGGTGCTGGGCGTGACGCCCATGTACCAGCTGATTCTTCTGGTGTCGTACTCCAGGACGTGGCGCAGGACGATGGCGTCGAACTGGCGTGGCGGGAGGTTGGCGAGTGCTTGGAAGAGGCCTGTCTCGCCGCGCAGCAGTGTCAGGTCTTTGCGGAAGGCTTCCAGGGTCTGCGCTATGACGACGCGTCGGAGGATGGCCCAGGTCTGCTGTTGGAGGTTGTTCTCTTCCCGCAGCGCGTCCCAGTGGCGGAGTATCTCGAGGAACGCGCGGTGCACCGCGTCTTCGGCAGCGCCGTTGTTGCCGAGTCGCAGCAACGCGTAGGAGTGAAACGCCTCCTGGTTGGCCAGGTAGAGCGCCTCGAATTCCAGCGGCAGGGGCAGCACGGCTTCGGCTACCGGGCTGCTGCCGTCCTCCGCGTGGACATCTTCGGTCATGAGTCCTCTTCGTTGAGGGCTTGATGCGAAGGGCGACCGTCAACTTCCGTCCCGTCGCCCACTGGTGTGGGTTACTCAACCGGGCGATGTGGACGAACACGCATGCGTCGGGAATCGAAAATCACGCAGTGATCATTGAACGCTGCACAACGTCACTGGGTACTTGCGGGTAACAGAGGGTGACCATTGGGTTCACGGAGGCCCCTGTGGCGAGGTCTACGCCAATGACCACCTCCGGAGTGACCCAACTCACATCCACGGTCTCAGCCGGGCACGTCCATGCGCTGCGTGCCGACGACCGACAGCAGGCGCAGCGCCTCCTCCGACGGCGATCCGGGGGCGGCGGTGTAGATGACGACGCGCTGGTCGCGGTCGGCGATGTCCAGGACGTCGCACCTGACGGCGACGGTGCCGACGAGGGGGTGTTCGAAGGTCTTGCACAGGACGGGCCGGTCGGTCACGTCGTGGGCGGCCCACAGCCGGGCGAACTCCTCGCTTCCGGCGAGGAGTTCCTCGACCAGGGCGTTCACTGCCGGGTCGTGGGGGTAGCGGGCCGCGGCCGCGCGCAGGTGCTGTGCGGAGGTCCGGGCGAATTCCTCGGCGTCCGAGACGCCGTACAGCCGCCGGCCGTGCCGGTACGGGGTGAGGAAGGTGCGCCGGATGAGGTTCCGGTCGCGCGGGGGCAGGGCGGAGAAGTCCTCCATGAGGGCGGCGGCCAGGGGGTTCCAGGCGATGACCTCGTATGTGGCCGACAGGACGACCGCCGCGGCCTCCGGCAGGCGGTGCAGCAGGTCGACGATGCTCTGCCGCACCTCCCGTGAGGGTCCGGGCGGCGGGGCGGGGGGAAGTCCGGCCAGCTGGTGGAGGTGGTCGCGCTCGACGTCCGTCAGGCGCAGGGCGCGGACGAGTTGGGTCAGCACCTCGCGGGAGGGGTGCGGGGCGCGGGCCTGTTCCAGGCGCGCGTAGTACTCGGGTGAGATGAAGGCGAGCTGTGCCACCTCCTCGCGGCGCAGGCCGGGGGTGCGGCGGCGCGTCCCGGCGGGCAGTCCCACGTCGGCGGGGGTAATCCGGGCGCGTCTGCTGCGCAGGAAGTCGCCAAGCTCTTCTCGTACTCGTCGGTCCACGTGTCCAGTGTGTACGGGTGTCGCGGTGCCCAGCCAGGCACTGCTGGTGCCTGGATGGGCGGGGCGGCCGGGCGCAGGCTCGTCGGCATGAACCACACGACGGGCAACACGACGGACAACGCCAGGAACGACAACACACCCACACCGGCCTCGGGGCTGCTCGCCGGGAAGGTCGCCTTCATCACCGGGGCCGGTCGCGGTATCGGTGCCGCAGCGGCGCGGCTGTTCGCCGCGGAGGGTGCCCGGGTGCTGCTCGCGGCGCGCTCGGAGAATCAGCTCGAGGCGGTGGCCGGGGAGATCCGGGCGGCGGGCGGCGTCGCGGACCACGCGGTGTGCGACCTGGCCGACCCGGCGAGCGTGCGTGGCGCGGTCGACCGCGCCGTGGAGTTGTACGGCCGGCTCGACGTCGCCTTCAACAACGGTGCGACGGGTCAGCCGCCCGGTCCGCTGGACGAGTTGTCCGAGGCCGATTTCGACCAGGTCTACACCGTCAACCTGAAGGGGGCGTGGGTGGCCATGTCCGCGGAGATCGCGGCCATGCGTGCGACGGCGGGGCGCGGGGCCATAGTCAACACGTCCAGTGTCGGTGCTCTGATGGCCAATCCCCAGCTGCCCGCGTACGGAGCGTTGAAGCGGGCGTTGAACAGTCTGACGGAGTCGGCGGCGGCCACGTACGGCTCTGAGGGGATCCGGGTGAACGCCGTCGCGCCCGGCACCACGCTCACCGAGTTGCTGTTCGAGTGGGACGAGCGGTCTCCTGGCACTGTCGACGCGCTCAACGCGCGGACGCCGCTGGGGCGTGCCGCCGAGCCGCGGGAGATCGCCGAGGCCGCCGCGTGGCTGCTGAGCGACCGCGCCTCGTATGTCACCGGCGCGGTGCTCCGGGTCGACGGGGGCATGCTGGCCTGAGGCCGTTCACGCCAGGTGCGGCGGGACGAGGGTGAAGCGGGCGTTGACCTGTGCGTGGACGTGCTGGCGTTGCGGTTCGAGGTCGAGGGGGGCCGCTTCCGTCTCGAGGTCGGGTGCGCCTCCGTAGGCGGCGGCTGCGCGCATGCCGCCGGCGGGGCCGCCGTAGCCGTAGGTGGGCAGGGGTTGTTCGGCTCCGATGTCGGCGAGTTCGACGAGGGCGGCGAGGTCGGTGCCGAGTGCTTCGGCGTATTCGCGGGCGCGTTGGACGGCTTCGCGGACCGCTTGCTGCCTGGCGCGGCGGTGGGTGGGTGAGTCGGGGCGCAGTGCCCACCAGGGGCCTTCGACGCGGGTGAGGTCGAGGTCGGCGAGGCGGGTGGTGAGTTCGCCGAGGGCGGTGAAGTCGGTGAGTTCGGCGGTGGTGTGGACGCGGCCGTGGTAGGCGCGGACGCGTTCACCGCGGCCGTGTCTGGTGAGTTCGGGGTTGATGGTGAAGGTGCCGGTTTCGAGGGTGGTGACGGCTTCGCCGTAGGTCTTGATGAGGTCGAGGGCGGTGGTGTTGCGGCGGGTGAGGTGGGTGAGGGTGTCGCGGCGGTCGGTGCCGCGGGCGGTGACGGTGATGCCGATGCGGGCGATTTCGGGGTCGACTTCGAGGTGTGCTTCGCCGCGGACGGCGAGGCGGGGTGCGTCGGGGGTCGCGTCCATGTCGTCACTCTCGCATCGTGTGGACGTACCGGACAGTCATCGGATCGAAACCTGCGGGGTCTGTTGCGGGTGCGGTGGGCGGGGTCAGAATCTACGCGCGTTCACCATGGTCGATCGAGGAGTACGAAGATGCCGCTGAACCGCCGGAAGTTCCTGGGTACGTCTGCTGTCACGGGTGTGGGGGCGGCGCTGACGGGCGCGGCCGTGGCCCCTGCGGCGCGGGCGAGCGAGCCGGTGAAGGGCGGGCGGCGCGAGAAGCGGTACTCGTTCACGGTGCTCGGCACGACCGACCTGCACGGGAACGTCTTCAACTGGGACTACTTCACGGACAAGGAGTTCGACGACAAGGACCACAACGACGTGGGTCTGGCGAAGATCTCCACGCTGGTGAACCGGATACGCAAGGAGAAGGGCCGCGGGAACACCCTTCTCATCGACGCGGGTGACACGATCCAGGGCACGCAGCTGTCGTACTACTACGCCAAGGTGGATCCGATCACGGCGAAGCACGGTCCCGTGCACCCGATGGCGCAGGCGATGAACGCGATCGGGTACGACGCGGCGGCGCTGGGCAATCATGAGTTCAATTACGGGATACCGGTGCTGCGGAAGTTCGAGGAGCAGTGCGACTTTCCGCTGCTCGGTGCGAACGCGCTGGATGCGAAGACGCAGAAGCCCGCTTTCCCGCCGTATTTCATGAAGCGGCTGCGCACGCCGCACGGCCGTGATGTGAAGGTGGCGGTTCTCGGTCTCACCAATCCGGGGATAGCGATCTGGGACAAGGCGAACGTGCAGGGGAAGATGACGTTCCCGGGCCTTGAGGAACAGGCGGCGAAGTGGGTGCCGAAGCTGCGGTCGATGGGTGCGGACGTCGTGATCGTGTCGGCGCACTCGGGTTCCAGTGGTACTTCCTCGTACGGTGATCAGCTGCCGTACGTGGAGAACGCGGCGGGTCTGGTGGCGGAGCAGGTGCCGGGGATCGACGCGATTCTGGTGGGGCACGCGCACACGGAGATTCCCGAGTACTTCGTGGAGAACAAGAAGACCGGCAAGAAGGTCGTCCTGTCGGAGCCGTTGAAGTGGGGGCAGCGGCTGACGCTGTTCGACTTCGATCTGGTGTGGGTCAAGGGCCGGTGGACGGTCGAGAAGGTCGGGGCGAAGGTCCTGAACTCGAACACGGTGGCCGAGGACAAGAAGGTCACGCGGCTCCTCGCGGACGAGCACAAGAAGGTCGTCGCGTACGTCAACCAGGTGATCGGTACGTCGACGGCGGCGATGAGCACGGCCGAGGGCCCGTACAAGGATGTCGCGATCATCGATCTGATCAACCAGGTGCAGAAGGAGACGGTTGCGGAGGCGTTGAAGGGTGGCGCGTACGCGGCGCTGCCGGTGCTTTCGCAGGCGTCGTGTTTCTCGCGGACGGCGAAGATTCCGGCGGGTGAGGTGACGATCCGGGATGCGGCGGGCCTCTACCCGTTCGAGAACACGCTGGAGGCGCGGCTGCTCACGGGTGCGCAGCTCAAGGAGTATCTGGAGTTCTCGGCGCGCTATTACGTGCAGACGCCCGCGGGCGGTCCGGTCGACCCGGCGAAGCTGACGAACGCCGGGAACACGCCGGACTACAACTATGACGCGGTGCTCGGCCTGACGTATGAGATCGATATCGCGAAGCCGGCCGGGTCGCGGATCGTGAAGCTCGCCTTCGAGGGCAAGGAGCTCGATCCGAAGGCGGAGTTCGTGCTCGCGGTGAACAATTACCGGGCGAGCGGCGGCGGGAATTTCCCGCACATCGCGGGTGCCAAGCAGCTGTGGGCGAATTCGGAGGAGATCCGGAATACGATCATCGGCTGGGTGAAGGCGAAGGGGACGGTGGACCCGGGCCAGTTCGCTTCGGTGGACTGGAAGCTGACCCGGGACGGCACGCCGGTGTTCTAGTCGAGTGGGATGCCCAGGCTCGTGAGGTCGACGGTGTCGGCGAGGGCCTGGGCTCCGGCGTCGTTGACGTGGAGGCCGTCGCCGCTGTCGTAGTCGTCGTGGATCCGGTCGGGGTCGGCGGGGTCCGCGACGGCGGCGGCGAAGTCGGCGTAGGTGTCGAAGGGGCTGTCGGCGCCGCGGATCCAGTCGTTGACCTCGCGGGCGACGGCGATGCCTTCGGGGGTGGAGTAGCCCTCGAAGATCGTGTCCTTGTAGGGGCCGATGGTGGTGGCGGTGGCGGTGAGGCCCGCGGCGTGGATGCGGTCGGCGAGTGCCGTGAGGCCCGCGATGAGGTCGGTGGCGGTGGGCACGGGGGCGGGGTCGGGGTGGGCCTCCTGGCCGGGTATGCCGAGGTCGTTGAGGCCGAAGTGGATCAGTATGTGGGTGGCGCCGGGGGTGTCGAGGGCGTCGCGGTCCAGGCGGGCGAGGGCGCGTTCGCCGATCTCGTCGGTGAGGAGGCGGTTGGCGGAGAGGCCCTGGTTGACGACCCAGCCGGTGTGTCCTGCGGCGCGGAGGCGGTCGTTGAGCAGGTCGGGGAAGCGGTGGTCGGTGTCGGTGGTGGTGCCGGTGCCTTCGAACCAGGAGTCTCCGAAGGCGACGGCGATGCGGGTGCCGGCGGGGGCGAGGACGTCGGCGCCGCTGATGAAGTGGCGGGTGGTGAGCTCTTCGAGGCCTTCGGTGCCGTCGAGGGTGTCCGCGGTGAGGGCGTTGCCGGGGACGGCGTAGCCGGTGCGCAGGGGGACGGCGGAGTAGGTGGAGAGGCCGGTGTCGTCGGGGAGCCAGAGGGTCAGGGCGAGCTCTTCGCCGGCGGTGACGGTTCGCTCGACGGGGTCGCTGATGACTTCTTCGCCGACGGGGACGGTGAACTCCGCGGCGCCGCCGAGCAGGATCGGTGTGCCGGTGCCGGCTTCGATGCCGCTTCCTTCGGTGCGTCTGGCGAGGTGGGCGCCGCCGATGCGGAGGGGTTCCTTGCCGTAGCGGTTGGTGAGGCGGATGCGCAGCGCGCTGCCGCCGCCGTCGAGGCGGATGATCTGGCGGAGGGTGTGTCCGGCGAAGCCGCGGAGTTCGAAGAGGTCGATGGCTTCGTGGGGGCTGATGACGGCGGAGCGGAAGGCTGCGGTCCAGGAGGCCGTGGAGTCTGTGGTCATGATCGTCCGAACCGGCCGGCGGGGGCGGGTATTTCGGCTTCCGGCACTTTTCACGGAGGAATATTCGGAGGTGTCGGGGCGCTTGGGGGCGGACAATTCCGGTCATGAACGAGGAACTTGTCGCTGCCCTTGCCCCGGTGCTCCGTGATCTCGACGCCACGTGTGCGGTGCGCCCGGTGGTCCGGGAGGAGCGGGATGACGCGATCGGTGAGTACGTCGTGCTGTACGCGCCGGACGGTTCGGGTGCGGGTCTTGTCGAGCGGTTCGGTGCGGGTGGGGCGGAGCGGACGGCGGACTTCGCGGACCAGGCGCAGGACTGGGCGGTCGAGGCGCTGTGTGCGGAGCTGAAGCCGGCGGTGTGGCCGGAGTGTCCCGCGCACCCCGACTCGCATCCGCTGGAGGCCGGGGTGGTGAGGGGTGTCGCCGTGTGGTCGTGTCCGAAGTCGCGGCGGGTGGTTGCCGCGGTCGGGGAGCTCGGCGGTCCGGTGGGCTCTTGAGGCGTGCCCGGCTCTTGAGGCGCGCCCGGCTCTTGAGGCGTGCTCAGTTCTTGAGGCGTACGAGGTTTCCGCGCTGTTCGCCGATGCGTCCTGCGGCACCGCCGGCACCGGTGTGCTGTTCGGGGCCCTGGAGTCCGAAGCTGGTGAACGCGGTGCGCCGGGGCAGCGGGTAGGGGTTCTTGCCGGTGAGGGTGTTGAGGATGGTGGCGCTGCGCCAGGCGGCGAGGCCGAGGTCGGGGGCGCCGACGCCGTGGGTGTGGCGTTCGGCGTTCTGTACGTAGATGTTGCTGCCGGTGCCGGTGATGGAGGGGTCGAGGACGAGGCGGTACTGCTCGTCGATGCGGGGGCGGGCCGAGGAGTCCTTGCGGATGTAGGGGTCGAGGGCGCCGATGAGCTGGTCGAGGGGGCGTTCGCGGTAGCCGGTGGCGAGGACGACGGCGTCGGTGGTGAGGCGGGAGCGGGTGCCTTGTTGCAGGTGTTCGAGGTGGAGTTCGACGCGGGTGTTGGCGACGCGGCCCGCGGTGCGGACGGAGACGCCGGGGGTGAGGACGGCGTCGGGCCAGCCGCCGTGGAGGGTGCGGCGGTAGAGCTCGTCGTGGATGGCGGTGATGGTGTCGGCGTCGATGCCTTTGTGGAGTTGCCATTGGTGGGGGACGAGTCCGTCGCGTACGGCTTCGGGGAGGGCGTGGAAGTAGCGGGTGTAGTCGGGGGTGAAGTGTTCGAGGCCGAGCTTGGAGTACTCCATGGGGGCGAAGGCCTCGGTGCGGGCGAGCCAGTGGATCTTCTCGTGTCCGGCGGGGCGGGCGCGGAGCAGGTCGAGGAAGATCTCGGCGCCGGACTGGCCCGAGCCGATGACGGTGATGTGGTCGGCGGTGAGCAGGGTTTCGCGGTGGTCGAGGTAGTCGGCGGAGTGGATGACGGGGACGGTGGGGGCTTCGGCGAGGGGTTTGAGGGGTTCGGGGATGTGGGGGGCGGTGCCGATGCCCAGGGCGATGTTCTTGGTGTAGGTGCGGCCGAGGGCTTCGGCTTCGCCGTCGGTGTCGAGCTGGGTGTAGTCGACTTCGAAGACGTCGCGTTCGGGGTTCCAGCGGACGGCGTCGATCTGGTGGCGGAAGTGGAGGGCGGGGAGGTTTTCGCTGACCCAGCGGCAGTAGGCGTCGTATTCGGCGCGTTGGATGTGGAAGCGCTCGGCGAAGTAGAAGGGGAAGAGCCGTTCGCGGGTCTTGAGGTAGTTGAGGAAGGACCAGGGGTTGGCGGGGTCGGCGAGGGTGACGAGGTCGGCGAGGAAGGGGACTTGGAGGGTGGCGCCGTCGATGAGGAGTCCGGGGTGCCAGTGGAAGGCGGGTTGTTGTTCGTAGAAGGCGGTGTCGAGTCCGTCGAGGGGGTGGGCGAGGGCGGCGAGGGAGAGGTTGAAGGGGCCGATGCCGATGCCGACGAGGTCGCGGGGGTCTTCGGGGGTGGTGAGCGGCCGGGGGCCGGGGTGGTCGGGGGTGCCGGTCATCGGGGGATGGTTCCTTCCACGAGCTTGAGGAGGGCGGTGAGGTCTTCGGGGCGGGTGTGGGGGTTGAGGAGGGTGGCTTTGAGCCAGCGGCGTCCTTCGAGGTCGGCGCGGCCGAGGACGGCGGTGCCTTCGGTGAGGAGTCGCCTTCGTACGTGGGCGATGTGGTCGTCGGTGGCGCCGGTGGGGCGGAACAGGACGGTGCTGATGGTGGGGGTGTCGTAGAGCTCGAAGGCGGGGTGGGCCCGGATCTGCTCGGCGAACTCGCGCGCCAGGTCGCAGACTTGGTCGACGAGGGCGCCGAGTCCGGTGCGGCCGAGGGTTCTGAGGGTGACGGCGATCTTGAGTACGTCGGGGCGTCGGGTGGTGCGCAGGGAGCGGCCGAGGAGGTCGGGGAGGCCCGCGTCGGTGTCGTCGTCGGCGTTGAGGTAGTCGGCGCGGTGGTTCAGGGCGTGGAGGTCCGCGGGGTCGCGGGCGGCGAGGAGTCCCGCAGCGGCGGGCTGCCAGCCGAGTTTGTGCAGGTCGAGGGTGACGGTGTCGGCGCGGTCGATGCCGCGCAGCTGTGCTTTGCGGGTGTCGCTGAAGAGGAGGCCGCCGCCGTACGCGGCGTCGACGTGGAGGCGGGCGCCGTGGGCGTGGCAGATGTCGGCGATGTCGTCGAGGGGGTCGATGAGGCCGGCGTCGGTGGTGCCCGCGGTGGCGGCGACGAGGCGGGTGCCGGGTGGGCCGCCGAGTTCGGTGAGGGCTTCGTCGAGGGCTGCGGGGTCGAGAGTGCCTGCGGGGGCGGGCACGGTGACGGGTTCGGGCAGGCCGAGGAGCCAGGCGGCGCGGGTGAGGGAGTGGTGGGCGTTCTCACCGGTGAGGAGGCGCAGCGTGCCGTGGCCGGCGGGGGCTTCGCGGGCGAGGAGGAGGGCGAGCTGGTTGGCTTCGGTGCCGCCGGTGGTGATGAGGGCGTCGCCGCCGTCGTGGATCTCGGCGGCGAGTGCGCGGGTGACGAGGGTTTCGAGTGCGGTCGCGGCGGGTGCCTGGTCCCAGGAGTCCATGGAGGGGTTGAGGGCGGACGCGGCCAGGTCGGCGGCCGCGGCGACGGCGAGGGGCGGGCAGTGCAGGTGGGCGGCGCAGAGGGGTTCCGCGGGGTCGGCGGCGCCTTCGGTGAGGGTGTGGACGAGGGTGCGCAGGGCGGTCTCGGGGTCGGTGCCGTGCTCGGGGAGGACGGGTTCGACGGCGGCGCGGACGCGGTCGGTGACGGCTTGGGGGCCGCCCGCGGGGAGGGGGCCGCCGCGGGCGGTGGCTCCTTCGCGGAGGGCGTCGAGCGCGGCGGCGAGCAACGGCCGCAGGGCGTCGGGGCCTTGGGCGCCGCCGGCGAGGGGCGGCGGGGTGCGCGGGGTGCTCGGGGTTCTCATCGGAGAGGGAGTCCTTCGGGTGCGCGCGTACAGGGGCACCAGCCTGTACGGCGCGCGGACGGTGCGCCCGAATACCTCGGCGATCCGAACCCGAAAGTGGTACTGCCGTGCGGAGAAAACGTGTGGGGATGCCTTGAGTGCTAAGGCAGCCCTCAGTGCGCGGTGCTGAAGTCGTCCTTGTGGTCCAGTGCCCACTCCTCGAAGGTGCGGGCGGGCCTGCCGGTGACGGTTTCGACGGTGGTGGTGATCTCCGGCCGGACGCCGACGGTCTCGCCGAAGGAGCGGAGGACGGCGGGCAGCATCTGCGGTGGTACGTGCGGGAAGAGGTCGGGCTCGACCTGCTCCGGGGGTACGTCGACGAAGCGGAGGGTGCGGCCGATCGCGGCGCCGATGGCGTGGATCTGCTCCTCCGTGGAGATCGCCCGGGGTCCGGTGAGGCGGTGGACGGCGCCTTCGTGTCCGTCGTCGAGGAAAGCGCGGGCCGCGACGGCGGCGATGTCGGCCTCGTGGATGGGGGCGGTCATGGCGCCGGGGAAGGGGCCGCGGACGGTGTCGCCGGAGCGGATCTGGGGTGCCCACTGGAAGGCGTTGGTGGCGAAGGCGTTGGGGCGCAGGAAGGTCCTGCCGAGGCCGCTGTCGCGTACGTGCTGTTCCAGTCGGGCGTGGTGGACGTAGAGGGGGTGGGTGGGGTCGGCGCCGTCCTGGATGATGCCGGAGGAGAGGAAGACGACGTGCCGGACGCCCTGCGCGCGGGCGGCTTCGAGGAGTGCGGGGGTGTGCGCGCCGGCGGCCTGGGCGTGCAGGAAGAGGCCGGTGGCGCCGTCGAACAGCGGGGCGAGGTCGGCGGGTTCGGGCCGGTCGCCGGAGAGGTCGAGGCGGGCGATGTCGGCTTCGGCGGGGAGGTCGGCGCGCTGCGGGGAGCGAGTCAGGGCGCGTACGGGGGTGTTGTGGGCGGTGAGTTGGGCGACGAGGGCGCTGCCCACGTTGCCGGTGGCTCCGGTGACGACGATCACGGGTGGCTCCTTGTGGTCCGGTCTGCTCCGGACTGCTCCGGACTGCTCCAGTCCTGGGGGGCCGGTCCGGTGGGTCCGGCCCGGCGTTTGATCAACGTCGGGCCGGTCACGGCGTGTTCCAGGGGCCGCGTCAGTCCTGGTGTGCTCCTTGCCGGACGCGCAGGGCGCGTGCCAGGTCGTCGAGCTGGTCGGTGAGCTTGCGGCGCAGGGCGGGGGTGGGTTCGGCGTCGCGGAGGCACTGTTCGCCGAGGCGGAGTGTCTCTGCGTCCACGAAGGGTGCGGGGAAGGCGTGGCGTCCCGCGGCTTCGGCCATGGCGGTTCCGCGGCGGGCGGCGAGGGCGACGGCGTCTTCGTAGTAGCGGGGGATGTACTCCCGTACGAGGTCGGCCTGTTCGGGTTGCCAGAAGCCCTGGGCGGTGGCGGTGAAGAGGTAGTTGGACAGGTCGTCGGAGCCGAACATGGCGTCCCAGGCGGCGCGTTTGGCGGCGGCGTCGGGCAGTGCGGCGCGGCAGCGGGCGGCGCCTTCCTGGCCGGTGGCGCTCGGGTCCCGCCGCAGTTCGGCGGCGATGGTGTCCTCGTCGGTCGCGTCGAGGACGGCGAGCCTGGCGAGGACGCGCCAGCGCAGCTCGGGGTCGAGTTCGGGTCCGCCGGGCACGGTGCCTTCGGCGAGCCAGGCCTGGAGGGGTGCCTCCTGGGTGGCGACGTCGATGAAGCCGCGGACGGCGGTGAGGCGCAGGCCGGGGTTGGAGCCGTCCTCGGTGCGGCGGATCAGGTCGCGGCAGAGTTCGCCGAGGAGGGCGAGGGCGGCGGGCCGCTGTCCGGGGGTGGCGTAGCGGTCGGTGATGTGGACGGTGGCGAAGTCGAGGACGCCCTGGACGAGGGCGAGGTCGGTCTCTTCGGGGAGGTGGGTGCGGGCGGCCCGGAGGTAGGTGGCCGTGTCGAGTTCGCCGTCGCGGACCATGTCGCGGAGGCTGTTCCACAGGACGGCGCGGGTGAGGGCGTCGGGGATGCCGGAGAGGTCGCGCAGGGCGGTTTCCCGGGAGTGGTCGTCGAGGCGGATCTTGGCGTAGGTGAGGTCCTGGTCGTTGGGGACGATCAGGGCGGGGCGGCCGCCGTCGCGCGGGGTGTCGGGTCCGGTGGCGGGGACGTCCGTCTCGAAGCGTTCGCGCAGGACGAGGCCGCGGCCGCCGGCGAGGTCGCGGTCGTAGACGCCGACGGCGACGCGGTGGGGGCGGCCGCCGTCGTGGTCCAGGCTGAGCGTCCATTCGCGTCCGGCGTGGGTGACCTTGGGGGTGAGGGTGTCGACGCCGGTGGTGCGCAGCCAGGCGTCGGCCCAGGCGTGGACGTCGCGGTCGGTGGCGTGGGCGAGGGAGTCGATGAAGTCGGCGAGGGTGGCGTTGCCGAACTTGTGGCGTGCGAAGTGGGTGTTGATGCCGGCGAGGAAGTCCTTCTCGCCGAGCCAGGCGACGAGCTGGCGCAGGGCGCCGGCTCCCTTGGCGTACGAGATGCCGTCGAAGTTGAGCATCGCGGAGGCGGTGTCGGGGACGGCGTCGGGGTCGGGGGCGACGGGGTGGGTGGAGGGGCGCTGGTCGGCGTCGTATCCCCAGGGTTTGCGGGCGACACCGAAGGCGGTCCAGGGGTCCTTGAAGCGGGTGGCTTCGGCGGTGGTCTGGAAGCCCATGTACTCGGCGAAGGACTCGTTGAGCCAGATGTCGTCCCACCAGCGGAGGGTGACGAGGTCGCCGAACCACATGTGGGCCATCTCGTGGGCGATGACCATGGCGCGGGTCTGGCGTTCGGTGTCGGTGACGGCGGAGCGGTAGAGGAATTCGTCGCGGAAGGTGACGAGTCCGGGGTTCTCCATGGCGCCCGCGTTGAATTCGGGGACGAACGCCTGGTCGTAGGAGTCGAAGGGGTAGGGCTCGTCGAACTTCTCGTGGTAGCGGTCGTAGCAGGCGCGGGTGATGTCGAGGATTTCGTCGGCGTCGGCGTCCATGGCGGGGGCGAGGGAGCGCCGGCAGTGGATGCCGAAGGGCAGGCCGCGGTGTTCGGTGCGCACGGAGTGCCAGGGGCCTGCGGCGACGGCGACGAGGTAGGTGGAGATGAGCGGGGTGGCGGCGGCCCGCCACTGCCCGTCGCCGAGGTGCTCGGTCACGCCGTTGGCGAGGACGGTCCAGTTCTCGGGGGCGGTGACGGTGAGCTCGAAGACGGCCTTCAGGTCGGGCTGGTCGAAGGCGGCGAAGACGCGCTGCACGTCTTCCATGAAGAGCTGGGTGTAGGTGTACGTCTCGCCGTCGGTGGGGTCGGTGAAGCGGTGCATGCCCTCGCCGGTGCGGGAGTAGCGCATGGTGGCGTCGACGCGCAGTTCGTGCTCGCCGGCGGTGAGGCCGTGGAGCGCGAGGCGGTTGTCTGCGAGGTCGGCCGCGTTCAGGGGGTGCCCGTCGAGGGTGACGGAGCGCAGCTCGGCGGGCTTGAGCTCGACGAAGGTGTCGCCCTGGGTGCGGGCGCTGAACCGGATGGCGGTCCGGGAGTCGAAGGTGTCGCGGGCGGGGTCGGCCGCCCGGGACAGATCGAGCTCGACCGTGTACCGGTGGACGTCGATGAGCTGGGCACGGGTCTGCGCTTCGTCGCGCGTCAGTACGGGCATGGGGACATGCTGCCCGATGGTGCGGGGGCGGGTGTAGGACTCCCCCTGTCGGAGCGGGGGCGTCAGGCGGACTTGGCGATGGTCTCGTGGTGGCGGATGACCTCGGCGATGATGAAGTTGAGCAGCTTCTCGGCGAAGGCGGGGTCGAGCTTGGCGCTCTCGGCGAGTTCGCGCAGGCGGGCGATCTGGCGGGACTCGCGGGAGGGGTCGGCGGGCGGCAGGTGGTGCTGGGCCTTGAGGTGGCCGACCTGCTGGGTGCATTTGAAGCGTTCGGCGAGCATGTGGACGACGGCGGCGTCGATGTTGTCGATGCTGTCGCGCAGCCGGGACAGCTCGGCGCGCACGGCGTCGTCGGTCGCCGTGGAGGAGCCGGCGGGGGCGTTCGTACCGTTCAGGCCGTTGTCGTCACTGGTGTGGCTGGTGGTCATGGGCCACGAGCCTACGTTGCCGGTGGGGGCCCGCTCGCGGCGGAAGAGCGCAAAATCGGTGGGTGGTCGGGGTCGGGCACCTGGTGCGACCAGCCGCCGGGGACGGCCCTTCCCTGCTGTTCGCGGAAGCGGACGGGGGCCATGCCGACGCGCCGGGTGAAAAGGCGTGAAAAGTACGCCGGGTCGTCGTAGCCGACGCGGCGCGCGACGGCGGCGACGGGCAGTTCGGTGGCGGCGAGGAGTTCCTTGGCGCGGCCCAGGCGGATGCCGAGGAGGTAGTCCTTGGGGCTGCATCCGGCGCCGCGCCGCACGGCGGTGCGCAGTTCGGCGGGGGTCATGCCGTGCCGGGCCGCGTGCTCGGCGACGGACAGGGTCTTGAAGGCGTCGCGGGCGAGGGCCTGGAGGACGGGGTCGCCGTCGGGGGCGATGTCGGCGCGGGCGCGGCGCAGGGCGACGAGGAGTTCGTGGACGGCGGCGCCGGTCTCCACTTCCAGGAGGGGGTTGCCGCGCCGGGCCGCGCGGGCGATGCGGGCGACGACGCCGCGGGCGCCGGCCGCGTCGGAGAGCGGTACGACGGGGCGGCCGGGTTCGATGTAGCCGAGTTCGGTGTACGTGGCGGTGGCGGGTCCGGTGAAGTCGACGAAGCACTCGTCCCAGCCGGTGTCGGGGTCGGGCCCGTAGTGGTGGCGTACGCCGGGGGTGAGCCAGATGAGGGCGGGCGCGGTCACGGTGGTGCGGCGGCCGTCGGGGCCGCGGAACCAGCCGCCGCCGGAGCTGATGACGACGGCGACGTGGTGGTCGAGGGTGCGGGGTCCGACGGTGGGCAGGAGGCCGTGCTGGAGGCCGACCCCGAGGCAGGCGAGGCCGAGCTTGTGGTGGGACGGGCTGGGGGTGAAATACCGCATCCATGTGTGGTACATCCGCTTCCGCCCCTTTCGTCCGGGCGCGGGCCCTCGTCGGGGCGCCGGCCCGCTCCTTGCGTCCAACCGGGCTCGATCTTTGTCCATGGACCCCGCCCCCCGCCAGAGGTGATCGTGGGCGAGCGGTGTGTGAGCGAGAGGACACGATGGACGGGTTCAGGGTCGGCGAGGACGATTTCGAGCTGGACGGGCGGCCGGTGCGGCTGCTCTCCGGAGCGCTGCACTACTTCCGGGTGCACGAGGCGCAGTGGGGCCACCGCCTGGCGATGCTGCGGGCGATGGGCCTCAACTGCGTGGAGACGTACGTCCCGTGGAACCTGCACGAGCCGCGCCCCGGCACGTACCGCGACGTGGAGGCCGTGGGCCGGTTCCTGGACGCGGCGCACGAGGCGGGCCTGTGGGCGATCGTCCGGCCGGGCCCCTACATCTGCGCGGAGTGGGAGAACGGCGGGCTGCCGCACTGGCTGACGGGGGCGGTCGGGGCCCGCGCACGAACCAGGGACGAGGAGTATCTCGGGCATGTGAACCGCTGGTTCCACCGGCTGCTGCCGCAGGTCGTGGCGCGCCAGGAGAGCCGCGGCGGCCCCGTGATCATGGTGCAGGTCGAGAACGAGTACGGCAGCTACGGCTCGGACCAGGTGTACCTGCGCCACCTGGCGGACCTGCTCCGCGCCGAGGGCGTGACCGTGCCCCTGTTCACCTCGGACGGCCCCGAGGACCACATGCTGACCGGCGGCTCGATCCCGGGTGTCCTGGCGACGGCCAACTTCGGGTCGGGGGCGCGCGGCGCCTTCGAGAAGCTCCGCGAGCACCGCCCCGGGGGGCCGCTGATGTGCATGGAGTTCTGGTGCGGCTGGTTCGACCACTGGGGCGCGGAGCACGTCGTACGGGACGCCGACGACGCGGCGGCGGCGCTGCGCGAGATCCTGGAGTGCGGGGCTTCGGTGAACCTGTACATGGCACACGGCGGCACGAACTTCGCGGGCTGGGCGGGCGCCAACCGGGGCGGCGGCCCGCTGCACGACGGCGAGCTCCAGCCGGACGTCACCTCGTACGACTACGACGCGCCCGTCGACGAGTCCGGCCGCGCCACACCGAAGTTCTGGGCGTTCCGAAAGGTCCTCGCCGAGTACGCCTCCACTCCCCCGCCGCAGCCGCCCCCGCCCCTGCCGTCGCTGGCCGAGCCCGCGTCGGCGGCGCTCCCCACCTGGTCCTCCCTGGACGCGGTCCTGGACGTCCTGGGCACCCCGGAGTCGGAGCACCCGGTCCCTCCCACCTTCGAGGACCTGGACGTGGACCGCGGCCTGGTCCGCTACGCGGTGACGGTGCCGGGCCCGCGCGAGCCGTACCCGCTGACCGTGCGCGGCCTGCGTGACCGGGCGGTGGCGTACGTCGACGGCGACCGGGCGGGCGTCCTCACGGAGGACACCCCGACCCTGCCCGCCCCGGTCGCCGGGCACGCGCGCGTGGAGCTGTGGGTGGAGTCCCTGGGCCGGGTCAACTACGGCCCCCGCACGGGCGAGCCCAAGGGCATCACCGGCGGCATCCTGCACGAGCGGCAGTACCTGCACGGGGTGCGGGCCCGCGCCCTGCGCCTGGACGCGTTCGACGTGCTGTCGGCGGTACGGGAGCTCCCCGCGACCGGCGCCGGGAACGGCCGCCCCGGCCTGTACCGGGGCGTCATCGAGATCGGGACCCCCGGTGACGCCTTCCTGGACCTCCCCGGCTGGACGCGCGGCTTCGCGTGGCTGAACGGCTTCAACCTGGGCCGCTACTGGTCGGCGGGCCCGCAGACGTCGCTGTATGTGCCGGGGCCGGTGCTGCGGGCGGGGGCTAACGAGGTGTGGGTGCTGGAGCTGGAGGAGGGCGGGGAGCGGGTCGGGCTGGTGTGACCCCCTCCCAGGCCTCCCGTGCCTCTCAGACCTCGCGGACCTCGAACGCGTCGAGGACGAACTCCGCCTTCCCGTCGTCGCCGGTCTTGCGCAGGCCGACCCAGGCCTCGCCCTCCGCGGGGGCGGTGAACTCGTACGTGAACGTGGTCGGTTCGGTGGCGGTCGGCAGGTTCTTGCGGTCGAGTTCGTGGGGCGCGGGGGTGTCGACCGCGGTGATCCAGGCGTACTGGTCCGCCTTCTCGTTCTCGTGGCGGAAGGAGACGCGGTAGCGCTTGCCGGGGGTGAAGCGGACGGTGTGCGGGACCGTGCGGTAGACGAGGCCCTTGTTCTCGCCTCGGGACTTGAGGGAGTTCGTGCCGTCGATGACGTCGTCGATCGTCTTGCCGTTCCAGCCGCGCTGGGTGTACGGGGCGTGGCGCTGGGCGATATGGGTGCGCGGGTCGGTGGCGCCGCCCGCGTCGCCCTTCACGAAGGGGCCCCAGCCCTGGGGGACGTGTTCGAAGTCCTCGTGGACGAGGGTGGCGCGGGGCTGCTTGGTGGGGCGGCGGGTCGCGACGACGCGTACGTTGTCGAAGCGCACGCGCGCGTCACCCGCCGCGGCTCGCAGGGTCAGTTCGGCCGTGCCCCCGCCCTCGGGGACGGTGAAGTACGTGAACATGCGCTGGAACCGGCTGCCGTGCTTGCGGTCGGCGGCCACGTAGTTAACCGCGGTGGACGTCTCGGTGAAGTTGGCGGCGGTGATGCCGTCGGCGGTGCGCACCTCCAGGGATGCCTTGCGCCGCTCCCCCGGCTTCTCGCCGACCTCGACCTGTACGGAGGCGACGTACGTGCCGGCTTTCAGGCGGGCGAGGCGTTGGCCCACGGACGCGGCGCCGCCCGCGCCGATGACCAGTTCGTGGTCGCCGAGCGCGCTGAGCTTCACGGCGGCGGGGCCGCTGACCTTCCAGCCCTTGAGGGAGCCGGAGTGGAAGCCCGGGTCGTGCAGCGGGGTGCCCTGGCCCCACTTCGGGTCGGGCAGGGCCGCGGCGCGCTCGCGGTAGAGGACGTAGGGCTGCTTCGGCTCCGCCTTGAGCGTGACTTTTCCGCCCGCTACGGAGACGTACGACTCGAAGACCCTCCCCTGGTCGGTGAGCCGGTAGAGCGCCACTCTGGAGCGGCGTGCCCAGGCGCGCGGGAGCCGCCAACTGCTGCTGCCGCCAGCCGGGTTGTAGTGGTACAGCTTGGCGGGATCGTGTGCCTTGCGGGGCTCCCAGGGCAGGAGGTAGCGGCCGTCTTCGTAGACGACGTTTCCGTCGGTGGTGATGCGTCGCCCGCCGGAGGAGTCGGAGACCGTCGTCGCTCCGGACCTGCCGTCTCCGAAGAAGGCGATCTCGTGCTCGCCCCAGCTCTTGATGGGGTACGCCTGGAGGTACTTCGCGGGCAGGGAGTGGGTCCAGATGAGGTCGTAGAAGGCGTGCCAGTCGGTCTTGCCGACCCAGCCCTCGAAGTTGCCCATGCGGGCGATGCCGAGAAGGGTGGGCCACTTGTCGGCGAAGACGTCCTTCTGGTGGTTGCGGATGAAGCGGATGAGGCGGGAGTTGATGCCGCGCGAGGTGTCGCCGCCGTAGTCGGGTTCGGTGGCCCAGTGCGACCAGACGGCCGACCGTTCGAAGCCGTGGCCCCACTCCGTGGTGACCGTCCAGCCCTGTTGGCGCAGGGCGCGCTGGAGGCGGTCGGAGGTCCAGCCGGATTCGCGGAACACGTCGATGTAGAGGGCGTGCAGGCCGGTGTCGGTCTGGGCGCGCAGATCGGCGAAGCGCTTGACGATGTCGCCGGAGACCAGGTCGCGGCGCTGGTCGATGCGGTAGCTCTGGTCGAGCCAGTCCCACTGCTCGTTGCTCTTGTCGACGAGCTTCTCGGAGAAGGCGTGCGCGACGGGGTAGGACTCGGTGGCGTTGACGTGCACGCTGAAGTCGCTGTTCCACTTCTTGCCCTCGTGGACCAGGGTGTTGAGGTCGTCGAGGCCGCCCGCGCGCGTGTTGTAGTTGTCCGCGTAGTCGGGGTGGGCGGAGTCGTGGCCCTCGGACTGGTAGCCCTTGAGGAGCGTGTACTGGCGCAGCCCGTCAGTCGCCAGGTGGATCCGCTTGACGTCGTCGAGCGTGGCGAGGAACGGGTTGGTGGCCTGCGAGGCGAAGTTGAACGGGATGTGCGGGACGACCCGCAGATGCTGCTCGTCGGCGCCGAGCGGGTTCACCATGATGTCGCGGAAGGCGATCGCGGCGTCCTGCCAGTCGACCTTGCCGTCGCCGTTGCGGTCGCCGGTGATGACGACGGTGGCGTACGGGAGGGGTTCGGTGGCGTCGACGGGTGCGGTCGCGGCGCGGTGGGTCCACTGTCCCGGCGTCAACCGGGCCTCTACGTAGTCGCCTGTTCTCACTGTCTCGCGCCACAGGCGGCCGTTGTCCCAGGTGGTGCCTGCCTCGGAGGTGGGCTTGTCGTAGACGGTGTTCGTCTCGACGGCGCCGCCGAGTCCGTCGTGCGCGACGACGGCGTAGGCGCAGCCGGTGGGCCGCTCGGCGGGGGTGTCGGCGGCGGGCCGGACGAGGGTGTCGCCGCTCTTGGCCTTGTCGAGCTGCACCCTGGCGGCGAGGAGGGCGGCGCCGGGCTGGTCGCTGCGTACGGAGAGGAGGGCGAGCCCGGGGACGCGCAGGGTGCCGACCCGCAGCGCGTCGGTGTCCGCGATCCTCGTGACGCGCCAGTGGACCTGCCGGCCCTCGACGGAGATCTCGACGTCGATCCGGGTGCCTCCCTCGAAGGCGAGCACATACGCGGCGCGCGTCCGGCCCATCGTGACGGTGACCTCCGGAGTGTGCTCCTTCTCGTCGATCAGGACGGTGGTGACGGCGTCCGCGCGGCCGTGCAGCACGGCGCCGCTCCCGCGGTCGGTGTACGAGACGACGCGCGGGAAGGCGGTGGCGACGCGCACGTCCAGGTCGGCGGAGCGCAGGACCACCTCGTCGGCGAGGGGCCCGGCCGGGGCGCCCTTGGCGAAAGCGTTGCCGCCCGCCCCCACAGCGACCCCCAACCCGGCGATCGCGCCCGTCGCGACCACTGCTCTGCGGCTCGGCCCGGACGTCTCTGACGGCAGCATGCGGCACCCCTCGCCTTGGACGGAATTCGTGCCGCTCACCATGCGCCGGGCGGGACGAACGCGCCCATGGACAAAGGAGGGGCAGGTGTTGGACTAACCGCCGTGCCCCCGTGCCGAAGCGGGGTGCCCGCATGCCGAAGCGGGGTGCCCGCGACCGCAGGCACCCCGCCGGACGTCACGGCGTCAGCTCTGTCCTCAGAGCTCCGACGCCGCCTTCTCTATGTCTCCCGCGAAGGTCGACACCTCGGTGTAGACACCGGGGTACTTCGGCTGCGCGCAGCCGTTGCCCCAGCTGACGATGCCGACCTGGACGTACTCGCCCGCCTCGTCCTTGCGGAACATGGGGCCGCCGGAGTCACCCTGACAGGTGTCCGTGCCGCCCACATTGAGCTTGCCGGCGCAGAGCTCCTCGCCGGGTGTGAGGTCGGCGCCGTACGCGGCCTCGCAGTCGGCGTCGCTGACGAACGGCACCTTCGCCTTGAGGAGGTACCGCTGCTGGTCGCCGCCTTCCTTGTCGGCGCCCCAGCCGGCGATGTCGAACTCGCCCTCGTTGTATTTGGTGTCCTTGGCGATCTTCAGCGTGGGCTGGTCGATCGGCTTCTCGAGCTTGATGAGCGCCCAGTCCTTGCCCTTGCCGTTGTAGCCGGGGGCCTGGAGGACCTTGGTGGACTTCACCTTGACCGCGTCGGGGCTCTCCAGGTCCACGACGCCGGCGGTGGCGGTGATGCCGGTGTTGTCGCCGGAACCGTCCACGCAGTGGGCGGCGGTCAGCACGATGTCCTTGGCGTACAGCGCGCCGCCGCAGCCCATCGAGAGACGGACCATGAACGGGAACTCGCCCTGCTCGGCGGGGGTGCCGCCGACGACGCGCTCACCCGGCCGGGGGCCCGGGTCGGGAGCCGCCTGAGCGGCCAGGGGCTGAAGGCTGACGGCGGCCAGAGCGATCGCGCCGAGGGTGGCGGCTCTCTTCACTCCACGCAGCTTGGTCTTCAACTGACACTCCTTCGTGGGGGGGTTCGTGGGGGGATGTGGGGGGATTCACGCATGGCTGGCATGAGCCCGCCAAAGCGTTGTCCCGGATTATGGAGATCGGTGTCCGCTCAGGACAAGGGGCGGTTTCCGGCCACGGCGTGTCTCACGGACCGCCTCCGGGGCGCCGATCCCCGTACAGTGGGCGGGAGTTGAGGGGTCCGGTGGGTGGCGTCAGGAGGTGTGGACGTGACGGTCGGCGGCGGTCCAGTCGTGCACGGCTACCCCCACTTGGAGACCGTGCGCGCCGCCATCACCGCGCTCTACAAACGCCTCTCGTACGACACCGTGCGCGCCTTCGAGACCAGCGTCGCCCCCGCCGACGTGGCCTTCGGCGACGAGGAAGACCTGTACCTCGGCGTGCAGCGGGTGGCCCGCGAGATGGTGCGCCACCTGCGCCTCCCCGACGCGCGGGTGATCGTCAGCTTCCGCGGGATGGAGCACGCCGCGTACGTCGAACTCGCCGCGGGCCCCGAGTACTTCATCGAGCTGAACGACCGCTTCCGCACCCATCGCAAGGACATCGGCGCGGCCCTCGCCCACGAGGTCATGCACGTGTATCTGCACCGGCTCGACCTGTCGTTCCCAGGCACCCGCGACAACGAGATCCTGACCGACACCGCCACCGCCTACCTCGGCGCGGGCTGGCTGCTGCTCGACGCCTACCGCGAGGACGGCGCCTCCTCGCAGAAGCTCGGCTACCTCACACCGGAGGAATTCGGATACGTCCTGGCCAAGCGGGCGTTGGCGTTCGGTGAGGCTCCGGAGACGTGGTTCACCAGCGCGCAGGCGTACACGGCGTACACGAAGGGGCTCGCGCAGGCCCGCCGGGACGAGCAGCAGCCGCCGCTGACGGCCGCGGGGTGGGCGGGGCGGCGCCGGTACGCGAAGGACCGGCGGTACGCGCAGGACCACCGGGGCGCGGCCGAGGCGGGTGGGACGGGCGGGGCCTACTCGTTCTCCCTGGCCGCCGGGACGCTTCGGGTGACGTTCCCGTGCCCCACCTGCCACCAGCGGATCCGGGTGCCGGCGCGGGGGCGCGTGCGGGTGCGGTGCACGCTGTGCGGGACGGTGTCGGAGTGCGATACGTAGCGGACCGCGGCCGCCGTCCGGTCAGGCCTGCGACCAGTGCCCGGGGCGGTTCAGGGAGTCCGGCAGCTTGGTGCGGTCGTCGCCCCTGGCGGCGTTCACCTGCGACTGGGTGAGGAAGAGCGCGCCGGTCAGGTCGGCGCCGCGCAGGTCCGCGTCGCGGAAGTCGGCGCCGATCAGGTCGGCCGCCCGCAGGTCCGCGTCGCGCAGGTCGGCGCCGATGAGGTACGAGCCGCGCAGGTCGGCGCCCTTGAGGTCGGCGCCCCTGAGCCGCGCCCCGATGAGGTCGGCTCCGCGGCGGTCCTTCTTCGCGCCGCCCTTGCCCCGCTTACCGCCCTTGCTCTTCCCCTTGCCGCTCTCCTGGCCGAGGTGCTCGGCGCGGACGAGTTCGCTGGTGCGCAGCAGAAGCAGGTTGACCTGCTGGCGGTGGGCCGCCACGTCGGTCCCGGCCACGGCGTCCGGGCCGCCCAGGGCCAGCCGCTCCGTCTCGGCGAGGGCGCGCTCCAGGTCGGCGGCGATCGGCCGGGTCTGCGGGAAGGACAGCGCCTCCGTCAGGTACCAGAGCAGCTCGTGGAGCTGCCGCATCACCGGGAAGACCGCGAACATCCGACGCGCGGTGGCCGGATCCCGACGCCAGTCGCGGCCCTCGAAGGTGCCCTGGGAGACGCGCTGCCCCGCGCCGAAGCAGTCGTACACCGTGCAGCCCCGGTAGCCCTTGTCCCGGAGGTCGCGGTGGATGCCGCAGCGGAAGTCCTCCTGGAGGTTGGTGCACGGCTTCCCCGCGTCCTTGTTCACGGGGAAGTCCGAGGACGCGGAGAAGGTGAGCGCCACACAGCACAGCCCGAAACAACTGCCGCAGTCGGCGCGCAGCGCGGCGCGGTCGTCTTCGAGCAGAGGCAGAGCGACGGGGTCGCGCTCCGAGGACATCGAGCGGGCTCCTTGGGCCGGGGTGGTGCTGACGGCACTGACGGTGCTGGTGGTACGAGTCTCCGGGTGGCGTCACGCCGCGGAGCGGCGGCCCCCCTGCTCTCCACCACTGGGGCGGCTGCGACGGGCCCGGCCCCCGGCGGCGGCGCCACCGGCGCCGGACCCGCTCCTGGCCTGACCGCCCTGGCCGCCCTGGCCGCCCTGCCCCTGGCGGGGCGCGCGCCGCTGCCCCTGTCCGCCGCCCTGCGCCTGCGCGCCGGTGCCCGCACCGGAGGCGCCGCGCGGACGGCGGCGCCGCTGCGAGGGCGTCTTGGGCTGCTGCTGCTGCGGCTGCGGCGTCTCGATGACGACCGGCACACCCGACGGCTCCCGCGCACCGGTGATCCGCGTCAGCTCCTCGTCGGAGGACGAGACGCGCGCCGTGTTCGGGCGGATCTCCGCGTCGGTCATGAGGCGCGTCATGTCGCGCTTCTCGTCGGGGAGGACGAGGGTGACGACGCTGCCGGACTCGCCCGCACGCGCGGTGCGGCCGCCGCGGTGGAGGTAGTCCTTGTGGTCGGCGGGCGGGTCGATGTTCACGACGAGGTCGAGGTCGTCGACGTGGATGCCGCGGGCCGCGACGTTCGTCGCGATCAACGCGGTGACCTGGCCGTTCTTGAACTGGTCGAGCGTCCGGTTGCGCTGCGGCTGGGAACGGCCGCCGTGCAGTCCGGAGGCGCGCACGCCGTTGGCGAGCAGCCGCTTGGTGAAGCGGTCCACGGCCCGCTTGGTGTCCAGGAACATGATCACGCGGCCCTCGCGGGCGGCGATGCGCATGGCCACGGCCTTCTTGTCCGTCTCGTCGGCGACGTACAGGACGTGGTGCTCCATCGTCGTCACGGCGCCCGCCGACGGGTCGACGGAGTGCACGACGGGGTCCGTGAGGAACATGCGTACGAGCCGGTCGATGTTCTTGTCGAGCGTCGCCGAGAAGAGCATCGTCTGGCCGCCCTGCGCGACCTGCTTGAGCAGCGCCGTGACCTGCGGCATGAAGCCCATGTCGGCCATCTGGTCGGCCTCGTCGAGGACCGTCGTGCGCACCTGCGACAGGTCGCAGTCGCCGCGCTCGATCAGGTCCTTGAGGCGGCCGGGGGTGGCCACGAGGACCTCGGCGCCGCGGCGCAGCGTGCCGGACTGGCGGCTGATGGACATGCCGCCGACGACCGTGGCCATGCGGAGGTTGACCGACGTCGCGTACGGCGTGAGGGCGTCCGTCACCTGCTGGGCCAGCTCGCGGGTGGGGACCAGGACCATGGCGAGCGGCGACTTCGACTCGGCGCGCCGGCCGGCCGTGCGGGCCAGCAGGGCGAGGCCGAAGGCGAGGGTCTTGCCGGAGCCGGTGCGTCCGCGGCCGAGGATGTCGCGCCCGGCGAGGGAGTTGGGGAGGGTGGCCGCCTGGATCGGGAAGGGCTCCGTGACGCCCTGGGCGGCCAGCGTCTTCAGGAGGGCCTCGGGCATGTCGAGGTCGCCGAAGCTCTCGACGGCCGGCAGCGCGGGCGTGATGCTCTCGGGCAGCGCGAACTCGCCGCCCTGGACGGGCCTCGGCTTACGGCTCCCGGGCTTCTTCGCGGCGTGCGAGGAATGCGCGGAGCCCTTCGCCTGGCCGTTCGGCCTGCCCTTTCCTGCTGCGTTGGTGGGACGCTTACGGGCGGGGCGTGCCGGGCGTTCGGGGCGGTTCATTCAGTGGTGCCTTCCTGGTCGCTGGACTTCCGGACCTCTGAGCCGGTGCGGCTCTGGGCCCGGTCGGGCCCGATGACAGCGCAAGCCGAGGCCCGCACCTTCCGGTGCGGGCCTCGGCTGTGAGGTTCGCGCGCTGCGACGATCAGGCAGGAACGATGTTCTCGGCCTGCAGGCCCTTCTGGCCCTGGGTCACCTCGAAGGAGACCTTCTGGCCCTCGAGGAGCTCACGGAAGCCAGAGGACGCGATGTTCGAGTAGTGGGCGAAGACGTCGGGGCCGCCGCCGTCCTGCTCGATGAAGCCGAAGCCCTTTTCCGAGTTGAACCACTTAACGGTGCCGGTTGCCATGTCAATCTCCTCAACAGGGGCAGTGAATGGGGAGCCGCGGTATTGCGATTCTCCAGCGCTGCAATGACCCCCATCCGGAGAGAACCGGAAAAAAACAATTGTGCGCCCTCGGAGCATTCCCGTCAGGCGCACACAAAGTTCATGGGTACCAAAACTGCAACACATAACTTTAACACGCCCGTGGGACCCGTTGTTCCCGGCCCCGTGAGACGTACGTCGCGCATGCCCCTTCCCCCTTGGAGGGCCCCTCGCTACCTTCTGCCGAACAATCGCTTGGTTGGGCCGAAGAGCGACCGGCACCCTGCCGGTGGGAAGGCGGACCGATGCGCATCTCTCGTACCCGTACCGCGACCGGACTGGCGATCTCCGCTCTCGCCCTGGGCACGCTGCCCGCGTGGGCGGCCCCCGCCGAACCGGTCGCGCCCACGGCGCCCGCGGCCGCCACCGCACCCCGTCACGTCTCCGACACCGTCCGTCACATCCCGCTCCAGGGCGCGGTCAACGTACGGGACGTCGGCGGATACCGGACCTACGACGGGGAGCGGGTCCGGCACGGCCGGGTCTTCCGTGCCGACGCTCTCAGCGACCTCACCGACGCCGACCTCGGCAGGGTCGCCGGACTCGGCCTGAAGAAGGTCATCGACTTCCGGGTGCCCGCCGAAGTGCGGTACGACGGCCCCGACCGGCTGCCCGCCGGGCTCTCCCCCACCGCCAGGCCGATCACCGACAACGGCCTGTTCACCCAGCTCATCACCGCGATCGGCTCCAGGGACCCGGCCCGGCAGGAGGAGATGCTGGGCAACGGAAAGGCGGCCGCGTTCATGCGCGGCGTCTACCGCACCTTCGTCACCGACTCCGCCAACCGCGCCCAGTTCGCGGCGACCCTGCGCGACATCGCCGGCAGCCGCTCGCCGCTGCTCTACCACTGCACCGCGGGCAAGGACCGCACCGGCTGGACGACGTACCTCCTGCTGCGCCTGGTCGGCGTGCCCGAGCGGACCGCCGTCGGCGACTACCTGGCCTCCAACACCTACCGGGCCGAGCACGACGCGACCCTCCGCGAGCAGCTAAAACAGGGGGGCCTGATGCAGAACCCGGACCTGATCATCCCGCTCCAGGAGGTCCGCACCGACTACCTCGACACGGCGCTCGACGAGGCCACCCAGCAGTACGGCGGCTTCCAGGGCTATCTGACCAAGGGGCTCGGCCTGGACGCACGCACGATCCTTCAGCTGCGCGACCGCATGGTCGGCTAGCCGCCCGCAGGGGCGACGATCCCCCCGGCCCGCGCCGCCGCGAGCCACGCGGGGAACTCCCCCACGAGCCGGTCGTAGAGCTCGTCGTCCGGCACGGCCAAGGGGTCCTCGCCCGCGTGGAAGAAGCCCGCGTTGTCGACCGGGCGCTTGGCGGGCACGGCCAGTTCGTCGAGCTTGCGCAGGTAGTCGAACTGTTTGCTCGCCGGGTCGCCGAAGCCGATGAACTGCCAGAACAAGGGAAGCTTCGCCGCCTTGCACAGGTAGCGCTCGGCGGCGAGCTTGTTGATCGGACCGCCGTCGGTCTGGAAGACGACGAGCGCGGGCGCCGTCGAACCGTCCGCGGCGCTCTCGGCCCCGTCGGCCCTGTCTACGTAGTGGTCGATGACGGCGTCCATCGCCAGGTGGTAACTGGTCTTGCCCATGTGCCCGAGCCCGGCGACGATCTCGTCGACCCGCCCGCGGTGGTTGTCCAGCGCGATGTCCGTCACCGCGTCGACGTCGGTCGAGAAGAAGACGGTGGGCACCACCCCGTCGTCGTCCAGGTGCGCGGAGAGGCCGAGGACGCGGTCGGCGAGCGCCTGGACGCTGCCGTCCTTGTAGTAGGGCCGCATGGAACCGGAGTAGTCCACGACCAGGTAGACGGCGGCCCGCACCCCGTCCAGGCCGTGTCTGCGCAGGGCGCCCCCGGCGCTCTTGTACAGGCTGACCAGGGCCGGCGCCGAGTCCTCCACCTTGCGCAAATCGATCGCGGATCCCATGTCCCGCCTGCCTTCCACCTTGCACATATGACTGCTAGACACATGCCGATTCGGCACGTACCGACGTACGGAGGATGGCATGAACCACGGCCTGGACGGCAGGGTCGTCCTCATCACCGGGGCGGGGCGCGGGCAGGGCGCCGCCGAGGCACGGCTCTTCGCGGCGGCCGGGGCGCGGGTCGTGGTCACGGACGTGCGGGAGGAGGAGGGCCGGGAGGTCGCCCGTTCGCTGGGGGGCCAGGGGTTGTTCGTACGTCATGACGTGAGCGACGCGGAGAGCTGGGCGGCGGCCGTGGCGGGCGCTCTCGGTGCCTTCGGGCGGCTCGACGTCCTGGTGAACAACGCGGCGCTGTGGCGGACGGCGTCCGTGGAGGACGAGACGTACGAGAATTTCGAGGCCCTGCTGCGGGTGAATCTGCTGGGGCCCTTCCTGGGCATCCAGGCGGTGCTGCCCGCGCTGAAGGAGGCGGGCGGCGGCTCGGTCGTGAACGTGTCGTCGACGGCGGGGCTGGTCGGCATCCCGGGGCACGCGGCGTACGGGTCGACGAAGTTCGGGCTGCGGGGGCTGACCCGCTCGGCGGCGCTGGATCTGGCGAAGTACCGGGTGCGGGTCAACTCCGTGCATCCGGGGGCTGTCGACACCCCGATGATCTCCGCGGCCTCCGCCGGGCGGGACTGGTCGCATCTGCCGCTGGGCAGGATGGGCCGCCCGGAGGAGGTCGGCGAGCTGGTGCTGTTCCTGGCGTCGGACGCGTCGTCGTACGTCACGGGAGCGGAGTTCACCGTGGACGGCGGCTCGACGACGGGGTGAGCGCGGGGGGGCGCCCGAGGGATCAGTGGTGGTCGGAGAGGTAGACCGAGCGCAGCTTGAGGCGGTCCGTGGCGGGCTTCCCGTGCGGCTTCAGGGCCCAGGAGCCGCCGGTGCAGTTGGGGTCGGTGAACACCCGCGCCCAGGCGTCGGTGTCGTTGTGCGCGGCGAACGCGGGCTCGGAGTCCTTCGGGTCGGCGACCTCCGGGAGCGTGACGCAGGCGGGGCTGTGCGGGTCGTGGAGGGAGACCGACCGGGTCATGCCGTCGGGGCCCACGTACTTGTAGTGGAACTCGCCGGTGGCGGCGCTCGCGGAGGCCGGCAGGGCGACGACGAGGGTGAACGCGCCGAAGGCGGCGGCGAGGGTGTGACGAAGGCGCATGTGGTCCTGTTTCCGTGCGGCGCGCCGGGCAGGGATGTCCGGCGGCTGGGGGGGGCTGGCGGACCCGTCCGGGAGTCGACGGGCCCGGCTGCGCCCTGCCCTGCCGGATCCCCGCGCATGCGCGGGCTCACTCGCGCGGGGCTGCCGCATCGATTCTTCACCCGCCGTGTGGGCGTATCCCGTCGGGTCTAGCGCTCCGCCTGCTCCTGGAACGCCGGCAGCGCGAAGATCCGCGTCTTCGCCCCGTCGTCCATCAACTCGACGAGCGGCATGACCAGTTCCCACAGGTCCCGCTTGTCGACCTCGCGGGCGAGGGCGTCCAGGTCGGGCTCGGGCAGTGCTCCCGCGGTGTCGGCGACGGTCTTGCGGGACTCGGCGGGCAGCGCGTCGACGAGCGGCAGGAACTCCGCCCACAGGCCGGTGGCGACGACCGCGCGCACGACGGCGGCGAGCACGTCCGGGCCGCGCAGGGACGGCAGTTCGGCGACCGCGCGGCGCTCCGCCTCGCCCAGCAGCGCGACCAGGGGCAGCAGGGACTCCCACAGGTCCTGTTCCGCCACCGTCGCGACCAGCGTGTCGAGCCGGTCAGGCGGCTGTCCGGCGGCGAGGGAGGCGATGCGGCCCCGCTGCTCGCCGGTCACCATGCCGGCGACGGCCAGCGCCTCGGGCCAGAGTCCTCCGGCGGACGCCGAGCCGATGACCGACGCGAGCCGGTCCGCGCCCATCAGGTCGACGATGTGACCGAGCCGTTCGGGCTCGTCGATCGCGAAGCCCGTCCTGAGGACGGCGGCGTCGTCCACCTGCGGCAGGATGCGGCGCAGCGCGGAGTCGGAGAGGTGGCCGACGAAGCGGCCCATCGTGAGGTGGTCGCCGCGCTCGGCGAGGGCGACCGCGATGCGTACGACGAGGTCTTCGCCGAGCCGGTCGACGATGCCCTTGATCCGGCGCGGGTCCAGGTGCGCGCAGGACTCGGCGGTGAAGGAGACCGGGAGTTTCTCGATGATGTCGGCGGCGCGCGCGGGTTCGAGGCGTCCGGCGACGGCGGCGGCCAGGCGCGGGCCGAGCGCCTTCTGGGAGATGGCGGCGGCGACTCCGGTGGGCACGAGCCGGGTCGCGGCGGCGATCCGGTCGAGCATGTCGGGTGCCCGGTCGAAGAGGGCGGCGACGGTCTGGGCGCGGAAGCGGCGTACGTCGTCGACGGGCAGGTCCCGGAGGAAGGTGAGCGTGTCGGGACCGACGTCGAGCAGGTGGGCGATCTTGTGGGTCTCGGCCCTGCCGCGGAGCTTGTCCATGCTGACTCCTCGCTCGGGCCGGCTAGCGGAAGAGGATGCGGCGGACGGGGCCGCGGGCCAGGGCGGGCACGAGTTTCAGCGCGTCCTCGGCGGCCTCGTTCAGTCCCGCGGCGCGGCTCTCGCGCTGTCGCTCCAGCGCGTCGGCGAGCTCGGCCAGCTGTTCGGGCCGCAACCGGCCGAAGGATTCCGGTGGTTCGTCGCGCAGCTCGGTGGCGAGCCGGTCGCGTTGCTGCCGTGCCTCGGTGCTCACTTCGCCTCCCGGGGAGGGCGTGCCGGCTGGGTACGGGACCCGAGAGTGGCGCCGTTTTGACTTTTAGTCAATAGCGGCGCCACTCTCGTGAGGAACGCGAGGAAGCGGTCCTCAGCCCTTGACCGCGCCGGCCGCCAGACCCGAGCCGAGCTTGCGGTGCACGATCACGAAGAAGATCATCACCGGCACGGTGACCAGCGTGGAGCTGGCCATGACCGGGCCCCAGGCCGTGGAGTTCTCACCGAAGAACTGGTAGATGCCCACGGCGGCCGTGTACTTGTCGCTGCCCTTCATGAAGGTGTACGCGAAGACGAACTCGTTCCACGCCGTGATGAAGGCGAAGATCGAGGTGGCGACGAGCCCCGGCGCGACCAGCGGGAGCAGCACCGACCAGAACATCCGCGGCCAGGACGCCCCGTCGATGTACGCGGCCTCCTCGACCTCCTTGGGGACGGTGGCGACGAAGCCGCGCAGCGTCCAGATGGCGAAGGGCAGCGAGAGCGCGATGTAGACGATGCTCAGGCCGAGCAGCGAGTTGAGCATCTCGTAGTCCCGCATCTGGATGAAGAGCGGGATGACGAGGGCCTCCAGCGGCACCATCTGCACGATCAGGATCATGATCAGCACGGAGGTGCGGAAGCGGAACTTGAACCGTGCCACCGCGATGGCCGCGAAGAGCGAGAGCAGCGCGGCCGCGACGATCGTGGCGAGGCCGACGAGCGCCGAGTTCAGCAGGTACGTACCGAAGTTGCCCTTGTCGAAGACGAACTCGAAGTGTTCGAGGCTGATGCCGCTCGGCAGCACGTCCGAGCCGCGCAGGGCGGCCTTCGGGTCGAGCGCCGTGGAGATCATCCAGTAGACGGGGAAGAGCGTGAAGAGGAGGAGCCCGACGACCGCGGCCGGCAGGCCGATGCGCGAGGCGAGCGTGGTGCGGCGGGTTGTCACAGTTCCTCGTCCCCCTGCCGGAACAGCGTGCGGATGTAGACGACGGTGATGGCGAGGAGCAGCACGGTGAGCAGGACCGCGGCCGCCGCGCCCATGCCGTAGTCGTTCTTGGCGAAGGCCTGGATGTAGGAGAAGACGCCGAGGTTGTAGACGTCCTCGTTGGAGCCGTCGCCGCCGGGTTGCAGATAGACCTGGGTGAAGACCTTGAAGTCCCAGATCGTGGAGAGGATGGTCACCACGAGGAAGACGGGCTTGATGGTCGGCACGGTGATGTTCCAGAACCGCTGCCAGGCGTTGGCGCCGTCCAGCTCCCCCGCTTCGTAGAGCTCCTTGGGGATCGTCAGGAGTCCCGCGAGGACGGTGATGGCGACGAACGGGAAGCCGTGGTGGATGACGTTGAGCGTGGCGATCGCGTAGAACGGGCCGCGCTCCGTGAACCAGTTGGTGGTCTCCGGGTCGATCAGGCCGACCGATCCGGCGATCTGGCTGACCATGCCGTCCTGCGGCTGGAAGAGCCAGATCCAGACGTACGTGCCCGTCACCGCGGGCATGGCCCAGGCGGCGAGGATCGCGATCGAGCAGATCATCCGCCAGGTGGCGCCGAGGCGGTTGAGCAGCAGCGCCACGAGGGTGCCGAGCGCGACGGTGAGGCCGACGCAGGCGAAGGCGAAGAAGACGGTGTTGGGCAGGACCGTCTTCCACAGCAGGCTGCTGGTGAGCAGGTCGGTGTAGTGGTCGAAGCCGGTGAACGTCCCCGTGCCGCCGCCGAACTTGACCTCGTAGTCCTGCAGCGAGAGCTTGCCGACCTGGATCAGCGGCCAGAGCAGCAGTCCGGTGAGGACCACGAGGGAGGGCGCGAGGAGGAGCCACGGCCGGGTGAGGGTGATCAGTTTCTTGCGACGGAGGGCCGCCTCGGCGGCGCCGTCCGGCTGCCGGGGGGCGCGACGGGCCGGGGTCTTCGGCCCGTCGCTGACGAGCGTGTCTTTCACGGTAAGTCCTTCACAGTGCCGAACTCGCCTCTGCCTACCCGTCCTTGCCTACTCGTCCTTGGCGAAGATCGCGTCCATGTCCTTGGCGGCCTTGTCCGCCGCTTCCTTGACGGACGCCTTGCCGGTGAGGATCGACTGGACCATGCCGGGGATGACCTTGGAGGCCTGGATCTCGCCGTACGCCTGGGTCTTGGGGACGGTCGCGCCGGCCTCCAGCATCTGCTTGGCGAACGGCTCGACCAGCGGGTCCTTCTTCGCCTCGATCTTCTTCAGCTCGGAGTTCTGGCCGGGGAAGTAGTTGGTCTGCTCGGCCCACTTGGCGGCGAACTCGCCGGTGGTCAGCATCTTCACGAACTCCCAGGCGAGGGCCTGCTTGTCGGTCTTGAACGTGGAGAGGTAGGAGCCGCCGAGGAAGGACTTGCTCATGCCGCCGTTCTGGCCGGGGATCGGGACCGCGGCGAGCTTGCCCTTCAGGTCCGGGTTGTTGTCGACGATGGCCTTCGGGGTCCAGTTGCCGCCGATGGCCATGGCGACCTCACCCTTGTTCCAGGCGTCGCCGACCTCCTTCTCGGTCCAGGTGTTGACCTTGGCCGGGGAGACCTTGTCCTTGGTGGCGAGGCCGGTGTAGAACTCGATGCCCTTGATGGCCTCGGGCGAGTTGATGCCGGACTTCCACTTGCCGCCGGACTCGGTGGCGAGCTCACCGCCGGCGCCCCAGACGAAGGGGGCCGCGAACATCTCCGCGCCGCCCGCCACCGGGAAGGAGACGAGCTTCGGCTCCTTCTCCTTGAGCGTCTTGGCGGTCTCCTGGAGCTCCTTCCACGTGGTCGGGGCCTTCAGGTCGTGCTTCTCGAAGATGTCCTTGCGGTAGACGATCGAGCGGACGCCCGCGTACCAGGGCATGCCGTACTGCTTGCCGTCGAGCGTGCCGGCGTCCTTGAGGCCCTCGACGAGGTCGTCGCCCAGGCCCGACTTCTTCACCTCGTCGGTGACGTCGATGAGCGCGTCGGTCTTGGCGAACTGCGGCACCCAGGTGGTGCCGACCTCGGCGACATCGGGCACCTGGTCCTCGCCGCCCTCGATGGCGGTCGTGAACTTCTTCTGGGCGGTGGCCCACTGCTGGTACTCGACCTTGATCTTGGCGCCGGTCTTCTTCTCGAAGGCGTCCCCGGCCTCCTTGAAGAACGGCCGCGCGTCGGGGTTGGTCCCCTCCATGATCCACACGGTGAGGGTCTTGCCCTTGCCGTCGGTGGCGCTGCCGCCCTCGTCGCCGTCATCGCCGCCGCATGCCGTGGCGGTCAGTCCGAGACTCATGGCGATACAACCAGCGGCGATGACACGTCGATTCATGCCGGCCCCTCCAGATTCCGATTGGTGGGAGCGATTGTGGTCACACAGGGTCGAGGCGGTCTAGACCCATTGGGATAAGCGGCCGAACCGTGATGAGGGTTGCGGGTGACGCAACATACGCTCATAGCATTGCGCCCCATGCAACGCACGCGTTGCACATGTGGGTGCGGACGCAACGACGCCCGCCCAGGTCCGGTCGGGGACGAGGCGGGCGTCGCTCAGTTCCGTACGCCGTTGTACGGGACGTGTGAGGGGTGTCAGACCGTCAGGGAGCGGTCCGTGGGGCGGATCGGGGCGGGAAGATCACTCGCACCGGTGAGGAAGCGGTCCACACCGCGGGCGGCCGAGCGGCCCTCGGCGATCGCCCACACGATGAGCGACTGGCCGCGGCCCGCGTCACCGGCCACGAAGACGCCGGGGACGTTCGTCTGGAACTCGGCGTCGCGCGCGACGTTGCCGCGCTCGTCGAGCTCCAGGGCGAACTGGTCCACCAGGCCGTTCTCACGGTCCGTGCCGGTGAAGCCCATCGCGAGGGTGACCAGCTGGGCGGGGATCTTCCGCTCCGTGCCCGGCTTCGGGGTCAGCTTGCCCTCGATGAACTCCACCTCGACCATGTGAAGGAACTGGACGTTGCCGTCCTCGTCGCCCTCGAAGTGGGTGGTGTTGACGGAGTAGACCCGCTCGCCGCCCTCCTCGTGTGCGGAGGTGACCTTGTACAGCATGGGGAAGGTCGGCCACGGCTGGTGCGGGGCGCGGTCCTCGCCCGGCCTCGGCATGATCTCCAGCTGGGTGACGGAGGCCGCGCCCTGGCGGTGGGCGGTGCCCACGCAGTCCGCGCCGGTGTCGCCGCCGCCGATGACGACGACGTGCTTGCCCTCGGCGGAGACGGGCGTGGTGACGTAGTCGCCCTCCTGGACCTTGTTGGCCAGGGGCAGGTACTCCATCGCCTGGTAGATGCCCTTGAGCTCGCGGCCGGGGACGGGCAGGTCACGGGCGGTGGTGGCACCGGCGGCGATGACCACGGCGTCGTAGCGCCTGCGGAGCTTCGCCGCGTCGATGTCGCGGCCGATCTCCACGCCGGTGCGGAACTTGGTGCCCTCCGCGCGCATCTGCTCGATGCGGCGGTTGATGTGCCGCTTCTCCATCTTGAACTCGGGGATGCCGTAGCGGAGCAGGCCGCCGATGCGGTCGGCGCGCTCGTACACGGCGACCGTGTGGCCGGCCCGGGTCAGCTGCTGGGCGGCGGCCAGGCCCGCCGGGCCCGAGCCGATGACCGCGACGGTCTTGCCGGAGAGGCGCTCCGGGGCCTGGGGCGCGACGTCGCCGCGGTCCCACGCCTGGTCGATGATCGAGACCTCGACGTTCTTGATGGTGACGGCCGGCTGGTTGATGCCGAGCACGCACGCCGACTCGCACGGGGCCGGGCACAGGCGGCCCGTGAACTCCGGGAAGTTGTTGGTGGCGTGCAGCCGCTCCTGCGCGGCCGACCAGTCCTCGCGGTACGCGTAGTCATTCCACTCCGGGATCAGGTTCCCGAGCGGACAGCCGTTGTGGCAGAACGGGATGCCGCAGTCCATGCAGCGCGAGGCCTGCTTGGAGATGATCGGGAGGAGGGAGCCCGGAACGTAGACCTCGTTCCAGTCCTGGACGCGCTCGCCGACCGGGCGGGTCTGCGCGACCTCGCGGCCATGGTTCAGAAAGCCCTTGGGATCAGCCATTGGTCGCCGCCTCCATCATCTTCTCGGTGATCTCGGTCTCGGAGAGACCGGCTCGCTCGGCGGCGTCCTTGGCGGCGAGCACTGCCTTGTACGTGCTGGGGATGATCCTGCTGAAGCGCTCGACAGCGGTGTCCCACTCGGCGAGCAGCTTCTCCGCGACGGTCGAGCCCGTCTCCTCCTGGTGGCGGCGCACGACGTCGTGCAGCCACTTCTTGTCGGTGTCGTCGAGGGGCTCGACGGCCGCGAGGTTCCCGGCGTTGACGTTGTCGCGGTCGAGGTCGATGACGTACGCGATGCCGCCGGACATGCCGGCCGCGAAGTTGCGGCCCGTCTCGCCGAGGACGACCGCGTGGCCGCCGGTCATGTACTCGCAGCCGTGGTCGCCCACGCCCTCGGAGACCACCGTCGCGCCGGAGTTGCGGACGCAGAAGCGCTCGCCGGTGCGGCCGCGCAGGAACAGCTCGCCGCCGGTCGCGCCGTACGCGATGGTGTTGCCCGCGATCGTCGAGTACTCGGCGAGGTGGTCGGCGCCGCGGTCCGGGCGGACGACGATGCGGCCGCCGGAGAGGCCCTTGCCGACGTAGTCGTTGGCGTCGCCCTCCAGGCGCAGCGTCACACCGCGCGGCACGAAGGCGCCGAAGGACTGGCCCGCCGATCCTGTGAAGGTGATGTCGATGGTGTCGTCGGGCAGACCGGCGCCGCCGAACTTCTTCGTCACCTCGTGGCCGAGCATGGTGCCGACCGTGCGGTTGATGTTGCGGATGGCGACCTGCGCGCGGACCGGGTGGGCGTCCGTGGCGCTGTTCGCGGCGAGCGCGTCGGCGGCCAGCTTGATCAGCTCGTTGTCGAGGGCCTTCTCCAGGCCGTGGTCCTGGACCGCGATCTGGTGCCGGACGGCGCCCGCGGGCAGCGACGGCACGTGGAACAGCGGCTCCAGGTCGAGGCCCTGCGCCTTCCAGTGGCTGACGGCCTTCTCGGTGTCGAGGAGCTCGGCGTGGCCGACGGCCTCCTCGATGGAGCGGAAGCCGAGCTCGGCGAGGAGCTCGCGGACTTCTTCGGCGATGAACTCGAAGAAGTTGACGACGTACTCGGCCTTGCCGGTGAAGCGGTCGCGCAGCGCCGGATTCTGCGTGGCGATGCCGACCGGGCAGGTGTCCAGGTGGCAGACGCGCATCATGACGCAGCCGGAGACGACGAGCGGCGCGGTCGCGAAACCGAACTCCTCGGCGCCGAGCAGCGCGGCGATGACGACGTCGCGGCCGGTCTTCAGCTGGCCGTCGGTCTGCACGACGATGCGGTCGCGCAGGCCGTTGAGCAGCAGGGTCTGCTGGGTCTCGGCGAGGCCGAGCTCCCAGGGGCCGCCCGCGTGCTTCAGGGAGGTCAGCGGGGAGGCGCCGGTGCCGCCGTCGTGGCCGGAGATGAGGACGACGTCCGCGTGGGCCTTCGACACACCCGCGGCCACGGTCCCGACGCCGACCTCGGAGACCAGCTTCACGTGGATGCGGGCCTGCGGGTTGGCGTTCTTCAGGTCGTGGATCAGCTGGGCGAGGTCTTCGATGGAGTAGATGTCGTGGTGCGGCGGCGGCGAGATGAGGCCGACGCCGGGCGTCGAGTGACGCGTCTTGGCGACCCACGGGTACACCTTGTGGCCGGGCAGCTGGCCGCCCTCGCCGGGCTTCGCGCCCTGCGCCATCTTGATCTGGATGTCGTCCGCGTTGACCAGGTACTCGCTGGTGACGCCGAAGCGGCCGGACGCGACCTGCTTGATGGAGGAGCGGCGAGCCGGGTCGTACAGGCGCTCCGCGTCCTCGCCGCCCTCACCGGTGTTGGACTTGCCGCCCAGCTGGTTCATGGCGATGGCGAGGGTCTCGTGCGCCTCCTTGGAGATGGAGCCGTACGACATGGCGCCGGTGGAGAACCGCTTGACGATCTCGGAGGCGGGCTCGACCTCGTCGATGGAGATCGGCTGCCGGCCCGACTTGAAGCCGAACAGGCCTCGCAGCGTCATGAGGCGCTCGGACTGCTCGTTCACGCGGCCCGTGTACTGCTTGAAGATGTCGTAGCGGCGGCTGCGCGTGGAGTGCTGGAGGCGGAAGACCGTCTCGGGGTCGAAGAGGTGCGGCTCGCCCTCGCGGCGCCACTGGTACTCGCCGCCGATGTCGAGGGCGCGGTGCGCGGAGGGGATGCCGGAGGCGGGGTAGGCCTTGGCGTGCCGGGCGGCGACCTCCTGCGCGATGACGTCGAGTCCCGCACCGCCGATCTTCGTGGTCGTGCCGCTGAAGTACCGCTCCACGAAGGACTGTTCGAGACCGATGGCCTCGAAGACCTGGGCGCCGCGGTAGGAGGCGACGGTGGAGATGCCCATCTTGGACATGACCTTCAGGACGCCCTTGCCGAGCGCGTAGATCAGGTTGCGGATGGCCTGCTCGGACTCGATGCCGGGCAGGAACGTTCCGGCGCGGACGAGGTCCTCGACGGACTCCATCGCGAGGTACGGGTTGACGGCCGCGGCGCCGTAGCCGATGAGGAGGGCCACGTGGTGGACCTCGCGGACGTCGCCCGCCTCGACGAGCAGACCCACCTGGGTGCGCTGCTTGGTGCGGATGAGGTGGTGGTGGACGGCCGAGGTGAGCAGCAGCGAGGGGATCGGCGCGTGCTCGGCGTCGGAGTGCCGGTCGGAGAGCACGATCAGGCGGGCGCCGGCCTCGATGGCGGCGTCGGCCTCGGCGCAGATCTCGTCGATGCGGGCGGCGAGGGCCTGGCCGCCGCCGCCGACGCGGTAGAGGCCGGAGAGCGTCGCGGCCTTCATGCCGGGCATGTCGCCGTCGGCGTTGATGTGGATGAGCTTGGCCAGCTCGTCGTTGTCGATCACCGGGAAGGGCAGGGTGACGCTGCGGCACGACGCGGCGGTCGGCTCGAGCAGGTTGCCCTGCGGGCCGAGCGAGCTGTTCAGCGAGGTGACGAGCTCTTCACGGATGGCGTCCAGCGGCGGGTTGGTGACCTGCGCGAACAGCTGCGTGAAGTAGTCGAAGATGAGGCGCGGGCGCTCCGAGAGGGCCGCGATGGGGGTGTCGGTGCCCATGGAGCCGAGCGGCTCGCCGCCGGTCTTGGCCATCGGCGCGAGGATGATGCGCAGCTCTTCCTCGGTGTAGCCGAAGGTCTGCTGGCGGCGCGTGACGGAGGCGTGCGTGTGCACGATGTGCTCGCGCTCGGGCAGGTCGGAGAGCTCGATCTCGCCGGCCTCCAGCCACTCCTGGTACGGCTTCTCGGCGGCGAGCCCCGCCTTGATCTCGTCGTCCTCGACGATGCGGTGCTCGGCGGTGTCGACGAGGAACATCCGGCCGGGCTGGAGGCGGCCCTTGCGGACGACCTTGGCGGGGTCGATGTCGAGGACGCCGACCTCGGAGCCGAGGACGACGAGGCCGTCGTCGGTGACCCAGTAGCGCCCGGGACGCAGACCGTTGCGGTCGAGCACGGCGCCGACCTGGGTGCCGTCGGTGAAGGTGACGCAGGCAGGGCCGTCCCAGGGCTCCATCATCGTGGAGTGGTACTGGTAGAAGGCGCGGCGTGCCGGGTCCATGGAGGCGTGGTTCTCCCAGGCCTCCGGGATCATCATCAGCACGGAGTGGGGCAGCGAACGCCCGCCGAGGTGGAGGAGTTCGAGCACCTCGTCGAAGGACGCGGAGTCGGAGGCGTCCGGCGTACAGATCGGGAAGATCCGGTCGAGCTTCTCCTGTCCTCCGAAGAGGTCCGAGGCGAGCTGCGACTCGCGGGCGCGCATCCAGTTGCGGTTGCCCTTGACGGTGTTGATCTCGCCGTTGTGCGCGACGAAGCGGTACGGGTGCGCGAGCGGCCAGCTCGGGAACGTGTTCGTCGAGAAGCGGGAGTGGACGAGCGCGACGGCCGTGGCGAAACGGCGGTCGGACAGGTCGGGGAAGAACGGCTCCAGCTGGCCGGTGGTCAGCATGCCCTTGTAGACGATGGTGCGGGACGAGAGCGAGGGGAAGTACGTCCCGGCCTCGCGCTCGGCGCGCTTGCGCAGCATGAACGCCTTGCGGTCCAGTTCGAGGCCCGCGGTGTCGCCGTCGGCGACGAAGATCTGCCGGAAGACGGGCATCGTCGAGCGGGCGGTGGCGCCGAGCAGCTCGGGGGCGACGGGGACGTCGCGCCAGCCGAGGACGGTGAGGCCCTCTTCGGAGGCGATCGTCTCGATCTGTGAGACGGCTCCGTCGGTGGTGCCCGCGGTGTCCACGGGCAGGAAGGCGATGCCGACGGCGTAGGCACCGGCCGCGGGGAGCTGGAATCCGGCCACTTCGCGGAGGAAGGCGTCCGGGACCTGGAGCAGGATGCCCGCACCGTCACCCGAGTCCGGCTCGGAGCCGGTGGCGCCGCGGTGCTCGAGGTTGCGCAGTACGGTCAGCGCCTGTTCGACCAGTTCATGGCTGGCAACACCGGTCAGGGTGGCCACGAATCCGACGCCGCAAGCGTCGTGTTCGTTGCGGGGGTCGTACATCCCCTGGGGGGCGGGGCGACCGTCCATGGGCGACCAGGCGTGGGTACGCATCGGCACTCCCGTCGTCGTCGAGGCAACTACATGTGGCAAGGGACGACGTTGGCCCTGGCAAAATTTCGTGCAGATTACATGATGGAACGCTTCTCGAAAAGCGGATAGCTCATTCCACCATGTGGACACCGCTCGCGGAGGTGTGGAGCGGTTCGGAGGGGTACCCGCTCGTTCCGGAGAGGGACCCTCGGGACCATTGCGGACAGATCCATGACCGAAGGTCCGTAGCGACACAGGCCTCATTGCCCGCAGCGCTTACGGCTCATGCCCACTGGTCACGGTGTCGAAACCGCCGAGTAACGACTAGTTATGCAAGGTCCCGCATAGGCCTGCAGCGGCTCATCCTACGGCGGTACCGAACAAGCTGCCCAGGGCGTACGTCACACCGGCCGCCGCTCCACCGAGCGCGAGCTGCCGCAGCCCGCTGAACCACCAGGACCTCGCGGTCACCTTGGCCACCACCGCGCCACACGCGAAGAGCCCGATGAGCGCGAGCAGCAGGGCGGGCCACAGCACGGTGGCGCCGAGCAGATACGGCAGTACGGGGAGCAGGGCGCCGAGCGCGAACGAGCCGAAGGACGAGACCGCGGCGACGGTCGGCGAGGGCAGGTCGCCCGGGTCGATGCCGAGCTCCTCGCGGGCGTGGATCTCCAGGGCCTGCTCGGGGTCCTTGGAAAGCTGCCGGGCGACCTCACGGGCAAGCTCCGGCTCGACTCCGCGCGACGCGTACAGCTCGGCGAGCTCCCGCTCCTCGTCCGCGGGATGCTTGCGCAGCTCGCGCCGCTCCACATCGAGCTCGGCCTCGACGAGCTCGCGCTGGGAGGCCACGGAGGTGTACTCACCGGCCGCCATGGAGAAGGCGCCGGCGGCGAGCCCCGCGAGGCCGGTGATGACGATGGTCTCCCGCGAGACCGCGCCGCCCGCCACACCGGTCATCAGTGCGAGGTTGGAGACGAGTCCGTCCATCGCTCCGAAGACCGCCGGACGCAGCCAGCCACCGTTCACGTCGCGGTGGGTGTGGTTGTCGCGGTGCGCCTCGTGCAGAGTCGCTTCGGTCTCGATGATCGCCATGGTGGAGCCCCCTCGTGCGTGCTTGGACGATCTCGAAAGTACGCGCGAAAAAAATCTCCCGCCAGCAAGGAAGGCCGTACTTACCTGCGAAAACGCGCCCCGCGGAGGCTTCGACGGGGAGCGGCGAAGGAGTGATCTGAGCCCGTACATGCTCGTGTGAGCACCCCGCGTGGCAGAGATGTAGTGGCAGAGATGTAGTGGCAGAGATGTGGTGGCAGAGATTCCCCAAGCGCCGCATCCCAAGCACCGCACCCAGCGGTCCGCGCACGACCGGCGGTCCGCGCACAAGGGAGGCACGGCATGGCGTCCACCGCATGCGTTCCCTCGGTCCCGGCGCCCGGCGACGCCGACGACCTCCGCGAGCGGGCGCGCGGCGCGCTGCTCGGTCTCGCGGTCGGCGACGCGCTCGGCGCCCCCGCCGAGAACATGAAGCCGTCCGAGATCCGCCGCCGCTGGGGCCGCATCACGGGATACGTCGCCGAGCACCCGGCCGGCACCGACGACACCGAGTACGCGATCTTCTCCGGACTCCTGCTCGCCCGGCACGGCTCCGCGCTGACGGTCGCGCACGTCGAGACGGCCTGGCACGAGTGGATCGCCGACCTCGACGAAGGCCCGTTCCGCGGCGCGGGCTTCAGCGAGCGCGGCACCCTGGAGAACCTGCGCAGGGGCCTCGCCGCCCCCATCTCCGCCCAGCACCGGCACGCGTGGAGCGACGGCCTCGCGATGCGGGCCGCGCCCTTCGGCGTCTTCGCGGCGGGCCGCCCGGACGAGGCCGCCCGCCTCGTCACGATCGACGGCTCCGTCAGCCACGACGGCGAGGGCATCCACGGCGGCCGTGCGGTGGCGGCGGGCGTCGCGGCGGCCATGACAGGAGCGCGGGTGGACGCCGTCGTGACGGCGGCTCTCTCCGTCATCCCGGACGACAGCTGGACGGCCCGCTCCCTGCGCCGCGCGGTGGCGGTCGCACACCGCGGCGAACGGGCGGTCCGCTCCGCGGTGGTCATCGGCGGCTACCCCTGGACGGACCTCGCCCCCGAGGCGGTGGGCCTGGCCTTCGGCGCGTACGCGGCGGCCCGCGGCGACTTCCGCTGCGCGGTGCTCTCGGCGGTGAACATGGGCCGCGACGCCGACACGACGGCGGCAGTAGCAGGCGCCCTGGCGGGCGCGACGTGCGGCGCCGCAGCGATCCCCCAACCCTGGTCGGCAGCGATCGGCCCGGCCCGCGGCAGCTGCCTGCCCTCGATGCGGGGGCAACACGTACTGGACGTGGCGGACCTGCTGACGGCGGATGGTGAGGCGTGATGAGCACCGTCCCCGCCGCGGACAGGCGCGCCGCTCCTGCCACGGGCGACCGAGCCGCTCCCGCCGCGGGCGACCGCGCCGTCCCGGCTGTGGGCGATCGCGCCGCTTCCGCCGCGGGCGACCGAACCGCTCCCGCCCCGGGCGACCGAACCGTCCCCGCCGCAGGCGACCGAACCGCTCCCACCGCAGGCGCCCGTGCCGCTCCCGCTGCGGACAGGCGTGCCGCTCCCGCCACGGACCACCGCGCCGCTCCCGCTGCGGACAGGCGTGCCGCTCCCTCCACGGGCGACCAAGCCGTCCCCGCCACGGGCGACCGAGCCGCTCCCACTGTGGGCAAGCGTGCCGCAGGGCGATGGGGGTCCCCCCTGGTCGAGCGCAGTCGAGAGCTTGGGGGAGGGTGGGCACAGCCCCCGGTGCCGGGTACGGATCAAGGAGGCCCCCACCGAAGTAAAGGCTCCCCCGCCGAAGCGCTTCTGCTAGGCCTCGCGGCAGGCGACGCCGCAGGGTGGCCCGCGGCCAGGCACCGTGCCGCGCGGATGCCCGAGTGGACACGGCGACTGACCCGCGAACTCGACACCTTCGCCGAGCAGAACGCCACCACCACCCTTCCCGTCCCCATCGCCCTGAACCAGCCGCCCGAGCCCCTCCGCCTCGGCCCCTCGGACGACGCCGAATGGGCGGCCTTCACCGCCGAGTCCCTGCTCCGCGCGGCGGACGGCACCCTGGACACCGGCCTGGCCCCGGACCGCCGGGTCCGCGCGGCGCTCGACCTCTCCTGGAACACCCTCGCCGCCGAGATCGCCGCGGCGGCGGACCGCGCCCCCGAGGTCGAGTCCGCGGTCCTCCCGCTGCGCGCCCGCATCTCCGTCCGCGCGGGCCTCGGCAACCTCGCCGCGGGCCTGCGCCCGCCCGCCACCGGCCACGACAACCCGCACTACTTCGACGACGCGGCCTGCGTACGGGCCTGCGTGCTCGCCCTGGTCCACCCCGGCGACCCCGAACGGGCCGCCGCCCTCGCGGAGTTCGACGCCCGCTACACCCAGGACGGCGACGGCGCGCACGGCGCCCGCGCGATGGCCGCCGCGATCGCCGCCGCGCTCGCGGAGGCCGACGTCGACACCGCGGTGGAGTGCGCGCTCGACCAGCTCCCTGAGCACACGGAGATCGGCCGCAACGCCCGGCACGCCGTGAAGACGGCCCGCGCCCAGGCGGACGACGGCGCCTTCGCCCTCGTACCGCTCCTGGAGCACCAGATCGTCGACCACGTCTACAGCTACGGCATCGCCGCCGCCGAGACCGTGCCGGTCGCCCTCGCCCTGGCCACCGCCGCACGCGGCCGCATCCAGGAGGCGGTGCCCGCCGCCGCGTGCCTGTCGCGCGTCGCGGACTCGGCGCCCGCGCTCGCCGGGGCGCTGACCGGCGTACTGGGCACGGCGGCCGCGATCCCCGGAGGCTGGCGCGACGCCTGCCGCACCCTCTCGGGGTGCGCCCTCCCCCGTCTCGCGGGCACCGACCTGGTGAAACTCGCCGGTCAGCTGGCAGCCACGGAACTGACCACTCCAGGTGGACAATCCCGACATGACGACCACGAGTACGAGCCTGACCACGGGCACGACGACGCCACCCACTGAGCCGTCCCTGTCCGACCGCATCGCGGGCAGCCTCATCGGCGCCGCCGTCGGCGACGCGCTCGGCGGCCCCGTCGAGGGGTACGCGCCCGAGCAGATCACCGAGCGCCACGGCGGGCGCGTGACCGGCATCGTCGGCCCCTGGAACGGCGACAGCTGGCGCACCGCCCGCCCCATCGCGCCCTACCACAAGGGCGACGGGCACGTCACCGACGACACGTTGATGACCCACGCGCTCGTCCGCGTGTACGCCACCGTCCGCGACCACCTCGACGCGTACGCCGTGGCCGACCACCTCGTCCCCGACCTGATGACGAACCCGCGCTGGATCCCCGAGCTGGAGGCCGAGGCGCTCCCCCTGCACCGGATCTTCCTCGCCGAGAAGTGGCTCGTCGCCCGGCTCCACTACGGCCACGTCGACCCGCGCGAGGCCGGCACCGGGAACATCGTCAACTGCGGCGCGGCGATGTACATGGCGCCGGTCGGCCTCGTCAACGCGGCCGACCCGCGCGCCGCGTACGCCGAGGCCCTCGACATCGCCGGCGCCCACCAGTCCTCGTACGGCAGGGAGGCCGCGGCGGTCTTCGCGGCGGCCGTGGCGGCGGCCTGCGCGCCCGGCGCCACGGCGGACTCCGTCGTCGAGGCGTGCCTGTCCCTGGCGAAGGACGGGACGCGCGACGCGATCGAGGCGGTGGCCGAAGTCGCCGCGCGGCACCGGGACTTCGAGTCGGCGCTGGCCCCCGTCCGGGCCGCCGTCGCCCCCTTCGACACGGTCGGCCCCGACTACCGGGCCCCCTCGTTGGGCGCCCGCCGCCCCTCCCGCCTGCACTCCGTCGAAGAGCTCCCCGTCGCCCTCGGCATGCTCCTGACCGGCGAGGCCGACTACCGCCGCACGGTGCTCGGTTCGGTCAACTACGGCCGCGACTGCGACTCCATCGCGACGATGAGCGGCGCGATCGTGGGCGCGCTGCGCGGCGCGGACGCGGTCCCCGCCGACTGGGCCGAGCGGGTCGCCGAGGCCAGCCGCCTCGACCTGCGCGCTCCGGCGACGGCGCTCACGGCGGTGGCGGAGGAGATCTTCGCCAGGGACGTACGCCGCCGCAGGGCCCACGAGTCGGCGTTCGCCGCCCTGACGGTCACGTACCGATGATCCGCCTGACGTGGGTCCAGCCGGAGGACCTGGTCGGCCACGAACTCCAGCAGGCGGAACTGGAGGGCCGCGATGTCTCGGCGGCACGCTCCCGCTGGCTCGCGGCAGGCGGCCACCCGGCCCCACCCCGCGCGGGCGCGTCCCCTGCTCCGGCCCCGCCCCACCTCCGCGCCCTGGCGGAACAGCTCCTGGACGAACTGGCCGTCCCGCCGTGGACAGGCGCTCCGCACCGAGTGCCTCCCGGTGCCGCCCCCGCCCCGGACGACCTCCGGCACCGCCTGCACGCCGCCTGGCTGGGCCGAGCCGCAGGCTGCGTCCTCGGCAAACCCGTGGAAAAGCTCCCCCTGGACGGCATCCGAAGCCTCGCCCAGGCAACGGGCAACTGGCCCCTGCACACCTGGTTCACGGAGCGAGGCCTCCCGCCCGGGCTCAAGGCCACGTACCCCTGGAACAAGCGCTCCGCGCAGACCTCCCTCGCCGAGAACATCGACGGCATGCCCGAGGACGACGACCTCAACTACCCCCTCCTGAACCTGCTCCTCCTCCAGCGCCACGGAAAGACCTTCACCACCGCGGACGTGGCGCGGCTCTGGCTGGACGAGCTCCCCGCGGGCCGCACCTTCACCGCCGAACGCGTCGCCTACCGCAACCTCCTCCAGGGCATCGAACCCCCGCACACCGCCACCCACCGCAACCCGTTCCGCGAGTGGATCGGCGCCCTGATCCGCGCCGACGTGCACGGCTGGACCAACCCCGGGGCCCCCGAGGCCGCCGCCGAGCAGGCTTGCCGCGACGCCGTACTGACGCACACGGGCAACGGCGTGTACGGAGCGATGTTCGTGGCGGCCGTCCTCGCGGAGGCGGCGGCCGGACACGCGGACGTCCACCGCTGCCTGCGCGTCGGCCTCACCACCGTCCCCGAGGACTCCCGCCTGTCCCGCGCCGTGCGGCACGGCATCCAACTCGCCGAGTCCGCGCGGGACTTCGACGACGTGGTGGACCGCCTCCACGAGACGTACGCCACCCACCACTGGGTCCACGTCCTGCCCAACAGCGCCCTCCTCGCCGCCGCCCTCACCCACGCCGACGGCGACTTCACCGGCTCCATCACGCGTGCCGTCTCCGGCGGCTGGGACACCGACTCGAACGGCGCGACCGCCGGCTCCGTCGCGGGCCTCCTCGCCGGCGGGCCCGACGCGCTCCCCGACCGGTGGACGGCGCCCCTGAAGAACCGGCTCGCCACCTCCGTGGGCGACTTCGACGGCATCGGCTTCGACGCGCTCGCAGACCTCACCACCGCACTCACCGCCCGGGAGGCACCCCGCCCATGAGCCCCACGCCCCACATCGCCGTCCTCGGCAGCGCCAACATGGACCTCGTCGCGTACGTCGCCCGGGCACCACGGCGCGGCGAGACCGTGACCGGCCGCGAATTCCGCACCGCACCCGGCGGCAAGGGCGCCAACCAGGCCGTCGCGGCGGCCCGCGCGGGCGCCACCGTCTCCCTGATCGGCGCGGTCGGCACCGACGCCCACGGCAGCAGGATCCGCTCCTGCCTGGAACACACCGGCGTCGACACGGACCTCCTGCGCACCGTCGAGACACCCACCGGCATTGCGCACATCGTCGTCGACGACGAGGGCGGCAACGCCATCGTCGTGATCCCCGGCGCCAACGGCACCGTCACCGCCCTCACCCCCGGCGACGAGGGCCTGATCGCCTCCGCCGACGCCCTGCTGCTCCAGCTGGAAATCCCCCTCGAAGGCGTGATCGCCGCCGCCCGGGCCGCCCGGCGCCACGGCGTCCGCACCCTCCTCACCCCCGCCCCCGCCCAGCCCCTGCCGCCCGAACTCCTCGCCGCCACCGACCTGTTGCTGCCCAACGAACACGAGGCCGCCACCCTCACCGGCATCACCGACGACCCGGTCGCCGCGGCCAAGGCCCTGCTCTCCCAGGTGCCCGAGGTCGTCATCACCCTCGGCTCGCGCGGCAGCCTGTACGCGGCACGCGACACCGAACCGGTCACGGTGCCCGCCCACCGGGTCACCGCGGTCGACACCACCGGCGCGGGCGACACCTTCGCGGGCACCCTCGCCGTGGCGCTCGCCGAGGGCAAGTCGCCTGACAGAGCGCTCAGTTGGGCTTCCTCGGCGGCAGCGCTCGCGGTGCAGCGGCCGGGCGCGTCGTCGTCCATGCCCTGCCGCAAGGAGATCGACGGCCAGGCAGGTGTCACGTCATGACCGCTCCCCTCACCGGCCTCCGCGTCCTCGACCTCGCCACCCTCTTCGCGGGCCCCCTCGCCGCCACGATGCTCGGCGACTTCGGCGCCGAGGTCATCAAGGTCGAGCACCCCACGCGCCCCGACCCGTCCCGTGGCCACGGCCCGTCGAAGGACGGCGTCGGCCTGTGGTGGAAGCTGCTCGGCCGCAACAAGCGCACGATGACCCTCGACCTGTCGACGCCCGGCGGCCGCGACACGCTCCTGCGCCTTGCTGCCACCGCCGACGTGATCGTGGAGAACTTCCGCCCCGGCACCCTGGAGAAATGGGACCTCGGCTGGGAGGAACTGCACGCCGTCAATCCCCGTCTCGTCCTCACCCGCGTCACCGGCTTCGGCCAGTTCGGGCCGTACTCCCGCCGCCCCGGCTTCGGCACGCTCGCCGAGGCGATGAGCGGCTTCGCCGCGATCACCGGCGAGCCGGAGGGCCCGCCGACCCTGCCGCCGTTCGGCCTCGCCGACTCGATCGCGGGCCTGGCGACGGCGTACGCGGTGATGACGGCCCTCGCGGCCCGCGACCGCACGGGCGAGGGCCAGGTCGTCGACATGGCGATCATCGAGCCGATCCTCACGGTCCTCGGCCCCCAGCCGCTCTGGTACGACCAGCTGGGCCACGTACAGCCCCGCACCGGCAACCGCTCCACCAACAACGCGCCCCGCAACACCTACCGCACGGCGGACGGGAGCTGGGTCGCCGTCTCCACCTCCGCCCAGTCGATCGCGGAGCGCCTGATGCGCCTGGTCGGCCGCCCGGAACTGATCGCGGAGCCGTGGTTCGCGTCCGGCGCGGACCGGGCGCGCCACGCGGACGTCCTCGACGAGGCGGTCGGCGGCTGGATCGCCCGGCACACCCGCGCCGAGGTGATCGAGGCCTTCGAGAAGGCGGAGGCCGCGGTCGCCCCCATCCAGGACGTACGCGACGTCATGACCGATCCCCAGTACGCGGCCCTCTCCACGCTCACCACGGTCGACGACCCGGAGCTCGGCCCGCTGCGCATGCAGAACATCCTCTTCCGGCTCTCCGCGACCCCCGGCGCGATCCACTGGGCGGGCCGCCCGCACGGCGCCGACACGGACGCCGTCCTGGCCGAACTCGGCCTGAGCGAACGGGAGATCACCACCCTGCGCAAGGAGGGCGCGCTGTGACCGTCCACTCCCCACTGACCTGGCTGTACGTTCCCGGGGACCGGCCGGAGGTAGTCGCCAAGGCCCTCCACGCGGGCGCCGACGCGGTGATCGTCGACCTGGAGGACGCGGTCGCCCCCGACCGCAAGGAGTACGCGCGATCGGCGACGGCCGAGCTGCTCTCGGAGCCCCGGCCGGTCCCCGTCCACGTCCGCGTGAACGCCCTGGACGGCCCGCTGGCCGAGACGGACATCCGCACCCTCGCCCCGCTCCCCGGCCTGGCGGGCCTGCGCCTGCCCAAGGTCACGTCCCGTGCCGAGGTCATCCGCGTCGCCGAGCGCGCCGTCCCCGCCGACGGCGGCGCGCTCGCCCTGCACGCGCTGGTCGAGTCGGCGCTCGGCCTGGAGCACGCCTTCGCCATCGCCACCGCGCACCCGGCCCTGCGCGGCCTCTCCCTCGGCGAGGCGGACCTCCGCGCCGACCTGGGGCTGCGCGAGGAGGCGGGCCTCGACTGGGCGCGCTCCCGGGTGGTGGTGGCCGCGCGGGCGGCGGGCCTGGCCCCGCCCGCCCAGTCCGTCCACCCGGACATCCGTGACCTGGACGGCCTCGCCGCCTCCTGCGCCCGGGGCCGCGCGCTCGGCTTCCTCGGCCGCGCGGCGATCCACCCCCGCCAGCTCCCGGTCATCGAGCGGGCCTACCTCCCCACCCCCGAGGAGATCGAGCGGGCGGAGGAGATCACCAAGGCGGCCGCGACGGACGAGGGCGCCCTGGCGCTGCCGGACGGCCGCTTCGTGGACAAGGCGGTGGTGGAGGGCGCGCGCCGGGTCCTGGCGCTGGCCCACAGGGTGTGACCGCCCACACGCGGGAAGAGCGTCAGCTCTTCGGCTCGGCCGAGGACTTCGCCCCGTCGGTGTCCTCGGCAGCCTTGTCGGCTTTGTCGGCCTTGGTGTCGCTGGAGTCCTCGCCCTTGGTGAGCTTCACCGCGTCACCGGCGCCGGCACCGTCACCTTCGACCTCGTCGGAGGCGCCCGGCTCGACGATCTCCTCGCGTCCGGGGCGGGTCTTCGCCGACACCACGAGGTAGGCGACGGCCAGCAGGAACACCACGATGGCGGTCCACACGTTCAGCCGCACGCCGAGCACGTGGTGCGCGTCGTCGACCCGCATGTACTCGATCCAGCCGCGCCCGGCGCAGTACGAGGCGACGTACAGCGCGAACGCCCGGCCGTGTCCGAGCTTGAAGCGGCGGTCGGCCCAGATGACCAGGACGGCGACGCCGATGCACCACAGCGACTCGTACAGGAAGGTGGGGTGGTACGTCCCCGGGACCCGGCCGTCCTCGGCGGAGGTGATCTTCAGCGCCCAGGGCAGGTCCGTGGGCTTGCCGTACAGCTCCTGGTTGAACCAGTTGCCCCAGCGGCCGATGGCCTGCGCGAGGGCGATGCCGGGGGCCAGCGCGTCGGCCCAGGCCGGCAGCGGGATGCCGCGGCGGCGACAGCCGATCCACGCGCCGACGGCGCCGAGCGCGATCGCGCCCCAGATGCCGAGGCCGCCCTCCCAGATCTTGAAGGCGTCCACCCAGTCACGGCCGTCGCTGAAGTACAGCTGGTAGTCCGTGATCACGTGGTAGAGACGCCCGCCGACGAGGCCGAACGGCACGGCCCACACGGCGATGTCGGCCACGGTGCCTGTCCGGCCCCCGCGAGCGATCCATCGCTTGTTGCCGAGCCAGACGGCTACGAAGACGCCGATGATGATGCAGAACGCGTAGCCGCGCAGCGGAATGGGGCCGAGTTCGACCACACCGCGCGACGGACTGGGAATGAAGGCAAGGTCCATGACACGACCGACGCTACCGTGCCGGGCGTGGGGGGCGGCAATCGGTCCGGCTACGGGTGCATAACAGGAGTGCCGCCCCCACGCGTCACTTCCGGTTCTCCTCTTCCACCGTCTTCTTCAGCTTCTGGGGGGTCAGCGGGTTCTGCTGGTCGCTGAAGACATCCTTGCCGTTGAGCCGCACCGTGGGGGTGCCGCGCAGCTTGGCGTCCTGGAAGGCCTTGTTGGACTTGTCGACCCAGCTGTCGTGCGTGCCGTCCTCGACACACTTCTTGAAGGAGTCGGTGACCAGTCCGTCGACCTCACCGGCAAGCTCGATCAGCTTGTCGTTCTTGCCGAACGCGTCGTCGGGCTCCGGCGGCTGGTTCTTGAAGAGCACGTCGTGGTACGGGGTGAACTTGCCGGCGTCCTGCGCGCACGCCGCGGCATTGGCCGAGCGGCGGGAGCCGCTGCCGCCCATGTTCCCGTCGATGAGGGTGGCCAGGTGGTACTCGACCTTGAGCTGGCCCTTGTCGGCGAGCTCGTGGATCGTCGAACGGAAGCCGTCCTCGAACTGCTTGCAGGCCGGGCAGCGGAAGTCCTCCCAGATGGTGAGGGTCGACTTGGCGCTGTCCTTGCCGACGGGGATCGCGGGCCCGTCCTTGTCGGCCGCTCCCTTGGGCGCGACCACCGGGCCCGCCGAGTCGTCCTTCTTGTCGTCGCCGGCATTGGCGGCGAGCAGCCCGACCACGGCGGCGAGGCCGAGCACGCCGACCACCGCGGCGCTCACGATCAGCGCTCTGCGCCGCTTGTCGCGGGCCTTCTGCCGCTCTCGCTCCGCCGCCATACGCTCGCGGGCCGCTCGCTTTTCCTCACGGTTCTTCTCGCTCACACCCCGCCAAACGAACCGGGGAGGCACGAGCGTGCCTCCCCGGTCCAGGTCCACCCGTACGAGTTACGCGGTGCCGCGGACCCCGTCCGCGAGCTCACCGGCGAGGGCGCGCACGGCGGCCAGGCCCGCGGCCTCGTCCGGCGCGTCGAGCATCCGCTGCACGAAGGCGGAGCCGACGATCACTCCGTCGGCGAAGCCCGCGACCTCGGCGGCCTGGCGGGCGTTGGAGACGCCGAGGCCGACGCAGACCGGCAGCTCGGTGGTGGCCTTGGTGCGCCGCACCAGGTCCTGCGCCTGCTCCCCGACGGACTCGCGGGTGCCGGTGACGCCCATCAGGGACGCCGCGTACACGAAGCCGGAGCCCGCCGCGGTGATCGTGGCGAGCCGCTCGTCCTTGCTGCTCGGCGCGACGACGAAGACCGTCGCCAGGCCGTGCTTCTCGGCGTGCTCCCGCCACAGCGCCGACTCCTGGACGGGCAGGTCCGGCAGGATGCAGCCGGCGCCGCCCGCCTCGGCGAGCTCGGCGGTGAAGCGCTCCACGCCGTAGCGGTCGATGGGGTTCCAGTACGTCATGACGAGCACCGGCTTCCCGGTCGCCTCGTACGCCTCGCGGACGGTGCGCATGACGTCGCGGATCTTGAGGCCGCCGCGCAGCGCGATGTCGTCGGCGGTCTGGATGACCGGGCCGTCGAGCACCGGGTCGGAGTGCGGCAGGCCGACCTCGACCACGTCCGCGCCGCCCTCGAAGACGGCCTTGACGGCCGCGATGCCGCCGTCGACGGTGGGGAATCCGGCGGGCAGGTAGGCGATGAGGGCGGCCCGGCCCTCGGCCTTCGCGCCCGCGAGGGTGTCGTCCAACAGCCTGATGTTGCCGCTCACTTGGCGTCCCCCTCGATCTCCGCGCCGGTGCCGGGCTCGTCGGCCTCGACGGTGGCGTCCGTGTCGTACAGGCCGAAGTAGCGCGCGGCCGTGTCCATGTCCTTGTCGCCGCGCCCGGAGAGGTTGACGACGATCAGGCCGTCCTTGCCGAGCTCCTTGCCGACCTCCAGGGCCCCGGCGAGGGCGTGGGCGCTCTCGATGGCCGGGATGATGCCCTCGGTCCTGGAGAGCAGCCGCAGGGCCTGCATGGCCGCGTCGTCGGTGACCGCGCGGTACTCGCCGCGGCCGCTGTCCTTGAGGTAGGCGTGCTCGGGGCCGATGCCGGGGTAGTCCAGGCCCGCCGAGATCGAGTAGGGCTCGGTGATCTGGCCCTCCTCGTCCTGGAGGACGTAGGAGCGCGAGCCGTGCAGGATGCCGGGCTCGCCCGCGGTCAGGGTGGCCGCGTGCTCGCCGGTCTCGACGCCGTGTCCCGCGGGCTCGCAGCCGATGAGGCGCACGTCCGCGTCCGGGATGAAGGCGTGGAAGAGGCCGATGGCGTTGGAGCCGCCGCCGACGCAGGCGATCGCGGCGTCGGGCAGCCGCCCGGCGCGCTCCAGGATCTGGCGGCGGGCCTCGACGCCGATGACGCGGTGGAAGTCGCGGACCATGGCGGGGAAGGGGTGCGGTCCGGCGACGGTGCCGAAGAGGTAGTGGGTCCTGTCCACGTTCGCCACCCAGTCGCGGAACGCCTCGTTGATGGCGTCCTTCAGGGTGCGGCTGCCGGACTTCACGGCGACGACCTCGGCGCCGAGCATCCGCATCCGAGCCACGTTCAGGGCCTGGCGCTCGGTGTCGATCTCGCCCATGTAGATGGTGCATTCGAGGCCGAAGAGCGCGCAGGCGGTGGCGGTGGCGACGCCGTGCTGTCCCGCGCCGGTCTCGGCGATGACGCGGGTCTTGCCCATGCGCCGCGTGAGCAGGGCCTGCCCGAGCACGTTGTTGATCTTGTGCGAGCCGGTGTGGTTCAGATCCTCGCGCTTGAGGAAGACGCGGGCGCCGCCGGCGTGCGCCGCGAAGCGGGGGACTTCGGTGAGGCTGCTGGGCCGCCCCGTGTAGTTGACGAGCAGGTCGTCCAGCTCGGCGGCGAAGGCGGGGTCGCTCTTCGCCTTGTCGTACTCAACGGCGACCTCGTCCACGGCGGCGACGAGGGCCTCCGGGATGAACTTGCCGCCGAACGCGCCGAAGTACCCTTCGGCGCTGGGGATTCGACCCTCCGGGTCCGGGATGAAGTAGTCACTGGGCATGCGGAATCCTCGCTAGGACTGGCGTTGACGTCTGGCACGCGTGCGCCCTGGCGCCGTTGCTGGCCGGGATTCGTCGCGACTGCGGCCCGTCGTGGGCTTGTCGCGCAGTTCCCCGCGCCCCTGACGGGGCGCTGTCAGCTCTCGGCGGCGCACAAGGCGCCGCCCTGCCATCGCATCCCGGGGATCTGACCGGGCTCGGCCCCGATGTGGTACCGCACCCGCCGGCCCCGCACACGCCGCGCGGGCGCCCGGCAGCCGCGCGGGCGGCAGCCGGGTGCGAGGCGGGCGGAGATCGACATCGGGAGGAGTCAGCTCCGTCCGTGCCGGAGGGCCGGGTGCGTGCCCGCGGCGACCAGGTCGGCGACCGCGCCCTTCGGGTCGCGGCCGGTCACCAGGGACTCGCCGACGAGCACCGCGTCGGCGCCCGCGTTGGCGAAGGCGATCAGGTCGTGCGGTCCGCGCACACCGGACTCGGCGATCTTGACGACATTGTCCGGCAGCTCGGACGCGACGCGCTCGAAGGTGGAGCGGTCGACGTTGAGGGTCTTGAGGTCGCGGTTGTTGACACCGATGACCCGGGCGCCCGCGTCGACGGCGCGCTCGGCCTCGTCCTCGTCGTGCACCTCGACGATCGGCGTGAGGCCGATCGATTCGGCGCGCTCGATGAGGGACTCCAGGGCGGGCTGCTCCAGGGCGGCCACGATCAGCAGGGCGAGGTCGGCGCCGTACGCCCTGGCCTCCCACAGCTGGTACGAGGTGACGATGAAGTCCTTGCGGAGCACCGGGATGTCGACCTTGGCGCGGACGGCCTCCAGGTCGGCGAGCGAGCCGCCGAAGCGGCGCTCCTCGGTGAGCACGGAGATGACGGCGGCGCCGCCCGCCTCGTAGTCGGCGGCGAGACCCGCCGGGTCGGCGATCGCGGCGAGCGCACCCTTGGAGGGGCTGGAGCGCTTCACCTCGCAGATGACCTTGACGCCGTCGCCGCGCAGGGCCGCCGCGCCGTCCTTGGCCGCGGGAGCGTTGGCCGCACGCTCCTTGAGCTCGTCGAGGCTGACGCGCGCCTGCCGCTCCGCGAGGTCGGCACGGACTCCGTCGATGATCTCGTCGAGCACACTCACGCGAGCGGCCCCCTTCCCTGACGGTTGAGCTGACGTTCAAGCTGGTCACTGCGATGGTATCCGCAGGAGGGCGAAGGCCTCGCATCCGGTTGACACCCGTCCCACGACCTGGACATTCACCACCCGTCCGGCCTGCGCTCTCAGGGATGCAGCCAGGATCCGAACGGCAGATTGCGTACGAGGGTGAAGATCGCGACGAGGGCCCCGACGCCCCACAGCTGCGGCGTCCCCAGCTCGATCCGCACCGGCCGCCCGCGCAGGGTCCTGATCACCCACACGGTCCACACCACGGCGAAGAGGACGTATCCGGCGACGGCGAGCGCGTTGGCGCCGAGGGCCGCCGTGAAGTCGCCGTGGACGAAGGCGTGCGCGCTGCGCAGGCCGCCGCAGCCCGGGCAGTAGACGCCGGTGAGGCGCAGCAGCGGGCAGGCGGGGTAGTGGCCGGGTTCGTTCGGGTCGACGGCGCCGACGTACGCGAAGGCGCCCACGACGGAGGCGAGCACGCCGGCCGGGACGAGCAGGCGGGTCAGGACGGCGGGCGCGGCGCTCTCGGGGTCGGCGGTCACCCCCGCATTATGCGGAAGAGGCGGCCCCGGCACCTGCCGGACCGCCTCTCGCCGTACTGCGTGGGTCAGCTCTCGGACCGCGCGGCCTGCCGGTGCGGACGCTTGACCTGGCCCATACCCGCGGCGCGCATGGCACCGCCCACGAGGCCGCCGATGACGATGATGGCCATGCCCGCCCAGAAGCCCGGCACGTTGGCCATCACCATGAAGGCACCCGCGACGCAGAAACCGATGAAGGCGATGATGACACCGGTCCAGGCGGCCGGGGTGTGTCCGTGGCTGCTGCCCGCCATTGAATTGCTCCTCGTTGCTGTATGCGTGGTGGTGAGTGGGAAGCCCACCGCGAGTCGGACGCTCGCTGGCATTGTCCCGTACTCGCGCGTATGACGTGAGCGCGGGGTCACGTTTCGCGCGTCGGGTCCTCGCCGCGGTCGAGGGCCTTCCACAGCTCCTCGGGCCGCTCGGGGTCCGGGGCGCGGCGCGCCTTGCGGGGGCTGGGCGAGCCGTCGCGTTCGTACCGGCCCGACATGGCGGGCCACGAACGGCCGTACGTGAGGGCGAGCAGCCCGGCGAGCAGGATCAGCACGCCCGCGGCGGCCGCGGCGTACGGCCAGGCGGTGTGGCTCAGGTCGCCGATGGTGGCGGCGGCGTCACCGGAGGCCGTGGCGGCCTTCTCATCGAGCGCGTCGCTGTCGTCGGCGCCGAGCAGCGCGGCGGCGACGATGCCGCCGCCGCTGAGCGTGAGGAGCAGGGAGACCAGGAAGCGTCCGGCGCGGCGGACCGCGAAGACCGCGACGAGCGCGGCGAGGCCCACTATGGCGAGGGCCGCGGGGACGCCGGTGACGTCGCTGCCCTTGGCGGTCAGCGGCAGCTCGCCGCCGGCCACCGACGCGGTGCCGTGGGCCCAGTCCTGGCGGGAGGCGAGCAGGGCGAGGGCCGCGCCGACGGCGCCGAGCAGCAGCGCGGCGGCGATGCTGCGCCTGCTGCTGCGCTGGGCGCGGCTCTCGGACGCGGCCTCGGTACGGGGCGGAGGTACGGCAGAAGTCACCCGTCCACTATCCCTCACGGGCCGGACGGTCGTGCAGCCGGTTCGCCGTGTGGATGGCGCGGAGCACGGCGGCGGCCTTGTTCCGGCACTCGGTGTCCTCGGCGACGGGGTCGGAGTCGGCGACGACCCCCGCTCCGGCCTGCACGTATGCCGTGCCGTCGCGGAGCAGGGCGGTGCGGATGGCGATGGCGGTGTCGGAGTCGCCGGCGAAGTCGAGGTAGCCGACGCAGCCGCCGTACAGGCCGCGGCGGGACGGTTCGAGCTCGTCGATGATCTGCATCGCGCGTGGCTTCGGGGCGCCGGAGAGGGTGCCTGCCGGGAAGCAGGCGGTGAGGACGTCGAAGGCGGTGCGGCCGCCGGCGACCTGTCCGGTGACCGTCGACACGATGTGCATGACGTGGGAGTACTTCTCGATCGACATGAAGTCGACGACCTCGACGGAGCCCGGTTCGCAGACCCGGCCCAGGTCGTTGCGGCCGAGGTCGACGAGCATCAGGTGCTCGGCGCGCTCCTTGGGGTCGGCGAGGAGTTCGTCGGCGAGGGCCTGGTCCTCCTGCGGGGTGGCGCCGCGGTGCCGGGTCCCGGCGATGGGGTGGACCATGGCGCGCCCGTCCTCGACCTTGACGAGGGCCTCCGGGCTGGACCCGACCACGTCGAATCCCTCGAAGCGGAAGAGGTACATGTACGGCGACGGGTTGGTGGCCCGCAGCACCCGGTACACGTCCAACGCGCTCGCCGTGCACGGGGTCTCGAACCGCTGCGAGGGCACGACCTGGAAGGCCTCGCCGGCCCGGATGCGTTCCTTGATGTCCTCGACGGCTTCCTGGTACTGCTCGCCGCCCCACAGGGCGGTGTACTCGGGGAGTTCGGAGGGCGGCAGGGCGGCCGGGGGCTGGGAGACGGGCCGGGAGAGGTCGGCCTCCATGGCGTCGAGGCGGGCGACCGCGTCGGCGTACGCCTCGTCGACCCCCGTCTCCAGGTCGTTGTGGTTGATCGCGTTGGCGATCAGCAGGACCGAGCCGTCCCAGTGGTCGAGGACGGCGAGGTCGCTGGTGAGGAGCATGGTCAGCTCGGGCAGGTTCAGGTCGTCCCGCTCCCCCGGGCCGATCTTCTCCAGGCGGCGCACGATGTCGTAGCCGAGGTAGCCGACCATGCCGCCGGTGAAGGGCGGCAGGCCGTCGGCGCTGACCACGTCGCGCGGGGTGTGCAGTATGCCGATGGTGGCGCGCAGGGCGGCGAGCGGGTCGCCGGAGGTGGGCACGCCGACGGGCGGGGTGCCGAGCCAGTGGGCCTCGCCGTCGCGGACGGTGAGGGCGGCGGCACTGCGGACGCCGACGAAGGAGTACCGAGACCACGACCGGCCGTTCTCCGCCGATTCGAGGAGGAAGGTGCCGGGGCGTTCGGCGGCGAGCTTGCGGTAGAGCCCGACGGGGGTGTCACCGTCCGCGAGGAGCTTGCGGCTGACGGGGATCACGCGGCGGTCGGTCGCCAGCTTGCGGAAGGTCTCGAGGTCCATGGCAGCGACCCTACTGACCGGGCGCGGGCGCGCCGGGCACGGGCAGTACGGGCAGCACGTCGGTGTCGAAGCAGGTGCGGGTGCCCGTGTGGCAGGCCGCGCCGACCTGGTCGACCTGGACGAGGACGGTGTCCGCGTCGCAGTCGAGCGCCACCTCCTTGACGTACTGGAAGTGCCCGGACGTGTCGCCCTTGACCCAGTACTCCTGGCGGCTGCGCGACCAGTACGTGCAGCGCCCGGTGGTGAGGGTGCGGTGCAGCGCCTCGTCGTCCATCCAGCCGAGCATCAGCACCTCACCGGTGTCGTACTGCTGGGCGATGGCGGGGACGAGCCCGTCGGCGCTGCGCCTGAGGCGCGCGGCGATGTCCGGGTCGAGGCTGCTGCTGGGCGGGGGCACGCTGGTCATGGCCCCATTGTGCCGCCCTTCTCGGCCCCTTCTGATGGGCGTCCACTGTGCGGACCGGTGGCACGGTCGTAGGCTGGCTGGTATGTCGACCCATGCGAAGCGTGAACGACTTCTCCTCGCCGACCTGTTGGAGGCGGAGGAGCCCGAGGCGGCCACTCTGTGCGAGGGCTGGAAGACCCGTGACCTCGCGGCCCACGTGGTGGTGCGCGAGCGGCGCGCCGACGCGGCGGGCGGACTGCTGATCAAGCAGCTCGCGGGGCGCCTGGAGCGGGTGCAGGCCGAGTTCGCCGCGAAGCCGTACGACGAACTGATCCAGCTGATCCGGACGGGGCCGCCCCGGTTCTCCCCCTTCGCCCTCAAGCAGGTGGACGAGGCGTCGAACGCCGTCGAGTTCTACATCCACACGGAGGACGTGCGCCGCGCCCGTCCCGGCTGGACCCCGCGCGAGCTCGACCCGGTCTTCTCCGACGCCCTGTGGTCCCGCCTGGAACGCACGGCCCGCCTGGTGGGCCGCAAGTCACCGACGGGCCTGGTCCTGCGCCGCCCGGACGGCCGGACGGCGGTGGCGCACCGGGGTGTCCCGGTGGTGACGGTGACCGGCGAGCCGCCCGAGCTGCTGCTGTTCGCGTACGGCAGGCAGGAGGCCGCCGACGTCGCTCTCGACGGCGACAAGGAGGCGATCGCGACGCTGCACGAGAGCAAGCGGCTGGGTCTCTGAGACGCGTAATGAAGTCAGTGCCGCCACGGCCGGACGGCCGTGGCGGCAGCGGAACGTGTCTTACCGGACGGGGTGCCCCGCCCCCCGCAACGTCTCCTTGACCTCGCCGATCCGCAGGTCGCCGAAGTGGAAGACCGAGGCCGCGAGCACCGCGTCCGCGCCCGCTTCGATGGCCGGTGGGAAGTGGTCGAGGCGGCCCGCGCCGCCGGAGGCGATCACCGGGACCGTGACGTGCTTGCGGACGGCCGAGATCATTTCGATGTCGTAGCCGTCCTTCGTGCCGTCGGCGTCCATCGAGTTGAGCAGGATCTCGCCCGCGCCGAGCTCGGCGGCCTCGTGGGCCCATTCGACGGCGTCGATGCCGGCGGACTTGCGGCCGCCGTGGGTCGTCACCTCGAAGGAGCCGGAGGCCGTGCGGCGCGCGTCCACCGAGAGGACCAGGACCTGGCGGCCGAAGCGCTCGGCGATCTCGCGGATCAGGTCGGGGCGAGTGATCGCCGCCGTGTTGACGCCGACCTTGTCCGCGCCCGCACGCAGCAGCTTGTCGACGTCCTCGGCGGTGCGCACGCCGCCGCCCACCGTGAGCGGGATGAAGACCTGCTCGGCGGTGCGGCGGACCACGTCGTACGTGGTCTCGCGGTTGCCGGACGACGCGGTGATGTCCAGGAAGGTCAGCTCGTCGGCGCCCTCGGCGTCGTAGACCTTGGCCATCTCGACGGGGTCGCCCGCGTCGCGCAGGTTCTGGAAGTTGACGCCCTTGACGACGCGGCCGTTGTCCACGTCGAGGCAGGGGATCACACGTACCGCGAGCGTCATGCGGGGGCTCCTCGGTAGGCCTCGAGCTCGACTTCGACCAGGATGCGCGAGTCGACGAAGCCGGAGACGACCGCCATGGTCATCACCGGGCGCACGGAGTCGAAGACCTCCTTGTGCGCACGGCCCACGGCGTCGACGTCGCGTGCGTGGGTGATGAGCAGCCGCACGGCGGTCACGGAGTCGGGGCCGAGCCCGAACTCGGCGATCGCCGCGAGCGCGTTGGCGATGGCCACCCGTGCCTGCTCGTAGGGGTCGCCCTCGCCGTACAGGATGTCGCCCTTGAAGGACGTGGTGCCGCCGACCACGACGCGGTCGCCCGCCTCGACGGCCCGGGCGAAGCCGAAGGCCTCCTCCCAGGGGCTGCCGCTCTGTACGCGCCGTACGCCGCTCATGACCGCACTGCCTCGAGAGCCGCTTCCAGCGTGAACGCCTTCGCGTACAGCGCCTTGCCGACGATCGCGCCCTCGACGCCGAGCGGGACCAGCTCGGAGATGGCGCGCAGGTCGTCCAGGGACGAGACCCCGCCGGAGGCGACAACCGGGCGGTCCGTGGCCGCGCACACGTTGCGCAGGAGCTCCAGGTTGGGGCCCTGGAGGGTGCCGTCCTTGGCGATGTCCGTGACGACGTAGCGCGCGCAGCCCTCGGAGTCGAGGCGCGCCAGCGTCTCGTAGAGGTCGCCGCCGTCGCGGGTCCAGCCGCGGCCGCGCAGCGTCGTGCCGCGTACGTCGAGGCCGACCGCGATCTTGTCGCCGTGCTCGGCGATGACCTTGGCGACCCACTCCGGGGTCTCCAGGGCGGCCGTGCCGAGGTTCACGCGGGTGCAGCCGGTGGCGAGGGCGGCCGCCAGCGAGGCGTCGTCGCGGATGCCGCCCGACAGCTCGACCTTGATGTCCATGGCGCCCGCGACCTCGGCGATCAGGGCGCGGTTGTCGCCCGTGCCGAACGCCGCGTCCAGGTCGACCAGGTGCAGCCACTCGGCGCCCGACCGCTGCCAGGCGAGGGCGGCCTCCAGAGGGGAGCCGTAGGAGGTCTCCGAGCCGGACTCGCCGTGGACGAGGCGTACGGCCTGGCCGTCGCGTACGTCGACGGCGGGAAGGAGTTCGAGGGTGCTCACAGGGTTCCGATCCAGTTGGTGAGGAGCTGGGCGCCGGCGTCGCCGGACTTCTCGGGGTGGAACTGGGTGGCGCTCAGGGCGCCGTTCTCGACGGCTGCCACGAAGGGCTCGCCGTGCGTGGTCCAGTGCACGTACGGGGCGCGCATCGCCGGGTTCGCGACTTCCAGGGTCCAGTCGTGCACGGCGTAGGAGTGCACGAAGTAGAAGCGGGCGTCGTCGTCGAGGCCCTTGAAGAGCGGGGACCCGGCGGAGGCCTGGACGGTGTTCCAGCCCATGTGCGGGACGATCTCGGCCTTCAGCGGCTCGACCGTGCCGGGCCACTCGTCCAGGCCCTCGGTCTCCTCGCCATGCTCGATGCCGCGCGCGAAGAGGATCTGCATGCCGACGCAGATGCCCATCACGGGGCGCCCGCCGGCCAGGCGGCGTCCGACGATCCAGTCGCCGCGCGCCTCCTTCAGGCCCCGCATGCAGGCGGCGAAGGCGCCGACGCCGGGCACGAGGAGGCCGTCGGCGTTCATGGCCGTGTCGTAGTCGCGGGTGATCTCGACGTCGGCGCCCGCGCGTGCGAGGGCGCGCTCGGCGGAGCGGACGTTGCCGAAGCCGTAGTCGAAGACGACGACCTTCTTGGGAGAGCTCATGTCGCGTACTCCTCCCGTCAGTTCCAGTAGTCGAGCCGCAGGATGCCCGCGGCCAGGCACATCGCGGCGCCGATGGAGAGCAGCGTGATCAGGCTCTTCGGCATGCCCTGCTTGACGAAGGAGATGATGCCGCCGATCAGGAAGAGCCCGACGACGATGAGGATGGTGTTGAGACCGGTCATGGGTTTACAGCGCGCCCTTCGTGGACGGAAGGATGCCGGCCGCGCGCGGGTCGCGCTCGGACGCGTACCGCAGCGCGCGGGCCAGCGCCTTGAACTGGCACTCCACGATGTGGTGGGCGTTGCGCCCGTACGGCACGTGGACGTGCAGCGCGATCTGGGCCTGCGCGACGAAGGACTCCAGGATGTGCCGGGTCATCGTCGTGTCGTACTCGCCGATCATCGGCGCCATCTTCTCGGGCTCGGTGTGCACGAGATACGGGCGGCCGCTCAGGTCGACCGTCACCTGGGCGAGCGACTCGTCCAGCGGGACGGTGCAGTTGCCGAAGCGGTAGATGCCGACCTTGTCGCCGAGGGCCTGCTTGAAGGCGGCGCCCAGCGCGAGCGCGGTGTCCTCGATGGTGTGGTGCGAGTCGATGTGCAGGTCGCCCTCGGTCTTGACCGTGAGGTCGAAGAGGCCGTGGCGGCCGAGCTGGTCGAGCATGTGGTCGTAGAAGCCGACCCCGGTCGACACGTCGACCTTTCCGGTGCCGTCGAGGTCGATCTCGACGAGGACCGACGTCTCCTTGGTGGTGCGTTGGACCCGTCCTACGCGGCTCATGCGCTCTGCTCCTTCTTCAGTTCGCGTACCGCATCGAGGAACGCGTCGTTTTCGGCGGGGGTTCCGGCGGTCACCCGGAGCCAGCCAGGCACTCCGTTGTCGCGGACCAGGACGCCCCGGTCGAGGATTCGCTGCCACACCTCGTGTGAGTCCGTGAACCGCCCGAACTGCACGAAGTTCGCGTCGGACTCGGTCACCTCGTACCCCGCCGCGCGCAGCTCGTCGACGAGGCGGTCGCGCTCGGCCTTGAGCTGCTCGACGTATCCGAGGAGCGTGTCCGTGTGCTCCAGGGCGGCGAGCGCGGTGGCCTGCGTGACGGCCGAGAGGTGGTACGGCAGGCGTACGAGCTGCACCGCGTCGACGACCGCCGGGGCGGCGGCGAGATAGCCGAGGCGCAGCCCGGCCGCGCCGAACGCCTTCGACATGGTGCGCGAGACGACGAGGTTCGGCCGCCCCTCGATCAGCGGGAGCAGCGAGGCACCGTGGCTGAATTCCACGTACGCCTCGTCGACGACGACCATGGACGGCTTGGCGGCCTGGGCGGCGTCGTACAGGGCGAGGACGGTCTCGGCGGGGACGGCGGTGCCGGTGGGGTTGTTGGGGGTGGTGATGAACACCACGTCCGGCTGGTTCTCGGCGATGGCCTTGGTGGCCGCCTCGACGTCGACCGTGAAGTCGTCGTGGCGCGGGCCGGAGATCCAGCCGGTGCCGGTGCCGCGGGCGATCAGGCCGTGCATCGAGTACGAGGGCTCGAAGCCGATGGCCGTGCGGCCGGGTCCGCCGAAGGTCTGCAGGAGCTGCTGGATGACTTCGTTGGAGCCGTTGGCCGCCCAGACGTTGGCGAGCGTGACCTCGTGGCCGCCGGTGCGGGTGAGGTAGCGCGCGAGCTCGGTGCGCAGCTCGACCGCGTCCCGGTCGGGGTAGCGGTTGAGGTCGCGGGCGGCCTCGCGGACCCGCTCGGCGATGCGCTCGACGAGCGGCTCCGGGAGCGGGTACGGGTTCTCGTTGGTGTTCAGGCGCACGGGCACGTCGAGCTGGGGCGCCCCGTAGGGGGACTTGCCGCGCAGCTCGTCGCGGACGGGGAGGTCGTCGATACGGACGGTGCTCACTGGTTCGGCACCTTCCATCCGAACCTCGCCTTGATCGCGGCGCCGTGCGCGGGGAGGTCCTCCGCCTCGGCGAGCGTCACCACGTGGTGGGCGACCTCGGCGAGGGCGTCGCGCGTGTAGTCCACGATGTGGATGCCGCGCAGGAACGACTGGACGCTGAGGCCGGAGGAGTGGCAGGCGCAGCCGCCGGTGGGCAGGACGTGGTTGGAGCCCGCGCAGTAGTCGCCGAGGGAGACGGGCGCCCAGGGGCCGACGAAGATCGCACCCGCGTTCTTGACGCGCCCGGCGACGGCGGTGGCGTCCGCGGTCTGGATCTCCAGGTGCTCGGCGCCGTACGCGTCGACGACCCGCAGGCCCTCCTCCAGACCGTCGACCAGGACGATCGCTGACTGACGGCCGCTCAGCGCCGGAACGATCCGGTCCTCGACGTGCTTGGTGGCGGCGACCTGCGGCGCCAGCTCCTTCTCGACGGCGTCCGCGAGCGCCACGGAGTCCGTGACGAGGACGGCGGCCGCGAGCGGGTCGTGCTCGGCCTGGCTGATCAGGTCGGACGCGACGTGCGCCGGGTCGGCGGTGTCGTCGGCAAGGACCGCGATCTCGGTCGGGCCCGCCTCGGTGTCGATGCCGATGCGGCCGGTGAAGTAGCGCTTGGCGGCCGCGACCCAGATGTTGCCGGGGCCCGTGACCATGTTCGCGGCGGCGCAGGTCTCGGTGCCGTACGCGAACATCGCGACGGCCTGGGCGCCGCCGACCGCGTACACCTCGTCGATGCCGAGGAGGGCGCAGGCGGCGAGGATCGTCGGATGCGGGAGTCCGCCGAAGTCGGCCTGCGGCGGGGAGGCGAGCGCCATCGATTCGACGCCGGCCTCCTGCGCCGGGACGGCGTTCATGATCACGGAGGAGGGGTAGACGGACCGGCCGCCCGGGGCGTAGAGCCCGACGCGCTCGACGGGCACCCACTTCTCGGTGACCTTGCCGCCGGGCACGACCTGGACGGTGTGCGGGGCACGGCGCTGCTCCCGGTGGACGGCGCGCGCACGCCGGATGGACTCCTCCAGAGCGGCCCTGACCTGCGGGTCCAGCTCGTCCAGGGCCCGCGCGAGCGCCGCGGCGGGCACCCTGACCTGGTCGAGGCGCACTCCGTCGAACTTCTCCGCGTACTCGATCAGCGCCGCGTCGCCACGATGATGCACGTCCTCGCAGATGGGCCGCACCTTCTCCAGGGCGGCCGCGACGTCGAAGTCGGCACGGGGCAGCAGGGCGCGCAGGGCGGCCCCCGACGGAAAGTCCGTGAGGGTGTCGCCGCGCAGATCGATTCGAGAGATCACATGGCCAATTCTCTCAGACCTTCTTTCGAGGCCGGTCGCCCGTATCACTGACTGATATGAGCCACGGAAGACCGTGTTCACCCCTGGCGTTCAGCCGGTCACACAGCGGGCATGAAACGGGTGTACGAGGGAGACGTGCACCGCAGGACGGAGGGCGACAGCAGTGGTCGACGACCCCGGTGCCGGCGATCCGCCGGACGGGCTCACCGCCGCGGAGATCGGCATGTGGCAGGCCTTCCGGAACGGCAGCGTCTACGACCTCCGATCGGGTGATCCGGCCGCCGACGACCCGCACGGCGGGCATCCGTGGGGCCCCGAGCGCAGCGTGCGGGCGCGGATCGTGTGCTGGCTGCTGCTCGACGGGCCACCGGCGCTGGCGGGCCGGGTCTCCTCGCTGAAGCTGGCGGGCGTGCAGATCACCGATCCGCTCGACCTCGCGGGCGGCACGGTCGTCCCGTACACCGAGATGAAGCACTGCCGCTTCGAGAAGGAGGTCCTGCTCCCCGAGGCCCGCTTCGCCACGCTGCGGCTCGTCGACTGCTCCATCCCCCGCATCGAGGCCGCCCGGCTGCACACCGAGGGCGATCTGCACCTGCCGCGCTGCCGGGTGCACAACGGCATCCGCCTCACGGACGCGCACATCGGCACCGACCTGCTGCTGAACCAGGCGGTGGTCTACCGCGACCGGCGCAGCCACTCCATCACCGGCGACGGCCTCACCGTCGGGCAGGACCTCCAGGCCGAGATGATGGAGTCGCACGGCATGCTGAGCCTGCGCGGCGCGAAGATCGGCGTCTCGCTCAGCCTGCGCGGCAGCCGACTGATCAACCAGTACGGGCGGCACGCCCTCAACGCCCCGCAGATGACCGTCGAGCGGACCCTGTACCTGACCCCGGCGGCCGTCGGCAATCCGCCGCAGACCAGCGGCACGACGCCGGTCCGCGGCACCCGCGTGCAGCACTTCGAGTGCGTGGGCGGCATCCGCCTCGACGACGGCCGCTTCGGTGACGCCATCGACTTCGCGCACGCCCGCTTCACGCTCCAGCAGGACCAGGAGATCTCGCTGCGCCGCGTCCAGACGCCCGAGCTCCGCTTCCTCGGCGAGGCGCCGCGGCACGGCAGGGTCGTGCTGTCCGGCGCCAAGGTCGTCAACCTCATCGACCGGGCATCCAGCTGGCCCGGGCCCGGCGGCCTCCAGATGGGCGGGTTCACGTACGAGAACCTCGTGCCGCAGGGCAGCTTCCCGCTCTCCAAGCGCCTCGACTGGGTGCTGGCCGCCACGGCCGAGTACAACCCGGAGCCGTACGAGAAGCTCGCCGCCGTCCTGCGCAACGGCGGCGAGGACGCCGACGCCCGCGAGGTCCTCCTCGCCAAGCAGCGCCGCCGCCGCGAAACCCTGCCGCTGGCCGCGAAGCTCTGGGGGTACGCGCAGGACTGGACCGTGGCCTACGGCTACCGTCCGGGCCGGGCCGCCGTCTGGATGGCCGTGCTGTGGGCGGTCAGCGCGGTGGCGTTCTCGCGCGCCCACCATCCGGCGATCAAGCCGGGCGAGCACCCGCAGTGGAACCCCGCCCTCTTCGCCCTCGACCTGCTGCTGCCCGTGATCAATCTCGGCCAGGACACGTACTGGCAGCTGCGCGGCGGCTGGCAGTGGTTCTCGACCGCGCTGATCCTGCTCGGCTGGGTCCTCGCCACCACGGTGGCGGCGGGCGCGACCCGGCTCCTGCGCCGCAACTGAACCACGGCCCAACGCCGCCGGGACCGGTGACCGACGGCTGAACCGTTATGCGGCGCCGGGCAACCTTCGCCGTCCTCCGGCCGTCATCCCTGCGACCGACCAACGAACAACCACGACGGTGACCGGCGAGCCCGCGCGAGCGGCGCCGGTTGAGGCGCAAAGGAGGGCACGGATGCTGCGTGCCTTCATCCGTACCGCCCGCATGCTCCGGCACACCCCGCGGCTCGCCGCCGGACTGCCGCCGGACGACGAGGTCCTCCTCGACGTGCCGGACGAGCGGCTCGCCCCCGCGCTGGTCGCCGCCGGCCGCGGCGACTACGGCCCGGCCTCGAAGGTCCTCGCCACCACCCGCGAGGCCGCCGAGTGGGAGAACCGCGACCGCTACGCGACCCGGCTCGCCGCCTTCGCCCGCTCCCGCCCCGAGTGGTTCGACGACTGGCTCGGCTCCTCCCCGCACGACCCGGACGCGCTGCTTGTCAAGGCGGAGCTCGCGGTCGTCCGGGGCTGGGAGTCACCGGCCCGCGCCGAGCTCCTGCGCGAGTCGGGCCCGCTGCTCACCGCCGCCGCCGAGGCCGACCCGCGCGACCCGGTGCCCTGGCGGATCGCCCTCGACCACGCCCGGGGCACGCACGCCCCGCACACCGTCTTCGAACAGCTGTGGGAGGAGGCGGTGCGCCGCTCCTCGTACCACTACGGCTGCCACGCCTCCGCCCTGCAGTACCTCTCCGCCGCCTGGTACGGCTCGCACCGCGAGTGCTTCGACTTCGCCGAGCGCGCCGCGGCCGACGCGCTGCCCGGCTCGCTGATACAGGTTCTCCCGGCGCGCGCCGCCTTCGCCTACCTGACCAGCCCCTCCGGGAACCTGCCGCGCGAGCGCCTGGACGCGGCCGCCGACCTCGCGATCGCCCTCTCGTACGAGTACGCGGCCGGGGACCCGTGGCCCGCCGAGGTCCGCAACCTCCTCACGTACGTCCTGGTCCGCCTGGAGCGCTGGGACGACGCGCTGGAGCAGCTGCGCCTGATCGGGCCGTACGCGACGTCGTTCCCCTGGGACCGGATGGCCGACGATCCGCTCGGCCAGTTCCTGGAGCTGCGCGACGGCGTACGCATCGAAGTGGCGTCGATGACGCCGCTGCGCACTCCGCGCGAACGCGACCCCTCCGGCGAGCATTAGGCTTGCCGGTCGTGACCACCCGGCTTCCGCTCTTTCCGCTCAACTCGGTGCTGTTCCCCGGCCTCGTCGTGCCGCTGAACGTCTTCGAGGAGCGATATCGCGCCATGATGCGAGAACTGCTCAAGACCCCCGAGGAGGAGCAGCGCCTCTTCGCCGTCGTCGCGATCCGCGACGGCCTGGAGGTCGCGCCGAGCGCGCCCGGCCTCCCCGATCCGACGGCGCTGCCCGACCAGGGCCCGGCGGCGGGCTTCGGCGATGATCCGCGGCAGGCCTTCCACGCCGTGGGCTGCGTGGCGAGCGCGGCGACGATCAGGGAGCGCGACGACGGCGGCTTCGAGGTCCTCGCCACCGGTACGACGCGCGTGCGCATCCACTCCGTCGACGCCTCCGGGGCCTTCCTCACCGCCGAGGTCGAGGAGGTGCCGGAGGAGCCGGGCGACGGCGCGGGCGCCCTGGCCGAGGGCGTCCTGCGGGCCTTCCGCTCCTACCAGAAGCGGCTGGCAGGGGCGCGGGAGGGCTCCCTGTCGACGGGGGCCGAGCTGCCCGACGACCCGTCCGTCGTGTCCTATCTGGTCGCCGCGGCGGCCGTCCTGGACACCGCGACCAAGCAGCGGCTCCTGGAGGCCCCGGACACCGCGTCGCGGCTGCGGGACGAGCTGAAAACGCTTCGCTCCGAGACCGCGATCATCCGTAATCTGCCGTCGCTGCCCGCGACGGACCTGACGCGCGGGACGACCAGCCTCAACTGAGCCACGTAAGGCGCGAGCACTTTGGCGAAGAAGCAGAAGAAGCAGCAGTCGGCGGGGACTCCGGCGACGGTGGCCCTCAACGCGGCCGGTGCGGAGTTCACCGTCCACGCCTACGACCACGATCCGTCCCACCCCTCGTACGGCGAGGAGGCCGCCGAGGCGATGGGCGTCTCCCCCGACCGGGTCTTCAAGACGCTGGTCGCCGAGGTCGACGGGGAGCTCACCGTGGCCGTCGTGCCCGTCGCGGGCTCCCTCGACCTGAAGGCGCTGGCCGCCGCGGTCTCCGGCAAGCGTGCCGTGATGGCCGACCCGGCGGCCGCGGAGCGCACCACGGGCTATGTGCGGGGCGGCATCTCCCCGCTCGGCCAGCGCAAGAAGCTGCGTACGGTCCTGGACGACTCGGCGTCGGCGCACGCCACGATCTGCGTCTCGGCGGGCCGCCGCGGCCTGGAGGTCGAACTGGCGCCGGGCACGTTGGTGGAGCTCACCGGCGCGGTCCTCGCGCCCATCGGCCGGGCGTGAGCCGGACGACGTGAAAGCGCCCTCGACACATGCCCCGTACGGGACTAGTACCGAGGGCATGTCGAAGAAGACGCGCATGCGGAAGTGGCGGGCGAAGAAGCGCAAGGCGAACCACGGGAAGCGCCCTGCCTAGGGCGGGCCGCTAGGAGCCCGGGCGCATGCCCTCGGGGTAGCCGTCGTCCCGGGGGCCCTCGTAGGGCAGGGGCGCCGGGTACGGCTCCGGGTCGCGGGGTCCGAACAGGCCGGTGAGGCCGAGGTGCACGGCGAGCGCGGCCACCGGCCAGGCGAGCAGCGTGCCCATCGCCTTGAGTTCGAGCGGCGCATCGAAGACGACGCCCTTGCCGACGGACTTGGCGTGCGCCACGACGTCCGTCTCGGGTCCGAGCCAGATGCCGACCCGCCAGGCGAGCAGCGCGCCGCACAGGCTGCCGAGCGCGAGGCCCGCGACGAGCGGGATCCCGCCGCGCTTTGACACCAGGAAGACGACGACACCGCTGACGAGGCCGAAGCCGAGCGAGAGCAGCGTAAACGTTCCGTCTACGCCTATCGCCTGCTCGCCCTCGGTGTCCTTGAGGTACACCATCTTGCCGTCCGAGATGAGCGGCACCCGCGGCGCGAGCCACATCCACAGGAGTCCGAGCAGTACGCCGCCGACAGCCACCGCGACCGTGATCACCGCGGCCTGCCGCACTTCGGTCTTCATGCCGGGACCGTCCTCCTCCTCGTATCCGTGAGGAGACGTCGCTCCCGACGGCTGCGCGGCTGCCTGCCAGGGGTCGTGCGAGGGTCGGTCGTGCGGCGGTTGGGAGGGTGTCAGCGGTGCGGTCACCCCCACATCGTGCCAGCACTCCCTGTGCGGCGCGTCACCGGACGGCCGCCCGGCGGAACGCCCAGGTCGCCACTGCCAGCGAGACCACGCCGACCCCCGCGCAGACCGCCAGGTCCAGGGCCACGACGGCCCAGTCCGGATCCGGCCCGAACGTACGGGCGAACGCCTCCACGCCGTACGTCGAGGGCAGCAGGTCGCGCGCGTACTGCAGCAGCGTCGGCATGCGCTCGGCCGGCAGCACGCCGAGCAGCAGCGCCGCCGACATGCCCATCTGGCCGAGGAGCGTGGCCAGTTCCGGCCGGGGCGCGAGCAGCCCGAGGGCCGCGCCGAGCCCGGCGAGCGCGGCGCCGGCCAGCGGGATCACCGCGAGGAGCACCCACAGGTGGGTGAACGGCAGCCCGAAGAGCCCGCACCCGACGATCGCCGTGACGAAGGTGCCGGGCACCGTGAAGGAGGCGTACGCGGCGGCCGCCCCGAGGACCACGGCGGCGGGTGGCACGGGCAGCGTCGCGTAGTGGTCGAGCCCTCCGTCGGAGCGGAGCTGCCCGAAGTACTGCGCGAGCAGGTTGAGCGCGACGAACGCGACGACGAGCACGGAGGAACCGGCGACGACGGCCCGCGCCTCACCGCCCCCGTCGACGACACCGCGCATCAGGATCATGATGCCGACGGACTGGAAGGTCGCCACGAACAGCAGGGGGATGCGGGCGACCCTGGCCCGGGACAGCTGCGCCCGGTAGACGGCCGAGAGCGCCGGGAACAGCCGCGCCGGCGGCCCGAGCGGCGCCGGCCCTGCGGCCTCCTGCTCCGTGGGGCCGCTGCCGGCCCGCACGGCGGCTTCCAAGGGAACTGCACTCACCGGACAACCCCTCCGTCTTGGTCCCTACAGGCGGCGGCGCGGGAACGGCCGCACCGAGCCGCGGAAAGAGTCACGCCTTGATCAACCCCTGCGCACTCCCGCCCAACGCGAGATAGACGTCCTCCAGGCTCGGCGTGGCGAGCGTGAAGTCGTCGAGGGCGGCGAACGCGGCGCCGCCGGTCACCGCGGCGACGGCGGCCCGCGCCTCGTCGGGCGCGAGCCGCAGCGTCCAGCGCCGCCCCGACTCGACGGCCAGGGAGCGGAGCGCGGCCACTTCGGGGACGGCCAGCGGCGCCCGCTCCCGCCACACCAGCTCCACCCGCACCTCGTCGGCGACCTTCTCCTTCAGCCCGGCCGGGCTGTCACAGGCGATGACCTTGCCCCGGTCGAGGACGGCGACCCGGTCGAGGACGGTCTCGGCCTCGATCACGTTGTGCGTCACCAGCACGACCGTCGTCCCGTGCTCGGCACGGCGCGAGTCGATCGCGCTCCAGACGGAGCGCCGCGCGACGGGGTCCATCCCGGTGGTCGGCTCGTCGAGGACGAGCAGCGGCCGCTCCCCCACCAGCGCGGTGGCGAAGCAGGCGAGCCTGCGCTGCCCGCCGGACAGCTTCTTCAGCGGCCGCGAGGCCAGCTCGGTGAGCCCGAGCTCAGCCAGGACCGCGTCGCGCTCGGCCCGCGCGCGCGGCACGTCGAGCCCGCGCAGCCGCCCGGTGGTCTCGACGGCGAGCGACACGGTCAGCTCGTCGAGGGCGGTGGACTCCTGTCCCAGGTACGCGAGGAGCCGCGCGGCGCGCTCGGGGTGGCGCACGATGTCGTGGCCGAGGATGTCGACGCTCCCGCTGTCGGGCCGCATCAGGCCGGTCAGCTGGCGTACGAGGGTGGACTTGCCGGCGCCGTTGGGACCCAGCAGGCCGAAGATCTCGCCGCGGCCGACCGTCAGATCGATGCTGTCAGTGGCGCGAACCTCGGGGGTCGCGGGCCTGCCGCGCCGGGCGCGGGCGGCGGGATAGGTCTTCACCAGGCCGCGCACCGCGCAGACGGCGTCGTTGCCGTGTTCCTGACGGAGTCCCTGTCGGACTGCCGGTGCCGGGCGCGTACTCACGAAGGACGAGCCTACGGGGTCCGCGGGCGCGGGCGACGCCCGGGGCGCCCGGTACGCCCGGTGTCAGCCACCGGCGCGGTCCGCCGCGGGCGCGTGCTCTGCGGTCGTCCGCACGTCGACCTCTCGCCAGAAGCCCGCCCTGATCGCGTACCGGTCGTGCTCGTCGATCTGGTCGTCCTTGTGCGCGAGCAGGCCGAATCGTGCCGCGTAGCGCAGCAGCTCGCCGTCGATGCGGTGCGGGATGCGCGGGTACATCGTCGACAGCTTCTGGAGGTTGTGCTGTTCCGGGAGCCGCGCCATCCAGCGGCGCGCGAACACCTGTCCGACCTCGTAGGGGTCGCCGCCGACGGTGGTGATGTCCTCCTCGCGGTCCGCCCAGCGCTGCTCGGCGGTGGTCAGCTGGGCGAGGGTGGGCAGCGCGGCGGCCTCGCCGCTCTCGGCGGCGCCGCCCGGACGCTCGACCCAGCCCTTGTCGGAGGACCAGCGCAGCGTCGCGTTCGTGGGGTGCTGCGCGGCCTGGGTGCCGGGGCCGCGCAGGGCGGCCAGGTCCTTGGGGGTGGGGACGCCCTTGCCCGCGGGCATGCGGTGCTCGTCGGCCTGCCTGCCGTTCGCCGCGGGTTCGGCGTGCCGGTCGGAGGTCTCCTCCTCGGCGCGCTGCGCGGCGGCGGCGAGCGCGGACTCGGGCAGCGGCGCCGAGAGGATCGCGGCGATCTCGGGGCGCGGCACGGGCGGCGGCGCGCAGCTGCCGGTGAGCTCCTTGGGGCGTACGGCCTTGGTGATCCAGGCCCGGTCGAGCACGCGCCGCTCGTCGGCCTCGGCGACCAGGTCCTCCGACTGGTTGTAGTCGCCGTCGGCGGCCTGCACGGCCCACAGGTGGACGGCGACGCCGTGCTCCTTGGCGGCCATCATTCCGGGCAGCAGGTCGCCGTCGCCGGTGACGAGCACGACGTCGGAGCAGGCGCGGTTGCGGGCCAGCTCGGTCAGCTCGGCGTGCATCGCGGCGTCGACGCCCTTCTGGGCCCACCGTCCGTCGCTGCGGGTCAGGGCGCCGAGCCGGACCGTCACGCGGGGCATCACGCGCAGCCGCCGGTGCTCGGGCTGCGGGACCCGGTCGGGGGCGCCGTCGAACCAGTAGATGCGCAGCAGGGGGCGCTCGGTGTCCGCTTCCGCGCGCTCGCGAAGGCCCTGGATGAGGGCGGTGTGGTCGACGGTGATCGTGGACCTGGAGGGTTCGCCCGCGAGGAGACTCGCGGCGGCACCCAGCAGATACCCGGCGTCCACCAGGACGATGCAGCGATCCACGCGGTCCACCCTCTTTCCCTGCCCGGAGGTCTCTGGACGTTCCCTCGAAGTCCCACGAAGACACCCTGTAAGGACAACGAATCAGGGGTGCGGGTCCGCGGCGGGTTCCCTTCGAGTCTGCCCGACCCGGCGGAGGTTAACGGCCGGAACTCGATCTTCGGCGTGGCGCATCCGCGGATCGCCCGCCCACAGCCCTTATTACGCACGGTAATTCTCTGAAATGCGCTCTTTGTCGCCATATGTGAATCTGAACGCGTCCTGGCCCCCAGATCCCCTTCAGGAGGAAGATCACCATGGCCAAGAACAAGAACCGCAAGCAGGGCGGCGAACAGAACCGCGCCTCGCAGGCCGAGCAGGCGCAGGAGCAGGCCAAGACGTCCGCCACCGAAGCCCAGTCGCCGATGCAGGCCCAGGCTCAGGGCAGCCCTGCCGATGTTGCCCGTAAGCACCAGCGTCGCTTCGGTCACAACTGACACACATCCAGGCACACATGAGGGGCGCACCCGATCCGGGTGCGCCCCTCATGCCGTGGAGAACGGGGTCCGTGCGGCGGGTCAGCCCGCCAGGCAGGACGGGCCGAGCAGCACCTTCAGGTCGCCGAAGAGCGCCGGGTCCGGCTTCACGCGGTGCCGGTCGAGGCGGAGCACGGTGGTCTTCTGGGCCCCCTGGAGCTTGATCCGCACCTCGCTGTTGCCCCGGTGGTGGCTGAGCACCTCACCGAGCCGGTGGACCATCGGCGGGCTCACCTTGACGGTCGGGATGGTGATGATCACGGGCGCGTTGGTGCCCGCGTTCGACAGGTCGGGGACCTGGAGCTCCATCGCGACGAGCCGCGGCACGTCCTCGCGCTTGTCGAGGCGCCCCTTGACGAAGACCACCGCGTCCTCGACGAGTTGGGTCGACACCAGCTGGTACGTCGCAGGGAAGAACATGCACTCGATGGAGCCCGCGAGGTCCTCGACGGTGGCGATGGCCCAGGCGTTGCCCTGCTTGGTCATCTTGCGCTGGAGGCCGGAGATGATGCCGCCGATGGTGACGACGGAGCCGTCGGAGAAGTCGCCGCCGGTGAGCTGTCCGATGCCGGCGTCCGCCTTGTCGGAGAGCACGTGCTCCAGGCCGAAGAGCGGGTGGTCGGAGACGTACAGACCGAGCATCTCGCGCTCCTGGGCGAGCAGGTACGTCTTCTCCCACTCGTCCTCGGAGAACTCCACGTCGAGACCGAAGCCGGGCTCGTCGCCGCCGGACTCCTCGCCCATGCCTCCGAAGAGGTCGAACTGGCCCTCGGCCTCCTTGCGCTTGACCGCGACCACGTTGTCGATCATCGGCTCGTACTGCGCGGTCAGGCCCTTGCGGGTGTGGCCCATGGTGTCGAAGGCGCCCGCCTTGATGAGCGATTCGGTGGTGCGCTTGTTGCAGGCGGCCGCCTCGACCTTGTCCAGGTAGTCGGGGAAGGAGGTGAACTTCCCCTTCGCCTTCCGCGAGCGGATGATCGACTCCACCACGTTCGTACCGACGTTCCTGACGGCCTCCAGGCCGAAGAGAATCACGTCGTCGCCCTGCGCGGCGAAGTTGTGGACGGACTCGTTCACGTTCGGCGGGAGCACCTTGATGCCCATGCGGCGGCACTCGTTGAGGTAGACGGCCGACTTGTCCTTGTCGTCCTTCACCGAGGTGAGGAGCGCGGCCATGTACTCGGCCGGGTAGTTCGCCTTCAGGTAGGCGGTCCAGTAGGTGACCAGGCCGTACGCGGAGGAGTGGGCCTTGTTGAACGCGTAGCCGGCGAACGGGACCAGGACGTCCCACAGGGCCTGGATGGCCTCGTCGGAGTAGCCGTTCTTCCGGGCGCCCGCCTGGAAGAGGACGAAGTTCTTCTCCAGCTCCTCGGGCTTCTTCTTGCCCATCACGCGGCGCAGGATGTCGGCTTCGCCGAGGCTGTAGCCCGCGACGATCTGGGCGGCCTTCTGCACCTGCTCCTGGTACACGATGAGGCCGTAGGTAAGGCCGAGCGTCTCCTTCAGGGGCTCTTCGAGCTCCGGGTGGATCGGCGTGATCTCCTGGCGGCCGTTCTTCCGCTCGGCGTAGTTCGTGTGCGAGTTCATGCCCATCGGGCCCGGCCGGTAGAGGGCCGAGACGGCGGAAATGTCCTCGAAGTTGTCGGGCTGCATCTGGCGGAGCAGCGAGCGCATCGGGCCGCCGTCGAACTGGAAGACGCCGAGCGTGTCACCGCGGCAGAGCAGTTCGAAGGTCTTCGGGTCGTCGAGCGGGAGGGAGAGCATCTCCAGGTCGATGCCCTTGTTGGCCCGCACCATCTTGACGGCGTCGTCCATGATGGTGAGGTTGCGCAGGCCCAGGAAGTCCATCTTGAGCAGGCCGAGCGACTCGCACTGGGGGTAGTCCCACTGCGTGATCGTCACGCCGTCGGTGTGCCTGGTCCAGAGCGGGGCGTGGTCGACGATCGGCTCGCTGGACATGATCACGCCGGCCGCGTGCACACCCATCTGCCGGACCAGGCCCTCCACACCCTTGGCGGTGTCGATGACCTTCTTCACGTCCGGCTCGTTCTCGTACATCCCCCGGATCTCGCCCGCCTCGCTGTAGCGCGGGTGCTTGGGGTTGGTGATGCCGTCGAGGTCGATGCCCTTGCCGAGGACGTCGGCGGGCATCGCCTTGGTGAGGCGATCGCCCATCGCGTACGGATATCCGAGCACGCGCGCGGAGTCCTTGATGGCGTTCTTCGCCTTGATCTTTCCGTACGTGCCGATCATGGCGACCTTGTCGGCGCCGTACTTCTCCGTCACGTACCTGATCACCTCGACGCGCCTGCGCTCGTCGAAGTCGATGTCGACATCGGGCATGGAGACGCGCTCGGGGTTGAGGAACCGCTCGAAGATCAGGCCGTGCGTGATCGGGTCGAGGTCGGTGATGCCCATGGCGTACGCGACGATCGATCCTGCCGCGGAGCCTCGGCCGGGGCCGACCGCGATGCCGTTGTTCTTGGCCCACATGATGAAGTCGGCGACCACGAGGAAGTACCCGGGGAACCCCATCTGGATGATGATGTCCATCTCGTACTCGGCCTGCTTCTGCCGGTCGTCCGGGACACCGTCCGGGTAGCGGCGCGCCATGCCGCGGCGGACCTCCTCCTGGAACCAGGTGACCTCGGTGAAGCCCTCCGGGATGTCGAACTTCGGCATCAGGTCGCGCTTCTCGAACATCCCGGTGGTGTCGATCTGCTCGGCCACCAGGAGCGTGTTGCGGCAGCCCTCCTGCCAGGCGTCGGAGGAGTCGATGGCGTACATCTCGTCCGTCGACTTCAGGTAGTAACCGGTGCCGTCGAAGCGGAAGCGGTCCGGGTCCGAGAGGTTCTTGCCGGTCTGGATGCACAGCAGGGCGTCGTGCGCGGTCGACTCGTGCGCGTACGTGTAGTGCGAGTCGTTCGTCACCAGCGGCGGGATGCCGAGCTTCTTGCCGATCTCCAGGAGGCCGTCGCGGACCCGGCGCTCGATCTCGATGCCGTGGTCCATCAGCTCCAGGAAGTACCGGTCCTTGCCGAAGATCTCCTGGTACTCGGCGGCCGCCTTCAGCGCCTCGTCGAACTGGCCGAGGCGCAGCCGCGTCTGGAGCTCACCCGACGGGCACCCGGTGGACGCGATCAGCCCCTCGGACCACTGGGAGATCGTCTCCTTGTCCATGCGCGGCCACTTCTGGAGCCAGCCCTCCGCATAGGCGTCCGAGGAGAGCCGGAAGAGGTTGTGCAGACCGGTCTTGTTCGCCGCCCAGATCGTTTTGTGGGTGTAACCACCCGAACCGGACACGTCGTCGCGCTTCTGGTGCGGCTGGCCCCACTGGATCTTCCGCTTGTTCCTGCGCGACTCCGGCGCCACGTACGCCTCGATGCCGATGATCGGCGTCACGCCCGCCTTCTGCGCCGAATGGAAGAAGTCGTACGCCCCGTGGAGGTTGCCGTGGTCGGACATCGCGATGTGCGTCATGCCCATCTCGTTGCACGCGTTGAACATGTCCTTCAGCCGCGCGGCACCGTCGAGCAGCGAGTACTGAGTGTGCACGTGCAGGTGCGTGAAGGGCGGCTTGGTCACGGCGGGAGGCCTCCGGAGAACGGTCGGTAACAGGCTGCGGGCAGTCTGGGGGGACAGCGGGGAAGTCTAATCCGCGGCAGTGACAGCCGGCGGGCACTCGGGGGTACGGTCGAGCGTTGGAAGGGGCGGAACATCCGTCCCGAGGGGGGCGGAACAGCTGCCCCACGGGGCGGCGCGTCCGCCCCCATGTCACGCACCACCCCGCACCAGGAGGCACCCAGCGATGTCGGTCCCGCAGCCCACTGCTGAGCAGCGCGGCGAGCAGATCCTCGCCGTCTTCGACACCGCGTTCGGCGAGCTGCTCGCCGCGGACCCCGCCGCGTTCCGGGTGAAGTTCCGGAAGATGGCCTCCTCCGCCTTCGCGTTCTACCGCGGCACGGCCTGCCTGTTCTACGCCGACCTGGAGCGCGAGCAGCACGGCGGGCCCTACCTGGACGACCGCACGGGCCGGGTGTGGATCCACGGCGACCTGCACGCGGAGAACTTCGGCACGTACATGGACTCCCAGGGCCGCCTGATCTTCAACGTGAACGACTTCGACGAGGCGTACGTCGGCCCCTTCACCTGGGACCTGAAGCGCTTCGCCGCCTCCGTGGCCCTCATCGGCTACACGAAGGCGCTCAGCGACGAGCAGATCACCGGCCTGGTGCGGGTCTACGCCGCGGCGTACCGCGAGCGGATCCACGACCTTGCGACGGGCGCCAAGAGTGACGAGGTGCCGCCCTTCACGCTGGACACCGCCCAGGGCGCCCTCCTGGACGCGCTGCGCGACGCCCGCTCGCTGACCCGCTTCGGGCTGCTCGACTCGATGACGGAGATCCGTGACTTCGAGCGCCGCTTCGCGCCGGGCGGCGGCTCCATCGAGCTCGACGCGGCCACGCGGTACAAGGTGCTCGCCGCCTTCGACGGCTATCTGGAGACGCTTCCGGAGTCCTCGCTCACCCGCCCCGACTCGTACCGCGTGAAGGACGTCGTCGGCCGCCGCGGCATCGGCATCGGCTCCGCGGGCCTGCCCTCGTACAACATCCTCCTGGAGGGCAACAGCGACGCCCTGGAGAACGACGTCGTGATCTACCTCAAGCAGGCGCAGACCCCCGCGGTCTCCCGCCACATCACGGACCCGGCGGTCCGCGGCTACTTCCAGCACGAGGGGCACCGCACCGTCATCTCGCAGCGCGCCCTCCAGGCGCACGCCGACCCGTGGCTGGGCTGGACCGAGCTGGACGGCGCAGGACAGCTCGTCGCCGAGGTGTCGCCGTACGCGGTGGACCTGGACTGGTCGGACATCGACGACCTGGAGGAGATCTCCTCGGTCGTCGCCGACCTGGGCCGCGCCACGGCCACGATGCACGCGGCGGCGGACGACGAGAGCGGGCACTCGGACCTGGTGCCGTTCTCCACGGAGCGCGCCATAGACGCCGCCATCGCGGCCGACGAGGGCGGCTTCGCGGACCTGCTCGTGGACTTCGCGCACAGCTACGGCGCACGCGCACGCGGCGACCATCAGATCTTCGTCGACCTGTTCCGCAACGGCCGGATCCCGGGTCTGTAGGCCTCCGACCACCGAGGGAGGCACACAGCGACCCTTTATGGGCCTCCCACAGGAACACATGGCACACTCCTCCGCGATGGACATATCCGGGACCCAGCTCAGAGCCGTGCGCGCGGCGCTCTTCACGGCACTCGTCGTGACGCTCTCCGCCGCGTCGCACGTGCTGCTGTCCCGGGTCCCCCTGCCGCTGACCACCGTCGCGGCGATCGCCGCCCCCGTCTTCCTCATCGCGTACGCGACGGCGGGGCGCGAGCGCGGCTTCGGGCGGATCGCGTCCCTGCTGATCCCTCTCGAACTGGCCGCCGACACGGTGTTCACCGCGGGCCAGCACGTCTGTTACGGCGAGGCGGGCGGTCCCGTCGCGGGCCCGCTGCGCTCCGTCGGCTTCGACGTGCTGTGCGGCGGGGCGCCCGTCGGGTCCCCGCTGGCCCGCATGACCGCCGAGGGGCACGGCCCCGCCGCGCTGCTCGCCGACGTGGATCCGGCCGCCGCCTGGCTGCTGCTCGGGGCGCACGTCGGCGTGGGCCTCCTCGCGGCGGCCTGGCTGCGGCGCGGCGAGCGGGCCCTGGCCCAGCTCCTGCGTGCGGTCGCCGCCGCGACCTTCCGGCCGCTGCTGATCGCGGTCGCCGCGGTCACCACCTGCCGCGTGCCCGTACGCCGCCTGCCGCGCCCCGTGCGCCGGGTGCGGGCGGCGCGCACGCGGCTGCTCGTGCACTTCGTGGGGCGGCGTGGACCGCCTTGCTCGGCCGTCCTCGCCTGAGCACAGCACCCCACGCGGTTCACCCACACGGAGAAAAAGATCATGAGCAAGCGCAACAGCCAGGCCGCCAAGTCCGCCGCCCGCGAGCGCATCCGCGCCCAGCAGGAGGCCGAGCGCAAGCGGGAGAAGCGGAAGCGCGCCGCCATCGTCGGCGTCTCGATCGTCGGCGTCCTCGCGATCGCCGGCGGCGTCGGCTACGCCGTCATGCAGTCGAACAAGCCCGGCTACTGGGAAGAGGCCAAGGACAAGAAGCTCGTCAAGCCCGCGAACACCACCGGTGCGAACGGCACGACGGTCGTCCTCGGCAAGGACTCGGCGAAGAAGACCCTCAAGGTCTACGAGGACCCGCGCTGCCCGATCTGCGCGAGCTTCGAGCAAACGGTCGGCCCGACCGTCGAGAAGGACGTCAAGGACGGCAAGTACAAGATCCAGTTCATCGGCGCCACCTTCCTCGACCGGACCATCCCGGGCGAGGGCTCCAGGAACGCCCTCAGCGCGATGGGCGCGGCCCTGAACGTCAGCGAGGACGCGTTCCTCGAGTACAAGAAGGTCCTCTTCTCGGCGAAGATCCACCCGGCCGAGCAGGACGACAAGTTCAAGAACGACTCGTACCTCATCGACGCCGCCGACCAGGTGCCCGAGCTCAAGAAGAGCGCCGCCTTCAAGAAGGCCGTCAAGGCGGGGACCTACGACCGGTGGGCCCTGGAGATGTCGAAGACGTTCGACGACAACAAGGACGGCGTCGAGGGCACGCCCTCCTTCGTCATGGACGGCAAGCAGCTGACCGCGCCCGGCTCGAAGAACGCCCCCAGCACGGTCGAGGACTACAAGACCGCGATCGACAAGGCGCTCAAGGGCTGACGCGAGACCTACGCGAGTAAAGGGCGGGCGAACTCCCGGAGTTCGCCCGCCTTCGCGGTCCCCGCTGAGTAGGGTGATCGCCCGTGACCAGTCGAAACGATCTTCAGCCGTCGCTCAACTCCTCGGCCCCGAGCCGCCGTACCGTCGTCAAGGCCGCGGCCGCCGGCGCCGCGCTCGCCGCACCGCTCGCCTCCATACCCGCGCACGCCGCCGAGAGACCCGCCTTCCACCACGGAGTCGCCTCCGGAGACCCGCTGCCCGACGGCGTCCTGCTGTGGACCCGCGTGACCCCCGCACCGGACGCCGTGCCGGGCTCCGGCAAGGGCCCCGACACGGAGGTGAGTTGGGAGATCGCCGAGGACAAGGGCTTCACCCGGGTCGTGGCGCACGGCAGCACCACCGCGCGGGCCGCCTCCGACCACACGGTCAAGGCAGATGTAAGGGGCTTGCTCCCGGCGACCACGTATTACTTCCGCTTCTCCGTAGGAGACGTCCACTCCCCCGTGGGGCGTACCCGCACCACCCCCGCGCACGACGCCACCGCCCCCGGCATCCGCTTCGGCGTGGTCTCCTGCGCCAACTGGGAGGCGGGCCACTTCTCCGCCTACCGCCACCTCGCGGCCCGCACCGAGCTCGACGCGGTCCTCCACCTCGGGGACTACATCTACGAGTACAAGAGCGGCGAGTACCCGTCCGCCGAGGACGTCGTACGACCGCACGAGCCGAGGCACGAGATACAGACGCTCGCCGACTACCGCACCCGGCACGGCGTCCACAAGACAGACCCCGACGCGCAGGCGATGCACGCGGCGCACCCGGTCATCGCGATCTGGGACGACCACGAGTTCGCCGACAACGCCTGGTCGGGCGGGGCGGTGAACCACACTCCCGGCGGCGAGGGCGGCTGGGCGGAGCGCGTGGCGGCGGCCAAGCAGGCGTACTTCGAGTGGATGCCCGTGCGCCCCTCCACGGAGGGCACCGTCTACCGCCGCGTCCGCTTCGGCAGGCTCGCCGATCTGCACCTGCTCGACCTGCGGTCCTTCCGCTCCGAGCAGGCGGGCTTCGGCAGCGGCGAGGTCGACGACCCGGACCGCACGCTCACCGGCCGCGCCCAGCTCGACTGGCTGAAGTCGGGCCTCGCCTCCTCGGACGCGGCCTGGAAGCTGGTCGGCACCTCGGTGATGATCTCGCCGGTCGCCTTCGGCTCGCTGCCGGCTCATCTTCTGGAGCCGCTGGCGGAGTTGCTCGGCCTGCCCAAGGAGGGCCTGGCCATCAACGCCGACCAGTGGGACGGCTACACGGACGACCGCAAGGAGCTCATATCCCACCTGCGCGACCGGAAGATCCGGAACACCGTCTTCCTGACCGGTGACATCCACATGGCCTGGGCGAACGACGTACCGGTCAGGGCGGCCACGTACCCGCTCTCACCGTCGGCCGCCACGGAGTTCGTGGTCACCTCGGTGAGCTCCGACAACATCGACGACATGCTGAACGTCGCGCCGCACACGGTCTCCCTCGTGGCCGCGGGCGCCCTCAAGGCCGCCAACCGCCATGTGAAGTGGCTCGACATGGACTCGCACGGCTACGGAGTCCTCGACGTCACCGCCGAGCGCTCCCAGATGGACTACTACGTCGTCTCGGACCGCACCGACCCCGCGGCGACCTCGTCCTGGGCCCGTTCGTACCGCACGCTCAGCGGCACGCAGAAGGTGGAGCGGGTGCACGCGCCGGTGAACTGACCCCGATGTACTAGAGCGTCTCCAGGAAGCCCAGCGCCGTGCGCCACGTCGCCTCCGTGGCCTCGGCGTCGTAGTCGTCGAGGTCCGGGTCGGTGTAGAGGTGCCCGGCGCCCGCGTAGCGGTAGACCTCCACGTCGGCCCCGGCCCTGCCCATCCGCAGGTACCAGGCGCTCAGCCAGTCGTCGGACTCGAACGGGTCGGGTTCGGCGACGTGCAGCTGCACGGGCAGCTCGTCCACGGACGCGTTCTCCGCGATGTCGGACGTGCCGTGCAGGAGCAGCAGACCGCGCGCCTTCTCGTCGCCGAGGGCGAGGGTCTGCGCGGTCGCGGCGCCGAGCGAGAAGCCGGCGTACACGAGCCCGCGCTCCGAATAGGGCGCGGCGGCGAGGATCGCCCGCTTCAGGATCTCGTCCTTGCCGAGCTCGCTCTGAAAGGCCCTGCCTTCCTCGACGCTGTCGAAGACGCGGCCCTCGAAGAGGTCGGGGGTCCACACCTCGTGCCCCGCGGCACGCAGCCGGTCGGCCGCCGCGTGCACCGCGGGCCGCAGGCCGTACGTCGAATGGAAAAGCACGATGTTCATGAAGCCATCGTGCCATCCCCCCAGGGCCCCCTCCCCTCCGAGCCACCCCGTGCCCCTACTCTCGGAGGCATGGAGAACGTACTGCGCCCGTTGATCGTGATCGGCGGCTCGGTCGTGCTCACAGTGGTGGTCGGCTGGCTGGTCGACTTCGCTATGCGCCGGGCCGACGAACGGCACCACGAGACCCCGCTGTGGGGTCTGCTGCGCCGCTGCCGCGTCCCCTTCCACGTCGTCCTGTGCGCCGCCCTGCTGAGAGGGACCTACGACCACGCCGAGCTCGCCCGCGACCACTCGGCGGCCATCGGCCGGATCCTGTCCCTCGTGCTCATCGGCTCCACGGCCTGGCTGGTGGTGCGGATCGCCGCGGCGATAGTGGAGTCCACGTACGCGCGGTACGCGGCGGTCCACCGCGACCCGGCCCGCGTCCGCAGGGTCCGTACGCAGGTGACGCTCATCCAGCGGGTGGTCACCGCGATCGTCGCCGTGGTGGCCACCGCCGCGATGCTGCTGACCTTCCCCGCCATGCAGGCCGCGGGCACCTCGCTGCTGGCCTCGGCCGGCATCCTCGGCATCGTCGCCGGTGTCGCCGCCCAGTCCACCCTCGGCAACCTCTTCGCGGGCCTGCAGATCGCCTTCGGCGACATGGTGCGCATCGGCGACACCGTCGTGGTGGAGGGCGAGTGGGGCACCGTGGAGGAGATCACCCTGACGTTCCTCGCGGTCCGCACCTGGGACGAGCGCCGGATCACCATGCCCGTGTCGTACTTCACGTCGAGGCCCTTCGAGAACTGGTCGCGCGGCGGTGCGCAGATGACCGGCACGGTCTTCTTCCACCTGGACCACTCGGCGCCGGTCCACAAGATGCGCGAGAAGCTCCAGGACATCCTGCGGGACTGCGCGGCGTGGGACGGCCGGGACTGGGGGCTCGCGGTCACGGACACGACGCCGAGCACCATGCAGGTCCGCGCCCTGGTCACCGCGAAGGACGCCGACGACATCTGGACCGTGCGGGTCACGGTGCGCGAACAGCTCGTCCAGTGGCTCACCGAGCACCATCCGTACGCGCTGCCCCGGGTCAACACGGCCTCCGCGGAGCCGAGCCCGAACGGCCACCGCCCGCTGCACCTGGCGCCGAAGCAGCCGCGCACCGGCCGCGGCTGAACCCCGAAGGCGGGCGCTCAGCGCAGGCTGCGCACGTCGAGGTGGTGCAGGACCCGGTCGACGACCTCGGGGTCGGCGCCGGGTTCGCTGCGCGCGGCGAGCACTTCGTGGCGGGCGGCCGACATCATCTCGCGCTGGATGCGCTGGACGGCCTTCAGGCGGTCGACGCGCTTGGCGTACCGCTCGCGCCGCTCGTCGTCGAGCAGGTCGGGGCTGATCCTGGTGCCGATGTCGAGGGCGCCCCGCTGGAGCCGCTCGCTGACGTCGTCGGGGAGCTCCTCGACCTCCTGGATCTCCTTGAGGCGGCGCTTGGCGGCCTTGGCGGCGCGGAGGGCGAGCTCGCGCTCCAGCTCGCGCTCCGCGTCGGCGTCGGCGCGCACCCCGAGCTTCCGCACCAGCCAGGGCAGGGTGAGCCCCTGCACGACGAGGGTCGCCATGATGACGCAGAACGCGATGAAGATGATCTCGTCGCGGGCCGGGAACGGGGTCCCGTCGTCCGTCTTGAGCGGAATGGCGAGCGCCAGCGCGACGGAGGCCACGCCCCGCATCCCCGACCACCACATGACGACGGTCTCGCGCCAGGTGGTCGGGATCTCCTCGTCGACGTCGCGCCGCTTGTGCAGCCGCTTGGCCAGCCAGGTCGCGGGCAGCAGCCAGAGCAGGCGTACGCCGACGACGACGGCGACGATGGCCGCGCCCCAGCCGAACATGTGCCACTCGCGGTCGTTCGCGATGCCGAAGACGTTGTGCAGTTCGAGGCCGATGAGTCCGAAGGCGATGCCGGTGACCAGGGTGTCGACGATCTGCCAGAAGGTCTGTCCGGTGATGCGCCCGAGCACGTCGTCGGCGTCGACGGCGTTCTCGGCGAGGTAGAGCGCGGTGGTGAGGACGGCGAGCACGCCGGAGCCGAGCAGCTCCTCGGCGAGCACGTAGCTGACGAACGGCACGAGGAGCGTCAGGCCGGTCTGCAGGGTGGCGTCACCGAGCAGCCCCATGAGCTTGTTGGTGAGCCAGCCGAGCACGAGGCCGACGGCGATGGCGACCACGGCCGAAAGGACCAGGAGTCCCACGGCCGACGGCCAGGAGAAGGTGCCGCTCACCGCCGCCGCGATCGCCACGTGGTAGAGCACGATCGCCGTGACGTCGTTGAAGAGCCCCTCGCCCTCCAGGATCGACACGAGCCGGCGCGGCAGCCCGAGCGACCCGGCGACCGCGGTCGCGGCGACGGGGTCGGGCGGCGCGACGAGCGCCCCGAGCGCCACGGCCGCCGCGACCGGCAGCCCCGGTACGACGGAGTTGGCCATCGCGGCGACCGCCGCCGTCGTCACGAACACGAGGGCGACGGCGAGCAGGAAGATGGGCCGGATGTTGGCCGTGAACTGCCGCCAGGACGTGCGCTGCACGGAGGCGTAGAGCAGCGGCGGGAGCACCAGCGGAAGGATGTAGTCCGGCGGGATCTCGACGTTGGGCACGAACGGCAGCAGGGCCATGCCGATGCCCACGAGCGTCATCAGGACGGGCGCCGGCAGCCCGAGCCGGTCCCCCAGGGGCACGGTGAGCACGGCGCCGAGCAGCAGGATGAGCACCAGTGCCAGTTGATCCACGGGTGTGTCCTCCGGCGGTCGAGGCTTGGACGATCAAGACCTCAACCCTGCCACGCTACTCGCCCAGCGACTTGCGCATCGCTCGGTGCGGGATGCCCGCGTCGGGGAACTCCGGCCCGTACGCCTCGTACCCCAGGCGTTCGTAGAAACCCAGGGCGTGCGTCTGCGCGTGCAGGTCGACCGCTGTCAGGCCACGCGCGCGTGCCGCGCCCTCGATGGCCGCGACCAGGGCGGCTCCCACGCCGAGTCCGCGCGCGGACCGCGTCACCGCGAGCCGGCCGAGGGCGCCCACTCCGGCGTCGCCGCCGTTCTTCGCCGCCGCGGCGGCCCCGGTCAGGAGCCGGCCCGTGCCCAGCGGAACGCCGTCCTCGCCCACGGCAAGGACGTGCACCGCCCCGGCGTCGTACGCGTCGTACTCGAGCTCCTCGGGCACCCGCTGCTCGGCCACGAAGACGTCCTTGCGGACCGCGAAACAGGCCTCCAGGTCGTCCGTGTCCCGGGCGACCCGGACGGTCACCTTCGCAGCGGTCACGAGCTCTCCGCGCGCACCCGGTCGAGCGCCAGCTGGAGGTCGTCGGGGTAGCCGCTCTCGTACTCGACCCACTGGCCGTCGCCCGGGTGCTCGAAGCCGAGCCGGACCGCGTGCAGCCACTGGCGCGTGAGGCCGAGGCGCTTGCCGAGCGTCGGGTCCGCGCCGTACGTCAGGTCGCCCACGCACGGGTGCCGGTGGGCCGACATGTGCACGCGGATCTGGTGGGTGCGGCCCGTCTCCAGCTTGATGTCGAGCAGGGAGGCCGCGCGGAACGCCTCGATGAGGTCGTAGTGCGTCACGGAGGGCTTGCCCTCGGCCGTGACCGCCCACTTGTAGTCGTGGTTCGGGTGGCGGCCGATGGGGGCGTCGATGGTGCCGCTCATCGGGTCGGGGTGGCCCTGCACCAGCGCGTTGTACCGCTTGTCGACCGTGCGCTCCTTGAACTGGCGCTTCAGCGACGTGTACGCACGCTCCGACTTGGCGACCACCATCAGGCCGGACGTGCCGACGTCGAGACGGTGCACGATGCCCTGGCGCTCGGCGGCGCCGGAGGTGGAGATGCGGTACCCGGCCGCCGCGAGGCCGCCGATCACCGTCGTCCCGGTCCAGCCCGGGCTCGGGTGCGCGGCCACGCCGACCGGCTTGACGATCACGACGATGTCGTCGTCGTCATGCACGATCTCCATGCCCTCGACGGGCTCGGCGACGACCTGCACCGGAGCGGGTGCCTGCGGCATCTCCACTTCCAGCCAGGCGCCGCCGTGCACCCGCTCGGACTTGCCGACCACCGAGCCGTCGACCGAGACCTTCCCCGCCGCGGCGAGCTCGGCGGCCTTCGTACGGGAGAACCCGAACATGCGCGAGATGGCGGCGTCGACGCGCTCGCCCTCAAGGCCGTCCGGCACGGGCAGGGTACGGATCTCGGGAATCGTGCTCACCCATTGAGTATGCAGGAGCGCACCGACACTCCCGCACCACAGGGCACCGCGGGGGTCCTGTGGGGCCTCAGTCCTGAGTCCTCAGTCCTTGTGGACGGTGCCGTCCGGGTCGAGGCCGCGGAAGGACAGCAGCACGATCAGGATGCCGCCGCAGACGATCGCCGAGTCCGCGAGGTTGAAGACCGCGAAGCCCTTCGGGGCGATGAAGTCGACGACCGCACCCTTGAAGACGCCGGGCGAGCGGAACAGGCGATCGGTGAGGTTGCCCAGCGCCCCGCCGAGCAGCAGGCCGAGCGCGATCGCCCAGGGCAGGCTGTACAGCTTGCGGGCGAGCCGGGCGATCACCACGATGACCGCCGCGGCGATGCAGGTGAAGATCACCGTGAAGGCCTCGCCGAAGCCGAAGGCCGCGCCCGCGTTCCGGATGGCGGAGAGGCGGAGCCAGTCGCCGATCAGCTCGATCGAGTCGTGGTGCTCCAGCTTCGCCACCACGATCATCTTGCTGACCAGGTCCAGGGCGTACGCGACGACGGCCACCGAGAACAGCACGGCGATCTTGCGCTTGCCCCTGCCGCCGGGCCCGGCCTCGTCCCGCTGCCCGTCCTGACCGCCGGCCGCCGTCTCCTCGGAAGTCTCCTCGGAGTCCGAACCGGACTGCGCCGACTCGTCCCCGGCTGCCTCAGGGATGTCCGGCGTACCGATGATGCGCTCCGCCTCTGCCACGTGAGTCCCTCAACCTAGGTACCTGACTGGGGACGAGGGTACGGCACACACGTACGGTCCCCGGCTCCCAGGCCGCGGTCAGTAGCGCCGCTCCTGCTTCTGCTTGCACTCCACGCACAGCGTCGCGCGCGGGAAGGCCTGCATGCGCGCCTTGCCGATGGGATTGCCGCAGTTCTCGCAGAGGCCGTACGTCCCGGCGTCGAGGCGCTCCAGGGCGCGCTCGGTCTGCTCCAGCATCTCGCGCGCGTTGGCGGCCAGCGACATCTCGTGTTCCCGCGTGATGTTCTTCGTGCCGGTGTCCGCCTCGTCGTCGCCGGCCCCGTCACCGGAGTCCCGCATCAGCCCGGCGAGGGCGTCCTCGGAGACCGCGATCTCGCTGCCCAGCCGCAGCGCCTCGCTCTGGAGCTCGGTGCGGGCCTCCGCGACCTCTTCCGGGGTCCAGGGGTCCTCGCCCGGCCGTACCGCGAGCTCGCCGGGCTCCGCCGCCGCGCCACGCGCCTTGGGCACCGCCTTGGGTGCCGCCGCGGGCTGCTTCGCCGCTGTCGCCGTGCCCGGAGTCTTCTTCGCAACCACCGTCGTGGCTCCCGTCGTCTCCGCGGCCTCAGCCGCATCCTCGGCCGCGGACGCGGCCGTTCCGTTGTCCGTGCTCCGCCCGGTCGCGCTCTTCTTGGCCGCGCTCTTCTTGGCGGTGCTTTTCGCCGTCGAGTGCTCCTTGGCAGCGCTCTCAGGGCCCGCCTCGGTCTCCGCCTCCTGGGCCTCCTCGGCGGCGGTCTTCTTGACCGGGCCCGGCGCCTTTTTCGCCGATGCCTTTTTCGCCGGAGCCTTCTTTGCGGGGACCTTCTTCGCAGGGGCCTTCTTTGCAGAGGCCGCCTCATGCTCGGCAGCGGTGGCGTGCTCGGCCGCGGCCGCCCTCACCGGCTCCCCCATCACCGCCTTCTTCGCCACCGCCTTCTTCGCGGCGACCTTCTTGGCCACCGCCTTCTTGACGGCGGCCTTCTTGCCCACCGCCTTCTTCGCCGCTGCCTTCTCCCCCCGCACCGTCCCTTCGGCGTCGGACGCCGCCCCCGCGCCGGTGGATCTGCCGGACGCCGACTGCTGTACGGCGGTCTTCTTCGCCACCATGGCCGCGGCCCCTTCACATATTGTGATCTTGCTCGCGAATCGTGCTGGGACGATAAATCGACTCCAAGCCCGCGGCAACGGGGCACGCCGCCTGATCCGCCCGCCCCACGGGTGCCGCGCGGCGAGTCTGCATGCGTTGTGCCCAACTCCCCGGCGGGTAATCCGCCGGTGGACGCACGCCCGGATCCGCCCGTCCCGCATGTCGCCATTCGGGTCAGTCGTCACCTTCTCCCCCACCCGCCCCAGGACTCCCGGAAAAGCGGTCGGCCGCCCCGTACCGGGCGCCGTACACTGGGCGGCAGCGAGAAGCGTGGATGGGGACGAGTAGCGGCGTACGCAGCCATGAGCGACCCGGGGACGGTGTGAGCCCGGGGGCGAGCGCGACGTGAAGATCACCTCGGAGCCGCCGGAAGAACGCCGAAGCCCTCGGGCGGAGGTCAGTAGACCCGGTATCGCGACCCCAATGAGGGGGCTCACCGGCACAGACCCCGTTCCGGAGGGCCAAGGAGGGTGGTACCGCGGGAGCGCGCCGCACGAGGCGCACACGGCTCTCGTCCCTCCGACGGAAGGCAGCACATCCGCCGGAGGACTTCGTTGAATACGCCGCCGCAGTACCGTCAGGTGCCCGCCCAGGTCGACCTGCCCGCCCTCGAGCACGCCGTGCTCGACTTCTGGCGCGAGCAGAAGATCTTCGCCAAGAGCCTCGAGCAGTCCGAGGGCCGCCCCGAGTGGGTGTTCTACGAGGGCCCGCCGACCGCCAACGGCATGCCCGGTGCCCACCACATCGAGGCCCGCGTCTTCAAGGACGTCTTCCCCCGCTTCCGCACCATGCGCGGCTACCACGTGGCCCGCAAGGCCGGCTGGGACTGCCACGGCCTGCCGGTGGAGCTCGCCGTCGAGAAGGAGCTCGGGTTCAACGGCAAGAAGGACATCGAGGCGTACGGCATCGCCGAGTTCAACGCCAAGTGCCGCGAGTCCGTGACCCGGCACACCGACGCCTTCGCCGAGCTGACGACCCGCATGGGCTACTGGGTCGACCTCGACGACGCGTACCGCACGATGAACCCGGAGTACGTCGACTCGGTCTGGTGGTCCCTGAAGGAGATCTTCAACAAGGACCTCCTCGTCCAGGACCACCGCGTCGCCCCCTGGTGCCCCCGCTGCGGCACGGGCCTCTCCGACCACGAGCTGGCGCAGGGCTACGAGACGGTCGTGGACCCGTCCGTCTACGTCCGTTTCCCCCTCACCTCCGGTCCCCTCGCGGGCGAGGCCGCCCTCCTGGTCTGGACGACGACCCCCTGGACCCTCGTCTCCAACACCGCCGTCGCCGCGCACCCCGACGTCACCTATGTCGTCGCGACGAACGGTGAGGAGAAGCTCGTCGTCGCCCAGCCGCTCGTCGAGAAGGCCCTCGGCGAGGGATGGGAGACGACCGGCCAGACCTTCACCGGCGCCGAGATGGAGCGCTGGAACTACCAACGTCCGTTCGAGCTCGTGGAGTTCCCCGAGCCGGCGCACTACGTCGTCAACGCCGAGTACGTCACCACGGAGGACGGCACCGGCCTCGTCCACCAGTCCCCCGCCTTCGGTGAGGACGACCTCAAGGTCTGCCGCTCGTACGGCCTGCCGGTCGTCAACCCGGTCCGCCCTGACGGCACCTTCGAAGAGAACGTCCCCCTTGTAGGCGGCGTCTTCTTTAAGAAGGCGGACGAAAGCCTGACCAAGGACCTGGCCGACCGCGGTCTGCTCTTCAAGCACATCGCGTACGAGCACAGCTACCCGCACTGCTGGCGCTGCCACACGGCGCTGCTCTACTACGCGCAGCCGTCCTGGTACATCCGCACCACGGCCATCAAGGACCGCCTCCTCCAGGAGAACGAGAAGACCAACTGGTTCCCCGACTCGGTCAAGCACGGCCGCTTCGGCGACTGGCTGACCAACAACGTCGACTGGGCGCTGTCCCGCAACCGCTACTGGGGCACCCCGCTGCCCATCTGGCGCTGCGAGGAGGACCACCTCACCTGCGTCGGCTCCCGCGCCGAGCTGTCCGACCTGACGGGCACCGACCAGTCCTCCCTGGACCCGCACCGCCCCTTCATCGACGCGATCACCTTCACGTGCCCCCAGGAGGGCTGCTCCAGCACGGCGACGCGCGTGCCGGAGGTCATCGACGCCTGGTACGACTCGGGCTCGATGCCGTTCGCGCAGTGGGGCTACCCGTACAAGAACAAGGAGCTCTTCGAGAGCCGCTACCCGGCGCAGTTCATCTCGGAGGCCATCGACCAGACCCGCGGCTGGTTCTACACGCTGATGGCCGTCGGCACCCTGGTCTTCGACAAGTCGTCCTACGAGAACGTGGTCTGCCTCGGCCACATCCTCGCCGAGGACGGCCGCAAGATGTCCAAGCACCTGGGCAACATCCTCCAGCCCATCCCGCTCATGGACCAGCACGGCGCCGACGCGGTCCGCTGGTTCATGGCGGCCGGCGGCTCCCCCTGGGCGGCCCGCCGCGTCGGCCACGGCACCATCCAGGAGGTCGTCCGCAAGACGCTCCTCACGTACTGGAACACGGTCGCCTTCCAGGCGCTCTACGCCCGTACGTCGAAATGGGCCCCCAGCGACGCCGACCCGGCGCCCGCCGACCGCCCGGTCCTGGACCGCTGGCTGCTCAGCGAGCTGCACGCGCTCACCGACCAGGTCACCCAGGCCCTGGAGAGCTACGACACCCAGCGCGCGGGCAAGCTCCTGTCCGTCTTCGTCGACAACCTCTCCAACTGGTACGTGCGCCGCTCCCGCCGCCGCTTCTGGCAGGGCGACAAGGCGGCCCTGCGCACCCTGCATGAGGTCGTCGAGACGGTCACGCGCCTGATGGCCCCGCTGACGCCGTTCATCACGGAGCGTGTCTGGCAGGACCTGATCGTGCCGGTCACCCCCGACGCCCCGGAGTCCGTGCACCTCACCTCCTGGCCGGAGGCGGACCTCTCCGCCATCGACCCGGAGCTGTCGCAGCAGATGGTGCTCGTACGCCGCCTCGTCGAGCTCGGCCGTGCCACGCGCGCTGAGTCGGGCGTCAAGACCCGCCAGCCGCTCTCCCGCGCGCTGATCGCGGCCACGGGCTTCGAGTCGCTCAACCCTGAGCTGCACGCCCAGATCACCGAGGAGCTCAACGTCTCCTCGCTGGCGTCACTCTCCGAAGTCGGCGGTTCGCTGGTCGACACCACGGCCAAGGCCAACTTCCGGGCGCTCGGCAAGCGGTTCGGCAAGGGCGTCCAGGCGGTCGCCAAGGCCGTCGCCGAGGCCGACGCGGCCGCGCTCTCCCTGGCCCTGCCCGAGGGCACGGCGTCGGTCGAGGTCGACGGCGAGACGGTGACGCTGGCCCCGGACGAGGTCATCATCACGGAGACCCCGCGCGAGGGCTGGTCGGTGGCGTCCGAGTCCGGCGCCACGGTCGCCCTGGACCTGGAGATCACCGAGGAGCTGCGCCGCGCGGGCCTGGCCCGTGACGCGATCCGGCTGATCCAGGAAGCCCGCAAGAACAGCGGCCTGGACGTCGCCGACCGGATCGCCCTGCGCTGGGCCTCGGCGGACCCGGCGGTGGAGACGGCCCTGTCCGAGCACGCCGAGCTCATCGCGGACGAGGTGCTCGCGACCGACTTCGCACAGGGTGACGCGGACGACACGTTCGGACAGCCGTTCACGGATGACTCCCTGAAGCTGACGTTCCGCCTCCGCAAGGCGTAGCACTCCGGAAACCAGAAGGCCCGGTCCCGCCAGAGATCCTGGCGGGACCGGGCCTTCCGCGTTGCCCACCCACGTACGGCAAAGGGCCGGGCCCCCGGAAAATCCGGGGGCCCGGCCCTGAACGCTGCCGACGCCTAAGGCGTGGAAACGCCCGTCAGTTGTCGTCCTCGTCGATGAGGAAGCCACGCATCGGCGACGGAGCCTGCTGCATCGGCTGCTGGCCCTGCGGCCGCACCGGCGCCATCGGCTGGGTCATCGCCGGCGACATCTGCTGCTGGCCGCCGTAGGACGGGCCGCCGTTCTGCTGGTTGCCACCGCCCATCGACTGGTTGCCGCCGTACGACGGGGCACCCGCACCGGCCGGAGCCATCGACGGCGCCGGGGACGGCGGCAGCGAGGCGGTGGCCGGCGTACGCGGCGGGGCCAGCGAGTCGTCGGCCTGGGTCTCCAGCTGGCGCAGCTGCGACTCCAGGTAGGACTTCAGACGCGTGCGGTACTCGCGCTCGAAGCCGCGCAGGTCCTCGACCTTGCGCTCCAGCGTGGCGCGGGCGGACTCCAGGGAGCCCATCGCGACGCGGTGCTTCTCCTGCGCGTCCCGCTCCAGGGCGTCGGCCTTGGCACGGGCGTCACGCTCGAGGCCCTCGGCGCGCGAACGCGCCTCGCCGACGATCTTGTTGGCCTCGGAACGGGCCTCCGCGATCGCCTGGTCGGCGGTCTGCTGCGCCAGGGAGAGCACACGGGCGGCGCTGTCGCCACCGGGGCCCTGACCGGGCTGCGGCATCTGCGGACCGTGACCGCCCATGGGGCCACCCATGGGACCGCCCATCGGACCCTGACCCATCGGTCCCGGACCCTGCGGACCGCCCTGGGGGCCGTGTCCCTGGCCGTGGCCGCTGGGGCCTGCGGGCAGCTGCGGCGCGCCACCGGGCAGCTGAGGCGGGCCGCCCATGGGGCCACCCATCTGCTGCTGCTGGTGCGGCGGCACCGGCTGCGGACCTGATATTGCGGCGGGCACGGGGGCGCCCGGACCGCGCTGGTCCTGCGGCGGCCCGTCGGGGCCCTTGCGCATCCCGCCCTGCTGCTGGTTCTGCGCGGCGGCACGAGTGGCCGCGGCCAGCTTGGCGCGCAGGTCCTCGTTCTCGCGGAGCAGGCGGGTCAGTTCGGCTTCGACCTCATCGAGGAAGGCATCGACCTCGTCCTCGTCATAGCCTTCTCGGAGGCGGACGGTCGTGAACTGTTTGTTCCGCACGTCCTCGGGGGTCAACGGCATCTCTTCACCTCAACGTAGTCGTCGGCATTCGGCAAGACCGTATTAGACATCGCACTCATCACAGCTGACTCACGATGTGGATCAGGATGTAGACGATGATCATCAGTACGAAGAAGGACAGGTCGAGCGCCACGCCCCCGAGACGCAGCGGCGGAATGAACCGCCGCAGGAGCTTGAGCGGTGGATCAGTGACAGTGTAGGTGGCCTCCAGAACGACCACCATCGGCTTGCCGGGTTGCCATGAGCGGGCGAACTGGAAGACGTAGTCCATGACCAGCCGGAAGATCAGCACGATGAGGAAGCACATCAGCGCGATGTAAAGCACCTGCACGACCACGCTCATGTTCGCGGTTCCCTCTCCCCTGTTACTCGTACTTCGTCGTTCCGGTACTGCGTCTACGGCAACTACTGCATCACTGCGTCTCAGCTCTGGTTGAAGAACCCGCCCTCTGCGATGCGAGCCTTGTCCTCCGCCGTTACATCGACGTTAGCAGGCGACAACAGGAACACCTTCTGCGTCACTCGTTCAATGCTGCCATGCAGGCCGAAGACCAAACCGGCCGCAAAGTCGACAAGTCGCTTCGCGTCCGTGTCATCCATCTCGGTCAGATTCATGATCACCGGGGTGCCTTCACGGAAGTGTTCCCCGATGGTACGGGCCTCGTTGTAGGTCCGGGGGTGCAATGTGGTGATGCGGTAGGGCTCCCGCTCGGACACGACCTTGGGCATGATCACCGGTGCGTTCTTCTCCAGGCTCTGGCGTTCAGGTGTGATGGATGCCACGGGGGCGATTCGCGCCGGACGTCCGGATTCCGCGACTGCCGAAGCGGAATGGGCCGCCGGCTCGCGCGGGGCGGGCGGCTGCACCACTCGTACCGATTCATCCCGTTGTGACTGATGGGACTGGTGCGACTGATGCGGCGGTTCGTGCCTCCTGCGGTCGCGCTCGGGCTCCGGCTCGGGTTCGAACTCGTCATCGGGGTCGAACCCCGGACCGTCGTACCCATCGTCCTCCACGAGGCCGAGGTAGACCGCCATCTTGCGCATCGCGCCGGCCATGCTCTGAGTCCTCCGCTCTGTGGTGGATCGGCTGTCGTCGTCAACTGCCCGCGATCCACGAGGTATCCCCGCCCCAACAGCGAGAATGACCATATTTTCTGCTGTGGTCCGACTTCTTGGCGACGTTACCCGAGCCCGGGTCGGACTCCGAGTACCGCCGTACCGACGCGCACATGTGTCGCTCCGGCCGCCACAGCCTGTTCGAGGTCCGCACTCATCCCTGCCGACACCATGTTCGCAGCCGGATGAGCCGCGCGCATGAGGGTTGAGAATTCCATCAGCCGCTCGAACGCCGCCTGTTGCCGTCCCGCGTACGGTCCGGTCAGCGGCGCTACGGTCATCAGACCATCGAGCCGCAGCCCCGGCGCCCCCGCCACCAGCTCGGCCAACTCTTCGATTCCGCCGGGGCCCACGCCGCCGCGCTCGCCCCGCCCGTTCTCCTCGGCGTCGAGCGCGACCTGGATCAGACAGCCGAGTTCACGCCCGGCGCGCACCGCGGCCGTCGAGAGAGCTGTGACGAGCTTGGGACGATCCACGGACTGCACCAGATCGGCATAACCGGCAACGGAACGGACTTTGTTGGTCTGCAGCTGACCGACGAAGTGCCATGTGAGGGGCAGATCCGCGCACTCCGCGGCCTTCGGCGCCGCGTCCTGGTCACGGTTCTCCGCGACGTGCCGCACACCGAGTTCCGAGAGAATCCGCACATCGCCGGCCGGATAGGTCTTCGTGACCACGATCAGGGTCACTTCTTCCCGCTTGCGCCCGGCCGCCGCGCACGCCGCGGCGATGCGCTCCTCGACCTTCGCCAGATTTGCGGCGAGTTGAGACTTACGCTCCGTCATGCCCTATCAGTCCAGCCAGACATAGCCCGCGAGACGACCGGTGGTCCGGTCGCGGCGGTACGAGAAATGGTCACCGGATTCCAGCGTGCACACCGGCGACTGCTCCCGGTCGCACACCCCGAGCCGCTCCAGTTGGGCGTGCACCCCGGCGGTCACGTCGACCGCGGGCGTACCCCAACTCGTCCCGGCGTACGCCGCCGGCTCGACGGCGGCGACATCGGCGCGCATCGCCTCCGGCACTTCGTAACAACGCCCGCAGACGGCGGGGCCGGTGCGGGCGACGATGCGCCCGGGGTCCGCGCCGAGCTCCACCATCGCTTCGACGGCGGCGGGCACGACCCCGGCCACCATGCCGGGACGGCCCGCGTGCGCCGCGGCCGCGACCCCTGCCACCGGGTCGGCGAGCAGGACGGGCGTGCAGTCGGCGGTGAGGACGGCGAGGGCGAGGCCCCTGCGTGCGGTCACCACCGCGTCGACGGCCGGGACCTCGGCATCGGAACCCCAGGGCCCGTCGACCACGGCGACGTCGCGGCCGTGCACCTGGTTCATCCAGACGACCATGGACGGGTCGATGTCGAGGGACTTGGCGGCCAGCGCGCGGTTGGTGCGCACGGCCTCGGGGTCGTCGCCGACCGCGCCGCCGAGATTGAGCTCTTCGTACGGAACGGCGCTCACCCCGCCCCACCTGTCGGTGAAGGCGAAGTGCGCGCCGCTCGCGGTGCTGTGCTCGCTTATCACTTCAAGAAGTCCGGCACGTCCAGCTCTTCGGCCTGGCTGTCCTGGTAGGGACGGGCCGGCGGCACCTGCGGCGGGGCCGACGGCGCGGACGGGGCCTCGCTCACCGGGGCCGGCTCCGCGGGCTCCGGGGCCGAGGGCTCGTCGCGCGGGGTGACGCTGCCGAGGCTGCCGAAGGACGGGCGGGACGATTCGGCAGGGCGGGACGTTGCCGAGGACGGTGCGGGCTCCTCGCGCTTGGGCGTTCCCGAGGAGGCCGAGCCGAGGACGTTGTCCCGCTTGGACGGTGGCTGGCCGCCGTCGAAGCCCGCCGCGATGACGGTGACCCTGACCTCGTCACCGAGCGCGTCGTCGATGACCGCGCCGAAGATGATGTTGGCCTCGGGGTGGGCGGCCTCGCTGACCAGTTGGGCCGCTTCGTTGATCTCGAAGAGGCCGAGGTCCGAGCCGCCGGAGATGGAGAGCAGCACGCCGCGGGCGCCGTCGATGGACGCCTCGAGGAGCGGCGAGGAGATCGCCATCTCGGCGGCGGCCACCGCGCGGTCGTCGCCGCGGGCGGAGCCGATGCCCATGAGCGCCGAACCGGCCTCGGACATGACCGACTTCACGTCGGCGAAGTCGAGGTTGATCAGGCCGGGGGTGGTGATGAGGTCGGTGATGCCCTGGACACCGGAGAGCAGGACCTGGTCCGCCGACTTGAAGGCGTCGAGGACGGAGACCTGCCGGTCCGAGATGGAGAGCAGCCGGTCGTTGGGGATGACGATGAGGGTGTCGACCTCTTCGCGCAGCTCCGCGATGCCGTCCTCGGCCTGGTTGGCGCGGCGGCGGCCCTCGAAGGTGAACGGCCGGGTGACCACGCCGATGGTGAGGGCGCCGAGCGAGCGCGCGATGTTGGCGACGACGGGTGCGCCGCCGGTGCCGGTGCCGCCGCCTTCGCCGGCGGTGACGAAGACCATGTCGGCCCCCTTGAGGACCTCCTCGATCTCCTCGCGGTGGTCCTCTGCGGCCTTGCGGCCGACGGCCGGGTTGGCGCCGGCGCCGAGGCCGCGGGTGAGTTCACGGCCGACGTCGAGCTTGACGTCGGCGTCGCTCATCAACAGGGCTTGCGCGTCGGTGTTGATGGCGATGAACTCGACGCCCTTGAGACCGACCTCGATCATCCGGTTGATGGCATTGACACCACCGCCGCCGACACCGATGACTTTGATGACTGCGAGGTAGTTCTGCGGTGCTGCCACGTCGAAGGCCTCTCGCCTCGAGTTACGTGTCGCCGTTTCGCATCGATGCGATGCGGCGACTGATGCCGAATGGGACGGTCCGAACGCCGACCCGAACCCTAACGCTGAAGTTTAGGGTTACCAGTGTGTCTGTTCCTTGGACTCTTCCGAACAGGACACTAAGTCGACAAGTGGCGCACGTTCAACGAACACGCCGAACCTCCCGTTTTTCTTTTCACCCTATGTGATCAGCCGTAGCGCTGCCGAACCAGGGTGCTGGCCTGCGACGATATGCGTCAACTCCCCGCTGACGCAGGCGCGGTGGGGACGCTCACGTCGAAGTGCCGTGCCTTGGGAGCCGCTTTCATCAGCGCGATGAGGGTAGTGGCCTTGGACCGCCCCTTCTCGGCGCTGCCCCAGTCGACGGTGCGCTCACCGCTCAACTCCAGCGAGATGGAGTCGTACGAGCGGACCTTGAGGCTCCGGGTGTCGCGGGCCACCGCTTCGGGCAGGTCACCGGCGACCCGCACCGCCTCGCGCAGCAGCCGGTCGGTGCCGAACCGGCGCAGACTGGCCGCTCCGCTCTCCCGGTCCAGCGCCAATTCGAGCTCCGGCACCCCCTTGGGCGCACGCTCGACCGTGGCGAATCGCACTCCCTCGGCGTCCACTTCGACGAACTTTCCGCCCTTTTCGAGAAGGAGAACCGGCTTGCGCTCCGTCACTTCGAGTCCGATTCCGTGCGGCCACGACCGGACGACGTCAACCGAGTCAATTCGGGGCAATTTCGAGCGCAGCCGGTCTTCGATGGCTTCCGTGTCGACCGAAATCAGTGGTTCCCCGACGGGTGCGCCGGCCGCCTCGCGCACTTCCTCGGGGGTCAGGACGCGGGTTCCCGAGGTCGTCACGCGCTCCAGGCGCAGCCACTGCGAGCCATAGAGCGCCCAGAGCCCGCCGGCGCCGAGCAGCGCGCCGAGCGCCAGGACGGCGACCAGGGTGCGCGAACGCGGCAGCCGGACGCGGCGGGTGCGCTGCGGGCGGGGCGGGCCGGACTTCTTCTGCTGCCGTCGTTCGGCGGTGGTCGGTCCGGCCACGGTCCCCTGCCTTCTCACGCGTTACGGCGTGACGCAATCGCCTCGTACACCATGCCGACGAGGAGGTCGTCGGCGTCCCTGCGGCCGAACTCCGAGGCCGCGCGGGACATCTCGTACAGCCGGTGCGGGTCGGCCAGCACGGGCAGGACGTTGCCCTGGACCCACTCGGGCGTCAGTTCCGCGTCGTCGACGAGGAGTCCGCCGCCGGCCTTGACCACCGGCTGGGCGTTGAGCCGCTGTTCGCCGTTGCCGATCGGCAGCGGGACGTACGCGGCGGGCAGCCCGACGGCGGAGAGTTCGGCCACGGTCATCGCGCCCGCGCGGCAGAGCATCATGTCGGCAGCGGCGTACGCGAGGTCCATCCGGTCCACGTACGGTACCGGGATGTACGGGGGCATCCCCGGCATCTGGTGCACCTGCGGCAATTCGTTCTTCGGGCCGACCGCGTGCAGGATCTGGATGCCCGCCCGCTGGAGCACCGGCGCGACCTGCTGGACGACTTCGTTGAGCCGCCGGGCGCCCTGCGAGCCGCCCGAGACGAGCAGGGTCGGCAGGTTCGGGTCGAGCCCGAAGGCGGCGCGCGCCTCCGGGCGGACCCGGGCCCGGTCGAGCGTGGCGATGGTGTGCCGCAACGGGATGCCGATGTAGCGGGAGTTGCGCAGCTTGCTGTCGGGGGTGGCGACAGCCACCCCGTGGGCGTACCGAGAACCGATCTTGTTGGCGAGGCCGGGCCGCGCGTTGGCCTCGTGCACCACGATCGGCGTGCCCGTCCGCTTGGCCGCGAGGTAGCCGGGCAGGGCCACGTAGCCGCCGAAGCCGACGACGCAGTCCGCCTTGGTGCGCTCCAGGATCTGCTCGGCCGCCTTGATGGTGCCGCGCAGCCGCCCCGGGACGGTGATCAGTTCAGGGGTGGGCTTGCGCGGCAGCGGGACGGCCGGGATCAGCGCGAGTTCGTAGCCCCGCTCGGGTACGAGCCGGGTCTCGAGTCCACGCTCCGTGCCCAGGGCCGTGATGCCCACGGTCGGGTCCTGCCTCCGCAGGGCGTCCGCGAGGGCGAGCGCGGGCTCGATGTGGCCGGCGGTCCCCCCACCGGCGAGTACGACATGCACCGAAATTCACCGCTCTCCGGACGAACGCGCCTTGACGCGCCGTCGCATCGTGTTCCATCTCACCCGAGGTTGCCGCATGGCCAGGGCCGCCTTCGCCGCGGGGTCCGATCGCGCGAAGGCGATGAGGAGTCCGATGGCGAACATGGTCGGCAGCAGGGCCGAACCCCCGTAGGAGAACAGCGGGAGCGGGACACCGGCGATCGGCAGCAGACCGAGCACCGCACCGACGTTGATCACGGCCTGCGCCGTGATCCAGGTGGTCACGCCTCCCGCGGCATACCTCACGAAGGGGTCCTCCGTGCGTCCGGCCACGCGGATACCCGCATAGCCTAGAGCCGCGAACAGGGCGAGCACCGACAGTGTCCCCGCCAGACCGAGTTCCTCCCCGGTGATGGCGAAGATGAAGTCCGTGTGGGGTTCAGGAAGTTGACCCCATTTTTCCACACTCGCGCCGAGTCCGGAACCGAAGAATCCGCCGGAGGCCAGGGCGTAGATCCCGTGCACGGCCTGCCAGCACTGGTCGCCGGGGCCGGGCTCCGTGGCGCCGATGCACGCGAGCCGGGCCATGCGGTTGGGGCTGGTCTTGATGAGGATCACACCGAGCAGCGCCGCGATGCCGAGCACGCCGGCGAAGAGCCGGGTGGGCGCTCCCGCGAGCCAGAGCAGGCCGAAGAGGATCGCGGTGAGAATGATCGCGGTGCCCATGTCGCCGCCGAGCATGATGAGTCCGAGCAGCATGAAGGCGACCGGCACGAGCGGCACCAGCATGTGCTTCCACTGGGCGAGGAGCCGCTTGTCGTGTTTGCGTGCGAGCAGGTCGGCGCCCCACAGGACCAGGGCGAGCTTGCCGAACTCACTGGGCTGGAGCTGGAAGGGGCCGCCCAGGTAGATCCAGTTCTGGTTGCCGTTGACGCTGCGCCCTATCCCCGGGACCTGCACGAGGACCATCAGGAAGACGGTCACCGCGAGGATCGGATAGGCGAGCGCCCGGTGCAGCTTGATGGGCATCCGCATGGCGGCCAGGAGCAGGCCCGCGCCGAGCACGGCCGCCACGAACTGCTTGCGGAAGAAATAGGAGGCGGGCAGGTCCAGCTGCAGCGCCTGGATCATCGAGGCCGAGTAGACCATCACCAGGCCGAGCCCGGTGAGCAGCAGGCTGCTGCCGAGGATGAGGTAGTACGCGGTGAGCGGCCGGTCCCACGCCCGGCGGAGCCTGTTCAGGAGCCGCCGGGGACCGCTCTCGCCCATGGGGTGGGAGGCACCTCTGGCGCGTACCGGAGCCGGTCGTTTGGCGACCCGCACGGAAGACCTGGCCACGTTCCCCTCCCAAGGGTGTGCCCGGCGCCCGCCCGGGCGCAGAGAGCCGGTCAGGCGCGCGTGGGGCCGAGTCCGCGGACGGCGTCCGCGAACGCTTCACCACGCTTGTTGTAGTTGGTGAACATGTCCATCGACGCACAGGCCGGAGCCATCAGCACGGTGTCCCCCGGCTGAGCCAGCTCGGCCGCCCGCCGTACCGCCTCGGACATCGCCCCAGTGTCGGTCCGGTCGAGGTCGACGACCGGGACCTCGGGGGCGTGTCGCGCGAGGGCTTCGCGGATCAGCTCGCGGTCGGCGCCGATGAGGACGGCACCCCGCAGCCGCTTCGCGGCGCCCGCGACGAGCTCGTCGAAGGTGGCGCCCTTGGCGAGCCCGCCGGCGATCCAGACGATCGACTCGTACGCCGCCAACGACGCCTGAGCGGCGTGGGTGTTGGTGGCCTTGGAGTCGTCGACGTACGCGACGCCCTCGACGTCGGCGACGTGTTCGATGCGGTGGGCGTCCGGGCGGAAGGCGCGCAGCCCGTCCCGTACGGCCGTCGCCCGCACGCCGAAGGCGCGCGCGAGGGCCGCCGCGGCCAGCGCGTTGGCGATGTTGTGCGGCGCGGGCGGCTGGACGTCGGAGATCTCGGCGAGCTCCTGGGCCTGCTTCTGGCGGTCCGGCACGAAGGCACGGTCGACCAGGATGCCGTCGACGACGCCCAGTTGCGAGGGCGCGGGCGCGTTCAGCGTGAAACCGATGGCGCGGCAGCCCTCTTCGACGTCGGCCTCGCGGACGAGGTCCTCGGTCGCCTTGTCCGCGACGTTGTAGACGCAGGCGATCCGGTTGCCCTCGTAGATGCGGCCCTTGTCGGCGGCGTACGCCTCCATGGAGCCGTGCCAGTCCAGGTGGTCCGGCGCGAGGTTGAGGACGGCCGCGGAGTGGGCGCGCAGCGAGGGCGCCCAGTGCAGCTGGTACGAGGAGAGCTCGACGGCGAAGACGTCGTACGCGTCGTCGCCCTCGAGGACCACGTCCACGATCGGGGTGCCGATGTTGCCGACGGCGGCCGTGCGCAGGCCCGCCGCCGTCAGGATCGAGGCGAGCATCTGCGTGGTCGTGGTCTTGCCGTTGGTGCCCGTGACGGCCAGCCAGGGGGCCGCGTCGGGGCCGCGCAGCCGCCAGGCGATCTCGACGTCGCCGACGACGTCCACGCCCGCCTCGGCGGCCGCGGCGAACAGCGGCGACGACGGCTTCCAGCCCGGCGAGGTGACGACGAGGTCCGTGCCGGGCGGCAGGCTCTCGGCGTCTCCCAGGCGTACGGAGATGCCCTCGCTCTCCAGCGAGGCCGCACGTTCCCGGTGCGCGTCTCCGGAGCCGCCGTCCACGACGGTGACCGTCGCGCCGAGGCCGGCCAGGGCGCGGGCGGCGCTGACGCCGCTCACGCCGAGACCGGCGACGGTGATGTTCCTGCCCTGCCAGTCGGACACAGAGGTCACTTTTCGGCTGCCCATCCCGCGTAGAAGAGACCGAGGCCGACGATCACGCACATGCCCTGGATGATCCAGAAGCGGACCACGACAAGGACCTCGGACCACCCCTTGAGTTCGAAGTGGTGCTGGAGTGGCGCCATCCGGAAGACCCGCTTACCGGTCATCCGGAACGAGCCGACCTGGATGACGACCGACATGGTGATCAGGACGAAGAGGCCGCCGAGCAGCGCGAGGAGCAGCTCCGTGCGGGAGCAGATCGCGAGGCCCGCGAGCGCGCCGCCGAGGGCGAGCGAGCCGGTGTCGCCCATGAAGATCTTGGCGGGCGAGGTGTTCCACCACAGGAAGCCGAAGCAGGCGCCCATCAGTGCGGAGGCCACCACGGCGAGGTCGAGCGGGTCCCTGACCTCGAAGCACGCCTGCGGGTTGGTCAGCGTCGTCGCGTTGGCGCAGGACTCCTGGTACTGCCAGACACCGATGAAGGTGTAGGCGCCGAAGACCATCACGGAGGCGCCGGTGGCGAGGCCGTCCAGACCGTCGGTGAGGTTCACGCCGTTCGACATCGCGAGGATCATGAACAGCGCCCAGACCACGAACAGGACCGGGCCGATCGACCAGCCGAAGTCCGTGACGAACGACAGCTTGGTGGAGGCCGGGGTCTGGTTGCGGTTGTCCGGCCAGTTCAGCGCGAGCACGGCGAAGCCGATGCCGACGATCAGCTGGCCGGCCATCTTCGCCTTGGCGCGCAGACCGAGCGAACGCTGCTTGACGATCTTGATGTAGTCGTCGAGGAAGCCGACGAGGCCCATGCCCGCCATCAGGAAGAGCACCAGCAGGCCGGAGAGCGTGGTCTCCGTGCCGGTGATGACCTTCGTGAGGAAGTACGCGATGAGCGTGGCCAGGATGAAGGCGATACCGCCCATGGTCGGCGTACCGCGCTTGCTGTGGTGCTCGCGCGGGCCGTCGTCCCGGATGAACTGGCCGTAGCCCTTGCGGGCAAGCAGCTTGATCAGCAGGGGGGTGCCGACCAGGGTCAGGAAGAGCCCGATCACACCCGCGAAGAGGATCTGCCTCATCGGCCGGAGACCTGCCCCTCAGAAGACACCGCGGTGTCGTCGAGCAGCGCCGTGGCGACCCGCTCGAGACCGACCGATCTGGACGCCTTCACCAGCACGACGTCTCCCGCGCGCAGCTCGCTGCGCAGCAGGTCGACCGCCGCCTGTGCGTCGGACACGTGCACCGACTCCTCACCCCACGAACCCTCGTTGTATGCGCCCAGTTGGAGCCAGGACGCTTCCCTGCCCCCGACTGCCACGAGCTTGCTCACGTTGAGCCGGACGGCAAGTCGTCCGACCGCGTCGTGCTCGGCGAGACCCTCGTCCCCGAGCTCGGCCATCTGACCGAGCACCGCCCACGTACGACGCCCCTTGCCCATGGCCGCGAGCGCGCGCAGGGCGGCTCGCATGGACTCGGGGTTCGCGTTGTAGGCGTCGTTGACGACCGTCACGCCGTCCGGGCGCTCGGTGACCTCCATCCGCCAGCGGGACAGCGTGCCCGCCTCGGAGAGCGCGAGGGCGATCTCGTCCACGGACATGCCCAGCTCATGGGCGACGGCGGCCGCGGCAAGCGCGTTCGACACGTGGTGCTCACCGTACAGCCGCAAGGTCACGTCGCTGCACCCGGAGGGTGTGTGCAGCGTAAAAGCAGGCTGTCCGTTACCTGTGAGCCGGACATTCTCCGCGCGTACGTCGGCGTCCTCGGCCTCTCCGAAGAGGAGCACCCGCGCCTTCGTGCGCGACGCCATCGCGCGGACGAGCGGGTCGTCGGCGTTGAGGACCGCGGCGCCGTCCGCGGGCAGCGACTCGACGAGCTCACCCTTCGCTTGTGCGATCTGCTCGCGTCCGCCGAACTCGCCGATGTGGGCGGTTCCGACGTTCAGGACGAGGCCGATCTTCGGCGGCGTGAGCCCGGTGAGGTACCGGATATGGCCGATTCCGCGCGCTCCCATCTCCAGGACGAGGAAGCGCGTCTCGTCGGTGGCGCTGAGCGCGGTGAGCGGCAGGCCGATCTCGTTGTTCAGCGAGCCCGGCGTCCAGACGGTGGGCGCGTGGCGCCGGAGGACCTGCGCGAGGAGGTCCTTGGAGCTGGTCTTGCCGACGGAGCCTGTCAGCGCCACGAGGGTCGCGCCGAGTCGCTCCACGACGTGCCGGGCGAGGGCGCCGAGCGCCGCCTGCACGTCGTCGACGACGATGGCGGGCACGCCGACGGGCCGCGAGGCGAGGACGGCCGCGGCGCCTGCCGCGACGACGTCCGCCGCGTAGTCGTGGCCGTCGACGCGCTCGCCGACGAAGGCGACGAAGAGGCTGCCGGGCTCCACCTCACGGGAGTCCCGGACGACGGGTCCGGTGACCTGGACGGCCGGATCCGGTATGTCGTACGTCTGCCCGCCGACGACGCTGGCGATCTCGGCGAGGGAGAGGGCGATCACAACTTCATCCCTGGGTTTGCTGGATAGCTTCGCGAAGCACCTGGCGGTCGTCGAAGGGACGCACCACCCCGGCGATGTCCTGCCCCTGCTCGTGGCCCTTGCCCGCGACGAGGACGGTGTCACCCGGCCGCGCGCGGACGACGGCCGCGCGGATGGCGGCCGCGCGGTCCTCGAACACGGCGACGTCGCCGCGCTCGTGGGCCGGTACCTCGGCGGCGCCGGCGAGCATCGTGGCGAGGATCGCGAGGGGGTCCTCGCCACGGGGGTTGTCGGAGGTCAGTACGGCGGTGTCGGCGAGGCGGGCCGCGGCCGCGCCCATCGGCATCCGCTTGGTCTTGTCGCGGTCGCCGCCGCAGCCGAGCACGATGTGCAGCTTGCCCTCGGTGACCTTGCGCAGCGCGCGCAGGACCGATTCGACGGCGTCCGTCTTGTGGGCGTAGTCGACGACGGCGAGGTAGGGCTGGCCCGCGTCGACGCGCTCCAGGCGGCCGGGGACGCCCGGCACCGCGCCGATGCCGTCGGCGGCCTGCTGCGGGTCGATGCCCGCGACGGCCAGCGAGACGATCGCGGCGAGGGTGTTGGCGACGTTGAAGGGTCCTGCGAGCGGCGACTTGGCGTTGATCCGCTCGCCGTCGGGGCCGACCGCGACGAACGTCGAGTCGAGCGGTCCGACCACGACGTCCTCGGCGCGCCAGTCGGCGTCCGGGTGGCCCTCGGCGGAGAAGGTGGTGACGGGCACTTCCGACTCGGTGATGAGCCGGCGCCCGTACTCGTCGTCGAAGTTGACCACTCCGAGGCGCGAGCGGTGTTTGGTGAACAGCTGGGCCTTGGCCTGGAAGTAGTCCTCCATGCCGGAGTGGAACTCCATGTGCTCCGGGCTGAGGTTGTTGAAGACGGCGACGTCGAAGACGCAGCCGTCCACCCGCCCGAGCACCAGCGCGTGGCTGGAGACCTCCATGGCGACCGCCTCGACGCCGCGCTCGCGCATCACCGCGAACAGCGCCTGGAGGTCGGTGGCTTCGGGGGTCGTGCGCTCCGACTTGATGCGCTCGTCGCCGATGCGCATCTCCACCGTGCCGATGAGGCCGGTCGAGCGGACGCCCTTGAGGCCGCCCTCGATGAGGTACGCGGTGGTGGTCTTCCCGGAGGTGCCGGTGATGCCGATCTGCAGCAGGTCGCGGCCGGGGTGGCCGTAGACCGTCGCCGCCAGCTCGCCCATGCTGCCGCGCGGGTCGTCGACGACGAGCACCGGCAGGCCGGTCGCGGCCGCGCGTTCGGCGCCGGTCGGGTCGGTGAGCACCGCGGCGGCACCGAGGTCGGCGGCCTGCGCGACGAAGTCGGCACCGTGCAGCCGGGCGCCGGGCAGCGCGGCGTAGATGTCGCCGGGCCGCACGGCACGCGAGTCGTGCGTGATACCCGTGATCCGCGCACTGCCCGGGTCGGCGACGCCCAGCTGGCCCGCGAGCTCCGTCAGCGAGGCCGGGGAGACCTCGGCCGGCCGCGGCGGTCCCGGATATGTCACGGGAACGCCCTTCTGGGTGGTTTGGGACTGATCAGCGTGTGGCACGGCGGTGAGCGTACCGGGCGTACCCCCCGCGGGGCGAAGTGAGGGGCGCGGCGCCGGGTGGTTCCCCGGGTCCGGGGTGATCGTTGTCACGAGCTGTTCCTGGTGGGTCTCAGGGCTTGAAGGTCACCGGCAGGCGGGCCGGGCCGCTTCCGGTGGGCGGTACTTGGAGCGTCTTGAGGGCGAACTCCATGACTTCCTTGTAGATGGGGCCGCAGATCTGGCCGCCGAAGTAGCTGCCCTTGGTGGCGTTCTGGATCGCGCAGTAGACCGTGACGCGCGGCTTGTCGGCGGGCGCGAAACCGGCGAACGACGAGGTGTAGCCCTTGTAGCGGCCGGTCGCCGGGTCGACCCGGTTGGCCGTACCGGTCTTGCCCGCGACGCGGTAGCCGGGGATGCGGGCCTTGGTGCCGGTGCCCTCTTCGTCGTCGACGACGGACTCGAGCATCTGCGAGACGGTCTTCGCCGTCTTCGCACTGACGACCCGGGTCTTCTTGGGCTTCGGCGCCGGCGTGAAGCGGCCGTCGGGGCCCTTGGTGCCGCGCACCAGGGTGGGTTCGATGCGTACGCCGTCGTTGGCGATGGTCGAGTAGACGGAGGCGGCCTGCATGGCGTTGATCGAGACGCCCTGGCCGAACGGGATCGTGAACTGCTGCGAGGTGGACCACTTGTCGGCGGGCGCGAGGATGCCGGAGGTCTCGCCGGGGAAGCCGAGCCCGGTCTCCTTGCCGAGGCCGAACTTCCGCAGGTACGAGTAGAGGACCCGGTTGACCTCCTTCTGCGTCCTGCCGAGCTCTCCGGTGGCGAGGATCGTGCCGATGTTGGAGGACTTGGCGAGCACTCCGTTGAGCGTCAGGTGCCAGGTCGGGTGGTCGATGTCGTCCTGGAAGAGGCGGTCGCCGCGGTGCAGCCGGTTGGGCACCGTCACATGGGTGCCGGGCGTGGCCGCGTTCTCCTCGAGCACGGCGGCCATCGACATGACCTTGGCGGTGGAGCCGGGCTCGAAGGCGTCCTGGAGCGCGGCGTTGCCGAGGGCGGTGCCGTCGGCCTGCGAGAGGTCGTTCGGGTCGAAGCCGGGGGCGTTGGCCATCGCGAGGACCTCGCCGGTCCGCGTGTCCTGCACTATCACGTAGCCGCGGTCGGCCTGGGACTTCCTGACCTGCTCGCTGATGGCGTTCTGCGCGGCCCACTGGATGTCGCGGTCGATGGTGAGCTCGACGTCGGAGCCGGGCACGGCGGGCGTCTCCGTGGAGCCCGCGGTCGGCACCTGGCGGCCGCCGGACTGGGCGTAGCGGACCTTGCCGTCCTCGCCGGCCAGCTTCTTGTCGAGCTGGGCCTCCAGGCCGCCCGCGCCCTTGCCGTCGGAGTTGACCCAGCCCAGTATCCCGGCGCCCAGGTCGTCGTTGGGGTAGACCCGCTTGCTGCTGGGGTCGGCGAGGACGCCGGCCAGCACGTTCGGCGACGCCGGGTCGGTGCCCGCCTTCTCGGCGAGCGCGCCGCGCAGGTCCTTGATCTGCTTCCAGACCTGGGGGCTCTGGCGGCGGGCGAGCAGGACGTAGCGCGTCTTGGGGGTCTTGAGCTTCTTGGTGAGCTCGGCGACGTCCTTGTCGAGGATCGGGGCCAGCAGCGCGGCCGCCTGCTCGGGCGCGTCGTCGGTCTTCATCTCCTTCGGCGTGAAGAGCGTGGGGTCCGCGGTGATGTCGTACGCGTCCACGCTGGCGGCGAGTTCGACGCCGGCGCGGTCGGTGATGCGCCCGCGCTCGGCGGCCAGGGTGTGGGTGAAGTAGCGGTTCTTCTCCGCCTTCGCGGCGTACGCGCTCGCGTCGACGGCCTGCACCTGGAGCAGCCGTACGACGAAGGCGAGCATCACCAGCGTCAGGCCGAGGCTGACCATGCGCAGGCGCGGCCGGGGGCTGCCCAGGCGGATGGTGCGGGCCTTGCCCTTGCCCTTGGCGGCGGGGCGGCGGGCGGCGGGGCGACGGCCCTGCGCGGGGCGGCGCGGGGCGGACGGCCTGGCGGGGCGGGCGGGCTTCGCGGGTCCTGGCACCCGGCGCCGCGGGGGTTCCCTGTCGGACACTTGCGTCACCTGCCGGAGGTCGTCGGGGGGCTGGGCTGCGCGGGCGGCGGCGGGGCGGCCGGGGCGGGGGCGGACGGCGGGGGCGCGACCGGGACGGAGACGGTGGCCGCGGGGGACGCCACCTCCTGCGGACGCGGCGCGGGGTACTGCAGCGCGGAGGGCCGGGCGGCGGTGCGGGGCACGCCGCGCACGGTCCCGTCGGGGTTCAGGAAGGCCGGGTCGCCGCCGGGGACCATGCCGAGCTCGCGGGCGCGGCGCTGGAGGGCGTCGGGGGCGGCATAGCCGTCCACGTCGCGCTGGAGCTCCTGCTCCTCCTCGGTGAGGTCCTTGGTCTCCTTCTTCAGCTCGCTCAGCTGGAACGAGCCTTCGTTGAGGGAGGAGTTCAGGATGAGCAGCGCGATCAGGCCGCCGCCGAGGAGCAGCACGACGAGGAGGACGAAGGGGGTGCGCGCGGCCTGGCTCGGGCCCTGGGGCAGCAGCCGCGCGAGGCGGGCGGCCCGCCCCCGCAACTCGGGCTTCTTGCTCATGGAGCCTCCTCGCGGACTCTGATCAGCGGACTCTGATCAGCGGGTGCTGCTCAGCGGACGTCTTCGCGTACGCGCTGGGCGCCCCGCAGCCGGGCCGGGGCCGCCCTGCGGTTCTCGGCGACCTCTTCCTCTGTGGGAAGTTCGGCGCCGCGCGTCAGAAGCTTGAGCCGCGGCTGGTAGCGCTCGGGGACGACGGGCAGGCCGGGCGGCGCGGTCGTCGCGGCGCCGGCCGCGAAGACCTGCTTCACCAGGCGGTCCTCCAGCGAGTGGTACGAGAGGACGGCGATCCGGCCGCCGACGGCGAGCGTCTTCACGGCCGCCGGGATGGCCCGTTCAAGCACGCTCAGCTCGCCGTTGACCTCGATGCGCAGGGCCTGGAAGGTGCGCTTGGCGGGGTTGCCGCCGGTGCGCTTGGCCGCCTGCGGCAGCGAGTCACGGATCAGCTCGACGAGCCGCGCGCTGTTGGTGAACGGCTCCTTCTCGCGCTCGCGGACGACGGCGCCGACGATGCGCTTGGCCTGCTTCTCCTCGCCGTACTGGCGCAGGATCCGCACCAGTTCACCCGGTGCGTACGTGTTGAGGACCTCGGCCGCGCTGATGCCGGTCGTCTGGTCCATGCGCATGTCGAGGGGGGCGTCCTGGGCGTACGCGAAGCCGCGGTCGGCCTCGTCGAGCTGCATGGAGGAGACGCCGAGGTCGAAGAGGACGCCCTGGACGCGGGGGATGCCGAGGCGGTCGAGCACGTCGGGGAGTTCGTCGTAGACCGCGTGCACCAGGGTGGCCCGGTCGCCGTAGGGGGCGAGCCGCTCACCGGACAGGCGCAGCGCTTCCTTGTCGCGGTCCAGGGCGACGAGACGGGCGGCCGGGAAGGTGGCGAGGAGGGCCTCGCTGTGGCCGCCGAGTCCGAGGGTGCAGTCGACGACGACGGCGCCCGGCTCGGCGAGCGCGGGGGCCAGCATGTCCAGGCACCGCTGGAGCATCACCGGGACGTGTCGGCTGTTGTCGCTCAAGGGGCCCTCTCAGGTCGGCGCGGTCAGCGCACGCACCGCCGGGTCCCCACCCGCTCCGTGAAGGGGAATGGACTGCTGGCGCCGGGGAAGTGGCGTCAGCCGACCGGGAGCGGGAGGAGGCCGAGCCGTACGTACGCGCCGCGCACGTGGGGGGATTCTGGGAATCCCCGGGATGTGCGGTCCAGCAGGGAGCAGGTCACGTCTCCCGCTTCGCGTCACTTTAGTCCACCGTGTCTCCCGGTCAATCAACCGGCCTGCGCGTCGCGGACCGGCCCGGACAAGGGTGCCCATCCCGCCGCGTCACCCGTTCGGGCGTACCCCGACCGGCCTGTGGGTTAGCTCACAACAAGAGTTTTTGGCGTTCTTTGTCCCTCCTCACAGCGGGCCCCGACGATCAACGAGCATTAACGTCGTAGCCATGTCGACTTCCGCAGCCTCCTCGGACAACACCCCCGCTGAGCCCATCGGCGACATAGCCGTCGGTACGGTCACCGACCGTCTCGTGGACGCGAACGCCAAGTACGCGGCCCAGTTCACCGACCCCGGCATGGACGCCCGCCCCGTCCTGGGCGTCGCCGTCGTCGCGTGCATGGACGCCCGTCTCGACCTGCACGAGGCGCTCGGCCTCGAGCTGGGCGACTGTCACACCATCCGCAACGCGGGCGGCGTGGTCACCGACGACGTCATCCGCTCCCTGACCATCAGCCAGCGCGCGCTCGGCACCCGCAGCGTGGTGCTCATCCACCACACCGGGTGCGGCCTGGAGTCCCTCACCGAGGAGTTCCGGCAGGACCTGGAGAACGAGGTCGGACAGCGCCCGACGTGGGCCGTCGAGTCCTTCCGCGACGTCGAGCAGGACGTGCGGCAGTCGATGGAGCGGGTGCGGACCTCGCCGTTCCTGCTGCACACCGACGACATCCGGGGGTTCGTCTTCGACGTGAAGACGGGGCTGCTGCGGGAGATCGATCCCGCCTGACTGACAAAGCATCGTAAGACCCGACAAATCGGCGCCAGTTATCCACAGGCGAGTGACACGACCCGGTATGCCCAACAACAATGCGGGGGGTGGCGTCACGCAGAACCATTCATGTGTGACGCCCGTGAATTCGGGGTGTACCGGGCCGCACGCTTGAGTGGCGGTCCGAATGGGGTATCCCCTGCTCCTTGGGAGCTTGGGGAAGGGCCGAGGAGGGCCGGGTGACGACCTATGACGATCGAGCGAGCCTCACAGATCTGACCACCACAGCGGAGCGTGTCCGCAGGTCGGTGGAGAGTGTGATCGAGGGCAAGCCAGAGGTCGTACGGCTTTCGCTGACCGTGCTCCTGGCGGAGGGGCACCTGCTGATCGAGGATGTGCCGGGCGTGGGCAAGACCATGCTCGCCAAGGCACTGGCGCGGTCCATCGACTGCTCCGTGCGCAGGATCCAGTTCACACCGGACCTGCTGCCTTCGGACATCACCGGCGTGTCCATATTCGACCAGCAGCGCAGGGACTTCGAGTTCAAGCCGGGGGCGATCTTCGCGCAGATCGTGATCGGCGACGAGATCAACCGCGCGTCTCCGAAGACGCAGTCCGCGCTCCTGGAGTCCATGGAGGAGCGCCAGGTCACCATCGACGGGCAGACCTACGAACTGCCCAGCCCGTTCATGGTCGTGGCCACCCAGAACCCCGTCGAGATGGAGGGCACCTACCCGCTGCCCGAGGCCCAGCGCGACCGCTTCATGGCGCGCGTCTCGATCGGCTATCCGGGACCCGAGGCCGAGCTCCAGATGCTCGACATCCACGGCGGCGTCTCGCCCCTGGACGACCTCCAGCCGGTGGCGCACGCACACGACATCGTGAAGCTCATCGACGCCGTGCGCACGGTCCACGTGGCCGACCCCGTGCGGCGGTACGCGGTGGACCTGGTCGGCGCGACCCGCAACCACCCGGACCTCAGACTCGGGGCGTCCCCGCGCGCGACGCTGCACCTGCTGCGCGCCGCCAAGGCCTCCGCCGCGCTCAGCGGCCGCGAGTTCGCCCTGCCGGACGACGTGCAGGCGCTGGCCGTCGCCGTCCTCGCGCACCGCCTGCTGCCCACGGCACAGGCCCAGTTGAACCGGCGTACGGCAGAAGCCGTCGTCCTGGAGATCCTGCAGCGCACCCCGGTGCCCGCCGCCATACCGCCAGGCACCGGTGCCTACTTCAACCAGCAGCCGCCCGGCGCCCGGAGGCTGTGATGGCGCTCGGGGGGAGCCCGGCGGCCCCCGCCGAGGACGAGAAGGGCGGGGTGCGCACGGCCCTCGCCGGACTGACCACACGCGGGCGTTCCTTCCTGGCGGCCGGTGTCGCCGCCGCCGTCTGTGCCTACGTCCTGGGCCAGAGCGACCTGCTGCGCGTCGGGCTGCTGCTCGCCGTGCTGCCGCTGGTCTGCGCCACCGTCCTGTTCCGCACCCGCTACCGCGTCGCGGGCAGCCGCAGGCTCTCCCCCGCGCGCGTGCCCGCCGGTTCGGAGGCCCGCGTCCACCTGCGGATGGACAACGTGTCACGGCTGCCCACCGGGCTCCTGATGCTCCAGGACCGGGTGCCGTACGTGCTCGGGCCGCGCCCCCGCTTCGTGCTCGACCGCGTCGAGGCGGGCGGCCGGCGCGAGGTGTCCTACCGGGTCCGCTCCGACCTGCGCGGCCGCTATCCGCTGGGGCCCCTGCAACTGCGCCTGACGGACCCGTTCGGGATGTGCGAACTGACGCGCTCCTTCTCGACGTACGACATGCTGACGGTCATCCCGCGCGTGACGGCGCTGCCGCCGGTGCGGCTCACCGGTGAGGCGAAGGGGTACGGCGACGGGCGCAACCGCTCGCTGGCGCTGGCCGGCGAGGACGACGTCATCCCGCGCGGGTACCGGCACGGCGACGACCTGCGCCGGGTCCACTGGCGCTCCACCGCGCGCTACGGAGAGCTGATGGTGCGCCGCGAGGAGCAGCCGCAGCGGGCCCGCTGCACGGTGCTCCTGGACACCCGGGGCGTCGGCTTCCGGGGCGCGGGGCCGGACTCGGCCTTCGAATGGGCGGTGTCGGGCACGGCGTCCGCCCTGGTCCACATGCTCGAACGGAGCTTCTCGGTGCGCCTGTTGACCGACACGGGGATGTCCGTGCCGGGCGAGGGCTCGGACGGTTTCGCGGGCTCCGGCCAGGAGTCGGCGGACGCGGCCGGACTCATGATGGACACCCTCGCGGTGATCGACCACTCGGACGGCGCCGGGCTCTCCCGCGCCTACGACGTGCTGCGCGGCGGCAACGAAGGCCTCCTCGTCGCCTTCCTCGGCGATCTGGCGGAGGACCAGGCGGCGGTGGTCGCCAAGATGCGCCAGCGCAGCGGCGCCGCGGTCGCCTTCGTCCTGGACAGCGCGGCCTGGGCACAGGGCCAGGGTGCCCCGCCGTCCGAGGCCGGTGACGCGCGCGTGCGGATGCTCCGCGAGGCGGGCTGGACGGCGCTCGCCGTGCCGCCGGGGGCGGACCTCGCGGACCTGTGGCGGCAGGCGGACCACGCCCGCACGAGCGCGGGCCCCGCGCCCACGGCGGGCACGACGACCGGGGGATGGGCATGAGCGGCCACATACGTACGACGGCGGGGGGACGGTCATGAGCGGACGCGCGCGGCTCGCGGTGTGCGCCACCGCCGCCACGCTGATGGCGTCGGGCTCCCTGCTGCCGCTCGTCGATCCCGCGACGTGGTTCTTGCAGGCGGTGATCCTGCTCGTCCTCCAGAGCGGGGTGGGCGCGCTGGCCCGGCGGGTGCCGCTGGCCAGGCCGCTGACCGTGGCGGTGCAGGCACTGGTGTCGCTGTTCCTGCTGACGCTGGTCTTCGCCCGCGAGCAGGCGCTCGCGGGGATCGTGCCGGGCCCCGAGGTGTTCCAGCGGTTCGGCCTGCTCCTGGAGGCGGGCGGCAACGACGTCAGCAAGTACATGATCCCGGCGCCGCTCAGCGACGGCATCCGGCTGATGCTCGTCGGCGGCGTCCTGGTGATCGGCCTCGCGGTGGACGCGCTCGCGGTGACGTTCCGCACCGCGGCCCCCGCCGGGCTTCCGCTGCTCGCCCTGTACTCGGTCGCGGCGGGGCTCTCCGACGGCGGCGCCGGATGGCTGTGGTTCCTGCTGGCCGCCGCCGGCTATCTGCTGCTGCTCCTGGCGGAGGGCCGGGACCGGCTCTCGCAGTGGGGCCGGGTGTTCGGTGGCTCCGCGCGCGCGCCGGGCCGGGTCTCCGGCGGGCTCGAGAGCGACAGCGGGGCGCTCGCCCCGGTCCGCACGGGACGGCGCATAGGGGCCGTGGCCCTGGGCATCGCGCTGGTGGTGCCGCTCGCGCTGCCCGCCCTGGACGGTGGGCTCCTGGACGGCTCCGGCGGTCCGGGGGGCGGCGGCTCGGGCGGCGGCGGCACGATCTCGGCCGTCAACCCGCTGGTCGCGCTCCAGGACAGCCTGAACCAGCCGGAGGACCGCGAGGTCCTCTCGTACCGCACGAACGCCGAGGCGACCGACGACCTGTATCTGCGCATCGTCTCGCTCGACCAGTTCGACGGCACGACGTGGAAGACCACCGTCCGGCGCATCGAGGACGTGCCGTCGCCGCTGCCGGACCCCCAGGGCCTGAGCCCCGACGTCCGCAGGGCCGAGATCCAGACCAACCTCTCGGCCGCCGAGAGCTACGCGCAGAACTGGCTGCCCATGCCCTTCCCCGCCGGACAGGTGGAGATCGGCGGCCGCTGGCGGTTCGAGCCGGTGGGCCGGGCGCTCGTCGGTGACCGGGGCCAGACCACGCGGGGCGCGCGGTACACGGTCAAGAGCCTGGTCGTGGAGCCCACGGCCGAGCAGCTGGCGGCCGCGCCTGCGCCCCCCGAGGGACTGCGGCGCGAGTTCACGGACGTGCCGGACTCGCTCCCGGCGATCGTCGGGGAGAGGGCCCGGCAGGTCACCAGGGGCGCCGCGAACCCGTACGAGCAGGCGGTCAAGCTCCAGGACTACTTCGCCTCGGACGGCGGGTTCACGTACAACACCCAGGTCCGGGCGGGCAGCGGGCCCTCCGCGATCGAGCGGTTCCTGAAGCAGAAGGAGGGCTTCTGCGTCCACTTCTCCTTCGCGATGGCCTCCATGGCGCGGACGCTGGGGATCCCGGCGCGGGTCGCGGTGGGCTTCACGCCGGGCACCGCGCGGGGCGACGGCTCGATGTCGGTCGGCCTTCGCGACGCGCACGCCTGGCCCGAGCTGTACTTCGAGGGCGTGGGCTGGACCCGTTTCGAGCCGACGCCGAGCCGCGGCACGGTGCCCGAGTACACCCGCTCGGACGTCCCCTCGGGTGACGCGAGCGACCCGGACTCCCCGGAGCCGACCGAGTCCTCCGAGCCGTCCACGGCGCCTTCCCCGTCGGACAGCTGCCCGCCCGACATGAAGAAGCAGGGCGGCTGCGCGAGCGACGCGCCGCAGGTCGCGGCCGGTTCCGGCGGTGAAGGGCCGCCCGTCAAGCTGATCGTGGGCATCGGTCTGGCGGCGCTGCTCGTCCTCGGGGCGCCTCTGCTGCCGCTGCTGTGGCGGACCCGGACGCGGACCGTCCGCCTGGCTTCCGGCGGCCGTACGGAGGCGGAGGCCACGGCGCGGACGCTGGCGGCCTGGCTCGAAGTGACCGATACGGCCTGGGACCACGGCATCGCGCCGGACGAGTCCCAGACACCCCGGAAGGCCGCGGCACGCATCGTGCGGGTCGGACAGCTGACCGCGGCGCCGGCGGAGGCCGTCCACCGGGTGGCGGCCGCCGTGGAGCAGGTCCTCTACGCCCCGCACCCGCTCCCCGCAACCGGACTGGCCGAGGACGTGCGGCGGGTACGGGAGGGGCTGAACGCCTCGGTGGGCCGGTTCACCCGGCTGCGGATCACGCTCGCGCCGCGTTCGGCCGCGCGGGTGGTGTGGACGGTCTCCGACCGGTGGACGGCGTTCAACACGCGCTGGCGCGAGCGAGCCGCGAAACGGTGGGCGACGCTCGCACGGAAGCTGCCGCGCAGGGCCGGGCAGCAGGGCTGAGGGCCCGCCTGGGGTGGCGCTCTCGGCCCTGCGCCGGCAGCGCCGCCCCGGCGGCACGTGCGTACAGCACGCGCTGGTGGGAGCGGGCCGCGAAGCAGTGAGGGCGGCGTTCCGGGGTGCGTTCTCGGCGCTGCGCCGGCAGCGTCGGCCCGGCGGCGTGTGCGTACACATGTGTGAGGGGTGACCGCCCGGTCGGGCGATCACCCCTCACACATGACTACGTCTGTTGGGTCAGTCCTGAGCCGCTGGGCTCACTGACCGCCCTGTTCGTCGCGGCGGCGCTGCCACCGCTGCTCGATGCGGTCCATCACGGAGCGGCGCTGCCTCGCCTGCCGTGGGGCCGCGGCCCCGCCCGGTGCGGCGGCCGTGCCCGAAGGCTGTTCGCCCGGCTTCGGCGCTTTGCGCCAACCGGTGACGGCGAGCACCGCGCAGCCCAGCATGACGAGGAACCCCACCACGCTGATCCAGATCTGCTGGGCGACCATTCCGGCCATGAGAAGGGCGATACCCACCAGGAAGCCCGCGACCGCTTGGTAGACCCGCTTCCGGGTATACGTACGCAGCCCGCTTCCCTCAAGCGCTGTCGCGAACTTGGGATCTTCGGCGTACAGCGCTCGCTCCATCTGCTCGAGCATGCGCTGCTCGTGCTCCGAGAGCGGCACGGAGTCCTCCTCATCGTGCAGTCGCCGGGGCGACCGGGGGTCCCCTTCAGGATAGGCAGGGAATCGCCCCCGTGAAACCCGCCCCTCTGCGCCAACTTCGCCAAACCGGACCTTCACGCCGCTCCGGCTCGCTGAAGCGTGCATTCCCCAGCGGCCGGACCGTCATGCAGAACGGTGTGCCTCGATCATACGGCGCCCGTAGCCCGTTCGGGGGGCCTGTGGCGTACTCCATGTGCGGCTGCGGCCCTGATCAGCCGGTCGGCCACCGGAGCGCCTCAGGCTCCGGCGGTGTCCCGCGCCTCGCCGAGCACATGCAGCTGGGTGGCCACGGAGTGGAAGGCGGGCAGCTCCGCGGCGGCGGCCTCCAGCTTGAGGAGGGCCTCCAGGGCGCCCGGCTCGGTGTCCACGAGCACGCCGGGGACCAGGTCGGCGAAGACCCGGACGCCGTGCACCGCGTCGACGCGCACGCCCGCGGCCTCGACCAGCTCTGTGAGCTGCTCGGCGGTGAAGCGGCGCGGCACGGGGTCACCGGCGCCCCAGCGGCCCGCCGGGTCGGTGAGCGCGGTCTGCGCCTCCGTGAAGTGCCCGGCGAGGGCCCGCGCGAGCACGGCGCCGCCGAGGCCGGCGCCGAGCAGGCTGAGGATGCCGGAGGGGCGCAGCGCGTCCACGGCGAGGCGCACGCCCTCGGCCGGGTCGTCCACGTACTCCAGGACGCCGTGGCACAGGACCGCGTCGAAGCCGCCGCGCTCGACGACGTCGAAGAGGCCGAGCACGTCGCCCTGGACGCCGCGCACGCGGTCGGCGACGCCGGCCTCGGCGGCCCGGCGCTCCAGCGCGAACAGCGCGTTCGGACTGGGGTCGACGACGGTGACGCGGTGGCCGAGGCGGGCGACGGGCACCGCGAAGTTGCCGCTGCCGCCCCCGGTGTCGAGCACGTCGAGTTCGGCGCGCGACTCTTCCTTGCCGGTGGTCTCGACGCGGCGGTCGAGGGCGTCCTTCAGGACGTCCCAGACCACTGCTGTACGAAGAGAAGCGCGGGGGCGCATCGGGTCCGACACGGCAGTTGACTCCTCGGCGCGTGGGGTGCGAACGCCCCCACCCTATTGCCTGCCGCCGCGTGCCCCTGTCACCCGTCCCGAGGCGCGGACGGGCCGGTCAGCCCGCGTCCGGCGGCTCCCGGACCGCGTCCTGCGGCTCCTGCCGGGGCTGGGGCAGGACGGGCTGCAGGACCAGCATCCGCTCGACGATGCGCAGGAACATCGCCACGTCGCGGAGCAGGTCGTCGGCGTCGCGGGCGGTGGCGGCGGCCGCTATGCCCGCCTCGGCGCGGGCCCGCCGGGCGGCGCCGGAGGCGAACAGGGCACTCCACTCGGTCAGTTCGGGAGCTATTTCGGGGAGGACTTCCCAGGCGCTGCGGATGCGCTGCCTGCGGCGCGGTGTCGTCTCGGGGCGGCCGCGCGCGGCGAGGACGGCGGCGGCGGTGCGCAGGGCGGCGAGGTGTGCGGTGGCGTAGCGCTCGTGCGGGGCGTCGAGGCGGGTGGCCTCGTCGATGCCGGCGCGGGCCTGGGCGAGCAGTTCGAGAGCGGCGGGCGGGGCGGTCGCGCGGCGCAGGACGGGGTGGACATCGCTCGCCGGGCCGGTCAGTGAGGGAGCAGGGCTGACGGCGCGGTGCCGGTGGGCGGCTGCTGCGGAAGTGCTGGCCATGACGAACCTCCTGTCGTCGTGTGACGGCGCAGTGGCCGTATGTGCCCATCGTGGAGTACGCCACTGACAATCGGCTCTGACCTGGGCCTTTGCCTGGACCGAGGGTTCGGGCTTACTTTTGAACTGACCAGTCAGTTCAAAAACCGGTTCGACGGAGGGGCAGGGGGGACTGTGGACGGTCCGACCGACGGCGCGCGCGGAGCCGCCGTCACCGCCGAGGAGTTCGGGCTCCAGGGGCCGCGGGGCTGGGCGTTCCGCGGCATCGGGATCAGAGCCGAGCCCGGGTCGCTGATCGCGCTGGAGGGCCCGTCGGGTTCGGGCCGCACCTGTCTTCTGCTCGCGCTCACGGGACGTATGCGCGCCACCGAGGGCCACGCGTGCGTGGGCCGCTTCCGGCTGCCCGGGCATCTGGCCGCGGTGCGCCGGATCAGCGGGCTCGGCCCCGTGCCCGGCGTCACCGACCTCGACCCGGCCCTGACCGTCGCCGAGCACCTGCGCGAACGGGCGCTCCTGGAGCGGCGGTTCGGCGGCCCGCTGCGCGGGCTCCTGCGGCCCCGCGGCGAGCGGCGGGAGGAGATGCGGCTGCGCGTCGACGCCGCGCTGGCCGCCGCCGGGCTCGACGTGGAGACGCTGCCGAAGGGGCGGCGGACCTCCGTACGCGATCTGGAGCGGCTCGAGGTCCTGCGGCTCTCCGTGGCCCTGGCCCTGATCGGCCGCCCGCGCGTGCTCGGCGTCGACGACACCGACCTGAAGCTCTCGGACGCCGAACGGGCGGAGGCCTGGGCGATGTTGAAGTCCCTCACGGACCGCGGCACGACCGTCGTCGCGGTGTGCAGCGAGGCCCCGGAGGGCGCCGTGGTGGTCCGTACCGACAACGACAAGGAGACGGCGGATGCGCTCGCCGAAGCTGGCCGCGCTTGAGCTCAGGCGCTTCGGCAGGGGGAAGCTGCCGCGTGCGGCGCTGGTCGCCCTCCTGCTGCTGCCGCTGCTGTACGGCGCCCTCTACTTGTGGTCGTTCTGGGATCCGTACGGCCACCTCGACCGCATTCCCGTGGCGCTCGTCAACGACGACAAGGGAGCCACCGCGCAGGGCAAGAAGCTCGCGGCGGGCGACAACATCGTCGAGGGGCTGCGCGACAGCAAGACCTTCGAGTGGCACGAGGTGAGCGACGCCGAGGCGCGCGAGGGCGTGGAGGACGGGACGTACTACCTGTCGCTGACCATGCCCAGAGACTTCAGCAAGCGCATCGCGTCGAGTTCGGGGGACTCTCCGGAGACGGGCGCCCTGCGCGTCCGCACGAACGACGCCAACAACTACATCGTCGGGCAGATCTCGCGGACGGTCTTCTCCGAGGTGCGCTCCGCCGCGTCCACGAAGGCGTCGCGCTCGTTCCTCGACAAGATCTTCGTCTCGTTCTCCGACATCCACGGAGAGACGCAGAAGGCCGCCGAGGGCGCCGACAAGCTGGACAGCGGCATCGGGAAGGCGAAGAAGGGCTCCAAGGACCTCGCCAAGGGCCTCGGGGACGCCAGGACCGGCAGCGGTGACCTGGCCGCCGGCGTCAAGAAGCTCCACACCGGCGCGGGCGAACTCGAGGACGGCTCGAAGAAGGTCGCGGACGGCACGCAGAAGCTCGCCGACAAGGTCAACGGCACGGCGGACCAGGTACGGCCCTTCCTGAAGGACAACGGCAAGACCATCGGAGACACCGCCCAGCTCGTCGCCGACTCCTCCAAGGCGATGCGCCGCAACCTGGCCGACTGGGTGAAGCTCGCGCCCGGAGCGGCCGAGGGCGCGAGGGACGGCTCCCGGATCATCGGCGACTTCTATAAGAAGCAGTGCGAGACAGCACCCGTCCCCGACCCCGGCTGCCCGGAGTTCAAGAAGGCCAAGAAGGCCGCCGAGAACGTGTCGACCATCGCGGACGACATGAACACCGTGATCAAGGACCAGAACAGCGACGTCAAAAAGCTCGACAAGCACCTGGCCACGCTGCAGAAGAAGTCCCAGGCGCTCGCCGACCGCGCCCCGCACCTCGACGAGGACCTGAACACCGCCGTCACCCGGATCAACGACCTCAACAAGGGCGCGGGCAAGGTCGCCAAGGGCGCCAAGAAGCTGCACACGGGCCTCGGCACCGCCAAGACGGGCGCCGACGACCTCGACGCGGGCATCGGCAAGCTGGAGACGGGCGCGGGCGACCTCAAGGGCGGCCTCTTCAAGCTGGCCGACGGCTCGGCGAAGCTCTCCGGAGGGCTGCACGACGGCGTGAAGAAGATCCCGGACTACGGCAAGAAGGACCGCGACGAGCGCACCGGAGTCATGTCCGACCCAGTGCGGCTCGCCTCCCAGTCGATGCACAAGGCGCCCAACTACGGCACGGGCTTCGCGCCGTACTTCATCCCGCTGTCCCTGTGGGTCGGCGCGATGGTGGCGTACATGCTGATCCAGCCGCTCAACCGGCGCGCGCTCGCGGCCGGCGCCTCCGCCTGGCGCATCGCGCTCGCGGGCTGGCTGCCGGTGGCCGCCCTCGGCGTGCTCCAGACCGCGGCCCTGCTCTCGGTGCTGCACTGGGGGCTCGGCCTGGAGATGGCGCGGGCGGCCGGGACGGTGGGCTTCCTCTGCCTGGTGACCGCGTGCTTCGCGGCGATCGTGCAGTGGCTCAACGCCCGCTTCGGAGCGGCCGGGCGGATCCTCGTCCTCGCCGCGCTGATGCTGCAGCTGACATCGGCGGGCGGCACGTACCCCGTACAGACGAGCCCCGGCTTCTTCGGCGCGATCCACCCCTTCCTGCCGATGAGTTACGTCGTCGAGGCTCTCCGGAGACTCATCACGGGCGGCGGCCTCGGTCCCGTCTGGGAGGGCTGCGCGGTCCTGTCCGCCTTCACCCTGGGCGCTCTCGCGCTCACGGCGCTCTCCGCGCGCCGCAAGCAGGTGTGGACCCTGGACCGGCTGCACCCGGAGCTGAGCCTGTGAGTGTGAGAATCAGGGCCATGGACAGCAGTGCAGGCAGCACCCGCCGTGAGGCCACCCGGCAGAAGCTCTACGAGGCCGCCGTCACCCTCATCGCGGAGCAGGGCTTCTCGGCCACGACGGTCGACGAGATCGCCGAACGGGCCGGGGTCGCGAAGGGCACCGTCTACTACAACTTCGCGAGCAAATCGGTCCTCTTCGAAGAGCTGCTGCGGCACGGCGTCGGCCTGCTCACGGCCTCCCTGAAGGAGGCGGCCGAGGAGGCCGACAGGAGCGGCGGCAGCAAGGTCGACGCCCTCGACGCGATGATCCGCGCGGGCCTGGTCTTCATCAACCGCTACCCGGCCTTCACCCAGCTGTACGTCGCCGAGCTGTGGCGGACCAACCGGGCCTGGCAGTCCACGCTGCTCGTGGTCAGGCAGCAGGCCGTCGCGGTGGTCGAGGACGTGCTGCGCGCGGGGGTGGCGAACGGTGAGCTCAGCGAGGAGATCGACATCCCGCTGACGGCCGCCGCGCTCGTCGGCATGGTGCTGGTGGCCGCGCTGGACTGGCAGGCCTTCCAGCCGGAGCGCTCGCTGGACGACGTGCACGCGGCGCTCTCACGGCTGCTGCAGGGCCGGGTCGGCGGCACGCGCGCGTAGCCGGTCCCCCACACACAACGGCGCCGGTCCGGTGCCCCCGTTCCCGGGCGGCACCGGACCGGCGCTTTCTTCGTGTCCCCCCGTGACCCCCGTGCGACCCCCGTTCGGTCGTCCCCCGAGTCACCCCCGTACCTCGCTCCCGCCGGGCCGGCGGGAGGAGCGGCCAAGGGCGCGGCACCGTTCCGCCGCCCCGTGTCGGCGGTACCGGCACCGCGCCCTCCTCCGTGCCCCACACTCTTCCGTCTCCGCAGGTGGGGCCCCATCCGCGCGGATACTCATCTCACCCACTAGGTACGGATACTCAGGCGTACGCACTCATCCCCAGGCCACTTCGTCCCCGACTGGTTACGATCACGTCCGTGTCCGTACTCCCCCTGGTGTTCACCAGCGGCTGGGCGAGCGGGATCAACGCGTACGCCGTTGTCCTGCTGCTCGGCGTCTTCGGCGCGACCGGGGTCAGTGACGAGGTCCCCGAGGCGCTGCAGCGGCCCGATGTGCTGATCGCGGCCGGTGTGCTCTTCGTGTGCGAGGCCGTCGCCGACAAGATCCCGTACGTCGATTCGGTCTGGGACACGGTGCACACCGTGATCCGGCCGGTCTCCGGCGCCGTGGTGGGGGCGCTCCTGGCGGGGCAGAGCGGCTCGCTGCCGGACCTCGCGGCGGGCGCGGTGGGCGGCACGACCGCGCTGGCCAGCCACGCGGTGAAGGCCGGCACCCGGATGGCGATCAACACCTCGCCCGAGCCGTTCAGCAACGTCGTGATGAGCACGGCCGAGGACCTCGGCGTCGGCGGCGTCATCAGCTTCGCGATGTTCTACCCGGAGGCCGCCGCGGTCATCGCGGCCGTGCTTCTGCTGATCGGCCTGTTCCTGCTCTTCTTCCTCGTCTCGCGGATCCGGCGGTTCCTGCGGCGCAGGGCGCAGCGGCGCGAGGAGAAGCGGCTTGCGGGGCGGACCGGACCACCGCCGCCCTGACTGTCGGTGGCGGCCGATAAAGTCCCTGGCATGGCAAGGATTGTGGTGATCGGCGCAGGTCTTGGCGCGATGACGGCGGCCGCCCGGCTGGCCGTCGCGGGCCACCGGGTGGTGGTGTACGAACGCGGGGAGACGTACGGCGGCGCGGTCGGCCGCGTCGAGCGGGACGGCTTCGCCTTCGACACCGGCCCCGGACTGCTCCAGCTCCCCGCGGTCTACCGCGACCTGTTCGTCAAGACGGGCAAGGAGCCCCTGGAGAAGTGCGTCGAGCTGTCCCAGGTGGAGCCCGCCGTGCGGCACGTCTTCGCGGACGGCACCGCGGCGGACCTGCCGAACGCCTCGCGCGCGGGCGTGGGCGAGGCCCTGGACACGGCCCTCGGTGCCGGCGCGGGCGCACGCTGGTCGGCGTTCATGAACCGCGCCAGGGAGGCCTGGGACCGCACCCGCCGCCCCCTCCTGGAAGAGCCCCTCTGGCCGAACTGGGAGGTGCTCGCCGACCGCGAGCCGTACCCCTCGGTGCCGCTCAAGCGCCTGCTGCGCCGCGAGCGCCGGGCGGTCACGCTCAGCGAGGTCGGCGAGCTCGAGCTGGGCGGCGACCCGCGGCTGATCGCGCTCCTGGAGCAGTTCGCCCTCGCGCACGGCCTCGATCCCCGCACGACTCCGGCGAGCGCGGCCGTCCTGCCCTACCTGGAGCAGACGTTCGGCACCTGGGCGGCGCGGGGCGGCATGCGCGCCCTGGCCCGTGCGGTGTACGAGCGGTGCGTGGCCCGGCGGGTCGAGTTCGTGTTCGGCGCGGCGGTGACACGGATCGTCGAGAAGGACGGCCGGGCGGCGGGCGTGGAGCTCGCGGACGGCACCGTCGCGGACGCGGACTTCGTGGTCGCCGGTGTCGCCCCCGCACTCCTGGACGGGATGCTGCCCGGCAGGGGTGTGCGGGCGGCGGGTGACGTCCCCGCGCGCTCGGGTATGCCCAGCCGGCTGACGGTGTTCCTCGCGCTGTCCGGCGCGCGGCCCGAGGGCACGCCGCTCCGGACGGTGGTGCACGCTGCGGACCGCGCGGAGGAGCTGGACTGCTTGTTCGGCGACGGCTTCGCCATGGCAGCACGTCCCACGGTCACAGTGATACGACCGGATGACCCCGCATCGGTCCCGAACGACGCGCACGAGGCGGTCACTCTGACAGCCACGGTGCCCGCGTACCGCGACGACCTCGACTGGGCTTCACGGGACGTATTCGCCCTGCAGGCCGAGAATCTGATCACGCACGCCGAGCGCGCCATCCCGGACCTCCGCGACCGTCTCCTCTGGCACGAGATCCGCACCCCGGCCGACATCGCCGAGGCCACCGGCGCCGACGGCGGCGCGGTCCCGGCCCCGGCGCTCGCCGCGGCCGGCGGCCGGTTCCTGCACCCGTCGAACAGCACCGGCCTGCCGGGGCTCTTCGCGGTCGGCGGCTGGGCGCATCCCGGCGGCGGCCTGCCGCACGCGGGCATGTCGGGCACGCTGGTCGCGGGGCTGATCGTCGAGGGACCGGAGTTCCGCGGCTCCCAGTAACCGGAGCGGCCCGCGCGCCTCAGTACCGGTACTGCTGCTCGTTGTACCCCGAGCCGTCGTATCCCGGGCCGTCGTAGCCGGAGCCGTGGTCGCCGCCCTGGTACGGGTACGGCTGCTGCTCCGGGGGGAGCTCGCCGCCGTACTGGTCGTCGGTGTTGCGCTGCTGGGGCACCCAGACGCCGCCGGGCGGGGTGTCGGTGTACGCGCCGCCGAGGGAGCCGCTGTAGGTGTCGCCGCCGTACGGGGCGTACTGCTGCTGGTCGCCGTACGTGTCGTAGCTCTGCCCCGCGCCGTACGTCTGCGTGCCGATGTACGGGTCGGAGTAGGCGGCGTACTGCTGCTGACCGGTCTCGTCGTACGCGTAGTTCTGGTTCTGCTGGGCGTGCTGCTGGTCGAAGCCGGTGTAGGCCGCGGCGTCGTAGCCGTAGCCCTCGCTCTGGTGGGCGTCGCCGGCGGCCGACGGGGCGTACGGAGCGTCGCTGTACACGCCGTACTGCCCGGTGTCGTCGGGCATCGGCTCCGGTGCGTAGACCCCGCCCGCGGGGATGTCAGGACCGTGCGCGGGCGGCGGCGGGACCTGCCCGTAAGCCATGTCGGAGACGTCCGCGTCGGGGGCGTCCGAGTCGGAGACCTCCAGGTCGGAGACCCGCAGCGTCGGTTCCGCCGCGGCCGCGGCGGCCCGCGCCGGCCGCTTGCGGCGCTTGCTCAGGCCCGGCTGCCCGCCGAGCGCCCAGCCGGTGGAGAAGCCCCGGCGGAACGACATCGTCACGTACGTCTGGCCCGTGGCGAACGCGATGGCGCCGATCCCGATGATCCACACCGTCGAGAGCAGCACGCCGACGACGACGCCGAGGAAGCCCACGAAGGCGAGCAGGCGCCAGCGGAGCCTCGCCTTGTACTGCAGCAGAACCTCGCCGAGCAACCACAGCGCGACGCATCCGAACGCGATGTAGAGGACCGTCCAGCCCATGTACGCCCCTCTCCCCTACGGCCGCCGCCCCTCGGGTGCGGGTACGACCGTTCAGGCCTGGTGGTGCAGGCCCAGATTCTCGTAGATCTCCAGCGTCGCCGTGGAGTTGTTCAGCGTGATGAAGTGCAGCCCGGGCACACCTTCGGCCAGCAGCCGCGCGCAGAACTCCGTCGCGAACTCGATGCCAATGGAGCGTACAGCGGCGGGATCGTCCTTGACCGAGAGGATCCGCTCTTTCAGCTCGGCCGGGAACACGGCGTTGCTGAGCTGCGGCAGCCGGTCGAGCTGGCGGACGTTGGTGACCGGCATCATCTCGGGGATGATCGGCGTCTCGCAGCCCGCCGCCTCGACGCGGTCGCGCAGCCGCAGGTACTCCTCGGGGTCGAAGAACATCTGCGTGATCGCGTAGTCCGCGCCGGCCCGGCACTTGTCGATGAAGTGCCGGGTGTCGGACTCCCAGTCGGGCGAGCGCGGGTGCATCGCGGGGAAGGCGGCGACGCCCACGCAGAAGTCGCCGGACTCCTTGATGAGCTCGACCAGCTCGGCGGCGTAGGTGAGGCCTGCGGGGTGGGCGATCCACTCGCCGAGAGGGTCGCCCGGCGGGTCGCCGCGGACCGCGAGCATGTTCCTGATGCCCGCGTCCGCGTACTGCCCGATGATGTTGCGCAGCTCGGCCACGGAGTGGTCGACCGCGGTCAGGTGCGCGACGGGCGTCAGGGTCGTGTCGGCGACGATCTGCTGGGTCTCCTTGACCGTGCCGGTGCGCGTCGAACCGCCCGCGCCGTAGGTCACGGAGACGAAGTCCGGGGCGACCGCCTCGACCCGCCGCAGCGCGTTCCAGAGGTTCCGCTCACCCTTGGGGGTTTTCGGCGCGGAGAACTCGAACGAAAATGTCGTTTTTCCGGTCGCGAGCATGTCGCGCACCGTGCGCGCACGGTCAGTCCTGGTCGAAGCTGTGCCTGAGGCCATACGGGCAGGTTAGCCAGGCCGCGACGGTCACCCAACCAGACCTGGGAGATTTAGCCGATTTGCCGTTTTGTTGTCCACGGATCGGACACTCCCGGGTTGTTGCTCAGACAGTTGTACGGAGCCGCTTCGCGAACTCCGCGGCGGCGGCACCGGGGTCGTCGGCCTCGGTGACGGCCCGCACGACGACGACCCGCCGGGCGCCCGCTTCGAGCACCTCGTCCAGGTTGCCCGCGTCGATGCCGCCGATGGCGAACCAGGGCCGGTCCGTGCCGAGCGAGGCCGTATACCGGACCAGGTCGAGGCCCGGGGCGTGGCGGCCCGGCTTGGTGGGCGTGGGCCAGCACGGCCCCGTGCAGAAGTAGTCCACGCCGTCCTGGACCGCGGCCGCGGCGGCCTCCGGCTCGGAGTGCGTGGAGCGGCCTATGAGGACGTCCTCGCCGAGGATGGCGCGGGCCGCCGGGACGGGCAGGTCGCCCTGGCCGAGGTGCAGCACGTCGGCGCCGATGGCGTGCGCGACGTCCGCGCGGTCGTTCACCGCGAGGAGCTTGCCGTGCCGCCGCGCGGCGTCCGCGAAGACCTCGAGGTGCGCCAGCTCCTCGCCGGCCTCCATGCCCTTGTCGCGCAGCTGCACGATGTCGACGCCGCCCGCGAGGACGGCGTCGAGGAACTCGGGGAGGTCCCCCTGGCGCCTGCGTGCGTCCGTGCACAGGTAGAGCCGGGCGTCCGCGAGCCGGGTGCGGTGGTCGGCGGCCATGGAGAAGTCCCCCCGTTGTCGGTCGTGTGCTGGTCTGCTGGTGCGCTCAGGTCAAACAGCCAGCGCCTGGGCGCGACGCTTCACCTCCGTGCCGCGATTCTCGCCCAGTGCCTGCACGGGGGTGCCGGGCAGGCTCGGGTCGGGGGTGAAGAGCCACTCCAGCATCTCCTCGTCGGAGAAGCCGTCGTCCCTCAGGAGCGTCAGGGTGCCGGCGAGGCCCTTGACGACCTTGTCGTCGTCGATGAAGGCGGCGGGCACCTGGAGCGCCCGGTTCTCCCCACGGCGTACGGCGATCAGCTGGCCCTCCTTGACCAGCTGGCGCACACGGGTCACCTCGACGTCGAGCATTTCCGCGATGTCGGGGAGGTGCAGCCAGGCGGGGACAAGAGCGTCAGTCTTTGCGTCAATCTCGGTCACGTGGTCCAGCGTATCTCTGGCCGGTGACACGCACCGGACGGCGGCCGTCCGGCTACAGTGCCGCCTTCTTCAAAGGCACCGAAGGGTCTGCCACCTGCGCGGGGGCCAGACGGGTGGCCGACTCGATCAGTCTGCGGCCCTGGGCCAGGTCCCTGGGGCGGCCCACCGCGAGGATCGCCACGAGAGCGCCGTCCCGCAGCCAGCACACCGACCAGGCCACCCCCGTCGGGTCGCCGCGCCACACCAGCTCGTCCGCCGAGGCGTGGTGGCCCGCGTACTGCACGAAGCGGCCGAACTGCTCCGACCAGAAGTACGGCACGGGGTCGTACGCCGCCGGTGTCTCGCCGATGATGTTCGCCGCGACCGTGCGCGGGCCCTGCAAGGCGTTGTCCCAGTGGTGCACGAGAAGCCGCTCGCCGTACCTTCCCGAAGGGAAGGAGGAGCAGTCGCCGACCGCGTACACGTCAGGGGCCGAGGTGCGCAGACCGGCGTCGGCCACGACCTCCCGGTGGCCGCCCAGCTCGATGCCGGAGCCGGCCAGCCAGGCCGTCGCGGGCCGCGCCCCGATGCCGACGACGACGGCGCCGGCGGGCAGCCGGGTCCCGTCGGACAGGACGACCTCGCCCGGCTCGACACGCTCCACGCGCGCGTGGGTGCGCAGCACCGCTCCGGAGTCCGCGTACCAGCCCGCCATGGGCGCTGCGACCTCTTCCGGCAGCGCCCCGGCCAGCGGCCTCGACGCGGCCTCGACGACGGTGACGGAACAGCCCGCCTCGCGCGCGGCGGTCGCGAACTCCGCGCCGATCCAGCCCGCCCCGACGACCACGATGTCCCGCTGCGCGGCGAGGACCGGGCGCAGCCGCTCGGCGTCGTCCAGGGTGCGCAGCAGGTGGACGCCCGGGACGCCCTCGGTGCCGGGCAGCCGGATCGGTTCGGCGCCGGTCGCGAGGACCAGGACGTCGTACGGGAGGGGGGCCTCGGCGGTGTCCAGCTCGTGGTCGGCGGGGCGCACTCCGGTGACCTCGCGACCCAAGACCAGCTCGATGCCGAGCGCTTCGAAGTCGATGTCGAAGGCGGAGCCCTCCGCCTTGCCGAGCAGCACCGCCTTGGACAGCGGCGGCCTGTCGTACGGCTGGTGCGGCTCGGCCCCGATGAGGGTGACCGCGCCGGTGAAGCCCTGTTCGCGCAGGGCCACCGCGGTCTGCACCCCGGCCATTCCGGCTCCGACGATGACGACGTGCCGCTCGGCCTGCCGCTGTTTCCCGCTCTGCCTCTGCTGCTCGCTCACCCGATCACTCTAGGGCGGCGGCCCGGGGCGACTTCAGACGGATGCGGGGAGATCTCTGACACACCGTCACCGCCCATACCCGGACAGCTCCCCTACTGCCGCGCGGGGCGACGGGCTAGGGTGGCCGGTGCAGAGCACTCGCGGGAGCCCGGACGCACCGGGCTGAGAGGGAGGCTGGGACGGCCTCCGACCGTACGAACCTGATCCGGGTCATGCCGGCGAAGGGAGGGGCTGGACGCCCATGCATCCACGTACGCCACCAGCGCGTCCGAGTACGACACCACCATCCGCCACCTCTGACGTCCTCGTCGTCGGGGGCGGCGTCATCGGCCTGGTCACGGCCTGGCGGGCGGCCCAGCGCGGGCTCTCGGTCGCGGTCGTCGACCCGGAGCCGGGCGGCGGCGCCGCGCAGGTCGCCGCGGGCATGCTGGCCGCCGTCACCGAACTGCACTACGGCGAGCAGACCCTGCTCGGCCTCAACGTCGAATCCGCCCGCCGCTACCCCGCCTTCGCCGCCGAGCTGACCGAGGCGAGCGGGCAGGACCTCGGCTACCGCGCGTGCGGCACGCTCGCCGTCGCGCTCGACTCCGACGACCGCGCCCACCTGCGCGAACTGCACGCCCTGCAGCGCCGCTCGGGGCTCGAGTCCGAGTGGCTGAGCGGCCGCGAGTGCCGCCGCCTGGAGCCGATGCTCGCGCCGGGCGTACGCGGCGGGCTGCGGGTCGACGGCGACCACCAGGTCGACCCGCGGCGGCTCGCGGCGGCGCTCGTGGTCGCCTGCGAGCGGGCCGGTGTGACCTTCCACCGCGCGTGGGCCGAGCGCCTGTCCGTCGTACGCGACCGGGCGCGCGGCGTCGTCCTCGCGGACGGCACCGAGCTGGGCACGGACCGGACCGTGCTCGCGGGAGGCAGCCTCAGCGGGCGTCTCGGGGGCGTTCCGCAGGACGTCCTGCCGCCCGTGCGGCCCGTGAAGGGACAGGTCCTGCGGCTGACGGTGCCGAAGCCGTACGCGCCGTTCCTGAGCCGCACCGTGCGGGCCGTGGTGCGCGGCAGCCACGTCTACCTCGTGCCGCGCGAGAACGGCGAGCTCGTCGTCGGCGCGACCAGCGAGGAGCTCGGCTGGGACACCACGGTGACCGCGGGCGGCGTCTACGAACTGCTGCGGGACGCGCACGAACTCGTCCCCGGCATCACGGAGCTGCCGCTGACCGAGACCTGCGCCGGCCTGCGCCCCGGCTCGCCGGACAACGCGCCGCTGCTCGGCCCGACGCGGCTCGCCGGGCTCCACCTGGCCACCGGGCACCACCGCAACGGCGTCCTGCTGACGCCCCTCACCGGCGACGTCATGGCGCACGCCCTGACCACCGGCGAACTGCCGGACGTGGCGCGTCCGTTCACCCCGCGCCGCTTCACCGCCCCCTCCCCCGTACCCCCTCCCACCACGCCGCACTTCACGGAGCAGCACGCATGACCACGCCCTTCGCCGTATCCGTCAATGGGGAAGCACGCGACGTGGCCTCGGGCACCACGCTCGAAGCCGTCGTGGCCACCCTCTCCTCGGCGCACTCCGGAGTCGCCGCCGCCGTCAACGAAACCGTCGTCCCGCGCGCGCAGTGGCCCACCACGACGCTCGCCGAGGGCGACCGCGTCGAAATTCTCACCGCCGTCCAGGGAGGCTGAACCACCATGGCAGACGACCCCTTCGTCATCGGCGGGCTCACCCTCTCCTCGCGCCTGATCATGGGCACGGGAGGGGCGCCCAGCCTCGACGTCCTGGAGCGGTCCCTCGTCGCGTCCGGCACGGAGCTGACCACCGTCGCGATGCGCCGTCTCGACCCGGGCGTGCAGGGCTCCGTGCTCTCCGTCCTCGACCGCCTCGGGATCCGCGTGCTGCCCAACACGGCGGGATGTTTCACGGCGGGCGAGGCCGTCCTCACCGCCCGGCTCGCGCGCGAGGCGCTCGGCACGGAGCTGGTGAAGCTGGAGGTGATCGCCGACGAGCGCACCCTGCTGCCCGATCCGGTCGAGCTCCTGGACGCCGCCGAGACCCTGGTGGACGACGGTTTCACCGTGCTGCCCTACACGAACGACGACCCGGTGCTCGCGCGGAAGCTGGAGGACGTGGGGTGCGCGGCGATCATGCCGCTCGGCTCGCCCATCGGCTCCGGGCTCGGCATCCGCAACCCGCACAACTTCCAGCTGATCGTGGAGCACGCGCGCGTGCCGGTGATCCTCGACGCGGGCGCGGGCACGGCGTCCGACGCGGCGATCGCGATGGAGCTGGGCTGCGCGGGTGTGATGCTGGCCTCCGCGGTGACGCGGGCGCAGGAGCCGGTCCTGATGGCCGAGGCCATGCGGCACGGCGTCGAGGCGGGGCGGCTCGCGCACCGGGCCGGGCGGATTCCGCGGCGGCACTTCGCGGAGGCGTCGTCTCCTGCGGAGGGCATGGCGCGGCTGGATCCGGAGCGGCCGGCCTTCGGGGCGCCTTAGGGGGTGCGGGGCTCTGTCCGTTCGCGGCTTGCCGCCGGTGGGGGCTCGTCGCGCAGTTCCCCGCGCCCCTGACGGGGCGCCCCGCGCCGTCTCCTGCGGAGGGCATGGCCCGGCTCGATCCGGAGCGGGGCGCCTTAGGGGGTGCGGGGCTCTGTCCATTCGCGGCTCACCGCCGGTGGGGGCTTGTCGCGCAGTTCCTCGCGCCCCTTACGGGGCGCGGTCGCCCTGGCGCCTGTCACAGCTCGGCTGCAGTAGCGCCGTGAGCGTGCCCGCCCCGGCCGGGGTGTCGGTGGCTGCTCGTAGACTCCCTCCGTGGACACGACCCTTCAGGACCCGCTCGTCGGGCAGCTGCTCGACAGCCGTTACCGCATCGACGGGCGCATCGCGGTCGGCGGGATGGCCACGGTCTACCGGGCCGTGGACACCCGCCTCGACCGCGTGCTCGCGCTCAAGGTGATGCACCCGACGCTGGCGGCCGACGCCTCCTTCGTCGACCGCTTCATCCGCGAGGCCAAGTCGGTGGCCCGGCTCTCGCATCCGAACGTGGTCGGCGTCTTCGACCAGGGCACGGACGGGTCGTACGTCTACCTCGCGATGGAGTACATCGCGGGCTGCACCCTGCGCGACGTCCTGCGCGAGCGCGGCGCCCTGCAGCCGCGGGCCGCGCTCGACATCCTGGAGCCGGTCCTCGCCGCGCTCGGCGCCGCGCACCGCGCCGGGTTCGTGCACCGCGACATGAAGCCGGAGAACGTCCTCATAGGGGACGACGGCCGGGTGAAGGTCGCCGACTTCGGGCTCGTCCGCGCGGTGGACACGGTCACGAACACGACGGGCACCGTCCTCGGCACCGTCTCCTACCTCGCCCCCGAGCAGATCGAGCACGGCACGGCGGACACCCGCGTCGACGTGTACGCGTGCGGGGTCGTGCTCTACGAGATGCTGACCGGCGCCAAGCCGCACTCCGGGGACTCCCCCGCCCAGGTCCTCTACCAGCACCTCAACGAGGACGTGCCGCCCCCGTCGGCGGCCGTCCCCGGGCTTGCCTTCGCACTCGACGAGCTGGTCGCCTCCGCCACCGCACGCACCCCGGACATCCGTCCGTACGACGCGGTGGCGCTCCTCGCCCACCTCAGGGAGGCGCGGGCCGCCCTCACCGAGGAGCAGCTCGACGCGGTGCCGCCGCAGGCCCGTGCGGCGGAGCACGACAGCTCCCAGGACCGCACGAGCGTGATCCCGCGCGCGGCGCGCTCCGTGCAGCTTCCGCTGCCTGCCGAGGGCGAGCGGGACGAGCGCGGCGGCCAGGACGCGCTGAACCGCACCAGCGTCCTCGCCACACCGCCGCCCGCCCCGCCCGCAGCGCCGGCGTCCCGGCGCCGGTTCGACCCGCGCCGCCGCATGATCGCGGTCATCGCCGGTGTCCTGCTGGTCCTGGGGATCGGCACGGGCGTCTGGTACATCAACTCCGGCCAGTTCACCGAGGTCCCGCCGCTCCTGGCGAAGACCGAGGCGCAGGCGAAGCAGCGGCTCGACGACGCCGGGCTCGACGTGAAGGACGTCAAGCGCGCCTACAGCGACACGGACAAGCGCGGCACGGTCATGAAGACCGACCCGGCGGTGGGCGACCGCATCCGCCAGAACGACGGGGTGACGCTGACCATCTCGCTGGGCCCGGAGACCGTGAAGGTCCCGAACGTGCGGAATCTCCCGCTGGCCACGGCGAAGAAGGAGCTCAAGAACGCCGGCCTTGCCCCTGGCATGGTCACCAAGAGGTTCAACGAGGACATCGACAAGGGCTCCGTGATCAGCACGGACCCGCGGGCCGGCTTCACCCGCAAGGCGGGCTCCGCCGTCGCCCTGGTCGTCAGCAAGGGCCGCCCCGTCGAGGTTCCCGACGTGACCGGCGAGTCCGAGGACGACGCGAGGGCCGACCTGGAGGACGCCGGGCTGAAGGTCGAGATCGTGCCGTCGCGGGTCCACTCCGACGAGGACAAGGGCGATGTCGCCGCGCAGTCGCCCGTCGCCGACAAGACGATCGCCGAGGGCGACACGGTCGAGCTGACGATCTCCAAGGGCCCGCCGATGGTCGAGGTCCCGGACGTCACCGGGATGGACGTCGACGAGGCCAAAGACAAGCTGGAGGCGGCGGGCTTCGAGGTCGACGAGGACCGCGGGCTGCTCGGCATCTTCGGGGACACCGTGAAGAAGCAGTCGGTGGACGGCGGCGACAAGGCGCCGAAGAACTCGACGATCACCATCACGATCCGCTGAGAGCGTGTGGGGGCCGAACCCGCGTCCGGCCCCGGAGCGCCAGCCGTTTCGAGGCGTCCCGGCCGCCCCGAAGCGACCCGGCCGCCCCGAGCGCCCCGAAGCACCCCGGCCCTCCCAAAGCACCCGCCCGTCCCGGCCGGTTCGGAGCACCCCCGGCCGCGTGCCACCCTTGACGTCGTGAGCAGCAACATTTCCCCCGACGCAGTGCCCCGCAACCCCGTCGGCGGCCACGTCCCGGTCGCCGGTGGACTCGCCTCCGTAGGCCTCTCGTACGCCCGTGACCTCGGTGCCGAAACCGTCCAGGTCTTCGTCGCCAACCCGCGGGGCTGGGCGACGCCGCCCGGCAACCCGAAGCAGGACGAGGCGTTCCGCGCGGCCTGCGCCGCCGAGAGGATCCCGGCGTACGTCCACGCGCCCTACCTCATCAACTTCGGCTCGCACACCGAGGCGACCGTCGAGAAGTCCGTGGACTCCCTGCGCCACTCGCTGCGCAGGGCCCGCGAGATCGGCGCCCTCGGCGTGGTCGTGCACACCGGCTCGGCGACCGGTGGCCGGGACCGCGCGGTCGCCCTGAAGCAGGTGCGCGACCGGATGCTGCCGCTCCTCGACGAGCTGACGCACGACGACGACCCGTTCCTGCTCCTGGAGTCGACCGCGGGCCAGGGCGCCTCGCTCTGCTCCCGCACCTGGGACTTCGGCCCGTACTTCGAGGCGCTGGACTCCCACCCCAAGCTGGGCATCTGCCTGGACACCTGCCACATCTACGCGGCGGGCCACGACCTGACCGGCCCGGGCGGCATGAAGCAGACCCTGGACCTCCTCGTGGAGACGGTCGGCGAGGGCCGTCTGAAGCTCGTGCACGCCAACGACTCCAAGGACGTCGTCGGCGCCCACAAGGACCGCCACGAGAACATCGGCACCGGCCACATCGGCGAGGAGCCGTTCCGCGAGCTGATGCTGCACCCGGCCACCGAGGGCGTGCCGCTGGTCATCGAGACGCCCGGCGGCAAGGAGGGGCACGCGGCGGACGTGGCGCGCCTGAAGGCGCTCCGGGGCCTGTAGCGCCCCGGCCGGGCTAGGGCGTGTCTTTTGGATCGGTCCGGACAGCCCGCGGCGTCTGGTGCGGTGCATCGCAAGGCGGAGCATCGCCCGCGGACTGGGCGTCCGTGGGTGATGCGACAACGCCGCGAGGCGCCGTGCCAGGCGTCGCGGGCCCGGGCTGATCCGAAAGACACGCCCTAGAACTCGGGGCCGTCCCCGGGCTCCTCCTGGTACGAGTAGCGCTGCTCCTGCCACGGGTCGCCGACGTTGTGGTAGCCGCGCTCCTCCCAGAAGCCGCGGCGGTCGGCGGTCATGTACTCGATGCCGCGGACCCACTTGGGGCCCTTCCAGGCGTACAGGTGGGGCACCACGAGCCGGAGCGGGAAACCGTGCTCCGCGGTGAGCAGTTCGCCGCCTTTGTGGGTGGCGAAAATCGTGCGGTCGGAGGCGAAGTCCGCCATCCGCAGGTTGGAGCTGAAGCCGTACTCGGCCCAGACCATGACGTGGGTGGCGTTCGGCGCGGGCGGGGCGATCTCCAGGAGCGTGCGGGCCGGCACCCCGCCCCACTCGGCGCCGAGCATGCTGAACTTCGTGACGCAGTGCAGGTCGGCAACGACGGTGTCGTACGGCAGCGCGGAGAATTCCTCGTGCGTCCAGCAGTGCTTCTCGCCGTCCGCGGTGGCTCCGAAGACCCTGAACTCCCAGCGCTCGGGACGGAACTTCGGCACCGGTCCGTAGTGCGTGACCGGCCAGCCGCGCTGCAGCCGCTGACCCGGCGGAAGCTCCGGCTCCGCTGCCTGTCGAGATGCGCGTTCCGCCAGCTGACCCATGACTCCATCCTGACAGACCCGGGGCGGTGGACGTGACCAGACGAAGTCTGACAGATACGGATTCGGGCAACTCCTACTAAGCGTGCACTTACTGGACGCCCTCCGAACACCGGTGCAAAGATGCGCGCTACCTGCCCAGTCACCCGCGTGGAAGGAGCCTCTGCGATGCAGGGCGACCCCGAGGTCATCGAATTTCTCAACGAGCAGCTGACCGCCGAGCTCACGGCGATCAACCAGTACTTTCTCCACGCCAAGATGCAGGAGAACTTCGGCTGGACGAAGCTCGCGAAGTACACCCGGTCCGAGTCGTTCGACGAGATGAAGCACGCGGAGGTGCTGACCGACCGGATTCTGTTCCTCGACGGTCTGCCCAACTACCAGCGGCTCTTCCACGTCCGGGTGGGCCAGACGGTCACCGAGATGTTCCAGGCGGACCGGCAGGTCGAGGTGGAGGCGATCGACCGCCTCAAGCGGGGGATCGAGGTGATGCGCGCCAAGGGCGACATCACGTCCGCGAACATCTTCGAGTCGATCCTCGCCGACGAGGAGCACCACATCGACTATCTGGACACCCAGCTGGAGCTCGTCGAGAAGCTGGGCGAGCCGCTGTACCTGGCGCAGCTCATCGAGCAGCCGGAGAGCTAGGCGGCGGCCTGCTGAGCGGTCTCGTCGAGGCCGGCCAGCACCGGCTCTCCCTGGTCCGCCAGCTCACGGCGGGGGCACGCGCCCCGGCCGAGCAGTGCCTGGATGCGTCGTACGCACGAACCACAGTCCGTGCCCGCCTTGCAGGCCGAGGCTATCTGGCGGGGGGTGCAGGCCCCGTCCGCCGCGTGCTTCTTCACCTGCGCCTCGGTGACCCCGAAGCAGTTGCAGACGTACACGCGGCTCACCTCCCAGGCAGACAGGACGGACAGGACTCATCGGTAGCGCCGTCCCGATTGATCGGTGAGGCTAACCTAACCTTACCCATGACTCCGGGCCCACAAAAGCCCCGGATACGCCGGTGGGGCGCGGATCACACGGATCCGCGCCCCACACGTACGTACAGCTCGAAGAACTACTGGTCGCGGTACATCTCCGCCACCAGGAACGCCAGGTCGAGCGACTGGCTGCGGTTGAGCCGCGGGTCGCAGGCCGTCTCGTAGCGCTGGTGCAGGTCGTCGACGAAGATCTCGTCGCCGCCGCCCACGCACTCGGTGACGTCGTCACCGGTGAGCTCGACGTGGATGCCGCCCGGGTGGGTGCCGAGGGCCTTGTGGACCTCGAAGAAGCCCTTGACCTCGTCGAGCACGTCGTCGAAGCGGCGGGTCTTGTGACCGGAGGCCGCCTCGTACGTGTTGCCGTGCATCGGGTCGGTGATCCAGGCGACGGTCGCGCCGGAGGCGGTGACCTTCTCGACCAGCTCGGGCAGCTTGTCGCGGACCTTGTCGGCGCCCATCCGGACGATGAAGGTCAGCCGGCCGGGCTCGCGGTCGGGGTCGAGGCGCTCGATGTACTCCAGCGCCTCCTCGGCCGTGGTGGTCGGGCCGAGCTTGATGCCGACGGGGTTGCGCACCTGGGAGGCGAACTCGATGTGCGCGTGGTCGAGTTGACGGGTGCGCTCACCGATCCAGACCATGTGGCCCGAGGTGTCGTAGAGCCGCCCGGTGCGGGAGTCGACGCGGGTCAGCGCCGACTCGTAGTCGAGGAGCAGCGCCTCGTGGGAGGCGTAGAACTCGACGGTCTTGAACTCCTCCGGGTCGGTGCCGCAGGCGCGCATGAAATTGAGCGCGTTGTCGATCTCGCGGGCCAGCTGCTCGTACCGCTGGCCGGACGGGGACGACTTCACGAAGTCCTGGTTCCAGGCGTGCACCTGGCGCAGGTCCGCGTAACCGCCCGTGGTGAAGGCGCGCACCAGGTTGAGCGTGGAGGCGGAGGCGTTGTACATCCGCTTCAGGCGCTCGGGGTCCGGGATGCGGGCCTCTTCGGTGAAGTCGAAGCCGTTGACGGAGTCGCCCCGGTAGGTCGGGAGCGTCACGCCGTCGCGGGTCTCGGTCGGCTTGGAGCGCGGCTTGGAGTACTGGCCCGCGATGCGGCCGATCTTCACGACGGGCACGGAGGCCGCGTACGTGAGGACGGCGCCCATCTGGAGCAGCGTCTTCAGCTTGTTCCGGATGTGGTCGGCGGACACCGCGTCGAAGGCCTCGGCGCAGTCGCCGCCCTGGAGCAGGAACGCCTCTCCCTTGGCGACGGAGGCCAGTCGGGCGCGCAGCTGGTCGCACTCGCCCGCGAAGACGAGCGGCGGATACGACTCGAGGTCCGCGATCACATCGCGCAGAGCCTCGGCATCGGGGTACTCGGGCTGCTGCGCCGCGGGCAGGTTTCGCCAGGTGTTGCCACCGGTGGCGGTGGTCTTAGCGTTCACGGTCACCTCGTCAACATTACGTGGTGCAGCGCGCCGTCCATTCACCCGCTCACGAAGTGAGACGGAGCCGACACAGTGGAGCGATCGCTTCCTGTTGCCCGGTCTGCGGCGTGCGGTGCGGCGAGGGCGAGCCTTCGGTGGACGCGCCGCAGCATCATGCGGGCCATGAAGGGGTGCACCCGCTTCACGACGCCCCAGTAGAGCCGGGAGCGGACCGCGTCCGCGCGGACGGCCGTGCTGAGCGTGACGTGCCGCTCGTCGACCAGGATCGAGGCGCGGGCGGTGAGGCCCGCCGTGTCCACGTCCATCAGCAGTTCGCCGTCCTCGCGGGCGATGACGGGGAAGGCGTCGCGCAGGACGCCGGTCCACGCGGCGGGGTCGCGCGGCAGGCCGGCGCGCAGCTCCATGCGGTACGCGTCCCGGTAGCCGGGCCGCTCCACGGAGGCCCGGAGCAGCCTGGCCTCCGCGGGCACCTCCACCGTCTCGGGCCGGGGCCACCAGAGCCGGTTGAGCAGCCGCAGCCGGGGCGACCAGCGGACGGGGCGGGCGCAGCCGCCCGCCGCCGCGCGCTCGATGTTGTCGAAGAGCTCTTCGACCATCGTGTCGTGGACGGGCCGGACGGCCGTGGGCCACAGGAGGCGGTCGACGCCGGACTGCCGCATCTCCAGGACGTGGCGGACGAGGCAGCGGCCCCCGCCCCGCGGCTCGACCGTCACCTCGTGGAAGCCGTCGCCCGGCGGGGTGAAGGCGAAGCGGATACGGCGGCCCCGTTCGTGGGCGGTGACGGAGTACCTGATCGGGCCGTGGCCACCGGTCGCGCCGACGCCCAGCGGGCGGTCGAAGGTCATCGGCGCCCAGGCCGGGACGGGGAAGACCGGGTCGTCCTCGGCGGACAGGCGGTCGAGCAGAGCCCCGACTGCCTCCGCCGGGGCCTCGACGACCCGCTCGTGTTCGTTGCGCACGACTCCCATGCCGCACCTCCATACGCTGGCGTATGGTCAACCGTACGGTAGCGTATGGACATGGCGCAACGGCAGCAGAAGAAGGCCCCGGCGAAGCCCCGGCTGACCGCCGACGACTGGGCGGACGCCGCGCTGACGGCGATCGGCGAGGGCGGGCTCGCGGCCGTCGCCGTGGAGCCCCTGGCGGTCCGCCTCGGCACCACGAAGGGGAGCTTCTACTGGCACTTCGCCAACCGCGACGCGCTCATCGAGGCCGCCCTGGAGCGCTGGGCCGAGCTCCACACCGAGGGCATGATCAGCCACGTGGAGGCCGAGCCCGACCCCCGCAAGCGGATCCGGATGCTCTTCGCGGAGGCCATCACCGCCGCCGCCTCGGGCCCGCTGGAGGTCTCCCTGCTGGCGACGGCCGAGCACCCGCGGGTGGCGGCCGCCCTGCGGAAGGTGACCGAGCGCCGTCTGACGTACGTCGCCGAGCTCTTCGCCGGCCTCGGCTTCCCGGCGGCGGAGGCGCGGCGGCGCGGCCTGCTCGCGTACAGCGTCTATCTGGGCCACACCCAGCTCGGCCACGCGGTGCCCTCGGCCGTACCGTCCGGCGCGGAGCTCGGCGCCTATCTCGACGAGAGCCTCGACCTCCTGATGATGCGCTAAGGTGCCGGACATGCACGCGCAGACGACGACTCGTAACTGGTGGTGGCCCGCTCATCCGGCGGCCCACTGACTCTGCGCGCACAGAGACTCGCGAAGGCCGCCCGAGGGGCGGCCTTCAGTGTTTTCCGGACCTCCCGGGGCCGGGCCGTTCCTCTCCGAGTGAGAAGGAACCATCCCCATGCACCCCATGAACCTCACCGACCTCCTGTCCGACGACCGCCCCTTCGCCCTGCTGCGCCGCCGCACCCCGGGCCGCGACCACGACACGGTCGAGGTCCTGACCGGCCCGACGGGCACGTACGAACGGCTCACGGACATCCCCGAGGGGCTCGCCCTCGTGCCCTTCCGGCAGATCAGGGAGCGCGGCTTCGACGTCCGCGACGACGGCACGCCGCTCACCGTCCTCACCCCCGAGGAGCGGTACGAACTCCCGCTCGCCGAGGCCCTTGCGGCGCTGCCCGCGCACGAGGTGCGGGTCGAGGGCGGGGCCTTCGACGTGGACGACGCGGCGTACGCGGACATCGTGGGGCGCGTCCTGCGCGAGGAGATCGGGCGTGGCGAGGGCGCCAACTTCGTCATCCGTCGCACGTACGAGGGTGAGATCCCGGGGTTCGGCAGGGCTGACGCCCTCGCGCTCTTCCGGCGGCTGCTCGTGGGCGAGCGGGGCGCGTACTGGACGTACGTCGTGCACACCGGGGACCGCACGCTCGTCGGGGCCAGCCCCGAGGTGCACGTGCGGATGTCCGGCGGGACGGTCGTCATGAACCCCATCAGCGGGACGTACCGCTACCCGGCCGACGGGCCCACGCCCGACGACCTGCTCGCCTTCCTCTCCGACGGCAAGGAGATCGAGGAGCTCTCGATGGTCGTCGACGAGGAGCTCAAGATGATGTGCACCGTCGGCGACATGGGCGGCGTCGTCATCGGGCCGCGCCTCAAAGAGATGGCCCACCTCGCGCACACCGAGTACGAGCTGCGCGGGAAGTCGTCGCTGGACGTACGGGAAGTCCTCAAGGAGACGATGTTCGCGGCGACCGTCACCGGGTCGCCGGTGCAGAACGCCTGCCGCGTCATCGAGCGGCATGAATCCGGCGGCCGCGGCTACTACGCGGGCGCCCTCGCCCTCATCGGCAGGGACGCGGGCGGCGCGCAGACCCTGGACTCCCCCATCCTGATCCGCACCGCCGACATCTCCGCGGCCGGGCGGCTGCGGGTGCCGGTGGGCGCCACGCTGGTGCGCGGCTCCGACCCGCTGGGCGAGGTCGCCGAGACGCACGCGAAGGCCGCCGGTGTGCTGGCCGCCCTCGGCGTGCGCCCCGGGCGCCCCCGCGAGGAGGGCACGCGGCCCGCCCTCGCCGACGACCCGCGGGTGCGGGCGGCGCTGGACGGCCGGCGCGCGTCGCTCGCGCCGTTCTGGCTGCGGATGCAGGAGCGGGCCGACGAGCTGGCCGGGCACGCGCTCGTGGTGGACGGCGAGGACACCTTCACCGCGATGCTCGCGCACGTCCTGCGCTCCTCCGGCCTCCGGGTGTCGGTGCGGCGGTACGACGAGGAGGGGCTGCGGGAGAGGGTGCTCGCGCACGAGGGACCCGTCGTGCTCGGCCCCGGCCCGGGCGACCCGTCCGACCTCACCGACCCGAAGATGCGGTTCCTGCGCTCACTGACGGCCGAGGTGATCCGCGGCCACGGGCACGGCGTGCTCGGCGTCTGCCTCGGGCACGAGCTGATCGCGGCCGAGCTGGGCCTGGAGACCGTGCGCAAGGAAGTGCCGTACCAGGGCGCACAGACGGGCATCGACCTGTTCGGGCGGCCCGAGACCGTCGGGTTCTACAACAGCTTCGTGGCGCGCTGCGACGACGCGGCCGCGGCGGAGCTGGCCGCGCACGACGTGGACGTCAGCAGGGACGCGGCGACCGGTGAGGTGCACGCGCTGCGGGGACCGGGCTTCGCGGGGGTGCAGTTCCATCCGGAGTCGGTGCTGACGCTGCGCGGCGCCGGGATCGTGCGGGAACTGCTCGGTCAGCTCCTGCCCGGCGCGGGCACCAAGACGTTCTCGGAGCGGCGGCCCGCCAGGTAGTCCAGGACGTTGCGCACCGTGGTGTCGATGATCTGGGCGACCGCGTCCGCGGTGTAGTACGCCTGGTGGGAGGTGACCACGACGTTCGGGAACGTGACGAGGCGGGCCAGGGTGTCGTCCTCGACGACCTCCAGGGACTTGTCGAGGAAGAAGAGTCCCGCCTCCGCCTCGTACACGTCCAGGCCCACGCCCGTGAAGCGGCCGACGCGCAACTCCCCGACCAGGGCCTCGGTGTCGATCAGGCCGCCGCGGCTGGAGTTCACCAGGATCGCGTCGTCCTTCATCCTGCGCAGCGCGTCGGCGCCGATGAGGTGCTGGGTGGCCGGGAGCAGCGGCACGTGCAGGGAGACGAGGTCCGCCTCGGCGAGGAGTTCGTCCTTCGCCACGTACTCCATGCCGAGCTCGACGCAGGCGGGGTTCTCGGCGACGTCCCAGCCGAGCAGCCGCATGCCGAAGCCGTGCGCGATGCGGGTGAACGCCTCGCCGATCTTGCCGGTGCCGAGCACGCCGACCGTGCGGCCCCGCAGGTCGCGGCCCATCAGGCCGTCGAGCCTGAAGTCGAAGTCGCGGGTGCGGTTGCTGGCGCGGACGATGCGGCGGTTGACGGCCATCGCCAGGGTCCAGGCGAACTCGGCGACGGAATATGGCGAGTAGTACGAGACGCGGGCGACGGTCAGGCCGAGGCGTTCGGCGACCCGCAGGTCGATGTTGTTGAAGCCGGTGGAGCGCTGGGCGATCATCCGTGTGCCGCCGGCGGCGAGCGTCTGGAGCACCCGGTTGTCGAGGGTGGCGTTGACGCTGGAGGAGACGATCTCGTAGCCGGCGGCGATGGGGGCGGTGTCCTCGTTCAGGAACACGTCGAGGCAGCGGATGTCGTGGTGCCCCTCGAAGGCCTTCTCCATCAGCGGCTTTTCATCGGACTGCACGCCAAATGCGAGAATTTCCATGGTTGTGAGTCTATTGACCGGTTTCCGGGACGGCACCGCGGGGGGCCGTCCCGGACGCGTCAGGGCCGCCCTCCCCGGGTCAGCCGAAGAAGACACCCACCTCCGCGTACAGCGCCGGGTCCACCGTCTTCAGGCGGGCCGTGGCCTCCGCGATCGGTACGCGGACGATGTCCGTGCCCTTGAGGGCGACCATCTTGCCGAAGTCGCCGTCCCGGACGGCCTCGATCGCGTGCAGGCCGAATCGGGTGGCGAGCCAGCGGTCGAAGGCGCTCGGGGTGCCGCCGCGCTGGACGTGGCCGAGGACCGTGGTGCGCGCCTCCTTGCCGGTGCGCCCCTCGATCTCCTTGGCCAGCCACTCGCCGACGCCGGAGAGCCGGACGTGCCCGAAGGAGTCCTGCGTGCCGTCCTTGAGGACCATCTCGCCGTCCTTGGGCATCGCGCCCTCCGCGACGACGACGATGGGGGCGTACGACGCCTTGAACCGCGAGGTCACCCAGGCGCAGACCTGGTCGACGTCGAAGCGCTGCTCGGGGATGAGGATGACGTTGGCGCCGCCCGCGAGGCCCGAGTGCAGGGCGATCCAGCCCGCGTGGCGGCCCATGACCTCGACGACGAGGACGCGCATGTGCGACTCGGCGGTGGTGTGCAGGCGGTCGATCGCCTCGGTCGCGATGCCGACGGCCGTGTCGAAGCCGAAGGTGTAGTCGGTGGCGGAGAGGTCGTTGTCGATGGTCTTCGGGACGCCGACGACCGGGACGCCGTACTCGTCGGTGAGGCGCGCGGCGACGCCGAGCGTGTCCTCGCCGCCGATCGCGATGAGGGAGTCGACCTCCTGCTTGGCGAGGTTCTCCTTGATGCGGCGCACGCCGTTCTCCACCTTGAACGGGTTGGTGCGCGAGGAGCCGAGGATGGTGCCGCCGCGCGGCAGGATGCCGCGGACCGCCGGGATGTCGAGCGGGACGGTGTCGCCCTCCAGCGGACCGCGCCAGCCGTCCCGGAAACCGACGAAGTCGTAGTCGTACTCCTGCACGCCCTTGCGGACGACGCCGCGGATGACCGCGTTGAGCCCGGGGCAGTCGCCGCCTCCGGTCAGTACGCCAATTTTCTTGGCCCCCATGGAACAGTCCCTTCGCCTCAGTGACCTGATGCGAGTCACGCTAATGGTGATCCAGGTCACTCCGGGACGGTGCGAACGGTCAATTCCTTTGGCGTGAAAGGGAGTTGATCACGTCTTTTCACCCGTACGAGGGTCACGCGTCGTCGAGGCCCCGCTCTATCGCGTACCGGACGAGCTCCACCCTGTTGTGCAGCTGGAGCTTGCCCAGGGTGTTCTGGACGTGGTTCTGCACGGTCCGGTGCGAGATGACCAGGCGCTCGGCGATCTGCTTGTAGCTCAGCCCCTTGGCGACCAGACGCAGGACCTCCGTCTCGCGGTCGGTCAGCCGCGGGGCCTTCGGGTCGTCCGGGGTGCCGGCCGCGGGCTCGGTGGCCAGCCGGCGGTACTCGCCGAGTACCAGGCCCGCGAGGCCCGGGGTGAAGACGGCGTCGCCGACCGCCGTGCGGCGCACCGCGTCGATCAGCTCCTCGGTGGACGCCGACTTCAGGAGATAGCCGGTGGCGCCGGACTTGACCGCCTCCAGGACGTCGGCGTGCTCGCCGCTCGCGGAGAGGACCAGGACGCGCAGCGCCGGGTTGGCGCCGACGAGCTCCTTGCAGACCTGCACGCCCGGCTTGAGCGGGAGGTTCAGGTCGAGGACGAGCACGTCGGGGGCGACCGCCTGGGCGCGGCGGACCGCCTGTTCGCCGTCGCCCGCGGTGGCGACCACGTCGAGGCCCGCCTCCGCGAGGTCACGGGCGACGGCGTCGCGCCACATGGGGTGGTCGTCGACGACCATGACCCTGATCGTGCCGGCCGTCGCCCCGTCCCCCGCGGTGGCCGGTTCCTGCCCTTGCTGCTGCTCGTTCATCTCGCCTTTCCTGCCTTCCCCCGTGTGTCCCGCGCCTCTTCGCGCGGCACTTTCAGTTCCACTTCCGTCCCCTGGCCCGGCACCGAGATCAGCTCGGCCGTGCCCCCGATGTCCCGCAGCCGCCCCCGGATCGACAGGGCGACACCCATGCGCCCCTCCCCCTCGGCCTCCGCGAGCCGCCCCTCCGGGATGCCGGGGCCGTCGTCCCTGACGGTGACGATCACCCCGTCCGGCTCGTCCTCGACCAGGATCCAGGCGTTGGCGTCCGGGCCGGCGTGCCTGCGGACATTGTCCAGGGCCGCGCCGACGGCGGCCGCCAGTTCCTTCGCGGCCGGCGGCACGAGGAACACCGGCGCCCCGGGCTCGGAGAGCGTCACCTTCGCCCCGGCGTGCGGGGCGAGGAGCGAGCGCAGGTCGCAGGGCGCGGTGTCGTCCGGCTCGTCGTCCGGCACCTCGACGGCGCGGACGACGGCGCCCTGCGAGATGTCCTCCGAGGCGTGCGATGCGGGCACCATGCCGCCGGCGACCAGGGTCCGCAGCGCGACCTCCTGCTCGCCCGCGAGCCTGCCGAGCTCCGCGGCTTCGCCGCCGATGGCGGTGCCGCGCCGCTGCACCATGGCGAGGACCTGGAGGACGCTGTCGTGGATGTCGCGGGCGAGCCGTTCGCGCTCGCGGGTCGCGGCCTCTATCTCCAGGGCGCGGGCCAGGGTGCGCTCGGAGGCGCGGGCCAGCTCCACGACGTAGCCGATGGCGATGGAGGCGATGCAGACCAGCAGGACGTTGTGCAGGGTGTCGCGGCTGAACGCGCCGCGCTGCACCACGTTGGCGACGCCCACGAGGAGGGACGCCGAGGCCGCCCAGCGCCAGCCGCCCTTGATCGCGAAGGCGAGGACGGAGCCCGCGGTCCATATGGAGGGCAGCGTCGGGCCGCCGTCGACGATCCGCTGCTGCGAGTCGGCGAGCGGCGTGAGCAGGATGCCCACGATCGCGACGGTGAGGTCCGCGACGAGGAACCGCTTGGTGCAGCTCGCCGCGTTCGCGACGCGGGGCAGGGTGGCGAGGGTCCAGGGGGCGAGCACCGCGTAGTAGGAGACGGCCAGCCAGGGCCGGTCCAGCTCCTCGTGCGCCGTCATGAAGAGGCCGATCGCGTACAGCATCGTCAGGACGCGGTAGGCGGTGAGCGCGCGCCACAGCGGCTGCTCGACCGACATCCGCATGACTTTCTCGCGCTTGGCCATGTCCCCCACCGCCCGTGCCCCCGCCGCCCGTGTGCCCACCCCTGAACGGACGCGGCTAGGAGCCGGACCGTTCCTTGTGCCCGCCCTTGTGTCCGTCCGCCGCCTTGGCGGCCTTCGCCGCGTCGGCGAGCTGGCGCTTCGCGGCCGTCGCGTACATGTCGACGTACTCCTGGCCGGAGAGCTTCATGATCTCGTACATGACCTCGTCGGTCAGCGCGCGCAGCACGAAGCGGTCCTGCTCCATGCCCTGGTAGCGCGTGAAGTCGAGGGGCTTGCCGATCCGGATGCCGGGGCGCATCAGCTTCGGCACCACCTTGCCGGGCGGCTGGATCTTCTCCGTGTCGATCATCGCGACGGGGAGCACGGGCGCCCCGGTGGCGAGCGCCACGCGCGCGAGACCGCCCGGCTTGCCGCGGTAGAGGCGCCCGTCGGGCGAGCGCGTGCCCTCCGGGTAGATGCCGAAGAGCTCGCCGCGCTCCAGGACCTCGATGCCGCTCTTGATGGCCGCCTCGCCCGCGCCGCGCGCGCCGGAGCGGTCCACGGGGAGCTGGCCCACGCCCTTGAAGAAGGCCGCGGTGAGCTTGCCCTTCACGCCGGGCGAGGTGAAGTACTCCGCCTTGGCGATGAAGGTGACCTTGCGGTCGAGGACCGCGGGGAGGAAGAAGGAGTCCGAGAACGAGAGGTGGTTGCTGGCGAGAATCGCGGGGCCCTCGGCGGGAACGTTCTCAAGGCCCTCCACCCAGGGTCTGAAGCCGAGCTTCAGCGGCCCTCCGATGGCAACCTTCATTGCGCCGTAGATCAAACCGAGTGCCTCCTGTTTCTGTGGATCAGACCTTAACCCGGGGTACGGCCAATGGGCCCGACGACCCTGGTCGGTGTCAGTCCGGTCGCGTACGGTGAAGTACTCCTCACGACCCTTGAATCCCCTCGTCACATCTCACGAAGGAGACCGAAGGTGCCGGTCCTCCCCGGAGCCGAGCCGTACCGCCACGAAGGCGGCGAGGTCGGCGTCCTCCTCTGCCACGGCTTCACCGGATCCCCGCAGTCGCTGCGCCCCTGGGCCGAGTACCTGGCGGAGCGCGGCCTCACCGTCTCGCTGCCGCTGCTGCCCGGGCACGGCACCCGCTGGGAGGACATGGCGGTCACCGGCTGGCAGGACTGGTACGCGGAGGTGGAGCGCGAGCTGCGGAGTCTCCTCGACCGGTGCGAGCGGGTCTTCGTCTTCGGGCTCTCCATGGGCGGCGCCCTCGCGCTGCGCCTGGCGGCCAGGCACGGGGACGCGGTCAGCGGCCTCGTCCTGGTCAATCCGGGGAACAAGGTGCACGGCGTCGCGGCGCACGCGCTGCCGGTCGTGCGGCACTTCGTGCGGACCACCAACGGCATCGCGAGCGACATCGCCAAGCCCGGCTCCGTGGAGATCGGCTACGACAAGGTCCCGCTGCACTCCGCGCACTCCCTGGTCCGCTTCTTCCGCCTGGTCGACGCGGAACTGCCGCAGGTGACCCAGCCGTTGGTGGTGCTGCACAGCCCGCGCGACCACGTGGTGCCGCCCGCCGACTCGGCCCGGATCCTCGGCCGCGTCTCGTCCACGGACGTCAAGGAGATCCTGCTGGAACAGAGCTACCACGTCGCGACGTTGGACTACGACGCGGACCGGATCTTCGAGGAGAGTTACGCGTTCATCGCCCGGCTCGCCCCCAGCGTCGGCAAGGAAGGGACGGCCACCGGTGGCTGAGCACGAGGCGGACCGCGAGGACAGTCGCGAGCCGGAGAAGATCCCGGGGAAGGTCCCGGAGAAGGGCAGCGTCCCCGGTGACGGGGTGCCCCTGGACGAGGACGCCGCCTGGCGGGCGATCGTCGCGGGGTACGGCGAGGAGCCCGCGGACCCGCCGGGCGCCAAGCCGTTCAAGTCGGTGGAGGACCTGGCGCTCCTGGAGACGGAGACGAACGGCCCCGCGGACGGCTCCGGCGGCCCCGGCGGCTCCGGCCCGGTGAAGAGCCCCGCCGAGCCCAACCCGGACGACAAGTCCGGCACCGACAAGCCGCTCGGCAGCTCCGTCTCCTTCGCGCCCGGAGTCGGGCCGGCGGGCGGCCCGCGCGACTACACGGCGCCCGAGCCGTCCGAGGACGACTTCGACGCCGACGACGAGGGGCACTTCGTGCCGCCCGAGCCGCCGCCGCTGCCGGAGGCGGACGTGACGGCCAAGTTCGCCTGGCTGGCCGTGCTCGGCGGCCCGCTGCTCATCCTGCTCGCCGTGCTGTTCGGCTGGCAGATGACGTGGTGGCTGACCACGCTCGGCATCGGCGGCTTCCTGGGCGGCTTCGCCACGCTGGTGATGCGGATGAACAGCGGCGACGACGAGGAGGACGACGACCCGGGACGCGGCGCCGTCGTCTGAGCAGTTCCACGGACCGAGAAGCGAGGGCCCGCCCGGCACCGACCGGGCGGGCCCTTCGCATGTCACGGACACCGATGTCGCATGTCACGGACACCGATGGAACCCGATCCGGCCCACCGGCGAAGGAGAGGTGAACCACCGAACAAGCCCAAGCCTTCGAGGCGTTCGAACGAACGAAAGGAGCCCCGATGACCGTCGAACCCGGCGTCCCCCTTCGAACGGGGCAGCGCGAGCAGAGCGACGCCTGGTACATCGAGCGGTCCCGGGACGAGCCCGAGCGGTTCGCCGTCCTCTTCGACCGGCACGCCGACTCCGTGTACCGGTACGCGGCCCGGCGGCTCGGCCCCGAGGCGGCAGAAGACCTGATGGCGGACACCTTCACCACCGCCTTCCAGCAGCGCCACCGGTACGACCCGGCGCGGGCCGACGCCCGCCCCTGGCTGTTCGGCATCGCGACCAACCTCATCGGCCGGCACCGCAGGGCCGAGGCCCGCCGCTTCAAGGCGCTCGCCCGGGTGCCCTCGCCGGTGCCGCACGAGGAGCCGGTAGCCGACCGCGCGGTCGCCCGGGCGGGCGCCGCCGGGATCCGCACCGACCTGGCGGCGGCCCTGGCCGGGCTCTCCGCCCGGCACCGCGACGTGGTCCTGCTGGTGGCGTGGGCCGACCTCAACTACGAAGAGGCGGCCCAGGCGTTGGGGGTGCCCGTCGGCACCGTCAGGTCACGGCTGCACCGGGCTCGCAGCACATTGCGCGAAGCACTGGGCGGATCCGATCCGACAGCTTTCCAGGAGGCACACGCCCATGAATGACCTCGATGAACTGCGCGGCTGGGAGGCGGGGGCGCCCCCGCTGGACGACGAGACGCGCCACCGCGCGCGCATCCGTCTGTTCGCCGCGATGAACGAACGGCCCGCGGCGGTACGGCCCGCCGCGGCACGACCGCCGGGACGCCGGCCCGTGCTCCGCATCGCCCTCGCCGGTCTCGTGACGGCCGCGGTGGCCGGGACCGTCCTGGTCACCGTCGACGGCGGGAACGAAGGACAGCAGGCCAGGCCGCCCGCCGGCAGCTCCCCGAACGTGGCCAACGTCGCCGTGACGAAGGTGCTCAACGGCGCGGCCGCCTGGGAGCGCGAGCACGAGAAGCAGACCGTGGTGCCCCGCGACGACCAGTTCCTCTACTCCAAGCGGATCATCAAGGAGACGGAACGGAAGACCGGCGAGGTCAGGACCTACACCGACGAGATGTGGGACTCGGTGGACGGCTCACAGCGCTCCCTGAGCATGGAGCTCGGCAAGATCATGTGGGAGGAGCCCCTGGGCAAGGGCGAGGGGGTGTGGCCGCCGCGCAGGTGGGACGAGCTGAAGAAGCTGCCCACCGACCCCCGGAAGCTCGTCCCCGCCATCGTCTCCATGGGCACCTCCGACAAGCGGATCAGTGAACTCACCAAGGACGAGCGGTGGCAGGCCTACTTCCTGCTCGGCGAGCTCCTGAAGGCGCCGGCACTGCCCGAAGGGCTGCGCGCCGCGGCCTACGAAGGGCTGGCGCTCGTGCCCGGCGTCAAGACGGTCGAAGGGGTCGAGGACTCCGCCGGGCGTGCCGGTGTGGGGATCGCCTACCCCGGCCACTTCAAGGGCAGGTACCTCATCTTCGACGCGAAGTCCCATGAATTCCTGGGCTTCCGTGACGAGCGGATCTCGCGCGACGGAAAGAAGACGTACGTCCAGCTGTCGCACACCGTCGAGTGGGCGGTCGTCGACAGGGTGAGGCAGCGCCCGTAGGTCTCACCGGGCGGGGGGAACCCTGAGGGCGGCCAGGACCGGAAGGTGGTCCGTGGCCGCCCTCAGGTCCGCCCCGGTCACCCCGGGCAGGTCCGACGGCACGCCGCAGCCCAGGACCTCGATCCCCCGGGTCGCGAAGATCGCGTCGATGCGCTGGTGCGGGTCGTCCGGCGTCGAGGTGTGCTCGCCGCCCCACGGCTCGGCCGCCCAGCAGTCCTGGAGCCCCTCGGCGAGCCTGCGGAACGTCCGGCCGCCCGGCCGTTCGTTGAGGTCACCGCCCGCGACGGCATGCTCCACGCCCATCCCGGCGAGCCGGTCGAGCAGCATCCCGCCCTGCGCGTACCGCTCGTCGGTCTGCAGGCTCAGGTGGCAGCTCAGGACGCCGAGGCGGGCGCCGCCGAAGCGGACGACGGCGGTCGCGAAGCCGCGCCGGTGCAGCCCCGGGGTGAGCGGCAGCAGTACGTCCTCGGTGCGCTCGACCGTGGCGCGCAGGGAGCAGAGCAGCGCGGGTCCCGCGGCGCTGCCGCCGCCGGAGAGGATCACCAGGTCGGCGGCGCGCGCGAGGCGGGCCAGCTTCTTGCGCCAGCGGAAGAACCGCGGCGCCTCCTGGATCAGGACGAGGTCGGGGGCGCAGGCGGCGATGGTCCGGGCGAGTGCGGCGGTGTCGTCACGCATCGAGCGGATGTTGTAGCTGAGCACCCGGATGACGGCCGAACCGTCGGATTCGGTGCGCGAGTCGGGGAGCGTGGAGCTCGGGCTCGTCGGCATGGCGATCAAGATACGCGAACGCCGGACAGGCCGAGGATATTCAGCCTGTCCGGCGTTTGAGGACGAGTGCGCGGCGCGATCGGCGGCGCCCCCGTCGCGGGGTCACATGACCGGGTCGGGCTCCCGCGCCAGGTCCGCCGCGCCGACGAGACCCGCCTTGTTGCCCAGCTGGGCGGCGATGACCTGGGCCTCGGGGCGCCAGGCGGCGCCGACGAGCCAGCGCTTGAAGGACTTGCGGATCGGGTCGAGGACCAGCTCGCCCTCGTCCGAGAGGCCGCCGCCGACGATGAACGCGGACGGGTCGAAGAGCGACGCCAGGTCGGCGAGGCCGGCGCCCGCCCAGCGGGCCAGCTCGCGGTAGGAGTCGATGGCGACGGCGTCGCCCTGCCGCGCGGCCATCGAGATGTGCTTGCCCTCGATGCCGTCGGGGGTGCCGTCGCCCAGCGAGAGGAGGTACTCGGCGTTCTCCGGGGTGGCGTTGGCGCGCTGCTTCGCGTACCGCACGAGGGCGCGCCCTGAGGCGTACTGCTCCCAGCAGCCCTGCGAGCCGCAGCCGCACAGCAGCCCGTCCGGCACCATCCGGATGTGGCCGAACTCGGCGGCCACGCCGAAGTGGCCGCGGCGCAGCTTGTTGCCGATGATGATGCCGCCGCCGAGGCCGGTGCCGAGCGTGATGCAGATGACGTTGCGGTGGCCCTTGCCGCCGCCGAACCTGTACTCGCCCCATGCCGCGGCGTTGGCGTCGTTCTCGACGACCACGGGCAGGCCGACGCGCTTCTCGACCTCGTCCTTGAGCGGCTCCTGCCGCCAGTCGATGTTCGGCGCGAAGTAGACCGTGGAGCGCTGCCGGTTGACGTATCCGGCGGCGCCGATGCCGACGCCGACGATCTCGTGTCCGGCCCGCGCGCCCGCCACGGCGGAGGCGATCGCGTCGACGATGGCCTCGGAAGTACCAGGGGTCGGCACCTTGAAGGTCGAGAGGATGTTGCCGTCCTCGTCGACCACTCCGGCCGCGATCTTGGTGCCGCCGATGTCGACGCCGATGGTGAGTCCCATGAATCCCTCAGTTCGATCGAGCCCCGCTACGGCCCACCGTACCCGAGGGGGGTCAGTCCAGATCGATGTGTTCGCCCGTCGCGGGACCGTCGTCCTCGCGGTCCTCGCCGCGGGTCCAGCGGCTCTCCTGGCCCTCGACCGCGGAGCGGTAGGCGGCGAGCAGCTCGGAGCCGGCCGCCGCGAGGTGGTCGAAGACGTCGGGGTTGCGCTCGATGACCGGCTCGACGACGGCCTTCGCCTCCCTGACGACCTGCTTCAGGGTCTGCTCGACGGCGCCCTGCGCGACCGCGCCGAGCAGTGGCGTCTGCAGTCCCGAGAGCTTCTCCGAGACGGCGTCGACGAGCTTGCGCAGCTCCTCGGCCGCCGAGCCGGGCTGCGGGCCGTACTGCGCGCGGCGGCGCGCCTGCTCCGCCGCGAGATCCTCGGCGCACGCCTGCTCCCAGGCATCGGCGTCGGCTTCGGGGGCTTCGCGCCCGGTGGCATCGCTCATACCACTCGACGTTACCCGAACGGCGGTAGGGCGTTCACCGTCCGGACGGCCACAGGTCGGGGTCCGGCGTGAACCGGACCCGTAGCTCGCCGTCACTCAGCCCGGCCCCGGCGACAGTGCAGCGGCGCAGCGCGGAGGGCAGGGAAACGATACGGCGGAAAGGTCCCGCGGTGACGACGAGTTCGTCGCCGCGCCGGACCAGGCCGAGCTCGTCGCGTGTGACGCCGGGCAGCGGGATGTGCCATGTGTAGCGGGCGGTTCCGTCGTCGGCGGGGGCGTCGGTGACGGGCCAGGCGACCGCGTCGGGGGCGGGGCCCGGCGCGGTCAGGCCGAGGGCGGCGAGGTCGTCGGCGCCGCGCGGATCGCGGCCGAGGTGCGGGACCCGGTGGACCCTGCCGGCCCGGCCGTACGCCGACTCCCACTCGTCGAGCGTCTTGTGCTGCTGGGCGGCGAGGCCGGCCAGCCAGGTGTCGGAGCTCGCCTCCGGCAGGACGCGGTTGGCGATCAGGAGGTCGGTGCGCAGGCCGTGCAGGGCCAGGCCGGTGGCGGCCGTGCGCACGGCGTCCGCGCCCGCGGGGCCCGGTTCGGCGACCAGGCGGACCGTGGTGGTGGGCGCCTCGAGCACGCGCTGGACGGCGGCGAGGTCGTCCTCCCGACGGGCCGCGGTCTCGTACAGCCAGGCGGCGGGCATCGGGACGCCCGCGAGGCGGCCGAGCATGGGGCGCAGGGCGCGGGCCGCCTGCCGCTCGGGCGGCAGCAGCCGGCGCAGGTAGCGGCGGAGCTGCTCGGGGAGCGCGAGGGCCGCGAGGGCCTGGGGGGTGGGCGGCAGGTCGACGACGACGGTGTCGTACGCGTCCTCGCGGGCGGCGTCGCGCAGGGCCCGCAGCAGGGCCAGTTCCGCGGCGCCGGGCAGCGGGGTCAGCTCCTCGCCGTCGAGCCGCTCGGCGCCGAGCAGGTCGAGTGCGGACGCGGCACGTTCCTGCAGGGCGAGCAGGTCGTCCCGGAAGTGGTCGTCGGGGTCGAGCCGCCGTGTGGTGAGCCCGGGGTGCGCGTCCGGTGCGCCGAGCGCCGTGCCGAGCGCCGTGCCGAGGGTGTCGGCGCGGTCGGCGGAGATCACGAGGACCCGGTGTCCGGCGCGCGCCGCGGCGAGCGCGGTGGCGGCGGCGACGGTGGTCCGGCCGGAGCCGCCGGGGCCGGTGACGAGGAGGGTGCGCATAGGAGTGAACGCTACGTCAGCGCGTTGCGGGGGCGGGGGGCGCCCACTCGTCGTGGGGGGGGGCATGGTTCTTTCGCGGCCGGCGGTTGTGGGTGGTTGCTCGCGCAGTTCCCCGCGCCCCTGGGAGCTGGGGCTGCGCCCCGCTCCCACCCCGGCTGCCCCTCGCTTACGCGGGGCCGGACTCTACGCGCTTCTTGAGGCCCGCCAGTGCTCGGTCGATGATGACCTTCTCGGCCTTGCGCTTGATCATGCCGAGCATGGGGATCTTGACGTCGACGGTGAGCTGGTAGGTGACCTGGGTGCCGGAGCCGACGGGCTTCAGGAGGTACGAGCCGTCGAGCGAGCGCAGCATCTGGGACTTGACGAGGGTCCAGCTGACCTCGTCGTCACCGGTCCAGGTGTAGCCGAGCGTCTGGTCGTCCTTGATCGCACCGGCGTCCATGACGAGGCGGACCTGCTCGGCGCGGCCGCGCTCGTCGGTGGCGAGCACCTCGGCCTCCTTGACTTCGCCGGTCCAGTCCGGGTAGCGGGCGAAGTCGGCGATCACTCCCATGACCTCGGCCGGTGCCGCCTCGATCATGATGCTCGAGCTGGTGTGTTCCGCCATCGCTGTGGCTCCTCCAGATGCGGTCCGGGACAGAGGGGTGTGTACCGCGTGAAGGCTACCGCGCGCCGCGTGGTCACCACTCCAGGGCCCAGGGCCTGGACGACCCGGCGAAGTGGCCGACGTTCACGCACTCCGTGGCGCCGACGCGCACGCGCCGGACCAGGGGCTGGTGGACGTGGCCGAAGAGGGCGTATTTGGGGCGGGTCCTGCGGATGGCGTCGAGCAGCGCCCGGCTGCCGCGTTCGAAGCGGCGGGCCACGGTGTCGTAGAGGAGCTCGGGGACGTCCGGCGGGATGTGCGTGCACAGGACGTCGACCTCGCCGACGGCCTCGATCTTGGCGGCGTACTCCTCGTCGCTGATCTCGTAGGGCGTACGCATGGGGGTGCGCAGGCCGCCGCCGACGAAGCCGAAGACGCGGCCGCCGATCTCGATCCGCTCGCCGTCGAGGACGGTGGTGCCGGGGCGCGCGTACTCGGGCCAGAGGGTCGGGATGTCGACATTGCCGTAGGTGGCGTAGGTCGGGGTGGGGAAGGCCGCGAACATCTCGGCGTACTGCTTCCGGACGGCGTACTCGATCGCCGAACCCCGGTCGCTGCCGATGGTCCCCCACAATTTCCGGCCGAATTCCCTCGCCTCCTCGAAGCGGCGTGCGGTGCGCAGCTCCACGAGCCGCGTCGCGTTCGCCGCACCGAAGAGGTCGGGGAAGATGCCGCGCGAGTGGTCGGCGTAGTCGAGGAAGAGCACGAGGTCGCCGAGGCAGACGAGCGCGTCCGCGCCGTCGCCCGCGCGGGCGAGACCCTCGGCGTTGCCGTGCACGTCACTGACCACATTGACCCGGAAAGCTGGCATGCCGATCACCCTAGGACGGCCGCCCGACCGGCGGTAGGGGTCCTCGAGCGCGGCCGACCTGCGGTTACTTCCGAGTCAGGAAGACGGTGGCGTACTGTGCGATTCAGAACAGAACGACGTGTGACGCACCGAACATCTGGCCCTGCCCCCCTACCGAACCAGCCATACCCATGGGTAACGTCCGGGCAGTCCAGTAGTGCTCGGCCCCCCACTCGACCGAGCACCTGCCCGATCTTGGACCGCACCGTCGCAGCACACAACGTCGTGGCGCCGGCGCCCTATGTAGGAGCAGCAGTCTTGCGCGAGTTCAGCCTTCCGGCCCTGTACGAGGTCCCTGCGGACGGCAATCTGACCGACATCGTCCGTAGAAATGCCGCGCAGCACCCGGATGTCGCCGTCATCGGCCGCAAGGTCGACGGGCGCTGGCAGGACGTCACCGCGAAGGCCTTCCTCGCCGATGTGCGCGCCACCGCCAAAGGTCTGATCGCCGCCGGTGTGCGCCCCGGCGACCGCGTCGGCCTGATGTCCCGCACCCGCTACGAGTGGACGCTCCTCGACTTCGCCATCTGGAGCGCCGGCGCGGTCACCGTGCCCGTCTACGAGACGAGCTCCGCCGAGCAGATCCAGTGGATACTGGGCGACTCCGGCGCCGTGGCCTGCGTCGTCGAGCTGGACGCGCACGCCGCCGCCGTCGAGTCCGTACGCGACCGGCTGCCCGCCCTCACCAACATCTGGCAGATCGACAAGGGCGGCGTCGAGGAGCTGCACCGCACCGGCGCCGAGGTGCCGGACGCGACGGTCGACGAGCGCGGTGCGGTGGCCGGCGCCGACGACCCGGCCACCATCGTCTACACCTCCGGCACCACCGGCCGCCCCAAGGGCTGCGTCCTCACGCACCGCAGCTTCTTCGCGGAGTGCGGCAATGTGGTGGAGCGGCTGAAGCCCCTCTTCCGCACGGGCGAGTGCTCGGTCCTCCTCTTCCTCCCCGTCGCGCACGTCTTCGGGCGGCTCGTCGAGGTCGCCGCGCTGATGGCACCGATCAAGCTCGGCCACGCGCCCGACGTCAAGAACCTCACGGACGAGCTGGCCTCCTTCCGGCCGACCATGATCCTGGGCGTGCCGCGCGTCTTCGAGAAGGTCTACAACTCGGCGCGCGCGAAGGCGCAGGCCGACGGCAAGGGCAAGATCTTCGACAAGGCGGCGGACACGGCCATCGCGTACAGCCGCGCGCTCGACACGTCGTCTGGCCCGTCCCTGGGTCTGCGGATCAAGCACGCGATCTTCGACAAGCTGGTCTTCAGCAAACTGCGGGCCGTTCTCGGCGGCCGCGGCGAGTACGCGATCTCCGGCGGCGCCCCGCTCGGTGAGCGCCTCGGCCACTTCTTCCGCGGCATCGGCTTCACGGTCCTCGAGGGGTACGGCCTCACGGAGTCCTGCGCGGCCACCGCCTTCAACCCGTGGGACCGCCAGAAGATCGGCACGGTCGGCCAGCCGCTGCCGGGCTCCGTCGTCCGCATCGCCGACGACGGCGAGGTGCTGCTCCACGGCGAACACCTCTTCTCGCGCTACTGGAACAACGAGGGCGCCACCGAAGAGGCCCTCGCCGACGGCTGGTTCCACACCGGCGACATCGGCACGCTCGACGAGGACGGCTACCTGCGCATCACCGGCCGCAAGAAGGAGATCATCGTCACCGCGGGCGGCAAGAACGTCGCCCCGGCCGTGATCGAGGACCGCATCCGCGCGCACGCGCTGGTCGCCGAGTGCATGGTCGTCGGCGACGGCCGCCCCTTCGTGGGCGCGCTGGTCACGGTCGACGACGAGTTCCTGGGCCGCTGGGCGGCGGACCACGGCAAGCCCTCCGACTCCACGGCGGCGTCCCTCCGCGACGACGCGGACCTCCTCGCGGCGATCCAGAGCGCGGTGGACGACGGCAACGCGGCGGTCTCCAAGGCGGAGTCCGTACGCAAGTTCCGTGTCCTGTCCTCCCAGTTCACGGAGGAGTCGGGCCATCTGACGCCGTCGCTGAAGCTGAAGCGGAATGTGGTGGCGAAGGATTACGCGGACGAAATCGAGGCGATTTACCGCGGGTAGCGTGACCGGGTCGCCCACTCGCCGTGGCGGGCACCCTAGCCTCGCGACCTCCGGCCTCTTGCGGTTTCCGCGCCCACTCGCCGTGGGGACGAGTCTTGATGCGCGCCCCCGGCCTCTTGTCGCTGCCGCGCCCACTCGCCGTGGCAGCGGGCCTTGATGTGCGGCTCTCGGTTTCTTGTGGTTGCTCGCGCAGTTCCCCGCGCCCCTGGAGCGGGGGCTGCGCCCCGCTCCCCCACGACGCGCCCCTGAAAGCGGCGCAGCCGGCTTTCCAGGGGCGCGGGGAACTGCGCGACCAGCCCACGCGGACGGAAAGCCGCCGACGAAGCCCAGGCGGCAACCCCACGGCGAAGACGGAAAGCAGGCGCAGCCGACTTTTCAGGGGCGCGGGGAACTGCGCGACCAGCCGACGCGGGCAGAAAGTCGCAAGCAAAGCCCAGGCAGCAGCCCCGCGGCGATAGCCGAAAGCAGGCGCAGCCGGCTTTTCAGGGGCGCGGGGAACTGCGCGACCAGCCGAGACGATCCGGCAGCCGCTCAGGAACCGCCAGTGGCAGCCCCCTGGGCGGTAGGCGAGCCGCGATGGCCGGCAGTCGTCGACGGGCCCGGGGCGGCAGCCCGATGCGGGCTACAGGAGTTGCTTGAGGCGCTCCGCCAGGAGGTCCCAGCGCCACTTTTCCTCGACCCAGGCCCTGCCCCGCTCCCCCATCCGCGCCCGCAACTCCCCGTCCGCCAGCAACGCGGTGATCCGGTCCGCCGCCTCCTCGGGCGCGCCACCGCGGACGACCCAGCCCGTCTCTCCGTCGAGGACCGCGTCCGGCGCCCCGCCGGAGTCGCCGGAGACGACCGGGAGGCCCGTCGCGGACGCCTCCAGGTAGACGATGCCGAGGCCTTCCACGTCGAGGCCCCCGCGCCGGGTCCGGCAGGGCATGGCGAAGACGTCCCCCGCGCCGTAGTGGGCGGGCAGCTCCGCCCAGGGGACGGCGCCGGTGAAGCGTACGGAGTCCGCGACCCCCGTCTCGGCGGCGAGCTTGCGCAGCTCCTGCTCGTACGGCCCGCCGCCGACGACCAGAAGCACCGCATCCGGCTCCGCGGAGAGAATCCTCGGCATGGCGAGGATCAGCGTGTCCTGGCCCTTGCGCGGCACGAGCCGCGAGACGCAGACCACCACGGGCCGGCCGGTCAGACCGAGCCGCTCCCGCACCGCGTCCCCGCCTGATCCGGGGTGGAACGTCTTCTCGTCGACGCCGGGCGGCAGTTGGACCATCCGCCCGGCCGCCGCGGGCGTCAGCGCGGCGGCGATCCGCGAGCGCGTGTACTCCCCGAGATAGGTGATCGTGTCCGTCGACTCGCCGATCCGGCGCAGGAGTTGCCGCGAGGCGGGCAGCTGGGCCCACCCGGCCTCGTGTCCGTGCGTCGTGGCGACGAGCCGCTCCGCCCCGGCCTTCCGCAGCGCGGGCGCCATGAGGCCGAGCGGGGCGGCCGCCCCGAACCACACCGACGTACAGCCGTGTTCGCGCAGGAGCGAGACCGCGCGCCGGGTGACCCGCGGGGTCGGCAGGAGCATCGTCGTGGGGTCGCGTACGACCTTGAAGGGCTGCTCGGCATCGAAGGCGGCCGTCGCCTCGGCGCCCTCGCGGCCCCGCTTCCAGGTGGAGGCGTAGACGACGAGCTGCTCGGGGTCCAGGCGCAGCGCCATGTTGTGCAGGAACGCCTGGATGCCACCGGGCCTGGGCGGGAAGTCGTTCGTGACGATCAGGGTCTTGTGCATCGCGCACGACAGTACCGAACGGCCCGGCCTCTTCGCCCTGCCCCGGCCCCACCCGGCATCATGACCCCCTGAATCACGACGAAGCAGGGAAAAAGGGGCGAGGCGCGCATGGCACGCATGACACGCACGGCACGCGTCCTGACCGTCTGGGGCCTGACCAGAACCGTCCTGCTGCTCTGTGTCTTCCATGTCCTCACCGCCCCGGGCCCGGACGTGACCAGTGACGTCACCGTCATCTATCAGGGCTGGTACGAGGTGCTGCGCACCGGCACCTTCCCGCTCGACGACGTCACCTGGCAGTACCCGCCCGCCGCGGCCCTCGCGATCCTCTCCCCCGCGCTGCTGCCCTTCCTCGGCTACGCGTCGGCCTTCTTCGTCCTCGCCCTTCTCTGCGACGCGGCGGTGTGCGCGCTGCTCCTGTACGCGGGGCGGCGGCCCGGCAAGTCGCCGCGCGGCGCCTGGATGTGGGTCCTGGGCGTGGCCCTGCTCGGGCCCACCGTGTACGCCCGCTACGACGTGATGGTGGTGGCCGTCGCGGTCGCCGCGCTGCTCGCGGGGGCGCGGCGGCCGCGCGTCCTGGGGGTGCTCGCCGGGTTCGGGGCGCTGCTCAAGGTGTGGCCGCTGCTGCTGCTCGTCGGTACGCCGCGCGGGTGGTCGACGCGGCGGTCCTGGCGCGCGGCCGCGGGCACGGCCGTCGTCCTCGCGCTGGTGTTTCTCGTGGCGATGCCGGGCGCGCTCGCGTTCCTCACCTTCCAGCGCGACCGCGGCACGGAGGTGGAGTCGCTCGGCGCCCTCGCCTTCCATCTGGGGCGGTACGCCGGCTGGCGGGGCGAAGTGCGGCTCAACTACGGCTCCGTGGAATTCCTCGGTCCGTACGTCCCGCTGGTGAGCACGGTGGCGCAGGCCCTGTCGGTGGCGGCCTTCTGCTGGCTCCTGGTGTGGCGGCTGCGCGCCCGGGTCCGGTCGGCGAGCACGCCCGCCGACGCGGCCTTCGTGGCCGTGCTGCTCTTCACCGCCACGAGCCGGGTGATCAGCCCGCAGTACATGCTCTGGCTGGTCGGTGTCGCCGCCGTCTGCCTGGTGTTCCGCGGCAGCCGGATGGAGGTGCCCGCCCGCCTGGTCCTGGGCGCCACGTTCGTGACGTTCCTGGAGTTCCCCGTGTGGTTCTCGCACGTGGTCGTCAGCGATCCGCTGGGCGTGTCCCTGCTGCTCGTCCGCAACGGCCTGCTGGTCGCGGCCGCCCTGCTGGCCTGCCGGAACCTGTGGCGCGAGACGGTGTCGGAACCGCGCAGGGGGCCGGTGCCGGGGCAGGTCAGCCGAGCTCCGCACGCAGATACGTACGCCAGCGCGCCGTGAAGTCCTCGGGCGTCGTGTCCAGGACGTCCCGCAGCGCCCCCTCGACCGCGCCCGCCCGCTTCGGGTGGGCGCCCACCGCCCGGTAGAAGTCCGTCAGCTTCCGCTCGCCCCACCGCTCCGCGATCATCCGGCAGGCCAGCCACGCGCTCTCGTACGCCCCCGCGAGCTTCGCGGCGTCCCCGCCGAAGCCGAACTCCGCGTCCTCCGGGAGGGCGTCGGGCAGCTGACCGCGCTGCACCGCGCGCCGCAGTTCGGGCGCGGCCTGCGCCGGGGTGCGCCCCGTGTCGCGGTACGCCACCCAGTCGGCGAAGCCCTCGGAGAGCCACAGCGGGGTGGCCCTGGTGGTCCGCGTGCGGGTCGCGACGTGGGTCGCCTCGTGGGTGAGGACGACCTGCTTGCCGAACTCGCCGAGGACGCCGTACGCCTCGGGGTTGACGATGATCCGGTCGGCCGGCGCCCGGCCCCGCCCGCCCGTCTCGCCCGTGGTGACCGCCGCGATCCCCCGGTACCCGGAGGCGGGCGCCCCGAGCAGCCGCGCCATGCCGTCCAGGGACCGGGGCACGAGGACGACGACTCGCTCCGGCCACTTCCCCGGCCAGGCGTCCCGCACCGCGGGCACCGCCCGGTCGGCGAGTTCGCGGTGGGCGCGCAGCTCCGCGGGGCTCTGCCCGACGCCGAGGACGAGGCTGCGCCTGCCGCGCTCGGCCGTCACGCGCCCCTGGTCCCAGAGCTGTTCGCCGGACTTCTTCGCGGGGCGCTCGTCGGTGACGTACCACCGGCCGTCGCTGCGCTTCAGCGACAGCGTGCGCTCGGCGGTGACCGGCGCGCGGTCGTAGCCCTTGACGCGGTAGTGGAGTTCGGCGGTCGCGGTGGCCTCGGCGCCGGAGCGGTCGAGGCGGGTCAGCCGGTACTCCCAGGACTCCAGAGGGACGCCGTCGATGCGTCCGAAGACGTCCTTCGCGCCCTTAGCGGGCCGTTCGGTGCTGTCGTACGCCTTCTCGTCCTCGTCGAGGACGGCCCGCGCCCGCCGCTCCAGGAGGGCGCGCACCTCGCCGGCGGCGGCGTCCGGCACCGGGCCGCGGCCGCATCCGGCAAGCAGGGCGAGGCAGAGCGCGCAGCAGAGCGCCCACATCCCCGACCCACGCCTGTGACCAGCCACCTTCCCGATCGTACGGTGTCCGGGCGGTGGACCGCCGGTCAGATCCGCGTCACGGAGGAGACCGGCATCATGCCGACGGGGTCGTAGCGGACCGCCGCTCCGGGGTACGGGGCGTGCACCACCTGGCCGTTGCCCATGTACATCCCGATGTGGCTGGCGTCGTCGCGGTAGGTGACGAGATCGCCGGGCTGCGCCTGGGACAGGGAGACCTGGCGGCCTGCGTACCGCTGGGCCTGCGAGGTGCGCGGCAGGCCGACCCCGGCCTGGGCGTACGACCACTGCATGAGGCCCGAACAGTCGAAGCCGGAGGGTCCGTTGGCCCCCCACACGTAGGGGCGGCCGATCGCGGAGCGGGCGGCGGCGATGGCGGCGGCGGCCCGGGACGAGGACGGGGCGCCCCCGAGCTCCGGCAGCTCGCCGCGGCCGCCGGAGCGCGAGGACCTGTCGTACGCGTCGCGCTCGTCACCGGGCAGCGAGTTGAGCAGCTGCCTGGCCTTGGCCAGCTTGTGCTCGACGGTGCGCTTGTGGCGGGCGACGAGGGTGCGGCTCTTCTCCAGCTCGGCCAGTTTGCGCCCTGCCTCGGTGCGCTCCTGCGCGAGACCGCGCTGGGCCCGCCGCAGATCGGCGAGTTCGCCCGCCTGCCGGGCGCTGACGCGGTCCAGGACCGAGGCCCTCTCCAGGTAGGCGTCCGGGTCGGAGGAGAGCAGCAGGGCCAGCGAGGGGTCGATGCCGCCGGAGCGGTACTGCGCGCCGGCGAGCGCGCCGAGGGCGCCGCGCATCCGGTTGATGCGCTCCTGGCCGCGCGCGACGCTGTCCTTGGCCCGCTCGACCTGCGCGCGGAGCCTGTCCGTCCGTTCGTCGGCCTTGTTGTACAGCTCGGTGGCCCGCTCGGCCTGTTCGTACAGCCGGTCCACCTTGGCGCGCGTGTCGGACGGCTTGTCCTGCGGTGCGGCACCTGCGGGCGCGGCGGCGAGGGCCGCCGCCGCGGTGGTCACTGCCGCGGTGGCCGCTGCCGCTGAAAGGACGGTCACGCGCGTGCTCCGGTCGGAACCGGGCTGTGCGGGACGGCGATGGAACCCCACGGGAAGCCGCTCTCCCTTCCGCTGACGAACCCCCCGGCTGTCCCGGGGGAATGCGCGCCGACAGTAGTCGTGCGGCCACGGAGGGCCAAAGGGCCGTCCGGGTGGGAAAGGGCGCGGACAGCCCGACGCCCCGCTTCAGACGCAGGTCATCAACGGGGCGCGGGGTCAGCGTGAGTTACCGGAATTCGCCCGTTCGGGCGGTGTGGGCAACCGTGTCGAGGTCAGGCGACGCGGACGCCGAACTGGAAGTTGCCGAGGTACTCCATCGCCTCGTAGCGCACCACGGCGCCGGGCTTCGGGGCGTGCAGCACCTGGCCGTTGCCCGCGTAGAGGCCGACGTGCGCGAGGTTGTTGAAGAACACCAGGTCGCCGGGCTTGAGCTCGCCGCGGCCGATCCTCGTGCCGTCGTTCTGCTGCGTGTAGGTCGTCCGCGTGATGGAGACGTCGGCCTGGGCGTACGCCCACTGGGTGAGGCCGGAGCAGTCGAAGGAGTTGGGGCCCGTGCCACCGGAGACGTACGGCTTGCCGAGCTGGGTGGCGGCGGCGTTCAGGGCGGCGGCGCCGCGGCCGGAGGCGGGGGCCTCGTCGCCGAGGTCGGCGCGCTGGTCGGCGGCGCGGCTGGCGCGCTTCTGCTCCTTGGCGGCCAGCTCCGACTTCTCCTTGGCCGTCAGCGTGTTGAGGAGCTTCTGCGCCTCGCCGAGCTTGCCCTGGACTTCCTTCTTCTTCTTGCCGAGCTCGGTGCGGGTGGCGGCGAGGTCGTCGAGCTTGCCCGCGGCCTCCTTGCGCTGCTGCGCGAGGTCCCGCTGTTTCTTCTGGATCTTCTTGAGCGAGTCGACCTGCTGGCTGCTCAGCTGGTCCAGCGTGGAGGCCTTGTCGAGGTAGTTGTCCGGGTCGGAGGAGAGGAAGAGCTGCAGGGAGGGGTCGATGCCGCCGGAGCGGTACTGGGCGCTGGCCATCGAACCGAGGCCGTCGCGCAGGTCGTTGAGCTCCTCCTGGCCGCGGGCGACCTTGTCCTGGAGGTCGCCGATCTGCTTCTCGAGCTTCTCCTGCTTCTCCTTGGCCCCGTTGTACTTGTCGGTGGCACGCTCCGCGTCTTCGTAGAGCTTGTCGACCTTGGACTTGACCTCGTCCTTGCTCGGCTTCGGCGCGGCCTGGGCGGCGCCCTGCGAGGTGAGGGCAACGGCAGCGGCGGCGGTTGCGGTGAGCACGGTCACGCGGGTGCGGCTCGGCTGCTTGGGTCGACGGTGGGACGCCACGCGGGCGGCTCCTTCATCCTCCAACCGCCTACCGGGACGCGGTGGGCGGGTACCACCGCCGCCACCCCGGATGGGTGATCAACCGAGCGGGGGTTCGAGGGCTGACCCTAGTGACCTTCTTGTGATCAGTTCAAATCACACCATCAAAAAATCGGTCGCGGGAAACATTCTTTACCGATAACGCACAGCCCGTAATGATCTTCTGACGCTACGTCGCGTGCGGCGGGCGCCCAATTCGGGCATACGACCCAGGAGTTGCCGAGTGCCCCTTTAGCCGCGCGAAAGCCGCTTCAGGAGCACCGCCGAAGCCACCGGCCGCGCCCCCGCCTTCGCGATCCCGTCGGCCACCTCGCGGTCGGTCGAGACGACGACCACGGGCCGCCCCGGCGGCTCCGCGCGCACCAGCTGACGGATCAACTCGTCCGCGGTGACACCGGGCTTGGAGAACAGCACCCGCACCCCGCGCGGCGGCGCGAGCAGCACGGGAGCGGCCAGCTCCGCGCCGTCGAAGACGCAGGTGACCTCGGCGCCCGACTGGAGCGCCAGCTGCGAGAGCGAACCGAGCAGCCGCAGCCGCTGCTTGTCCAGCGGCATGGTCGGATAGCCGGTCTTGGTGACGTTGTAGCCGTCGACGACCAGGTGCGCCTGGGGCAGGGCGAGCAGCTGGTCCAGGATCGCCGGGTCGTTCTCGGAGAGCGCGCGGGCGGCGATGTCCTTGGGCGACATCCGCCCCGGCTCGACGGCGTCCACGGTCTCCGCGGGCCGTACGGACACGGGCGGCAGCGCCAGCTCGCGGCGCAGCCCCTGGGCCGCGTCGAGGACCGTGTCGAGCAGCAGCCGCAGCCGCATGTCCTCGACGCTGCGGCCCTCGCGCGCCGCCCGGCGGCTGGCCTCCAGGGCGGCCTCCGTCTCGGCGAGCCGCGCCTTGAGCCGCCGCGTCTCGCTCTCGGCGGCGGACAGCTGCGCCTGGCCTTCGGCGCGCACGGCCTCGACCTCGGCGGCGGCCTTGCGCAGCGCGGCCTCGCCGCGCTTCACGTCACTGAGCGCGCCGCGCAGCTTGCGGTGCATCGACTCGGCTTCCTTGCGGGCCGATTCGAGCTCCGCGCGCAGCCGCTCGGTCTCCACCCGGGTCTGGCCGCGGGCGGCGGCGAGCTCCTCACGCAGCCGCTCCAACTCGGCGCGGGTCTCGTCGTCGACCCGCTCGGCGTCGGCGCGCTGGGCCTCCTCGCCCGCGGCGGTGACCAGCTTCACCCACCCCGCGGGACGCAGCACATACGCCGCGGCCGCGACGTCCAGGGGGTCGGCGGCGGGCGGCGGCGAGCCCGCGGCCAGGGCGCCCGCCAGCTCGGGCTGCACCTCCCTGAGGCGTTCGCCGATGCGCTGCCGGAACAGCGTGTCGTTCTCCAGCGCCGCCGCCATGGCGTTGGCCGCGAACTTGGCACGCCGGGTGGGCGTGAAGCGCGCGTACTGCCGCAGCTGAGGAGGCAGTTCGGCCAGGGTCAGGGCGCCGAAGCCGTCCGAGACGATCTGGACGACCCGTCGGCGTACCCCGTCGGGCAGCGGACGGTCGAGCACCTCAGCGGCGCCGTCGTCCGGCTCCCCGCCTGCGCTCTCCACCATCCGTCACCCCACTAGCTGTGCGGGTCCCGCTCCCTCAGGAGCCGGTTCCCGGCCTGTCCACGAGTTCCACCTGATCCACCGCGTTGCACCAGCGGCAGCGCACCGACTCGATGCTCTCACTGACCACCTCGCGTTCCTCGACGTTCGACTCTCCGGCCAGGTCGAGATGCACATACTCGACGACCTTGGAGGTGCGGGTCACGTCGAAACGCGTGAGGTTGCCGCACAGCGTGCAGCGCCACCGGGTGGTGGCGGTCGGCAGGGGAACCGTCATCGTGGCTGCTTTCCCTCGGTTTGCATGGTGCGTATTGCCCGTAACCCTAAGGCCTGTAAGGGGCACGCCGCGGCGGCGAGGCGGTCTGTACGGTTTCCTGGCGTTACGTCATGCTCTGTCAATGATCCACGCATGGGGTACGAAGGCGGGCCGGCTGCTCACGGGAGGGTCCGCCCCGGTGACGTACGGACTGATCGCCGTCTGCTGCGCGGTCTTCGCCATCTCCCCGCTCTCCGGCTTCAATCCCGCCTACGGCACCGGAGACCGGCTGCTCGGCGCGCAGCAGCTCTACTTCGAGCGGTGGGGCGTGGTTCCCGTCGAACTGTTCAGCGGCGCCCCGCGCGCCGCCCTCGGACCGTTCACCGCCCTGTTCGTGCACGGCAGCTGGCTCCATCTGCTCGGGAACATGCTGTTCCTGTACGTGTTCGGCGTCATGGTCGAGGAACGTATGGGGCACCTCCTGTACGCGCTCTTCTACGTCTGCTGCGGTTACTTCGCCCTCCTCGTGTACGCGGCCGCTCACGCGGGCTCCGCCCAGACCCTCGTGGGAGCGTCCGGGGCGATCTCCGCCGTCCTCGGCGCTTTCCTGTATCTCTTCCCTGCGGCACGCGTCACCAGCCTCTTCCCGTTCCTCTTCTTCCTGCCGCTGCGCTTCCCCGCGTGGGTGGTGCTGCCGTTCTGGGTGGCGCTGCAGTGGCTGGCGGCGGGGCAGGGCGGGAAGGGCACGGGAGTGGCCTATCTGGCGCACCTGGTGGGCTTCTCGCTCGGCTTCGTCTTCGCGTGGGGGTGGAGTGTGCGGAGAGCTAGAGTGCAGGGACAAGGCAGCGCACCGGCCACCGAGGGAGACAGCCAGCCGTGATCACCGCGATCGTGCTCATCAAGACCAGCGTGGACCGGATTCCGGAGATCGCCGAGTCGATCGCCGCGCTCGACTCGGTCAGCGAGGTCTTCTCCGTGACCGGTACGTACGACCTGATCGCGATGGTGCGGGTGCCGCGCCACGACGACCTGGCGGACGTCATCCCCGGCCGGATCAGCAAGATCCCCGGCGTCGAGGCGACCGACACGCACGTGGCGTTCCGCACGTACTCGCAGCACGACCTGGAAGCCGCCTTCGCGATCGGCCTCGACTCCTAGGGCGTGTCCTCGGATCAGCCCGCATGAGGGTTTCTTCATCCGCGCCTCATCCGGCTCGTGCGGTGCGTCGGCCAGCCTCGCTGTCATGGTCTTCTCCCACCGCATGGCCGCCCTGGCCGCCGTCGTGGCGATCCCGCTCGGCATCGCCGCGACCAGCTACGTCCTGACGGACAGCCCCGAGCAGCCCAAGGCCCCGCCCAAGGTGGAGCTGGAGAGCGGTTCGCCGGCCGCGGAGCCCGCCTCCCCCCGGCCCGCCCCGAGCGACGAGAGAGTGTCCCCGCCACCGGTGAGCGAGAACCACCCCAGCGACAGGCCAGGCGAGAATCCCTCGAACGATGACAGCGGCAACGACGACAGCGACGACGGACGGGACGACAACGACGACGGTCCCGGCGACGACGGTCCCGGGGACGACGGTCCCGGGGACGACGGTCCCGGGGACGACGGCTGAGCCGCGGCGGCACTGGATATCCGCTCGTGTCCGCATCCTGCTGTGGCTGCTCGTCGTGATGACCGTCGCGCTCACCGCGGTGGCCGCCACCACCCGCTCGGTCCTGCTCCGCGACGTCGACCACCGCATCGACCGGCTCCTGGCCCAGGAGACCGCCGAGTTCACCAACCTCGCGCGCGAGGGCGTCGACCCGCACACCGGTGAGCGGTTCACCGCGCCCGACCCGCTCCTGCGGCTCTTCCTGTCCCGGCAGTACGCCGACCCCGACGAGGAACTCCTCGGCCTGGTCGGCCGCACCGGCAGCGTGCCCGCCAAGAAGGAGCAGGCCCGCGAACCGCGGATCGACCACCCGCTGGCCGAGGACCCCGCCGGGCTGACGGCGGTCTTCGACTCCCCCGACGCCACCGGCACGCTCCACCGCGACCGGGGCGAGGTCCGCTGGGCGAAGGTGGAGGTCGAGGCGGGCGGCGGCCACCCGGCGGCGGCGTTCGTGGTCGCCTTCCACCCGGAGCGCGAACAGGCCAAGGCGGCCGACGTGTTCACCATGCTGCTCGCCATCTCCGGCGTCGCGCTCCTGATGACGACGGGCATCGGCTGGGCGGTCGCGGGCCGCATCCTCAGACCCGTACGCCTGGTGCGCACGACCGCGGCGCAGCTCACCGAGCAGGACCTGACCCGGCGCATCCCGGTCCAGGGCCGGGACGACGTCGCGGCCCTCGCCGAGACGTTCAACGGCATGCTGGACCGTCTTGAGCGGGCCTTCGCCGCGCAGCGCGAGTTCGTCGACGACGCGGGGCACGAGCTGCGCACCCCCATCACCATCGTCCGCGGCCACCTGGAGCTGATGGGCGACGAGCCGGGCGAACGCGAGGAGACCGTCCGCATCGTGACGGAGGAGCTGGACCGGATGAGCCGCATCGTCGAGGACCTGCTGCTCCTCGCCAAGGCCGAGCGCCCCGACTTCGTCACCCCCGAGCCGGTGCAGCTCGCCGAGCTGACCGCGGACGTCTTCGTGAAGGCGCGGGCGCTCGGCGACCGCGCGTGGCGGCTCGCCGAGGTCGCCGACGCCGAGACCGGCCTGGACCCGCAGCGCATCACCCAGGCGATGGTGCAGCTGGCGCAGAACGCGGTCCAGCACACCGTCCCGGGGCAGCGGATCTCCATCGGCTCGCGGCTGTGCGCGGGCCGCATCGAGCTGTACGTCGCCGACAGCGGGCCCGGCGTGCAGGCGCAGGACGCCGAGGTGATCTTCGAGCGGTTCCGCCGCGGCACCGCGCGGCGCGGCTCCCGCGCCACCGGGGCGGGTCTCGGCCTCGCCATCGTCAGGGCCATCGCCGAGGGCCACGGAGGGTGCGTCGAGCTGCGCCCCACGGAGGGCGGCGGCGCCACCTTCGTACTCGTACTCGCGCAGGGACAGCCGGAAGGGGCGGAGCGGCAGTGAACCGCATACTGATCGTCGAGGACGAGGAGCGCATCGCCTCCTTCGTCGAGAAGGGCCTGCGCGCCAACGGCTTCACGACCAGCGTGGTCGGCGACGGCGAGAGTGCTTACGACTACGCCCTGACCGGCGGCTTCGACCTGATCGTCCTGGACATCGGGCTGCCGGGCCAGGACGGTTTCACGGTCCTGCGCCGGCTGCGCGAGGCCCGGGTGACCACGCCCGTCATCGTGCTGACCGCGCGGGACTCGGTGCGGGACACGGTGGCGGGTCTGGAGGGCGGCGCCGACGACTGGATGACCAAGCCGTTCCGCTTCGAGGAGCTGCTCGCCCGGGTGCGGCTGCGGCTGCGCACGGCGGCCGGGGCGCCCGAGGTGACGGTGTTGCGCAGCGGGGAGCTGACGCTGGACCTGCGGACCCGCAGGGCGCGTTCGGCCGAGCGGACGGTGGACCTGACGGCGCGTGAGTTCGTTCTCCTTGAGCTGTTCCTGCGCCATCCGGGGCAGGTGCTCTCGCGGGAGCAGATCCTCTCCCACGTGTGGGGTTACGACTTCGACCCGGGCTCGAACATCGTCGACGTCTACGTCCGCGCGCTGCGCAAGAAGCTGGGCTCCGAGCGGGTGGAGACGGTGCGCGGGATGGGGTACCGGCTGCCGGGGTGAAGGGCGGCGCACGGGCTCGGTGAAGTTCCCTTCATCTACCCCTCATTGAGGGCTCACGGCGCCGCACCACGCTGAACGGCGTGACCTTGAACCTGCGGCAGGCCGCGACCCTCTGCACGGCGCTCAGCATCTGCGCCCTGCTGGCGGTCCCCGGGAACTTCCCGGGCCTCGACGGCGACGCCCGCCTCACCCTCGCCGTCTTCGCCGTGGCGACCTGTGCCTGGATCGGCACGCCGATCGACGACACGTACATCGCGCTCGGCGCCGGGCTCGCGCTCACCGCGACCGGCGTGATCAGCAGCGACACCCTGTTCGGCACCCTTGGCGATGCGACGGTGTGGCTGCTGATCTGCGCGTTCGTGCTCGCGGCCGCCGTGGCGCGCAGCGGGCTCTCGGGGCGGGCGGCGACGTTCCTGGTCAGCGGGGCGCGCAGCGTACGGCAGTTGACGCATCTGACGACCGCGGCGCTGGTCGTGACCGCGTTCGCGGTGCCGGCGACATCGGGGCGAGCGGCGCTCGCGCTGCCCGTCTTCCTCGCGCTCGCCAAGGTCCTCGGCGACCGGAAGCGACTGGTCGTGATGCTCGCGCTGCTCTTTCCGACCGTCATCCTTCTCTCCGCGGTCGCGACTCTGATCGGTGCGGGAGCACATCTGATCACCGTGTCGGTGCTGTGGGAGGCGACCGGCGAGCGGATCGGCTTCACGCAATGGCTGCTGCTCGGCCTGCCGCTCGCCATCACGTCATCCCATCTGGCAGCGGAGGCCGTCCTGTTGACGACCACCCGGCGCGCCGACCGCCGCGGCCCCGTCCACATCACCCTCGACCAGCTCCAGGAACACAGCGAACGGCCCGTCACCGGCCCCTGGGAACCGGCCGAGACACGCTGCGCCCTGCTCCTCGCCACCGTCGTCGTCCTCTGGTGCAGCGAACCGCTCCACCAGGTGCCGCCCGCCGTCGTCGCCCTGATCGGCGCGGTCGTGGCCTCCTCCCCCGCCCTCGGCACCGTAGGCCTGAAGGACGCCCTCAAGACGGTCCCCTGGGCGCTGCTCCTGTTCATGGCGGCGACGATGGCCATGGGCGTCGCGCTCGCCGACTCGGGGGCGGCGAAGTGGCTGGTGTCCGGGCTGCCCCTCGACCTGCCCCCGTGGCTCTTCCTCACCGTGGTCGTCGCGGTCAGCACGGCCGCCCACCTCGTCCTGCAGTCCCGCTCGGCACGCTCCTCGGTCCTGGTCCCACTGGTCGTCGCGGCGGCCGTCGGCGCGGGCGTCAACCCGGTCGCCGCCGCGCTCGCCTCCACGGCCGCGGCCGGCTTCTGCCACACGCTGCCCGCCTCCGCGAAGCCCGTCACCCTCTTCGCCGAGATCCCGGGCACCCCCACCTACACCCCGCGGGACCTGCTGCGCCTCTCCGCGGTCCTGGCACCGCTGACCGCCGCGCTCGTCCTGCTCTTCGCCGTGACGCTCTGGCCGCTGCTCGGCGTCCCCGTCCGCTGACCCCGCCCTTGATCCGCCCTTGAACCACTCTGGAGACCCTCGTGCTGACCCGTTTCGCCATCGCCCCCAGCGGCTTCAAGGAGTCCCTGTCCGCGAGCTCCGCGGCCGAGGCCATCGCCGCGGGCGTACGCCGCGTCGTCCCGCACGCCGAGACCGATCTGATCCCGCTGGTGGACGGCGGCGAGGGCACGGCCCGCGCACTGGCCGCGGCGGGCGGCGGACGGCTCGTCGCGCTGCCCGCGACCGGGCCCGTCGGCCAGCCGATCGGCACGCACTTCGCCCTGCTGCCCGACGGCACGGCGGTCGTCGAGATGGCGGCCGTGGCGGGGCTCTCGCTGGTCCCCCGCGAGCTGCGCGACCCGGGCGCGACCACGACGTACGGCGTCGGGGAGCTGATCCGCGCCGCGCTCGACGCGGGCGCCCGCCGCGTCCTGGTCGGCTGCGGCGACTCCGGCACCTCGGACGGCGGCGCGGGCGCTCTCCAGGCCCTCGGCGCCCGCCTCCTCGACGCGGACGGCTGGGAACTGCCGCACGGCGGACGGGAGTTGGCCCGGCTGAGCCGCATCGACCCGAGCGGCCTCGACCCGCGCCTCGGGAACACCGAGATCCGCGTCGCCTGCAACCCCTTCAACGTCCTGTGCGGCGAGCGCGGCGTCGCCCGCGTCTTCGGCCCCCAGAAGGGCGCCACACCCCAGCAGGTCGACCAGCTGGCGGCCGCCCTGGAGCACTGGGCGCGCCTCCTCACCCGCGACCTGCGGGCCCGCACGGACCTCTTCCTCGGTCCCGGCACGGGCGCGTCGGGCGGCCTCGGCGCCGGGCTCGCCGCACTCGGCGCGGCGCTGCTCCCCCGCTTCGACGTGCTGCTCGAAGGGCTCGACCTGGACGCCCGGCTGGCCCGCGCCGACCTGGTCATCACCGCGGAGGGCGCCCTGGACCACCAGACCCCGCGCGGCAAGGTCCCCGCCGAGGTGGCCCGCCGGGCGAAGCGGTCCGGGCGGCCCGTCCTGGTGCTGGCGGGCACCATCGGGGACGGCGCGCACACCGTCCGCGCGCTGGGCGTGGACGCGTACAGCGCGATCCTGCCCGCCCCGGTCTCACTGACGGAGGCGCTCGGCCGGGGCGGCGAGTTCCTCACCGACGCGACGGAGCGGGCCGTACGGATGATCCAGCTCGGGTCCCGGCTGCCCGGCGGCCGGCTGCCCGCGGTTCAGACGGCGGCGCTGGTGTCCGGCACGCAACGCCCGTCCTCGGTGCGGTAGTTCCACCGCGCACCGTCCGACACGAGCTCCTTGACGGCGCGCACGAAACGCTCGACGTGCTCGTCGGGGGTGCCCGCGCCGAAGCTCACGCGGATGGCGTTCAGCGACTTCTCGCCGGGCGCGGCCTCGGGGGCGCCGCACTCGCCGGGCTCGTCGGGCTCGCTGCCGAGCAGGGTGCGCACCAGCGGGTGGGCGCAGAACAGGCCGTCCCGTACGCCGATGCCGTACTCGGCGGAGAGCGCGGCGGCGAAGTGCGAGCTGTTCCAGCCGTCGACGACGAAGGAGATGACGCCCACGCGCGGCGCGTCGTCCCCGAAGAGCGAGAGCACCCGGACGGCGGGCACCTCGGCGAGCCCCTCGCGCACCTTCGCGATCAGGTACTGCTCACGGGCGACGAGCTGGTCGAAGCCCGCCTCCGTGAGCGCCTTGCAGGCGGCGGCGATCGAGTAGACGCCGATGACGTTCGGCGAACCGGCCTCGTGGCGGGCCGCGGTGTCGTGCCACTCCACGTCCACGCCGCCGTCCGCACGCCGTGCGACCTTGCGCGAAGCCCCGCCCCCCGCGAGGTACGGCTCGGCCTCCCGCAGCCAGTCGGAGCGGCCCGCGAGGACACCGGAGCCGAACGGCGCGTACAGCTTGTGCCCGGAGAAGGCGACCCAGTCGACGTCCAACTCGCCGATGGAGACCGGGTGGTGGGGGGCGAGCTGCGCGGCGTCCAGCACGATGCGGGCGCCGTGCGCGTGCGCGGCGGCGGCCAGCTCGCGCACCGGCCACAGCTCGCCGGTGACGTTGGAGGCGCCGGTCACGCACACCAGGGCGGGCCCGTAGGGGTCGCGGTCGGCCAGCGCCCGCTCCAGGGTCTGCACGGCCTCGTCGGGCGTACGCGGCGCGTTCAGGTACGTCACCCGGGCGTCGCGCCACGGCAGCAGCGAGGCGTGGTGCTCGGTCTCGAAGACGAAGACCTGGCAGTCCGCGGGCAGGGCGGCGGCGAGCAGGTTCAGCGAGTCGGTGGTGGAGCGGGTGAAGACGACCTGGTCGTCCTCGCGGCAGCCGAGGAACTCGGCGACGGCGACCCGGCTGTTCTCGAACAGGTCGGTGGAGAGCTGCGACAGGTACCCGGCGCCGCGGTGCACGCTGCCGTAGTACGGCGCGTACGCGGCCACGTCGTCCCACACCCGCTGCAGCGCCGGCGCGCTCGCCGCGTAGTCGAGCGCGGCGTAGCTCACCTCGCCACCGGTGACCAGCGGAACGGTGACGTCCCTGCCGAGGACCGGCAGCGGGGCACAGACGGCGGCGTCGGTGGCAACAGCGGAAACAGACATGGCGAACTCCCGTAAGAGACAAGTGAGTTCACTGCGTCGCCGCCCGTACGTCAGGGACGGGGCGGTGCAGTGATGAAGAGAAAAAGGGTGCGCGGAAAGGGGCCGGAAGGCCCTAGCACATTCGCTTGCTCACGAGACTGCTCCCTTGAGGACCAGGACCCCAGGGCTGTGACATCCACCGATGTCCAGGGGTCCGCGCTTGCCATACGCCTTGCTGCGTACGACCTGGTCTTCACCCGGGGCACCCCGCCACGGACGGAGGGTTGCCGGACAGCGGGCCGGGGCCGTAGTCGCTGTCACTCATGACCTGTGCAGCATCCTGCCACACGATCTTCGACGCGCAAGGCGCAGTCCAGAATCCGGACTGCGCCCTGCGTCACATCGTCGTACCCGGGAGTGGCCTCTCAGCGGTTGCTGGCGGCCACCCAGCGCTCCAGGGCCTTCTTCGCGGCCCCCGAGTCGATCGCCTCCGCCGCCCGCGCCATGCCGGCCCGGATCTGCTCCGCCAGCGGCTCGTCGGTGGGCGTCAGGGCGGCCAGCGCCGCCGCCGAGTTCAGCAGCACCGCGTCCCGCACAGGACCGCTCTCCCCGTCGAGCAGCCGCAGCGCCACCTCGGCGTTGTACGAGGCGTCGGCGCCTCGCAGCGCCTCGACGGGCACCAGGTCGAGCCCGACGTCCCGGGGGTCGAAGGCCTCCTCGCGGACGGCGCCGTCCCGCACCACCCAGACCCGGGAGGTGGACGTCGTCGTCAGCTCGTCGAGCCCGTCGTCACCGCGGAACACGAGGGACGAGTGCCCACGCTCGGCGAAGACGCCCGCCACGATGGGGGCCATCCGGGGGTCGGCGACCCCGACCGCCTGGGCGCGCACCTTGGCCGGATTGGTGAGCGGGCCGAGGAGGTTGAAGACGGTCCGGATGCCCAGCTGGCTGCGGGCCGCGCCCGCGTGGCGCAGCGCGGGGTGGAACTTCACGGCGAAGCAGAACGTGATGCCCGCCTCGTCGGCGACCTCGACCACCCGCTGCGGCGTGAGGTCCAGATTGACGCCGAGCTTCTCCAGTACGTCGGAGGCGCCGGACGCGCTGGAGGCGGCACGGTTGCCGTGCTTGACGACCTTCGCGCCCGCTCCGGCGACGACGATCGCGGACATGGTCGAGATGTTGACGGTCTTGGCGCCGTCGCCGCCGGTGCCCACGATGTCGACGCTGGGGCCCGGCACGTCGATGACGTTGGCGTGCGCGTACATGGCGCGCACCAGACCGGAGATCTCCTCGACGGTCTCGCCCTTGGCCCGCAGCGCGACCACGAAGCCCGCGATCTGCGCGTCGGTGGCCTCGCCCCGCATGATGCGGTCCATGGCCCAGGCGGTGTCGTCGGCGCTCTGGTCACGGCCGTCGAGCAGGCCGTTCAGCACGTCGGGCCAGGAACGGCCCGCCGCGGTGTCGCCTCCTGCGGGGGTCACAGCGTTCATAGCCGCTCCTGGGTGTTCGTCTGCGTATGCGTATGTGGGAAACAACCCGACTGCTCGGGGTGGGACCACCCTATCCAGCGTCGGGGACGGCAAAGAGCCCCGTCCATGCAATGGACGGGGCTCTTACCGTGGCGGAGCTACGGTTGATCAGTGGTGGCCGTGGCCGCTCGTGATCTCCTTGTACTCGTCAGCGGTGGGCTTGGGGATCTGACCCTCTTCCCCGTAGTAGCCCTTGGAGAGCTTGGCCCGGAGCTTCTGCGAACCGGACGGCTTGCGCTCGACACCGTTCTCGTCGACCGTCGGGCCGAGCTCGAGCGGCTTGTACTGCTCGTGCGCGGTCAGCGTGTGCAGCTGGTCCTTGCTGAGCGGCTCGTGCACCTCGATGAACTCACCGTGCGGCAGGCGCTTGATGATGCCCGACTCGCGGCCGTGCAGCACCTTGTCCCTGTCGCGCCGCTGGAGGCCCAGGCAGATCCGCTTGGTCACGATGAAGGCGATGACCGGTCCGACGAAGAAACCGATGCGGACGAACCAGGTGATCGCGTTCAGCGACAGGTGGAAGTGGGTGGCCCACAGGTCGTTGCCACCACCGACCAGCATGATCATGTACGCCGTGATCCACGCGACACCGAAGGCCGTACGGGTCGGGGCGTTGCGCGGGCGGTCCAGGATGTGGTGCTCGCGCTTGTCGCCGGTGACCCACGACTCGATGAACGGGTAGACCGCGATCGCCGCGAGGACCAGCGGGAAGATCATCAGCGGGATGAACACACCCAGGACGAGCGTGTGACCCCAGAGGTTGATCTCCCAGCCCGGCATCACACGGATCAGACCCTCGGCGAAGCCCATGTACCAGTCGGGCTGGGCGCCGGTGGACACCTGGTCCGGGCGGTACGGGCCGATGGCCCAGATCGGGTTGATCGAGGCGATCGCCGCGATGACCGCGATGACACCGAAGACCAGGAAAAAGAAGCCTCCGGCCTTGGCCATGTAGACCGGCAGCAGCGGCATGCCGACGACGTTCTTGTTGGTCTTGCCGGGGCCCGCGAACTGCGTGTGCTTGTGGAAGAACACCAGGATCAGGTGCGCCACCATCAGGCCCAGCATGATGCCCGGCAGCAGCAGGATGTGCACCGAGTAGAACCGGGCCACAAAGTCGCCGCCGGGGAACTCCCCGCCGAACAGGAACATCGACAGGTAGGTACCGATGACCGGCACCGCCAGGATGGCGCCCTGCATGAAGCGGACACCGGTGCCGGAGAGCAGGTCGTCCGGGAGCGAGTAACCGGTGAAGCCGGTGAACATGCCGAGGAAGAACAGCAGGAAGCCGAAGACCCAGTTGACCTCACGCGGCTTGCGGAAGGCGCCCGTGAAGAACACGCGCATCATGTGCACGAACATGCCGGCGAGGAAGATCAGCGCCGCCCAGTGGTGGATCTGCCGGATGAGCAGACCACCGCGCACATCGAAGGAGATGTGCATGGTCGAGTTGAACGCCTCGGACATCAGCTGACCCTGCAGCGGGATGTAGCTGCCGTGGTACTCCACCTCGTTCATCGACGGGTGGAAGAACAGCGTCAGGTACACACCCGTGAGGATGATGATGATGAAGCTGTACAGGCAGATCTCGCCGAGCATGAAGGACCAGTGGTCCGGAAAGACCTTGCGCATGTTGGCCTTGGCGAGGGAGTAGATCCCCAGCCGGCCGTCTGCCCAGTCGGCGACGCGCTCACCGGCGGGCGCTTGCTTGCGCTGTTCGTTGGAGGAATTGGTGGTGGTGCTCATCCGCGCTCCCAGAAGGCAGGACCGACGGGCTCTTCGAAGTCGCCGAGCGCCTCGAGGTAGCCCTTTTCGTTCACGCCGATGCGCAGCTGCGGCAGGGCGTGACCAGCCGGGCCGAAGATGACTCGGGCACCGTCGGAGAGATCGAAGGTGGACTGGTGGCACGGGCAGAGGACGTGGTGCGTCTGCTGCTCGTACAGGGAGATCGGGCAGCCCACGTGGGTGCAGATCTTGGAGTACGCCACGATGCCTTCGTGCGACCACTCCAGCTCGCGCTTGTCCTTGATGTTCTCCGGCTGAATCCGGACGATCATCAGGGCGGCCTTGGCGATCTGGGTCTGGAAGTCGTGGTCGTGCTCCGACATGCCCTCGGGCATCGCGAAGGTCAGCGACCCGACCTGCACGTCCGCGGGACGCAGCGGCTCGTTGGTGTTCATGTTGAGGAGCATCTTGCCCTTGGCCCACTTGGTGTGCCGGAGCTTGTCCTCGGGCAGCGGACCGAGGTCACGCAGCAGGACGACACCGGAGAGCGGCACCAGGGCCAGCGCGCCGAACATCGTGTTGCGGATCAGCTTGCGCCGACCGAAACCCGACTCCTCGGCGCCCTGCTTGAAGTCCGCCATGACCTTGGCACGGACGTCGGGCGTCGCCGCGATGTCGTGCCGCTCGTCGGCGATCTCCACGTCGGACATCAGGGTGCGGGCCCAGTGGACCGCGCCCGCGCCGATGAAGAACAGCGCCAGGCCGAGGGTCGTGCCCAGGGCGAAGTTCAGGCCGCTGATGTGCCCCATCGGCCAGATGAAGACGCTCTTGTCGGCCGGGATCGCCACGTACGAGGCGATGAAGCCGACCGTCGCGACCATCGACAGCATGAACATGAACGCCACGGCACGCTCGGACCGCCGGGCGGCCCGCTCGTCGATGTCCTGGACGCGGTGCTCGTGGGGCGGCAGCCCCGGGTCGGCGAACGGGTTGTCGTCCGTGGTCGCCACCGAGCCGTGCTCGGTCTCCTGCTTGGTCGGCAGGTTCTCTTCTGGAATCTCTTGGCTACTCATGACTTCTTGGCCTTTGCGGTCCGAGCGGCGACCCACACGGCGACCGCGATCAGCGAGCCGAGACCGAAGATCCAGCCGAAGAGGCCTTCACTGACCGGACCCAGACCACCCAGCTTGAGACCGCCAGGGCTCTCGGTCTTCTCACCGTTGACCGCGTCGAGGTACGCGATGATGTCCTTCTTGTTCTTCTCCGGCATCGTGGTGTCGGGGAAGGACGGCATGTTCTGCGGGCCGGTCTGCATGGCCTCGTAGATGTGCTTCGGGGAGACACCTTCGAGCGACGGCGCGAACTTGCCGTGCGTCAGCGCGCCACCTTCACCGGTGAAGTTGTGGCACTGGGCACAGTTGGTGCGGAACAGCTCACCGCCCTTGGCGATGTCAGCTCCGTCCGGGCTGTACTGCTTCTCGGTCGGGACCGAAGGACCGGCACCCAGCGACGAGATGTACGCCGCCAGCTGGTCGATCTGGGCCTGGTTGTAGATGACCTTCTTCTTGGGCGCCTGGGCACCCGGCTGCTGGAGCGGCATACGGCCGGTGCCGACCTGGAAGTCGACAGCGGCGGCGCCCACGCCCACCAGGCTCGGACCGTCGGAGGAGCCCTGACCGCCGGTTCCGTGGCAGCTGGAGCAGCCCACGGCGTAGAGCTTCTTGCCCTCGTCGATGGCGAGGGACTGGGCGGTGTCATCGGCCTGCGCCTTGTCCGCCGGCGCGAACGCGGCGTACAGCCCCCCGGTGGCCGCCAGCGCGAGGAGTAGGACGACGACCGCCGCCAGCGGATGGCGTCGTCGTGCGGAGAGCTTTTTCACGGATTACCCCGGTGTCAGGATCTTCTGCGTCGATGCTTCTGGAATGTTTCGGATACGTCGCGTGAGCGACCTCCGCTTACTTGATCATGTAGATCGTGGCGAAGAGGCCGATCCAGACCACATCGACGAAGTGCCAGTAGTAGGACACGACGATGGCTGCGGTCGCCTGCTCGTGGGTGAACCTCCTGGCCGCATAGGTGCGCCCGAGGACCAGCAGGAAGGCGATCAGGCCGCCCGTCACATGCAGTCCGTGGAAGCCGGTGGTCAGGTAGAAGACCGAGCCGTACGGGTCGGACGAGAGCGAGAGGCCCTCGTGCTTGACCAGCTCGGTGTATTCGTACACCTGACCGCCGATGAAGATCGCACCCATGATGAAGGTGACGATGAACCACATCCGGAGCTTCTTCACATCACCGCGTTCAGCTGCGAACACGCCCAGCTGACAGGTGAGTGAGGAGAGCACCAGGATCGTGGTGTTCGTCGCCGAGAACGGGAAGTTCAGGGCCGAAGCCATTTCCTTCCAGTGATCAGGACCTGTCACCGATCGCAGGGTGAAGTACATCGCGAAGAGGGCCGCGAAGAACATCAGCTCGGAACTCAACCAGATGATGGTTCCGACGCTGGTGAGGTTCGGTCGATTGACCGGCGGGTGCGCGTGCCCGGTATCTACTGTCGTTGCTGTCGCCACGACCGACATTATGTCGGTCGCTTATCCCGCCCTCACCCCGGGGGGTGCCGTTCGGAGTGTCTACGGTCTGTGTCCTGCCCGGATGGCCCATCGGAGGCCTCTCCGAACCGGTGTTGACGGGGTGTCGGGAGGAGTAGCATCCGCGCATCGGTTCCCGAGTATCGGAGGAACAATGCAGCCGACCGCCACGGTGCTGGTCTACAGCGACAACGCGAGCACCCGCGAGCAAGTCCGGTTGGCCACCGGCCGCCGGCCTGCCACCGACGTCCCCCAGGTCGAGTTCGTCGAGTGCGCGACGCCGCACGCGGTCATCAAGGAGCTCGACCGGGGCGGCATCGACGTCTGTGTCCTCGACGGCGAGTCGGCGCCCGGCGGCATGGGCGTCTGCCGTCAGATCAAGGACGAGGTCTTCCAGTCGCCGCCCGTGCTGCTGCTCATCGGGCGCCCGCAGGACGCCTGGCTGGCCACCTGGAGCCGGGCGGAGGCCGCGGTGACCCTGCCCGTCGATCCGGTGGAGTTCGCGGCGGCCCTGGCCGCCCTGCTGCGCACCAGGACGGCCGTGGAGGCCTGAGGGACCACTGGTGTCCCCGATGTCCGTGAGAGGGGCCCGCGCCGTGGCGCGGGCCCCCCACCAGGGAAAGTGAGCCTCCCTTCCCGGCCCGCACAACCCCCGGCCCCGGGAGGGCCCGGCGAACCCCCCCGGGGCCGCCAAGGGC